>DYJC01000021.1 GCA_020723305.1 Desulfosudis oleivorans
GACGATAGCACAAAATTAAAATAATTTCGAGTATTTTTTTGCCGGGTTAATAAATTGAAAAAGTGAGTTAGCGTTAACATTATATATGCCTGAATGACCAATTTTACCGTGTGCGACACTCTATCAGCGATCCGGTGCAAACTGCGAGTTCCGGGGACACCTTACCTATCTTCCCTTTCTGCGCTCCTTTTTAAACATGTCATGTAAGCCATACATTTAAGATAAATATCACCATACTTCACTCCGCATCCGTCTTTTACCGGAATGACAGGCAGTACTACTGCCTGTCATTCCCGATTCTATAAAAGTAAAAGGGTCTGCTCTTGACTCATTTGACCCCTTCTTCAATAACCTTCGGCTCTGCGAGAACCTGGTACAGATGGACTTGCACCATGCCAGTTATGTGTCATGACTGGCACAAACGCTCCGGCTAAACTGCCGCGCCAAGGTGTTTACCGTGCTGCTCCGCCGCGCTTCCTGCGGTCAGGTTGAGCTGGTTGTCCGGCAGATTCTTCATAAATTTTCATTGCCTTACTGCTGATTTCTTCAATACTTTGATCTTCCCACAGTATTCTTTGCCATTTTGTATAGTCGAATGGCTCCCTCTGTATAAGGGCGATAAACCGCTCGGCTCCCACGTTCCCCAGCGATTTTGTAAGCGCTTGAACTCCTTTTATTTTAACTTCAGTATCGGTTATCATAGGTAAACCTTTTTTATGAAATCAATTGGATCAATGATTGTAATTTCTTTTATTGAATTGTTTTTATGAAGTTTTTTATCGTCAGTTGTCAAAAAATACTTGCATCTTGCAAAAATGGCACATGATATATGCAGAGAATCCTTACTACGCAGTCCGATTTCCTTCAGTTTCTTTGCTTTATTCAAAATTTTTTTATTTTCTTTAATCTGTATCACAACTTGTTTCTTCCAATCAGCAATTGCATTCATCCTTTCCTCGAAAGGATTCGATCTATTTTCAGCCTCAAGAATATATGACCACACAAGTTCAAATTTATTTCCCATAATATCGTCTTGAATTTTTAATTTTGCTTCCGATTCAAGTCTTATCCGTATTTGAGATTGATCATCAAATGGACGATTGAAACAGCAATTATCAAGATAAATTCTCATAGTCATATTTTTTCAATAATGCTTATAAAGTCCTGTTGCTTTTATTTTCCTACCGAATATTTGGGAGTTCCGGGAAGTTCCGGGTACCTTACCTATCTTCCCTTTCTGCGCTCATTTTCAAGTATATCAGTAGGCCATTCATTGAAATATAGATATCACGATGCTTCACTCCGCATTCGTCTTTTACCGGAACGACAGGCAGTACTACTGCCTGTCATTCCCGATTCTAATTCAACTACCAGAGAGGATGGACACCCCAACATCACACCGGAGTGAACGAAGCTATCCCCAGATGATACGCACCACAACCGCGATAAAATCATCAAAGATCAGAGATGGCGTAAATACAATCCTTCTTTGCTATTTTTTCCCGGCCGCTTTTTTCCCGGCAGACTTCTTTGCCGGCGCTTTCTTGGCTGCGCCCTTTTTTTTGGCTGCTGGTTTCTTCTTGGCCGATTTTTTCTTGGATGCCTTTTCCGGTTTGCTGGATCCTGTAATCATTTTTTCAATTGCTTTGGTGAGAGATTTGATCTGCTTCAATACTGCATCGACTAACTCTGTTTTGATTGACATGATCATTTCATCCTTTCTGTTTGTGAGTTCATGTTGTTTCCGGCTGCAAGGCACCTGCTTCACCCGGTATTCCAGTTGAAGTGCTTCTCTCCTAGTCATTCCGGAACTGGTTGCGACCAGTGTTACCGGTCTCCGATATCTTGTATACTTGGCTCCTTTGCCTGAATTATGTGCTGCCAAACGGTTTTTCAGGTTGTTCGTTATTCCGCAATACAGGGAATGATCGGAACACTGAACCAGATAAACCACCCAAAGTTGTTCCGCCATATATCGCTTGACCTGTTTATCGTGTTCCTGAAACTCCGTACAATCCTACTGCTGCTCTGCCACATCCTCAACAATGACCTGGGCGGTCTTTTTGCCGTTCCAGTGATTCCATCGAAGGCGGAAAGCCATCTTATCAAACCTTGCAGCATTCATGGTTTTTGGACTTGCATTAAAATGGATGCCGTTCAGCAGCTTTCCGGTTGAATGCCCGAGGCGCAATCTCCGATGGTTGTCTCCAACCCGCGAAGAAAAATGAATCTGGACATTCCGGGCCATGAACAAGGGCTCCTGATTTTCTTTGCCAAAAGGCTGAAGGGAATTCAGTTCCTCCATGATCCGGTCGGTCACCTGATCCAGATTCAACTCCTTATCGATCAGAATGGTTGGTTTTGCGGTTTCCGGACAGATCATTTTCTCTGCCGTGTTTTCAAATTCATCCCGGAAAGTACGAAACCGATCCGGCATCACGCTCAATCCAGCCGCCATCTTGTGCCCGCCAAAGGCTTCCAGCAGACTGGAACAGGAATCCAGTGCCTGATGAAGGTCAAATCCGGGGATGCTCCGTGCAGATCCTTTCCAGGGCAATATCTTTTCCGAAAACAGAACAACCGGACGGTAATAACGGTCAGCCAACCTGGAAGCCACAACGCCCAGAAGTCCGACATGCCAGTTTGGATGGGACAGAACCATGGTCTTTTTTTCAAGAAGCTTTGGGTAATCTGAAATATACCGGTCAATATCCTCGATAATCTCTTTTTCAATGATCTGCCGGCTGCGGTTCAATTCTCCAAGATCCCTTGCGGCATTGACGGCAGATCCCGCATCCTGGGCCATGAGAAGCTGAACCGCCAGATCCGCATGCCGCATTCTTCCGGCTGCATTCAGCCGGGGGGCCAGCCGGAATGCAACATCTCCGGTTTCAATCTGCTCTTTCCCCAGGTTGCATGTATCGATCAGCGCCTTGATTCCGACCCGCTTCCCTGCATTCATCACCTCAAGGCCTTTTTTAACCAGAATCCGGTTTTCCGCAACCAGAGGAACCAGATCCGCAATGGTTCCGAGCGCCACCAGATCACACATCTCTTTCAGGTTCGGCTCCGGATAATGACTCCAGTGATTCAGATCCCGCAACTGTTTCCGGACCGCAACCAGCAGATAAAACGCAACCCCCACGCCTGCCAGATGCTCCAGTCCGGATTCACAATCCATTCTGTCCGGATTGATAACCGCCAAGGCATCCGGTAACGAACCGGTTACTCTGTGGTGATCGGTTACCACCACATCCATTCCTGATGCATTGGCCGCTTTGATCGCCTCATGACTGGAAATGCCGCAGTCTACGGTGATGATCAGTTTGATCTGATTGGGAATGGCAATATCGGAAATATGGCGCAGCCGCATCCCATACCCCTCCCGGACACGGTGCGGGATATAATAGGAAACCTCGGCACCTGCATCTTTCAGAAACTGATACACCATGGTCGTTGCGGTAATCCCGTCAACATCATAATCCCCAAAAATCAGTATCCTTTCCCGTGTTTGAATAGCTTCGCAGATCCTGGCAGCGGCGACTTCAATGTCCTGAACACAGAAAGGGGAACCGATCTGCTGAAAGGAAGAATCGAAAAAAGCAGAAAGATCCTCTGATGACATGATATTCCGGTTGGCAAGGACGGTTGCCATTACCGGGCTGCAATTCAATCTCCGGCAGATACGACTCACCATGCCCTGGTCCGGCGTCAGGATTTTCCACAGTTTTTCCATAAGCTACGGTTTATCCTATTCATTGCTTTCCGACAACTGAAAAAAAAGAAAGTCTGTTTTTTCTGTTGAAAAGGCAAAGTTGTTAATGGTATATTTTTAAAAAAGTTTCCCGGTTTGCCTGTTTTTTCAGATGGAGTCCTTTGACAAACTCTTCAGAATCATCAACGCAAATGAATGTAACCGACCGATTTTGCTTATCACGAAAGAGGAATAGACAGAAGCGTGAACACCACCACCGAGTATTTTCGCATTAACCGACGGGAAATCTCTTTTTTGCGTTTTATCTTTGAAGCGTATGACGGACTTGCCGTGATCAGTACCGTGGATGCGAAACAGGGGATCATCTCCGTGACAACCGCGCCCGGCTGCCGGCAGGAAACCGAAACCATCCTGAAAGGACTGAAAGAGGAAATCATGATCGAAAAGGTTGATTTCTTCTCTTCCGAAGGGTATGAGTTGACCCAATGAACCCTGTGAACCATAAATATGTTTATATCCATACCATCGGATGCCAGATGAACGTGTATGATACCAGCCGGATCATATCCAGTCTTCAGGCCATTGGCTATGATCACACCTCCATCATGGAAAAAGCGGATCTGATCATAGTCAATACCTGCTCGGTGCGTGAAAAGGCGGAACAGAAAGCCTTCAGTTTCCTGGGCCGTCTGCCATCTCTTAAAAAAGAATACCCCAGGCTGATTGTCGGCGTCGGCGGATGTCTTGCCCAGCAGGAGGGAAAAGCCATATTCAAAAGGGCGCCTTTTGTGGATATTGTGTTCGGAACCCATGCGGTGGGAAGGCTGCCTGCCCGGATTTCCGAAATCGAAAAAAACAGCCAAAAGATTGTGGATATCGAGTTTGCCACCTTTATCGAACCGATCCTGCCGTCAGAGAACCCAAAAAACACCCCGGTCAGCGGCTTTGTCACCATCATGCGCGGGTGCGACAATTTCTGCACCTACTGCATTGTCCCCTATGTCCGGGGAAGAGAGATCAGCCGTAAACCCGAAGAGATCCTGAATGAAATCAAAGCATACGCAGATTCCGGCATGCGTGAAATCACCCTTCTGGGCCAGAATGTAAACAGTTATGGAAAAAAGGAAGGTCTGTGCTCGTTTCCCGAACTTCTTGAAAAAGTGAACCAGATCAACGGTATTTCCCGCATCCGTTTTACCACATCCCATCCAAAGGATCTTTCAGATGATCTGATTACCTGTTTTTCCACTCTGGACAGGTTATGCAACCATATCCATCTTCCGGTCCAGTCCGGGTCCAACAACATTCTCAAAAAAATGAACCGGAAGTACACGCGGGAGCTGTATCTGGAAAAAATTGAAAAACTGCGCGCTGCCTGCCCGGATATTGCCATCACATCCGACATGATTGTCGGTTTTCCCGGTGAAACCGATGCGGATTTTGAGGACACGCTGGATCTGATGAAAAGAGTTGAATTTGATGGGCTGTTTGCCTTTTCCTATTCAGACCGGCCCCATGCTCCGTCTGTCCATTTCACGGAAAAGGTCAGCGAGATGGTTAAAAAAGAGCGGTTGCAGCAGGTACTGAACCTTCAGGAAACCTATACCCGGACCAAAAACAAAACCCGTGTGGGAAAAATCGAATCTGTTCTGGTGGAAGGACTCAGCAAAAAAAGCCCGGATACCGAACCTTTGGCCGGAGCAACCGGATTTCCGGGCAAAGCAGATGAGAATCAATATACCGGAAGAACAACGTCCAACAAGATTGTCAATTTTCTCTGGAAGGAAAATCCCCTGTCCGGCCATTTCCTGACTCCCGGAGAGATTATTCACATTAAAATCACAAGAGCCCTGTCCCATTCATTGTGGGGAGATCCGGTTGATCCCGGAATATCATCTCAGGACATAAAAGGAGAACATTATGCTGCATGAAGTGACGATTGCAGGCCTCACCCTGGATCAGGCCACCAACACACCCATTCTGATCCTTAAATCTCTTGATGATCAACATTCCATCCCGATCTGGATCGGATTGCTGGAAGCAACCGCCATTGCATCCGTACTTCAGGACATCAACTTTGATCGCCCCATGACACACGATCTGTTCCGAAACTTCATCCAGCTCATGAAAATTGAGATCGTGAAAGTAGAGGTGTGCGATCTCAAGGAAAATACTTTTTACGCAAAGATCCACTTTCTGTCCAATGAAAAAACTTTTGATATGGATGCAAGACCCAGTGACGCCATTGCACTTGCACTGCGCTTCAAGGCACCGATCTTTATCGATGACAGGGTCATTGAAAAATTCGGGTCCGGAGATTACAAGCATGAGGCTGTTGACGAAAGTGAAGAGGGTAAAAAATGGGCGGAATACCTGGAGAAACTCTCTCCGGATGATTTCGGCAAATATAAGGTGTAGTGAATCCTGAAACAAACAAGAGCGAGGCAACAACCATGATCGATCTTCATACCCATTCGATATTCAGTGACGGAGTCCTCATTCCCTCTGAGTTGGTTCGCCGTGCTCAGGCAGCCGGCCTTCGCGCAATCGGTCTGACAGACCATGGAGATTTGTCCAACATCGATTTTATTATCCCGAGAATCGTCGAGGTTGCCGGGCATCTCAATCAAACCATGGATATAAAAGTAATCCCGGGTATTGAAATCACCCATGTCCCCCCGGCCCACATTGCAATGGTTGCCAAAAAAGCACGGGCTCTCGGTGCCGGGATCATCATTGTTCATGGAGAAACCATCGTTGAACCGGTAGCTCCCGGAACCAACCGGGCAGCACTTGAAGCGGATATCGATGTCCTGGCCCATCCGGGGCTGATTTCCGAACCGGATGTCATCCTTGCAAAGGAAAGAGGAATCTTCCTTGAAATAACCGCCCGGAAAGGGCACTCCCTCACCAACGGCCATGTTGCCATGCTTGCCAAAAAGCATGAGGCCAAACTGGTCATCAACACCGATACCCATGAACCTGGGGATTTCATCAATCAGGCTCAGGCAATCCGGGTTGTGCGGGGGGCGGGCTTGGCTGAAACTGACTTTCAGGCTATGCAGAAAAATGCTTCTCGGTTCCTGTGAACGGGAGGTTGGCCCGTTGGCCCGTTTGCCGGTTGGCCCGTCCCCCGTTGGCCGGTTTGTTGGTTGGTTTATTTCTCTTTGTTCAGCAGCAGATCAATTTTTTGGATCAACTGGTTGGTAACATCTGCTTCCTTTGCGGGAAGAGATGCAGAGGTTATGGCATCCACCCCTTTATAATTGTATTTCCATTCCGGATCACCGGCGGTAAAAAACACAACCACTTTCCGGTTGTCCGGAAGGGAGTTGATATAATTCTTTACTTCCTTGTTGAATCCGCCCCAGGCCATACATGAATCCATGATCAGAACCGCATCATACGAATCATAATCAATACCATCCAGTTTATCCAGATTAACCACATCGATCCGACAGACATTCCTGTAGTTATTCATCACCCTGTCCCGGATGCTGTCTTTAAAATCACTGGAATCCCCTGCAATGATCAACCGGAAAGAAGCGTCCGGATTTTCCAGGGTTGTTTCCCGGATATTCTTGCTGCATGAGGTGAATATCAATGTTGCAATGAAAAAAAAGAGAAGGCCATTCCATCTTGTTCGCATGTTCATCTCCTCGAAAACAGGTTGAAGTGTTGATGTCTGAATACGGTAAATGGTCAGATACGTAAATACCTCTACCAAATGCAGGATAAAATTTCAATGGGATGCCGTTCAAAATGAGAGACCGGTGCAATTAAAAGTGATGGATTTGGATTACCCAACAGTTTTGATTACTCCCGTTGCCTGCTTTAATGTCTGGAGTCATTGGACAGTAGATATGAAACGGTCTATCAGGAAGAGACATTTCTGGATATCATGCGTTTTTTCTTTGACCCGGCAAAATTGGATATTTCCGGATAAGCAGTTTCGTGATTTGGATAGGAAATAGGATTATTGGCCTAAGCATCCTGTCCAGCGCACCAGCCGGATGACCAGGCCCACTGGAGATTATAACCGCCCAGCCATCCGGTAACGTCCAGTACTTCCCCGATAAAATAAAGCCCTGGAACTTTGCGGGCTTCCATTGTCTTTGATGAGATGTCATCGCAGTCAACACCGCCTACGGTTATCTCGGCTGTCCGGTATCCCTCGGTTCCGCCTGGCTTGATTCTCCACTGCTGAAGCCGGGATGAAATTTCCCTGAGCCGGCTGTGAGAGATCGTCTGCAAGGGTCTTTCGGCCAGATCACTCATGATCAATGCTGTCACAAGACGTTTGGGCAGATATTCCGCCAGTATGGTTTTCAACTTCTGCTGAGGATGCTGCTTCTTTGCTTTCAGTTCATCAGCAAGATCCATATCCGGCAGCAGATTGATGGTAAGCTCGTCACCGGGCTGCCAGTAAGAGGATATTTGCAAGACAGCCGGACCGCTCAGACCCCGGTGCGTAAATAAAATATTCCCCCGGAAACGCTGTCCCCGGTTATTGACGATTGCATCAACGGAAATACCGGACAAGCCGGAAAGCTTTTCTTTATCCTCTGGTTGAAGCGTAAAAGGAACCAGGCCGGCATGTGGAGGCCATACCTTGATATGGAACTGTTTCGCAATGTTATACCCCAATGGGCTCGCCCCTGTTGCCGGTATGGAGAGTCCGCCGGTCGCAACAACCAGGGAGTTGCAGAAAAAATTTCCCTGATCTGTATAGACCGTAAAACCATGCTCCCTGCCTTGCTCAATCTTCTCCATTTTTGTACTCAGTTTGAATAAGACACCGGCATCCCTGCATTCGGATAAGAGAAGATTCAAAATTTCGCGCGAACTCCCGGCACAGAAGAGTTGACCATGCTCCCTCTGGCTGAAAGCAACCTGATGTTTTTTTACTAATGCCAGAAAATCCATCTGGGTATATCGGCTGAGGGCCGACTTGCAGAAATGGGGATTGTGGGAAATGTAGTTGCCTGCATGGATATGGTAATTTGTGAAATTGCAGCGGCCGCCGCCGGATATCAGCAGTTTCTGCCCTGGATTTTTGGCATGATCGATAACCAGCACCCTGCGTTTACGCTTGCCGGCTTCGATGGCACACATCAGCCCGGATGCACCGGCTCCGATAATGATGACATCTGTTTGTTCAGAATGGGATGCAGAAAGCATGGAGGTTCAGCATATGTGAAAGGAAGGTGTGCATGAAGGTGACCCCATTCACATTTTGCCCTTTCATTGAGGAGATGGCTACCCCTTCCCGGAATCATGTCCGGGAAGGGCGGATTTTTCCGGATTTAAAACAGTTTGAAATCCGTCTTGAGATCGAGTGAAACCAGGAACTGGGATTCTGTATAATCCTCCGGGTATCTCTCCAGAATTATGTTATACTCGTTGGAATCAAAATAAAACCATTTATGCTTGGCAGATATTGCCAGAAGCGAGTTCAGTTTAAAGGAGAGCGCATTGGAAATTTCCACACGGAATTGACGATTGTCCAAATCATCGCGCTTGAAGCCATAGAATGAATCCAGATTAAAAATATAAAAGATATTGTCCTTCCACAATTCGATTTTGGAATCTGCAAGCCCTTCAAAACCCACATAGGCCTCTTTTGGATCATCCTTGGTCTGTTTTTCAAAACCAAGACCCAGCTTTCCATTCAGATATTTGGACTCAAACAAGGCACCTGCGGTTTCCCGGAACATCAACGGTCTTTTTTCCACTCCATCAACCACCACATCCTGAACCACTGTATCTACCTGTGATTTCTGATAAGGCTTGATATTCGGATGTATGTTATAGGTATAAAGCGCCGTTCCCCGAAGCAGATTCTGCAGATATTCTTCATCCTTGCTGATAAAATAAACATAAGGCGTCAGAATCAGTTTGTGATACCGGTTGTAGATCGTGAAATCAATTTTATCTTCAATGCCCCATTTGGTATAAGAGGTTTTTGGTTTGCCGGCGGGCACAGAATCTCTTTCATCACGGGATACCTCGGCCTGATCCAGAAAATTGGACAAAGACAGGTCAATCGTCATTGCGATCCTGCGGTCCAGATACTCGAAATCATTTTTGGCGATCACCTGTTCTGTTTTCAGGTCTGAACTGATCACCTCGGAAATGGAATTCCATGTATTCTTGTAGCTGATCTCCCTGCCGGACTGTTTTGCAATCCTGTCATATACCGGCTGGGTGGAACAGATCAGATAATCCCTTTTATCATCGATTGGATAGCCCTGTACTTGATCCTTGTCGATTCCGGCAGTCACAAGATCTTTCTGCTCCGCCACTGCTTTTTTCAGTTCCTTGCCGGTAATCCGGTACGTAAAAAGGGGAAAATCATCATTCACGATGGCCAGGATATCCGAATAGGTCACTCTTCCGGAAAGCTCTTCAGACGATATCGCTTTCTGATCCAGGATGACCACCTCAACCCCGTAGCGGTGACGAAGTAGTTCCGCAGTCTGCCGGCCATTCACTGGCACCTGCCCAGGGATATTCTCAACCAGTGTCTGATCCCCTTCTGAGGCAAATTGCGATTTCCAGAGTTTCAGCCGTTTGATAAAATCAATATAGCTTTGCGTATAAGCCACTCTATCCACCTTGGGAACCGTTGTCTTTAAGGTGTTGACCTCCAGCTTCTGTCCCGCCGTCATCGTCAGGGTATAGTATCCTTCCGGCCGGGTCAAAGTGATCAGTGACCGGCCGGATTCAATATCCACCCTGGAGGCTTTGGAAGTGAACAACTGCCCCTCGGAGTCACCGCCGCTGATGCAGAGCGAAATATCTTTGTGCTTTTCCATGAGATCGAGATTTTCCTGATAAGGAAGCCCGGACAGAACGACAATGAAATCGGTCTGCTCCACCCGGAGTTTATCAATGGTTAAGGTCAGGACATTATTAATATTGGCAAAATTGGCGTCAAAAAGCTGCTTTTCCGCAACATCCAGGAAACCTCTTGGAGAAGTGATCCCGATAAAGGCGAATTTTTTTCCTTTTATGGTGGATGTAAAATATGGCTGAAAAACAGTCTGTTCGTTTTTTTCAATATTGGCGGAGAGCAAAATCGTCCTTCGGTTCTGGGTCAGGAATTCAAGGTTCCCCAGGCCGATATTCAGATCGTTTGAAGATACCAGCGTAGCTGAAAAACCAAAATAACCCAGATAGTCCATGGTTATAGACCCATGGGAAAATTTGGAAAGCAAGCCGGGATAAAAGGCATTACCCAGATCGAGCATGAGGTCGGCGGATCTTTTTTCCTGTTCCTGAATCAGGGCCTGGGCCATCACCAGCATGGGATCTTCCTGATCCTGATTTTGTTCCGTCGTGGTAAAATTTCCGTTCAGATTGGAGGTGAGAAGGAGTGTGACGGTTTGATCCAAAGGAGCGGCCAGAGCCACTGCCGGAAGCCATAGCAGGAATCCGGCAATCAAAATTCTTACTTTCATCATTTCTAAAATTTGGTTCATTAATATATCTCTTTTTCCTAAAAACTTATTGTTTCGGCGCCGGTTGTACTGGTTCAGATGCCGGCTGGACTTCTGCATCCGCTTTTTGGACCGGGGCTTTATATTCATCCATTTTTTTCTGCATGGTTCCGATTGTGGCCTTTTGTTCATCCATTGTTTTCTGCATGGTTCCAATCGTTGCCTGACGTTCGTCCATTATCTTCTGCATGGTTCCAATCATGGCCTGACGCTCGTCCATTATCTTCTGCATGGTTCCAATCGTTGCCTGACGTTCATCGATTGTTTTCTGCATGGTTCCGATCATTGCCTTTTGTTCATCGATTGTTTTCTGCATGGTTCCGATCATTGCCTTTTGTTCATCGGTTGTTTTCTGCATGGTTCCAATCGTTGCCTGACGTTCGTCCAATGTTTTCTGCATGGTTTCCATCTTTATCCGATCATCGGCGACAGTCTTCTGCAGGGTCTGTATCAAACCATTGGCTTTGGTCAGGGAATCATTCAGGGATGCCAGTTTGGCTTCTTTTTCCGCCAGATTCTTTGTCATGGTATTCAAACGGTTTTCATATTCCTGCGATTTCTGCGCAAAGGCGGATTGCATTGCCTGCCGTTCTTCTGTAAACGCATCCTTCTGTTTTTTCAATTCCTGTTCGAACCGCACTGTTTCGACGGCAAGCTTGTCCAGGGTCGCTGTATTCAGGTCCGTCAACTCCTGAATTTTTGCATTGCTCTGTTCTTCAAGTGTTTTGTACTGGCCTTCCAGGGTTACGTATTTCTGGTTCATCATGGCCATGTCGGTTTCATACTTCTGGTTCAACTCGGCAAGATCAGTCTTTAACCCTCCGATTTCCTTCTTAAGCTGTTCGATATCGCTCCTGCACGCACGATTTTCCTCTTTAAACACTTCGTTTTCACGAATCGCCAGGCTCAGATTATTCTTCATCAGATGGTATTCAGCCTTGAGTTGTTCGTCGGTCTTGGGTTCTTCCATATTCTTCGGAGCATTGATACTCGGAAAGGATGCACAAGAGATGGCAACCATCCAAACAATCGATAATATCCAAATTTTTTTCATCTTTTTTTTCTCAATCCATTATGATTATCTTTTTCCCAGGTGGCTTACAAACCGGTAATCATACCCGAAAAACAATATAACAATCTGTTTTTAATATTGTTCTCAACCTGGATACCTGTAAAAGTCAATTTTGCAGCGGAGACTATGCCGAAAAAGAACCTGTGTGTCAATAAACATTTGTTTGCGGGGTTATGGCATTATTTTTATGGCCACCTGGTTTTATGTTTTCTCACAGCATCTTAACCCTTGTTTTCGTTTCAACACATTAAATGATCTTGTTTTTTATCACTAAATATTGCTTTTTAAAAACATCGTTCACAGCACAAAGCTCCTCAATAATATCTGAATGAGACACATTAAACATGAATTTGGGCAGCCGTAACTACACCGAAAAATAATTTTTTTAGCTGCCGAATGTGTTCATCAGCTTGCGGATTTCGATATCGATTTTCGGCAGGGCGATTTCCGGAGGTTCGAAATCAATATCATGAATATGCCAGTAGGTGATTTTCTCGGCCCATCCCGGAAACATATGTTTCATCATGTCATAGTGTTCAGCTTTTTTCAGGGCAATGGTCAGATCCGCTTTTTCAAGATCTGCTTCTTCCAGCTGAATTGGATAACGATGGTCTATCGCTGTTCTGATCCCCATGTCTTTCAGCCGGTTCGTCACCACATCATATATCGGTCCAGGATTGTTGTATTGCGAGGCGAGAATTCCGCGGGAATCCGCCTTCCAGTTCAATCCATATTCATCGGCATAATGATTGAACAGCAGCTCGGAATAACGGCTCCGGTAATAGTTACCCGTACAGAAAAATAAAATCGTTTTTTGCATAAGAACCTGTATAGATGGAAATGAACGCCCCAGTGGCCAAAATCCTGTTTTCCCATGGATGAGAATATGGGAAGGAAAATATGATGTCAATAACTGTTTATACCTGCTGTTGTTCTATCAGAACGTAAAAGTCGCTTTTTTCCCGATTTCTTTCCAGCCGATGACTTTACTTCCTTTATGATCATAAGATTCATCACCGCCATAAATCAATACCGGTGCAGTGGCCATATCTCCGGCCAGCGTCCGCCATTTTTCCAGGCCGGCAAATGACTCATAGGTCAAGGTGCGGCCCGACTTAATTTCGATGGGCATCAGTTTTGTGCCCTGCTCGAGAATCAAATCGACTTCATTACCGTTACTATCCCGCCAGAAAAAAGCAGAAGGTTTTTCGCCACAGTTCAGTTTTGATTTGATCAGCTCTGAAATAATAAATGTCTCAAATAGATTACCCCGCAGTGGGTGTGTTATGATTTGTTCTGTTGTTCGAATGCCCAGAAGCCAGGCAGCCAGACCGACATCATAGAAATAAAGTTTGGGCATCTTGACCAATCTTTTACTGAAATTGACAGAATGAGGCCGCAGGAGAAAAACAATATAGCTTGCCTCAAGAACGGATATCCAGGCCTTAGCTGTATTATGGGTTATACCGCATTCTGTCGCCAGTGAAGAAAGATTGAGCAACTGCCCCGTACGTCCGGCGCATAATCTCACAAAACGTTGGAAGGTTTCCAATTCCTGAATCTTGAGCATCTGACGGACATCACGTTCAACATAAGCTGTAACATAAGCGCTATACCAGCTTGCAGGAACGAGCGAGCGATCATAAACAGGCGGATAGCTGCCGGTCAACATCATGGCATCAATATCCGAAGGCAGAATTCCGGCATCTGCCAATTCGTTGATGGTAAACGGAAGCAGTTCAACAAAAGCCGTACGTCCTGCAAGGGATTGTGTGATCCCGGACATCAGGCCAAACTGTTGAGAACCTGTCAGGATAAACATGCCCATTTTACCACTGATATCTACGCAGGTTTGAAGATATGAAAGGATATCGGGACAACGCTGTACTTCATCCAGCACAGCACCGTTGGGGAAACGCGCCAGAAACGAACGTGGATCATCACTGGCAGCCTGTCGTAAATCAGGCTCTTCCAATGAAGCGTAAGGTTTGTTTTTAAAGACCGCCATGGCAAGCGTTGTCTTCCCTGACTGACGCGGTCCCGTCAACGTAACAATTGGAAATCCGTGCAGCAGATTCCGAATGGTTTTTTCCGCAATTCGATTAATCATGCCGGAACCATAACCGATTTTATGCAATCTGTCAATTGCTTTTACAAATAACACAACTAATTCATCGGGCAGTTTTTTCCTGAGGATAACAATGCCAATTCCGGTGTTATGTGCGCCCCACAGTCAGGACAGAGCCGGGGGTATACCGGTTGTTATTATTGACAACGCTTATGGATAATGTACAAAATTTCGCGTGTGACATATAAAACAACTCATTGACACACGGATTTGATTCAGATTATATTGTTTCAAAAATCAATCTATATCCATAGTGATGAAAAAGCCTAACACCGAGTGATCGGTTGACGGAAAGCCACGGATCTTTTGTAAAAGATAGCCGGGTTGCCAAATAATGGTAGCCCGGCTTTCTTGCTTTTAAAAACGCTGATATTCAATATGGAACACTTTTACGTAGGTGACAACAATGAAAATCAGAAAAAGCACCCCAATCTGCCTAATTTTAATTCTTAATTTACTTTTTCCCAATATCATTTTAGCCCAGGATCGCCTGGCTGTTATGAACCTTAAGGCAAGTGGTGATATCAAGCAGGAACTTGGTGATACGATTTCGGAAGAGATCAGAAGCCAGATCCACAAGCTTGGCATTTATGAGGTTGTCAGTCAGGAGGACATTAACGAATTGGCCCAACGGACGGCAACCCTCCAGAAAATTGGATGTGAGGAAGATAACCAGTGCCTGATTCTTTTTGGGAACAAACTCAACTCGCGATTCATGGTAGCCGGATCTTTAGCAAAATTGAAAGATAAATATCATCTGGCTATCAGATTATTGGATACAATCGGTGAAGAATCTGGTGCAAAAGCCCGGGAAAGCCGCACCTGCTCCTGTTCAAAAGATGAATTATTGCAAGTCGGGCGGGTATTGGCGGTACAGATGATCTACAATTACTACAAAGGAAATCCTCCTGGAAAAAATGCCTCATCCATTGTTCTAGATATGCATAAAACAAAAGTGAAAAGTCTGGAAACCGTCCTTGAGCAAACCAGAGAAGACAATATTATTGAGGAGGATCGAAGCTTTATTTCCAGATATAAATGGTGGATTCTGGGCGGTCTGGTGGTTGTTGCCGGTGGCGCTGCTGCTGGATCCGGCGGCGGAGGCGGCGGTGACAGTACTGAACAACAGCCTGCCTCAAACACCGAAACCGGCCCAGTGGCTGTAACGTGGTAGATCGAGGGAATTATGAAAATATTGAAAATCATCAATCCGGTTTTCCTTTTCCTTATGGGCCAATTTCAAAACGATTATAAAGCGTCACACCGGCGAAAATCAGTGCTCAGAAAAGAGCCGAAAATACCGGATTTTAGTTTTCGCCGGAACTACAATAAGAGTCTTTTGAAATTGGCTCTTATATCTATTCTTTTTTTTCTGACCTCTTGCAGCAATGATCCTGATCATTCCAATAATGTATCCATACATGGTGATCAGGAAACAGGCCCCTTATCAATTTCACTCAACTGGAAGGGTGCTGATCACACAGAAAACCAGAATGGCGAAGTACGTCAGGCCAGTGCCGTGGTGTTAAATGAAAACGGGACCATCGATTGCCTGGGCAGCAATCTCACAACGATTTATGTAAGTATCTATGACCAGAGCAATAATGCGTTTATAACCGATAATGGCCAGGGATGGAATTGTGAAGATCATCAGGGTGTTATCCTGGAGGTTTCTTCCGGAACCGGCCGCAAGATTGTTTGTCTGGGAAAAGACGGCAGCGGCAATGTAATGTACCGGGGAGAGCAAACCGATGTGACCGTGATTGGCGGAATTGCGCCTTCTGAAGCAAAGCCGGTCAATGTTGACATGAAATCATTTACCACCACATTGTCTCCGGTGGATGATGACAACACAGCCAATGTTGATACCCCACAATTTCAATGGGAAGCGATTACCAATGCGTCCGGTTATCAGGTGCAGGTCTCAAAAAATGCTGATTTTTCCTCGATTCAGATGGATGAACAATCCACTACCAGCAACTTTACAACACCGGCCTTTCCATCTTCAGGCACTTACTACTGGCGTGTCAGGCCCATCGATATTCACGGTTCAGAGGGCGCCTGGTCTAGTGCCCAGCCATTGAACCTGCTGCTACCACCCGCATCATCAACCAATGATGCCACCTCTGTTACAGGTAGCTCGGCTGAATTAAGTGGAGCCATAAACCCAAAGGGATTGGCAACGACCTGCCATTTTGAATATGGAACCACAACCGCTTATGGATCGGTGACACCAGATCAGAACATGGGGTCAGACAGTGCGAACGTATCCGTAAATGCGACCATTACCGGGCTTGCTTCGGAAACAACCTATCACTTCCGTCTTGTGGCGACAAACAGCGCCGGCACCGCTTATAGCGCAGACAAAACCTGTAATACATCCGATATAGCGCCGCCAATAGTAAAGACAACCAACCCCCTAAACAATGCCACCAGTGTTGGAGTCAGGACGACCATTACCGCTACCTTCTCAGAGCCTATGGATTCAGCAACATTTACAGCAACATCCTTTCTGGTAAATGATGGCACAGCCAATATTTCCGGTTCTATCAGTCTCAATGGTACAATCGTGACCTTCAAGCCATCATCAGAGTTGAATTTTGGCAATAAAACCTATACAGTCACGATAAAAAACAGTGTCAAGGATCTTGCCGGAAATGCAATGCCAAATGATTTTTCATGGTCATTCAGCACTCCGGAAGATGTGCCACCAAGAGTTCTGTCCACTTATCCAAAAGATAATACCCATGGCTGGCAGGTACATCCAACGATCAAGGCAATATTTTCCGAGTCTATGGATGCTGCAACCCTTACAACAGCAACTTTTATCGTAAATGACGGTACAACCGATACCATCGGCACGGTTACCTACAACAATTCGGACATGATGGCAATTTTTACACCATCCGGCAACTTATCTTGCGATACACTTTACACAGTTACCATAACAACCAATGTAAAAGACACGGCCGGCAACAAACTGGAGTCCAATAAAACATGGCAGTTCACCACTACCCCAAAATGTACAGGAGAAGTGGTTGCTGGAATAAATTATTCGTTGGCAATAAAAGCCGACGGTACACTATGGGCTTGGGGGGGAAATGGTTCCGGCCAGCTCGGGGACGGCACATATACAAACCAAAATACTCCAACACAGATCGAAACCGATACGGACTGGGTTGATATAACTGCCGGAGGGGGGCATACCCTGGCCATAAAGACTGATGGTACGCTATGGGCTTGGGGGTATAACTATATTGGCCAACTCGGAGACGGGACAATTACAAATAAAAGCACTCCAACACAGATCGGAACCCACACGGATTGGGCTGCTGTAACTGCTGGAGGGGGTCATACCCTGGCCGTAAAGACTGATGGTACGCTATGGGCTTGGGGATATAATGCTTATGGCCAGCTCGGAAATGGGACAAATACAGACAAAAACTCGCCGACACAGATCGGAACTCAAACGGATTGGGCTGCTGTGACTGCTGGATCTTATCATACTCTGGCCGTAAAGACCGACGGTACGCTATGGGCCTGGGGATATAACGATTATGGCCAGCTCGGAAATGGGACAAATACAGACAAAAGCACACCAACACAGATCGGAACCCACACAGACTGGGTTGCTGTGACTGCTGGACAACGCCACGCCCTGGCAGTAAAAACCAACGGTACGCTATGGGCTTGGGGGGGAAACGGTTCTGGCCAGCTCGGGGATGGGACGAACATAGATAAGAACGCCCCGACACAGCTCGGAACCGATACGGACTGGGCTGCTGTGACTGCTGGATCTTATCATACCCTGGCCGTAAAGACCGACGGTACGCTATGGGCTTGGGGACAAAATACTTATTATGGTCAGCTCGGGGATGGGACGAACATAGACAAGAACGCCCCGACACAGCTCGGAACCGATACGGACTGGGCTGCTGTGACTGCTGGAGAACACCACACCCTGGCCGTAAAGATCGACGGTACGCTATGGGCTTGGGGAGATAACTATTCTGGCCAGCTCGGGGACGGGACAGATACAAATAAAAACACTCCAACACAGATCGAAACCGATACAGACTGGGATGCTGTGACTGCTACATTTAAACATTCCTTGGCAGTCAAAACCGACGGTACGCTCTGGGGTTGGGGGTATAACGCTTCTGGCCAGCTCGGGGACGGGACAGATACAAATAAAAACACTCCAACACAGATCGAAACCGATACGGATTGGGCTGATGTAACTGTTGGAGGGGATCATACCCTGGCAGTCAAAACCGACGGTACGCTCTGGGGTTGGGGGTGGAACTATTATGGACAACTCGGGGATGGGACGAACATAGATAAGAACGCCCCGACACAGATCGGTACCTTTAAGGACTGGGCTGCTGTGACTGCTGGATTAAATCATACCCTGGCAGTCAAAACCGACGGTACGCTCTGGGGTTGGGGGTGGAACTATTATGGACAACTCGGGGATGGGACGAACACAGATAAGAACGTCCCGACACAGATCGGCACCCTTAAGGACTGGGCTGCTGTGACTGCTGGAGTTTATTTTACCCTGGCAGTCAAGACCGACGGTACGCTCTGGGCTTGGGGACAAAATACTTATGGCCAGCTCGGGGATGGGACGAACACAGATAAGAACGCCCCGACACAGATCGGAACCCTTACAGACTGGGTTGCTGTGACTGCTGGAGATTCTCATACCGTGGCCGTAAAGACCGACGGGACAATCTGGGCTTGGGGGTGGAACTATTATGGCCAACTCGGGGATGGAACAAATACTGATAAATATATTCCGACACAGATCGGAACCCTTACGGACTGGACTGCTGTGATTGCTGGACAACGCCACACCCTGGCAGTAAAAACCGACGGTACGCTCTGGGCTTGGGGGGGGAACGGTTTAGGCCAGCTCGGGGACGGCACAGATACAAACAAAAATACTCCGACACAAATCGAAACCGACACGGACTGGGCTGATGTAACTGCTGGAGGGGATCATACCATGGCACGAAAGACCGACGGTACGCTCTGGGCTTGGGGATATAATGCTTATGGACAACTCGGGGATGGAACAAATACAAGCAAAAACACCCCGACACCATGTAGGTCATTGTCTTTTATAATTTACTGATATCGACTCAGGCTTCCACCATCTCAATACAATGAAATAAATTGTGATTTACCACAATACTATCATACTTTTTGCCGAATTAACGATCATTTGGAAACATCATTTGGAAAGATTTGGGCCTTTTTTTGATGTTTTGCCAAATTGTCAGGGCCGTCCTGAAAATGCTGTAAACCTTCCGAAATGAATATGTTAATAAATCAATGCCGATAAATTATGAGCCAATTTCAAAAGTCTGCTGTTGTAGTAAAAGAGAAAAATAATCTGTATTGACATATCAGGCTACAAGTTCCAAAACAGGTTAGTCGGTTTGCCCGTTAGCCGGTTAGCCAGTTTGCCGGTATTGGAAAGTGGGTTTTACCGGCCAACGGGCCAACGGGCCAACCGACAGGTCAGATTGAATGGAAAACAATGTAAAGGTGATTGGGCAGTGACGGACTCCCGAATAGCAATTGTGGTTCCGGTGTATAACCACGATCAGACGGTCGCGGATGTTGTTATCCGGGCAAAGGGACATGGATATCCTGTATTTGTGGTGGATGATGGCTCAACCGATGAGAGTTATTCAAAGCTCCGGGGGATTGAAAATATCCATCTTTTACAGCACAGGATAAACCAGGGCAAAGGTGCTGCCCTGGTAACGGGTTTTCAGGCAGCACAGCAGGTCGCGGACTGGGCGATCACCATGGATGCAGATGGCCAGCATAATCCGGATGATCTGGTAAATCTGGTTCAGGCAATCCCGAAAGATGTCCGGCCTATTATTCTGGGAAGACGGCAGGGAATGGATAACTATAACGTGCCCTGGACCAGCCGGTTTGGCCGGGAGTTTTCCAATTTCTGGGTTTGGACGTCGGGCGGGCAGTG
The DNA here is from genome assembly GCA_020723305.1 of Desulfosudis oleivorans. GTDB lineage: Bacteria > Desulfobacterota > Desulfobacteria > Desulfobacterales > SURF-7 > QZKS01. The sequence goes on from DYJC01000021.1 coordinate 20,422, forward strand.
GCTCCGGGATTCCCAGAGCGGATTCCGGATCTATCCATTGCCGGAAACCCTGAACCTGGGGGTTTGTTCAGAGCGGTTTCAGTTTGAGGTGGAGGTGCTGGTCAGGGCTGGATGGAAAAAGATTCCGGTGATTGAGGTGCGGGTTGGCGTGACCTATGAAGCTCCGGGAAAAAGAAAATCCCACTTCCGGCCATTTGTTGATTTTCTGAGGAACAGTCAGGTGTTTACCCATCTGATTCTGACAAGGTTTTTCCGGTTTCTGTTCAGGGGGAAACAACCATGATGAGGCTCCTGCAATAAAAAAAACTTGAAAAAAATCATGATCGGAATAAAGATAGCCTTTTTTCCGTATTAGAACGAATATGATTACAGAGGTATGAGGCATGTCAGACAGTTTGAAAAAGAATCGCACGCTGGTGGTGGACCAAGGAATCTTTTCCCTGGAAGAGATCATCGCGGTGGCCAAGGGATTGGCCCGGATTGAAATCAGCCCGGATGAAAAATTCCGTACACATCTGCAAAAATCACAGACCATACTGCTCGAAGCCATGAACAACGGCACACCGATTTACGGCGTCACAACCGGATTCGGAAAATGCTGCGGAAAGAGAATGGTCGGAGAAGTCGCTTTGCAGAATGGCCGGAATCTGATCCGATTCCATGGCTGTGGAACCGGGGAGCCCATTGATCCGGTTCATGTCCGTGCAGCAATGGTTACCAGAATTTTATGTTTTGCAAGAGGATACTCCGGGGTTTCTGTCCGGCTTCTGGAGATCATGGCGGCGTTTCTGAATTATGATATCACGCCTGTGGTGCCGTCCGAAGGATCTGTCGGGGCATCCGGAGATCTTACGCCCATGTCCTATGTCGCGGCTGCATTGATGGGAGAGCGGGAGGTATTCTATGAGGGAAAACAGATTCCCGCCGGAATAGCCCTGGAAAAGGCCGGATTATCCCCACACCGGTTTGAACCCAAGGAACCGCTGGCCATCATGAATGGTACGGCCATCATGACCGGCATTGCAGTAATAATGGTCGAGAGAGCAGAGCGGGTTCTGAATGCGGTAATCTATGCAACAGCATTGAGCATCCACGCGCTGATGGGAAATGCTCACCACTATCATCCGGCGATTTCAAAGGCCAAACCGCATCCCGGGCAGACCTTTGTTGCAGATGTAATTCTTCGATTGCTGACCAGCCGGGAAGAATCATCCGCTTTTGAATCCAAAGCGCTGGAGACACTCCAAGACCCCTATTCAATCCGGTGCACGCCCCAGGTGGCCGGTGTATTGTATGACACATTGAGATGGGTTCATGAATGGGTTGAGATCGAGGCAAACAGTTCCAATGACAACCCGATCTTTGATCCGGAAACCCATCAGGTGATTATGGGCGGAAATTTTTACGGCGGACATATCGCGTCTGCCATGGATTCATTGAAAGCCGCGCTGGCTTCCATCGCGGATATGTCGGACCGGCAGGTTGCCGTGATGGTGGATTCCAATGTGAACCGGGGATTGCCTGCGGATCTGGTTCAGCTTTCCGGGGATGAAAGGCTTTTCAATCACGGATTCAAGGCCATGTCCATCTCTTCCTCCGCCCTGGCCGCGGAGGCGTTGAAACTGACCATGCCGGCAGCTTCTTTTTCCAGATCCACGGAATCCCATAACCAGGATAAGGTCAGTATGGGAACCATTGCGGCACGGGATGCAGCCCGGATCTGCTGTCTGGTGGAACGGGTTGTTGCGATTCATCTTTTATCAGCGGTTCAGGCCTGCGAAATCCGGGGAGGGATTTCAGCTCGACCGGAGCTGGACAGGATTTTCCAGAGGATACGGGAGATTGCACCGTCTCTTCATGAGGATCGTCCGATGGATAAGGATATTGAAGCGGTTGTGCGGGCGATTTCAGGTTCCGATCTGTTTGAAGCGATCCATGAATAATGGATCTCCCTCTAAGAATTCGGATTATTCATTTTTTTTGTCATTCCGGGCTTGACCCGGAATCCAGTTATTTGAATGGTTTCTGGATGCCGGATCAAGTTCGGCATGACGATGTAGAGGCTTTTTACAAAACATTCAAGATTTCAATTTCCTGATACGAACATGAAAAAGGCATAAGATATGGTTACCCGAATCCGAAAAGGTTTCTTCATGTTTTTCATGTTTTTTCTGTTTGCCGTCGGAATCCTGATAGAGCTTTTTCCGGTTCTGCCGGTCATTCTCCTGATGGAACTGGCAGCAGGCCATAAACCCTCACGCATGCAGAACACCCACCGGTTTTTTTTTGTCATCTGGCTCGGTTTGATGCAAGCAGGCGGACTTCTCAAGGCCCGGCCGGCAAAAGGGCATTGCTACGAAGGCCCATGCATCATTATTGCCAACCATCCCGGGCTGTTTGATGTTCTGTATCTGATCCGCGATATTCCGAAACTGACGGTTCTGGTGAAACGCTCCCTGGCCACCTGGCTTCCGCTGGGGCCGATTTTCCGGTCTTCCGGATATATCCTTTCTCCGGAGGGCAGTTCCGCAAACCCCATGATGTCCTTGCTGGATGCCATGGAAAAACTGACTTTGGGGTATAAATTCCTTCTGTTTCCGGAAGGGACAAGGTCGCCCAAGGGCTCGCTGCGGAAATTCAAGGCAGGGGCTTTTAAGATTGCCCAGAAACAGGGTGTTCCGGTTCAACCGGTGCTGATTCACAATGATCCGCCTTTTCTTCCAAAAGGAGAACCCTGGTATCTGCCGGCAAAAGAGATCTCCAACATTCAGATCGAGTTTATGGATCTCATCCATATTCCGAAAGAGAAAAACATAAGGGAAGTTGTACAAGAGGTTGAGGCCTTATATCACAGGGCATTGAGCCGGAAGAGCGGATGGAGAGAACAAAATGAGTAACCAGCCAAGGGTTGTCGTAACCGGAATCGGAGTGCTTTCCCCTTTGGGAAATTCCGTTGCGGCGCTTTCATCCGCACTCCGGGAGCAGAAAAGCGGAATCCAGAAGATGCCGGAGTGGGACGGGATTGAAAATCTGCGCTGCAAGGTGGCCGGACTCTGTCCTGATTTTGATGAGAAACAGATCCCCAGGCAGTACAGGCGGACCATGGGAAGGGTCGGGATACTGGCGGCCATGTCTGCGCTGCAAGCAGTTTCAGATTCCGGCCTGGAACCGGATGAGGTTTCATCTGAAAAATGCGGAGTCTCTTTTGGTTCCACAGAGGGAAGCACCACATCCATGGAGGTTTTCTTTCAGCAGGCATCGACCAACCGCAGCCTGAAGGGAATGCAGTCCTCATCCTATCTTCAGTTCATGAGCCATACCTGTGCGGCAAACCTTGCGATTCTGTTTCAGTCAAAAGGGCCGTTGATTGCTTCCTGCACGGCTTGTGTTTCCGGTTCTCAGGGTATCGGGTTCGGATATGAGCTGATCCGGCAGGGAAAGGCGGTCATGATGATCACCGGAGGTGCCGAGGAGATGCATTTCATGAATGCCGGCGTATTTGATATCATGCGCACCACTTCAACCAATTATAATGATACACCGGAATTGACGCCAAGACCGTTTGACAAGGATCGGGACGGCCTGGTGGTGAGTGAAGGCTCGGCCTGTCTTGTGCTGGAAGAATATGAACATGCCCGGAAAAGAAGCGCCCGGATCTATGCGGAGATTCTGGGGTTTGGAAACAATTGCGATGGTTCCCACCTGACCAGTCCGGGTGTGGAGGGTCTGATCGGCGCTTCCAGACTGGCTTTGCAGGAAGCCGGACTTTCACCGGACAGAATCGGCCATATCAATGCCCATGCCACGGCAACCGAAGCCGGGGATATCGCCGAATCAAAGGCCATTTATTCCGTGTTCGGAAACCAGACGCCTGTATCGGGTTATAAAGGATATATGGGCCACACCCTGGGTGCATGCGGAGGGATTGAATCCATTATCACCATGATCATGATGAAAGAAAAATTTATTGCGCCGACCCGGAATCTGATAACACCTGATCCATTGTGCGCTCCGATCAATCATGTCATGGGAGATGTGCGGGATGAATCATTTGAAATCGGGATGAACAATAATTTCGCGTTTGGCGGAATCAACACCTCGCTGATTTTTTCTAAAGTATAAGTGATAAGGTAGTAAAGGGTAAACAGTTATGTCGCGTTTTTCCGGATACAGAATCAACATTGCTTCCCTGGTGTTGACGATTGCGTTTACCGCCTTGTTTCTGTGCGTTGGTCTGTACCGGCTTACGATTGAAACCGATATCCTGAAAACAATGCCTATGGATGACCCGATTGTTTCGGATGCAGGGTATATATTTGCCAACCATCCGTTCCATGATCTGGTAGTCATCGATGTGGGGACGGAGAAGGAAGATCCGGATCGTCTTGTGGAGGCGGGTCTTCTGGTGGAAAAAAAACTGCTCGCGAGCGGGCTTTTCCGCAAAGTGGGAACCCGGGAAACGCAGAACCTGATACCGGAGCTGATCCATCATATTGTAGATCATCTGCCGGTCATGTTTACCAGTGAGGAACTGGAAAATCAGATTCAGCCGCTTCTGGAACCTGACCGGATTCGCCGGCAGCTTTCGGACGGTTTTACCCAGCTTACCGGCATGGAAGGGATCGGGCAGGCTGAATTTATATCCAGAGACCCGATGGGCCTGCGGAATATTGTACTGGCCAAACTGGCGCATCTGGCGCCCAGCCGGGATGCTCATTTTTATCAGGGGCAACTGATTTCATCTGACTATAAGCATCTCCTGATCGTGGCCAATCCAATCAAACCAGGTACGGATACTGGTTTTTCGCGTCAGGTCACGGCGCTGATCCATACCATTTCATCTGAACTGGATCAGATGTCTGAAAGCTCCGGTATTCAATTCACGTTGACGCCCGTTGGTGCTTTTCGCGCAGCCCTGGATAATGAGACGGCCATCAAAAAAGATGTCCAGAACTCAACCACCTTTGCAACCATCGGGATTGCATTGCTGTTGATTTTTTCTTTTCCAAGACCGTTGATCGGGCTGATGTCATTACTTCCTTCCATCTGCGGCACCATCACGGCGTTTTTTATCTTTTCTCTGTTCTATGACTCGATCTCTTTGATTTCACTTGGATTCGGCGGTGCCATGATCTCCATCACCGTGGATTATGGAATCGCCTATTTTCTGTTCCTGGATCGTCCTTATGAAACCTTTGGGAAAAAAGCAGCGGAAGAAGTCCGGGCTGCAGGACTTCTGGCAACACTTACGACAATCGGTGCATTTTTATCCCTTTCCTTCAGCGGATTTCCGATACTGTTGCAGATCGGTCAATTTGCAGCTTTTGGAATTGCTTCCTCCTTTCTTTTTGTCCATACCGTGCTGCCGCTCATTTTCCCGGTAATGCCTCCGGCCGGAAGGAAAGGGCCGCTTCCTATGGAAAAGTTTGCCAATCGGCTGGCCGTTTCCGGAGGAAGATACAAGGCATATGCTGCTGGAGGATTCGCGTTGATCATGCTTTTTTTTGCCTGGCCCCGGTTTCATGTGGACTTGTCTTCCATGAATTCGGTGAGCAGGGAGACCATCGCTGCCGAGAAACAGGTTACCGGAACCTGGGGAGAGATATTTAACAAGATATACCTGATGATAGAAGGGAAGGATGATTCTGAACTGCAATCAAACAGCGATGCAATCTCTTCACTTCTGGATCAGGAGGTGAAGGCTGGTATTTTACATCCAGCCTTTCTTCCTTCGATGGTTTTTCCCGGAGAACAGCGGGGTAAGGAGAATTTCAACGCCTGGAAGCAGTTCTGGAACCGGAACAGCCAATCCGGGATACAGGCCCGGATTCAAAAAACCGGTCAGGAAATCGGATTTTCGGAAGATGCGTTTCAGCCGTTTTTCAGTCAACTGTCAGATGGAGAATATCAGGAAACCCGGATTCCGGAAAAATTTTATGGCCTTCTCGGCATTTCCAGAGGGCAGAAAAATTCCAACCTGATTCTTTTTACCTCCCTGGACCCCGGAAGAAACTATCAGGCAGAATCCTTTTTCGATCGGTTTCATCAGACCGGATTGGTTAAAAGTTTTGATTCCACTCTTTTTTCCGACAGACTTGGGAATCTGCTGTCCAGCACCTTTCTGCGAATGTTGTGGATGGTCGGTTTCAGTGTTCTGTTTCTGCTGATCCCCTTTTTCATGAACTTTCGATTGACCGCTGTTTCCCTGCTTCCGATTCTGTTTGCCTTTATCTGTACGCTGGGCACAATGAATATCATGGGTGAGCCGCTCGGTATTCCCGGGCTTTTGATTTCCATTGTCATCCTGGGAATGGGAATTGATTATTCTCTGTATCTGGTCAGGGCCACGCAGCGGTATCTGGATGAGTCCCATCCATATCAGGGGCAGATCCGGATGACGGTTCTGCTGGCATCGGTATCGACCATGATCGGCTTCGGGGCATTGAGTCTTTCGGAACACTCCCTGCTCCGGAGTATCGGTATCAGTTCCCTGCTGGGAGTCGGGTATTCCGTGATCGGTGCGTTTGCCATTCTTCCTCCCATATTGAAATACCTGTTCCGTCCCATGCCGGAATCCATGGGCATGAGCAATATCATACCAGGGTCACTGACACACCGAAGGAAAGTCATGTCCCGGTATCAGTACGTGGAAACATTTCCCCGCATGTTTGTATGGTTCAAGATGAAACTGGACCCCATGTTTCCGGAACTGGCGGAACTGGTCGGATCTGCGAAAACAATTATCGACATCGGGTGCGGATATGGAATTCCGGCGGCCTGGCTTCTGGAAATTCTGCCGGATGCCAGGGTATACGGGATCGAACCGGATACGGAGCGGGTGAGGATTGCAAAAAGAGCACTCGGAAGCCGTGGAGTCATCACCTCCGGTGCAGCTCCGGACGTGCCGAACTCTCCGGTTCCGGCAGATATCGCCGTCATGCTGGATATGATTCATTATCTGAGCGACGAAGCGTTTTTCCGGACACTGGAAAACATCAGAAAACAACTCAAAAAGGATGGCTGCCTGCTGATCCGGGTAACCATACCGACCAAAGAAAGGCCGCCCTGGTTTCGATGGGTGGAAACCCTGCGGCTTGGGTTTTACAAAATTGAATCCCATTATCGACCAATGGAGGATATCCGCAGGATCATCAAGCAGGCAGGGTTTGATCTGAAGATAATGAGACCATCCGCATCCGGCAGAGAGGAGACCTGGTTTATGGCCGAGGTCTCAACTGGTTCATGAATATGGAAGGTTCAGGACAAAAGGTATTTTTTGAATACCGGAAATCTTATGGGGAAGGGGAGTTTTCAAAGGAATGGTCAATCTGTTTTATCGTTCCCTGATGCTGGTATCCAAGGTATGCGGCATCTGGGTTTTTGTCCTGGTTTCAAGATTGATTGCAGCCGGTTATTTTTTTCTGTTCCCTTCAAGACGGGCGGTCAGCATTGCTTTTTATCAGGCACTGTTTCCGGAGAAAAGCCGGTGGCATCATATTGCCTGTGCATGGAAACAGTATCACCGGTTTACTTATTCATTTCTGGACCGCTTCCTGCTGCATCATTTCAACAGCATCACCCATACAGCCGAAGGCCGGGAACATCTGAATCATGTTTCAGAAAAAGGTGGAATTCTAGTGATGTCCCATCTGGGCAACTGGGAGATTGCTGCCCATTTTTTAAAACAAATAGGGTATCCAATTTTGTTGTTCATGGGACGGAAACACAAAGAACAGATTGAGGGCATGCAGAAAGATGTTTTGATTCAAGGCGGCGTAAAGATCATTGCAGTCGATCCGGAAGACAGCTCCCCATTTACCCTCCTGGACAGCATCAAACAGTTAAAATCCGGCGGCATTGTGTCCCTGACCGGGGATCGGATCTGGTCGGAAAACCAGAGAACCGTAAAAGTCAATTTTCTGGGGCATGAGGTGGCCCTGCCGGAAGCCCCTTATATTCTGGCGCTTTTAACCCAGGCCCCCCTCTATACTTTTTTTGCTTTCCGTTCCGGAAAAAATCACTATGATCTGAAGATTTCACCTCCGGTGGTACTTCCAAAAACCTCACGCGAAAAACGATCGGAAACCATCCAGCAGGCCGCACAAAGCTATGCAGACACCCTTGAAAAAATGGTACGCGAACACCCCTTTGACTGGTATCATTTTGAATCTTTTCTGAAAGCGGAGTAATATTTGATAGACGATTGACATGTTATAGAAATTTTGCATCTGGAATTGTTTTTTCAAATGCATCAACCCAGCCAGCATATGCATTATGATATCAAAAAGTTTAAAAATTGCCAATAATGCTAACTAAAAGTTAACAAAAAAATATACAATGCAAACTAGCTTTATGAGTTTGATATCAAATTGATATGATAGAGAGTGTTTTTTTAATTGTTGTGTTTGGAAATAAAATGTTGACTGTGGTTTATGAATATCTTATTTAGTAAACTATGAGTGATCAAAAAGGCGAAAAATTAAACCGATTGATATTAAACTGGCCGAAAGGGACAGTTCAGGCGACTTCGTATTTGAATGTGGATGGTTATAGCCGCTCATTATTAAACAGATATGTAAAAGGGCGGTGGATAGAATCTGCCGGGAGGGGGGCATATTCATTATATAAGGATAAAATAGATTGGAGCGGCGCTGTTTATGCACTTCAAAAGCAGCTAAACCTTCCAGTCTATCCAGGTGGTAAAATCGCATTGGAGCTAAAAGGCTTCGCTCATTATTTACAGACTAAAGATAAAGTTTATCTTTATTGTAATGAATATAGGAAGTTGCCATCATGGTTTGTCGGTGGGGGCTGGAAAGCCGAGATTATATACACTCAAGCGAAACTTTTTAAGAAAGATTTTCATGCAGCTTTAACCGATTATACGAAATATAACTATACGATAAAAATATCAGCGCCGGAGCAAGCGGCAATAGAAATGCTGTACCATGTGCCTAAGAAAATAGCGTTCAGCGAAGCATCACTGATAATGGAAAATTTAACAACGCTTCGACCAGGCTTGGTTCAGCAACTTTTAGAGAATTGCAAGTTCGTTAGTGTAAAAAGGCTTTTTTTGTATATGGCTGATAGGGCTAGACATCCTTGGTTCGAGAAAATAGATGCATCAAAAGTCGATTTGGGCAAAGGCAAACGCCAGGTAGTGAAAAACGGCAGGTTAGATAAAAAATATTTAATAACCGTTCCTGCAGAGGACAAGGATATCGAGGGGATAAGTTGAAGGATACGATTTACTACAAACAAGCGGAACTTTTATTGAGAATCTTGCCGCTGGTTGATGCGGAAGCTAATTTTGCGTTGAAAGGTGGCACCGCCATCAATTTTTTTGTCAGGGATTTACCGCGCCTTTCAGTTGATATTGATCTTGCTTATATTCCTGTCGGTGAACGGAATGAGTCACTTCGGTTGATTACGGACTCATTAAACAATATTTCCGTAAAAATTCATAAAATGTTTCCGACAGCTAAAATTATGAGAAAGACGATTGATGGTACTTCGAATTTACGAGGTATGGTTATAAATGTGAATGGTGTGACCATTAAGGTTGAACCGAATGTGGTTATGCGTGGAACTGTATATGAGCCTATCGTTTTAGGACTATCCGAAAAAGCTCAAGAATTATTCGAGATGTTTGTTTCCGTCAAATCGTTGTCCGGTTCGGAGTTATATGCGGGTAAAATATGTGCAGCTCTTGACCGGCAGCATCCCCGAGATTTTTTTGATATTCATCATCTTTTAAAGAAAGAGAAAATCAATAAGAAAATGCGAAGGGCATTTATTGTTTATCTTATCTGTCACCGCAGACCAATGGTGGAGCTTCTTAACCCCAATTTGAAAGACATTTCTATAAGCTATGAAAATGAATTCAGAGGGATGACGATAGATGAGATTTTATTGGAAGACCTGTTGGAGGCCAGAGATTCACTTATATCAACTATCAAGACCTCCCTGACAAAAAGAGAGAAGGACTTTTTGCTGTCGATGAAGAAAGGAAACCCCGATTGGTCGCTAGTTGAAATGGAATATATCAAACATTTACCAGCGGTCCAGTGGAAGTTGATGAGTATAAAAAGTATGGAGAAATCGAAGCATCATGTTGCCATTGAAAAACTTGAAAAATTTTTGAGGTTATAAATACTGTCTACATCCTGTTCTCCAGCCGGTTGATGATTTCATTCTGGATGGGAAGGCCCAGGTCAACATAGGTGGCATTGTACCCGCCGACTTTTACGATCAGGTCTTTGTATTTCTCCGGATGCTGCTGCGCATCCCGCAGTGTTTCCGTGGATACCACATTCGGCTGGATCTGCATTCCGCCCTGATCAAAATAAGTTTTCAGGAGAAAATAGAATTTCTCCAGATGCTCCTCCTTTTCAAGGTTCTGGGGATGAATCCGGACATTGACGGCAACGCCGTTCCCGGCATTTCCGTAGTCCAGTTTGGCGACGGAGTTTAAAATGGCCGTAATCCCATTCTTTTCCGCTCCATTGACAGGCGAAAGGCTGTTGGAGATCGGTTCAAATGCTTTTCTTCCGTCTGCGGTCGGCCTGGTGACAAATCCTTCCATTACGTGCACTCCCATGGAATAGGCACCGGCGCTGTATCTTCCTCCCCTGAGGCAGTTGTGCCTGGTGACTTCCCGTGTGAATAAATTCCACAATTGACAGGCAAACGCATCGATTTCCGCTTTGTCGTTCCCCCACTTGTCGTACTTATGCATCAGTTTCTGCCGGATGACTTCCTGTCCCTCGAAATTGGTGTTCAGTATCCCTGTCAACTCCTTTAGGGAAACCAGCTTGTCGTCATAAACCGCCTTCTTGATGCAGTACAGGGAATCCACCAGGGTTGCGAATCCATAGGCGGTTATGGATGACAAATTATAGTTCGCTCCACCGCAGACATAATCCCTGCCGTTTTCCATGCAGCCGTCCACCATGGCGGAAACAAAAGGATGCTGGAAGTGTTTTATGGCTTCACGGTCGCCCACTTCGGCGATCTGTACGGATCTTTCAATGTTAAACGATAACTGCCGGACAAATGCGTCATACAGATCATTAAAGGTCTTGAAACCGGCCGGGTCTCCGGTCGCAAGCCCGTCCACCAGTCCGGACATACTGCTGAATCCGTTATTCAGCGTCAGCTCCAGAACGCCCGGCAAATTCATGAACATCCGGCCGGTAGCGGCAAAGCTGTTCCCCTGGCTGGTCGGTTCCACGCAGCCGATAATCACATAATCCCTTGCGTCTTCGGTTGTGTAGCCTGCTTTTTCAAGACACGGAACAATAACATCATCGTTGTAAAAGGCGATACCGGAGGTGGATTGAAAAACCGATATGGCTTTTTTGAAAAAATCTTTGGGCGTATCTTTGTGGATTCGGACGGATAGATCGGTAGTAAATGCTTTCAGATTTTTATACGCTTCCAGAAAAAGAGAGGACAGATCATTGGTTGCATCGGTTCCATCTTTATTGCGTCCGGAAATGGTTATGGTCTGCGTGTTCTGGCCCAGTGCATTGGCGATCATGGTGATTTCCGTGGGTATCAGGGTAACGTTCCAGGTCAGCTTCAGGTTCAGCTCCTCGATCAGTTCCAGTGCGAATTCAGAGGTGATCCTGCCGGACTTCATATCTTTTTCATAATACGGCCAGAGGATCTGATCCAGCCGTCCGGGCGCGAGAACACTGCGCTGATAAATAATGTTCGCGATATTCTGGCTGAACCAGATGAATTGAACGGCTTCATAAAACGAATCCGGGGTAGTTGATGTGAATCTGTTCATCATCTCCCCGATGGCGATCAGTTCTTTTTTCCGGGCTTCCCGTTGCTCCTGGCCTGCCATCTCCAAGGCCAGATTGGAAAATCTTTTTGAAAACAGGATTGCGGCCTGGTAGGTTATTTTAACGGCCTCATAAAAGTCATGTTTTTCCCGGAATTCCGGATCTTCCCTGTCCAGGTTCTGCTGATACGATTCCGCTTCCTGGATGATCCCATTATATCCAAGATTCAGGAGCTTTTCATATCCAGCGGAAAGATGGCCTTCCGTGGTTCCGATCTGAATCGCGATGTTGGGGGCCACGGACGCGAACATCCCCTGGGCATTGATCAGGTTTTTGCGAAGCAGCTCCTGATGGATCCTGTCGCTGACCAGGGATTTTCCCTTCCAGAAAGGAGTCATGGCTATCAGCGTATCCATATCCCGGTTCTGAATAAAAAACGGTTGGGGGTTTCTTTTCGCCAGTTCTTCATAGGTGCTTTTCTGATCCAGATTGTACGCAAAGTCCTGCAAATCCAGATTTACCTTTTCTCCCAGATTCTTGCTGGTTTCATTCCCGACCAGCAGCTCATCTTCCCGGATGAAGATGGTCATATTCTGCAAGGTATGGGCGACTGCCCTGGCTCTTTTGATGATTTCCGGATCATCCGGATGACGCTGAAACACCTCGGTAAAAAATTTCATCCGTTCAATGCAGATTTCATATCTGCTGGACAGGAGATTGTCTTTCAGGCGGATGGTTCTTTTGGATGTTTTTTGTGCGGTCATTTTGCGTCGGCCTCCTTGTAAAAAGAGATAGTCGATGGGCAATATCTTGATTTTTTTAGAAATGAATATATGTAAAAGAGGATTGTGTGTCAATAATCTTGTTTGCGAAATATTCTTTTGTATTGATAAAAAAACATAATCTGCTAAATTTTTTGCAACAGCATCAAACCAGCCTGAAAGAATGGATTCATTGTTATGGAAGATAGCAAATCATTGTTAGAAATGGCTCTACAGTTAAAACCGCAGGATCGTTTTTTATTAATTGAAGGACTCATCCGGAGCCTTGACGAACCGAACAAAGATATTGATGAAATCTGGACGAAAGAAGCTGGAAAACGTTTACAAACCCATCGAGAGGGAAGAACAAAGGGGATACCATACAATAAGGTTTTCGAGGAATAATTCAGAGTTGATAGTCATCATTGACAAACTTGCTAACCCTGGAGCCAATTTCAAATGTCTCTTGTTGTCATTCCGGCGAAAGCCGGAATCCAGTATTTTCAATTCTTTTCTGGACACCGGCCTTCGCCGGTGTGACGGTTTTTCATCGTTTTGAAATTAGCTCCCTGAATTGGTTGATGCTGCATACCTGCATGTCATGTCGTTATGGATATAAAATCCATACAATTAGCCATATAAATATATTGACACACACTCTTATTATTGGTGCCGGATATTGGCGGAAAGGCAAGAAAATATATGAAAGCGAAAATAAAATACACGGATGAACCTATTGGAAAAGTGAAGGTTATTTCAGACTTTCTGCCTTCACCTGAAGAACTGGTATTGAAGGATGAAACCGTTAAAGTCACTATTGCTCTAAGCAAAACCAGTGTGGAGTTTTTTAAAAATGAAGCAAAAAAATATAATACCCAATATCAGAAAATGATCCGCAGGCTGTTGGATGAATACACAGTGCGTCATCCATAAAGTGTCTCCGAAGCATAAAAGGCAGATCCGGAAAATCATTTATGATCATTTTGAGTATATCGAAGAACAATGGGATGAATTTCAACGGAGGCTTCAAAAATGAAGACGCATCATAAGATTGAAAACATCAGGTTTGAAGATGGTAATCTTTTGATAATTATTGATGGTCAGGAAAAAAGTTTTCCATTGAATGAAGTATCATCCATTCTTGAAAGTGCGTCCGATGAAGATCGGTATTCATTCGAAATTTCACCCGCTGGATATGGAATCCATTGGCCCCTGCTGGATGAAGATATTTCGATTGATGGATTACTGGGAATCATTCATTCTCCTCAGCATAACAGAGAGATTGCATAACATCGGGCCGGACAGGAATGCGCGGCATAAAAATCCATTGGCGCCGGACAAGACACTCCACCGGATCGCTTAAAAAACGGGCTTCCGGGTGAATTCAGTATTAAATAAGAAACAACAGGAGAATATTATGAAAGCAGAATTTACAGCCATAATAGAAACCGCACCAGAGGGTGGATTCTGGGCAATCTGTCCGGAAGTACCTGGAGCCAACGGCCAGGGAGAGACAATAGAGGAAGCCAAAACTAGTTTACAGCAGGCCATTGAATTGATTTTTGAGGATCGTAAGGCTGATATTCTCCGAGGACTGCCTGAAGATGCCATCCAAGATAAGGTAATGATCGGATGAAGCGAAGAGACTATGAACGAAAATTAAGAATCGCAGGATGCTATCTAAAACGCGAAGGAGGCTCGCATTTTCTTTGGATTAATCCAAAGGATGGGATTTGAGGCTGTTCTTCGACACACGGTTTTCGCTTTTATTAAGATGATGTGTCTGGTCGTTTAAAGATCGCTTTTCCGGCTGCGAGTATTGCGTTAAAAAGGGAATGCAAATAGTTCAGAACGAGGGTTTGAAATTGTCTGAAATATTGATCATAAAAATATGAAAGTCCCCACTGCCTCCAAAATTCGAGATGCCCATTGCTTTTTATTGTTTTGATTTCTTAATAACCTCGAATGCTTCTGATATATTCGCAAGCGGATATGTTATTGGCGGGTTATCAGTCGCAAGATAGACGGTATTTTCGTTAACCTCCGTTACAGTCATACTTTGACCACTTACTCGATGTCTGAGTTGAACTCCTGGTTTGATTGCTTGCATCGTTAATCCTGTTTTTCTTTTTCTAATCTTTTTCAGGACGGTAGTGATCTTTGTATCACTCCAATCGAAAAGATTACCTCCATGAAGAAGTTGGCAACCATCATCAATCATTTCTTCAATATACCGTACCAATAATTCATAATCATTTATCAGTGTATTCATGAAAGTTGTACTCCTTCATCTCACTAAGTTTCTATAGTCTCAAAATCGATTTCAAGTTTTTTGCACAAGTCTGACAGGACTTTGAACCCTCGATCGCGTGAATAGTGGCTCTCCATGGTATAGCTGTCGTATTTTACTGGATAGAAAAATTCTCGCCCATTAGGATGTGTTGGCTGTTTCTCATTTGAGATAATGTAACGCTGCCGACTTGTTCCCCACGGTAACGGTAATTTGAGAAGGAGTTGTTTATCAACAAGATACTTTAACACATCCTCAAAAAGGAGTCGTAATGTCTCATTCGAGAATACTTTTCCATTTATTTTTGCAGCAATTCGTCCTCCGGTTCGTCCTGGACTCACGTTGACATCAGATGTACTATAATCGATGGTTCCGGTTGAAACAAGCGCATCGTAAATTGAATCAAAGACATCACTATATTTTTCATAAAGGGAAAGCGCCATTCGCTTTTCTTCATTTGTAATCGCCATTTTAATCCCCTTGTAACGGATTTTCAGATTTTTGATATATTGAATAATGAACGGTTTGACCTTCTCATTCAGGCTTGGATGGTCAAGAAGCGGGATCAGAAACTTATCGTTCAAGAGTTGGTAATTCAAGCAATACCACCGCTCATCACCAACCGTACTGATCGAATCATGCCCTAAATTTGGAGTAAGATACGTCAGTATATTGGCATCCTGTGGATGATTCTCGGCGAGCCAATCGGCGCATTTTTTTGATTGTTCCTTATTGGGTCGTGAATCAATTTTTAACTCGATTATACAGTTCAAACGTCGCGCAATTTTCTCATCATCATTAACAACGGAGGCAGTAATAAACACATCGAATCTTCCGATTCCGGTAATACTTGTTTCCCGTGAAATATTTTCATTTGGCGTTACTTCAATGTCCTTGAATGTCCCGGTGGCAAGTAAGCGCAAGAGTATTTGATTAATATGATTATCCGGCTTGTGGCAATCCTTATCAGCAAGTAGCAATAAGAACCTTCTAAGTGTATAATCACACAATAAATGCGATCCATTAGCATCCAGCAGCCATCCTAAAAAGCATGAATGCCAGCGCTCATAGTGCGTACGCCCAACGATTTTAAAGAAATTGGGTTCACTCAGAATATTCTCAAACTTTATAAACTGTGGTTCTGAGATCAGCCCTAATAGTCTTTCTGTAAAGCTCTGCTGTTTTCGAGATTTTCGCGCCATAGATTTAATATCATAGAATGCTGACTTACTCTTCTTTGTTTCCTATAACATCGTCAATAGCGGATTCAATTGCCTCATACCACAAGATATAATCCCCGACACGTACCTCTACCTGTTTAATCTCGTCAGCGCGTAGATCCCGTGACAATTTATCCTGTGCAACACGTTGCACATCCTCGACATTGAGCGAATAAATAATCCGTTCGGTATTGTCGACATCCAATGCATGTGTCATACGTTCATACCCTTTTCATTATAAAGTATAGAAGTATTTTCAAGTATTTAACATTAAGATAACATAAATTATCACAGGAACTTCGTCAAGAGATTTCTTTTTTGAATGGGTATATTTTTCGATTTGTGTGGAATTCGGGGGGACATCCTTACTCATCTCTACTTTTCGGCCCGGAACTCAGATGACAGCTTATTTATCTTCAAACTCCGAATTACGGAAATTCGTTCCTCATCGGGTGTATGGAAAAGTCTATGTAATGGCGGTAGTCCATGTTAAAGGAGCCGCTGAAATGAAGCGCCATTCCTCCTTATCTGTATCATGCACTCGATTTTAATCACAACCCCTCCTCCTCAATCCTGCATTCGCCTTTTTCAGATTCCTGGGCCTGGGCAACGGTGATGGCAATGACATTGACGATGTTTTCCATGTCCGATCCACGGGGTAGAACATTGAAGGGTTTGCTGATTCCCATCAGAAGCGGCCCGACGGCTTTTGCTCCTCCCAGGCGGTTGAGAAGTTTGTAGGCGATGTTTCCGGAGGAGAGTTCGGGAAAGATCAGGATATTGGCCGGCGTCTTCAGCCGGTTAAACGGAAATTCACTGGATAGAATATTTTCAACAACCGCCGTATCTGCCTGCATTTCACCATCGATGATCAGATGGGGGCTTTTTTTGCGGACAATCTCTACGGCCTGGGCCACCCGTCGGGAATCCGGATGAACTGTGCTGCCGAAATTGGAAAAAGACAGCATGGCGATTCTGGGTGTAATGTCAAAGAAACCGGCAATATCCGCAGTCAGCAAGGCGATTTCAGCCAGGTCCTCGGCATCTGGATTGATATTGACGGTTGTATCGGCAAAAAACATGGCGCGGTCTCTGAAAATCATCAGATATACGCCGGCGGCCTTTTTGATGCCGGGTAGTAAAGGAGTCACCTGCAATATGGGACGAATGGCATACGGATAATTGCAGTCCACCCCATGAACCGCACCATCGGCCAGACCTTCATTGACCATCATGGCTCCAAACAGATACCGGCTTCGCAGCAGTCTTCTGGTTTCCGCCAATGACCATCCCTTGCGGGCCCGTTTTTGGAATAGTTTTTCGGAAAATTCATTAAAGAGAGGTGATTTCTGATGATCGAGGATGTCGATATTGTCCAAAGAAATATGAAGATTCCGGGCCAGTGTTTTGATTTCATCGTTGTTGCCGATTACAATCGGATTCGCAATTCCCTGTTGAACGACTTGGGCAGCGGCGCGAAGAATGACCGATTGATTGCCTTCGGGCAGTACGATCTTTTGGGGTTTTCTCTGGGCGCGGATAATAAATTTCCGGATGATCTCCCGTTCCGGGCCCAGTTTGGCTTCCAGCATCTGAACATATTCATTGTGATAGTCGATTTTATTCCGGGCAACCCCGCTTTCCTGGGCAGCTTTGGCCACTGCGGGAGCAACCTTTAACAGAATCCGGGAGTCAAGCGGGGTGGGAATGATATAATCCGGACCAAACTGGATGGAGCATCCGCCATATGCCCGGATCACCGAATCCGGAACATCTTCGCGTGCAAGTTCCGCAAGGGCATGAACAGCTGCAAGTTTCATCTGGTCATTGATCTGGGTAGCCCGTACATCCAGCGCTCCCCTGAAAATAAAGGGAAAGCCCAGAACATTGTTGACCTGATTCGGATGGTCCGAACGTCCGGTGGCAACGATGGCATCCGGTCTTGCTTTTTTGGCTTCATGATAATCGATCTCCGCTTCGGGATTGGCCAGTGCAAAAATAATCGGTTTGCTATTCATGGTCTGCAACAATTCCGGATAGAATGCTCCTTTGACGGATAATCCGATCAGGGCATCCGCTCCTTTGACGGCATCCTGCAGGGTTCGACAGGTTGTATGAACGGCGAACTGCTCCTTGAACGGATTCATGCCCTGTTCGCGGCCTTTGTAGATAACCCCTTTTGAGTCCACGAAGAGGATGTTTTCTTTTTGGATGCCGAGCTGGATGTACAATCTGGCACAGGCAATGGCCGCTGCTCCGGCGCCATTAATGACCACCCGCAGATGTTCCGGTTTCTTGTCCGTCAGGATACAGGCGTTCAGCAGACCGGCGGAAGATATAATGGCGGTGCCATGCTGGTCATCATGAAAAACCGGTATGGACATCCGGGCAATCAACTGCTCTTCAATATAGAAACATTCCGGCGCTTTGATATCCTCAAGATTGATACCGCCGAATGTGGGTTCGAGGCTTTTTACGGTCCGGATGAATTCATCCGGATCACTGGTATTGATTTCAATGTCAAAGACATCAATATCGGCAAACCGTTTAAAGAGGACAGCCTTTCCTTCCATGACCGGCTTTCCGGCAAGCGGGCCGATGTTTCCAAGGCCCAGGACCGCGGTACCGTTTGTGATCACACCCACCAGGTTTCCACGGGATGTATATTCAAAAGACTTGTCCGGATTTTCCTTGATTTTCAGGCACGGGGCAGCAACGCCCGGTGTGTATGCGAGACTTAAATCATATTGGGAAAAACAGGGTTTTAACGGGACGACCTCGATTTTTCCGGGACGCGGGAATTTGTGGTAGTGCAATGCCTCTTCTTCGTATAACATTTGTCGGCTCCTGAATGGGTTTTGCGGATTCTGACATCATGACTGGAATGAAACAACACTTGCATTTTTTGATCAAAATATCAATCATTACCTTTGGCGATTGAAAACCTCATCCATCTGTTGACTTATGGACAGGCAATGGTTGAAAAAGCAACCGAATAAATGTAACAGATGGCCGGACAGAAATCATTTCCACCATTGAGTTAAGGCACTGTGATTGTTTTAATACCTTGTCCGGTTTCATATTTGAAGACATTTGCGCCGTGAAAGATTCCGTTTTCATCAATAAGCCATCCTCCGCAATTCATAAGCCTGACGATTCTCCCCCCTGTAAATTTGAAAGGAAGGGTTGCTAATTTATAATCATTGCCCCAAGGAACCGGTAAATGGGTGTGTCCAAAGATGATGGTCTCAGGCTCCGGCAACTCCGAAACTTTACATTTTTGACTGTTCTGTGTTCTGTTCATTCCATCTAACTCTAAGAGAGAAGCCAAATAGTATCTTCCGATCCTTTCCTGCACATCCGGATGATATTGAAATTTTAAATTACCGCGAGCACCACCACCTTCGCTTTCAGAAATTTCTCTTATTATTTTCAGGACATAGTCTTCTAAATAATCTAAAAGCCTATCGGACAGCTTTTCTTTAATGGACAGAAAGTTGGGCCAATTCTTTAAAAGTTCAGGCTCCCATTGATCATCAATAATTCTCTTCAATGCGGAGATATACTTTTTCACTAGTTTCAGCTTGCCACTTTTTACATCCTTCTGGATATCGTTTATTATGGGGCTAAGTGGTCCTGACTGACCGATACCCGTACATGCGAGCTGCACAAGAGGGAAATTGATACCGACCAATTCATTTACATCCAGTTCATGGCAGGCTAATCCACCTGGAGCGAGGTTACCGACGTGGGCAACGGCCAAGGCAATCTGACTTGTCACTGTCCAGTACTGCTGAAAATAGTGGCCATGGGTAACGAGCGTCCCTTTGCCATCATCGGACACCAAATAGAGATTGGGGTGGGCGACATTGAAAACCGGTTTGTTGTTGACAAGTCTATCCAGATACAATCCGCCGTATTTTGATTCGGTATTCTCGGACTTGGGAGTAACACCGCATAAAACAAATTTATCCCAATTGTTATTCTGCCGGTCATCAAGAACGGCTGGTACGGAATGGCGAAATTCACGAACTTTTTGATTCGGTCCCATTTGATTAATGATGTTGGTTTCATGTTCTACCGTGTGCCATACGTTGGTATCATGATTACCGGGAAGGTAAATGAATTGTTTGGTCAGGCTATCTTCGATAACCTTGTTAAAAAAGGTTCGAGCGCATTCATAGGTGTCCTGGTAAAGCGCTACGGAAAAATCAAGGATATCGCCTGCCAGGACCAGAAAATCATTATTTTGGCCCACACTGTCCCGGAACTTTGTGTAATACTTTGCATTTAGTTGATACGTTTTACTATCTACTAATGCGCACTGTTCATCGCCAAGATGCAAATCGCTTACAATAGAAATTTTCATGGCCCCTCCTTTTTTTCGGGTTCCCACTTTAAGGTGGCATTTCGACGGAAAGATCGCTGACTGTCCAATCCGTTACCTTGAGTTCCTTTTGCCGTGTCCAACCTCTTCGACGGCTAAGTTTATTAATCTGAGCATGAATGCTCTCCGGCAATGTGAAACGGGCGGTCAGTCCTTCGGCGCGCAGCATATCAATCCATTTTTCCGCATCAGCTTCTGCATGCCCCCCTGAAACCAAAGCATCCAGGAGATACTGGTATTCGTGGGGAAGGCAAGTTGCAAAGGTAAGTGGATCATCAGAACAAACGGCCACGCGAATCCGGGAATGGCTGCCCATGGGTTCAGGCTGCGTCAATCTCCATAGAGGGTGGGCCTTAAAATCGCTGAGATCTCCGATCAGTAAATTGGAGCTGGGGTTGGTCTCGATTGTCAGTCCGATACGGGCGATTTTCGTGCATAGACCTCGTTGCAGGGCTTCCATGGAGGCGACGTCCTGGTTTGCATCGACCCATTCAAGGTCACGGCCCCTTTGAAAAACCTCCTGTGAAGTAAGGTATGCGCGGGCAAAATTCCACCAAACCGGGTTTTCATCGATTAAGGCAGCGTCTCTTCCATTTGGAAAACCAAGTGCTCGCAAGACTTTACCGTTATGGATTTCCCGGATCATTTCGCTGAGTGCAACAGCTTCGAGCGGTTTCCCAAAAATGAATTTGGACAACCGGTAAATCTCTTTTTGCAGTACCAGGGGGCGTTGACCGTCCGGTATATCCGCTCCCTGGTTTGCGTACCACTGCCATTCCCAGAGCAGATCAAACAATCTTTCCTCTTTGGCAAGGGCGACATAACCGACACGCTTGGCCCAATTTTCAGGATCCGTTCCCAGGGCAAGGGCATGTCCGATTCTGTCGCCCTCACCCAGATTAAAGTATTCAACGGCTTCGTCGATCCTTCGCAGGCCGCCGAGCAGATGGACAAAATCTTCCCCTGCATGGGCGGTTGCCCGAAAAGATGGCACCTCCAATCCCCAGTAACGCTGAATCGCAGCAGAGGCAAGCTTCGACGCTTCCCGGACAACACTGAATAAAGGTGCCAATATCCAACTTGGAACTCCCAACTCATCTGTACATGTATCCATACTTCTCATGCGCAGCAGTGAAAGGGGATAACGAAGAAGAATTCTTGCCGTTGCCAGAGCCTCTTTCCGTTTTTCTTTATAGTAGTCAGAGTAACGGTAATGACTCAGCTTGTTTCTCTTGCTCGCCGGATCGGCGTTTGAATTTTGCCATCGGTTTTCCGCTAATCCTTTTTTCGCTTGCCCGCCCCGGCTTTTCACAAAATGAAGCACCAGTCCCATTTCCATCGCTTTATTCTCAACGGCTTTCAGTTTATAAACAGGGGGACGTTCGAGTTTTTTTAACAGGATCTGGTAGTTACCTTGTGGCGCTGTGCGATATTCAAGGGAAAGCAGCCCTTTCCCGGCCCCTTCCAGACGTGCTGCCTCCTTGATGCGCCAACTCATTCCCAAAGATGCGGAAGGATCAATCCGGTCATAAAATCTGAAAAACCATTGCAGCCCACGGGTTAATGGCCGCTGAATTACATGCCGGTAGAACAGGCACCGGATTCGGACAACCTGCCAGAAAAGATTGGAAAACAAATAGTCTTCACGATTTTGCCGGATAAAACTGAGTGCCGCAGACATAAAATTCATTTCCGGGGTAACACTGCCCTGAGTCCGGGCAGGGAAAAAAGCGGCAATGGGGTCAACTTCTTGGATATTGTCCTTATCCCATTTTTTCCAACGTAATCGCACCCAGGTGAGGTTTTCATAAAGTCTACGGAGCGCGGAAAAATTGGCCGAAGGCTTGTTCAGCTTTCCCGAAAGGAGATCGGCGCTTGCCGATACAAGGGATGACTGGTCACCGGGATGCAGTCTGTTAAGAACGTTATTGCTGAAAAATGTTTCCAGGTTGCAGCCGGGGGAATGCACGAGAAAAGCAGCCAGACAGGAACGGATAGACGCTGCCCGAATGAGCCAGGCGCCCAGGTCTCTTCCATCTTCAAATTCCGCACCCGGGCTGTGGAATTCAGTTTTTTTGAGATCCGGATCAGCAAGCCTTATCAGTGCCAACACCCAGTGGTCGCAAAAGTCTCTTCCGGCGCCCAGATGAAGATGGAGCTGAGCAAAGCCTTTTTCACGCAAGGCAAGACTCAGATATGGCGATACCATCTCTTTTTGACAGCATGGAGGACAGTTTTTCGGATGTGCGGCCAGCAAAAGATCAGGCGGGAGGGCATAGGAAAACCATCTCCAGTAAGTGCGAAGTTCAGCCGGGCTCAGCGAATGTGCAAAAGATTCGCCAGCGGATGTGGGGCAGACAGTACATCCGTTATTATCGATAAAAAAACAGGAGATATTTTCCAGAATTTTTTCCAGCGGATTTTTGTTTTTCGTGCTGTCAAACCAGATCATGTCCCGCATGTTTGCCAATTCATCGATTGTCATCGATGGCCAGTTTTGAAGCAACCGGTTTTCAGTTCGGCGCCAAAGCCCTATGGTTGGTTTGGATTTCATCAGGGGGTCAAGAAACAGAGGGTGTTCTTCAAGCGCCTCTCTGGTTGCGAATGCGGCAGCAGCCAGCTCCGCCAGCATATGGGGAAGGGGTAACGTGGATTGACGCGCGAAGCTCATTTTTTGTTCTCCTATAAGACTTAAGACGCAATTGGAGTTTTTGGATGTCTCGTTCGTACTACCGGGCGGAGCAGACCTCCTTGCCAATTGTTGTAAGGATACATATCTGTATTAGGTGTTTTATGTTTCTCCATGAGATCCGTGAGCTTTTTAATTTTAGATTTTGATGTAAAATTCAAATTTTTTATCTCTTCCAAGCATTTCTCATCACAGATCGCACTTAGAACTGCAAAAAGCTCCTGCTGAAGATTAACAATTGAAGACGTGTTGGAATCAGATTTTGTAGCGGTTTTCAACTTTTTCATATGATATATTGTTTCTTCACAATTATACAAACATTCAATCAGAATATTGTTAGGTAACATTTTGGGGTCTACTTTCCATCCTCCTGCCTGGAGATTATCAATGCTTGACATGGTGTTGTCGAGTGCCTTTCTTGCACTATTTATTGCGGATATAGCTTTTTTGTTTTCCGGCTGGATTCTCAGGCCGAGTTCACTGATTGCTTTTGTAAGTCGCTGAGCATAACTCATAAAATGGGTGGGAATAATGCCAAACCGCATGGCCAGTTTTTGTGTTTCCGGTGCATCTTTTTTGATATATTTCTGCATGTTGATACAACGAATTCGACGGATTAAAGGTGCATTTGTTTTAACAAAATTTTCAAATGAGGTATTATTCTTCCCATCTGGAAGAAACTTCTTAATAATTGTTATTGGCAGATTATATTCAGGAGCAAGAAGTAAAGCCAAGTGCATTAGCCATGATTCAATTCTGGTACGGCGTGTATTACTTTCTTCTTCCCATTTCTTACAAAGGCATTCCGTTTCTTGATACAGAGGCTTTATCCATTTCTCAAAACATTTTTGTATCTCATCATTATTATTAATATTGTTATTAATTTTATTAATAAACTCATCCATCCACTTTTTGAAAGACTCTCTGTTTTTTAAAAAAGGCTCGTTATCTGTTTCATCGTTTCTTAGCACCATTGTGATTATAGTTATCCAAGTGAGGGACAGAAACATATTTTGATTGGAGGAGTTTAATTTTGAAGCGTGATAAGCAATTTTTTGAATTCCCCACCACCACCATCCGTCTGCAAGAAATTCAAATTCCCAGAAGCTCGTCCATTTCGGGGCAGGCCAACTAAATCGCGGGTTTTCTTCATCACCGGGGAGATCCCATTCCGTCACTGCCCAATCCAAGGTCAGGTTGTTCGGCTGTAGCGGGTGGTGCCCAGCAAGACCGCCTACATGTTTAAGAGCCAGCAAATCACTAAGGGTAACCAGTAAAGCAGTGGTACGAGTAGAAAGCTTAATTGATCCGCCTTTTTTATGAGCGATAATCCAGTTGGAAAATCTGTTAGCATGTAAAGTGTTTCGTATTTTATCGGTATCAGCAGTAGTGTTGAAGTTATCTATGACCCAGGCATCACGGCAGGTTGATAAGGAACAAAATCCGCTCATTTCCTGGAGCCATTCTCCATCTGTTTCCGGTTGAATGGCGCTTATTAAAAGTTGTCTGTCTTTAATCATAATGTGTGGATCTTCCTGTATTCCCTGCAGCGTCTCACTTCCAATTAAGCCAATCAATTTTTTAAGCTTTATAGACGCTACTTCAACCGTTTTTTTTGGTAACTTTTCACTAATCCTTTTAAGACTAAACCATAAATCAGCAATGTGACGCGGGGAAGAACGTAAAAGATTTGATCCTGAATACTTCATCGGATAGGCCTTGTCTCGCCAGATCGGATAAGGTTGAAGAAAATCATAAAAAGAGCTGATTTCAGCCCCTGCGATTTTATAAACAGTTGAATTTTTATTCGAGAACTCTTCCTTCAGAGCAGTATCGATCTCAACGGAAAAAATGTTTAACAGATTTTTAAGGTCATTTGGTTCATCAACCGAATTTTGAGACGAACCTAACTCCAGGGAGTTGTGAAATGGTTTGAACCGTATGCTTTCATCAGGGGACATCAGTTCAATTTCGATCGACTGAGCCGGTGGAAGCAGCTTTCGCGTACCATCGGCGGCAATGGATCTTGCCAGTCCGCTGAATTGTTCTGCAGAGATGGGCAGACAGGTCTCGGCGTGTATGTTGGCAACCAGCTCTCCCATCTTTCCGGCGCGATGGAGACTCATAATCACCTCTGCCAGGCTTCTTTTCCCAAGAATCATGAAAAATAATCTCGGTACTGACAGCATCCGCAGAAGACGGAGAAGGTCTGTCGCTCGTTCAGGGTTCAGATCAAAATCATCTATGGGAAGAATAAATAATGGATTTTCAATATTGTTTTTCGGAACAAATTTCTCTGCCAGCGCCGCCAAAACCCAGCCAAGCCTGTCCGTAAACCTCAACCTTGCTTCTTCTGCCTCAAAAATTTCCATTGCATACGGTTCCGGGTCCAGGTGTGCGCCTCGTTCGGCAATGTTTCCATCCCAGGCAAGGGCAATATCGCGTTTAAGCTTCTGCAGGACGGCCACAGGGTCTTCTTCAGGGCCGGTTCGCTCCAATGCTCCGGTGATAAAATCAAATGGTTTGGAGGCATTTTTTCTATTGGTTCTGCTTATGGCGTTCTCTATCCGGATCAAGATTGATCCCAGCAGGTTGGTTGTCCTCGTCAAAGCTTCCAGGTCGATGGTCTCAAGCCATACAATTCTATTTTTTATCTTTTCAAGGATAGTTGGAAGGTTTTCGTATTGCGGAGTTTTGTCTTCATCTGGGGTATTGTCTGTTGGATAATATTCTAACCACTTACTGTGCTGGGTGGTGGCATATAAGAGAGATATCAACACGGACGTTTTACCAGCCCCCCGTTCGCCCGAAAGTAAAACCATTCGGCTTGACCGATTGGCATCGATCTGAAAGGGACTTTGATGAAACTTCCATTCTTCATAGCGATCCTTCTCTTCCGAAGGCGGCTTAAGTTTCTTTATTGTTTCATTCAAAATCGTCGCGATGTCATAAAAAGCTGCTTTTTGTGACTTGGTTAACCCTGCCCAGCTAAAAGGTACGGCTTCTGCCCTCAGATGATAAGTTTTCTCTGTCATTGCGGTTACTCCTTCTTTTCTGTGTGGCTGGTAACAAATTATAGTGTGATTCCCTTTATCTATGAATTAGGTGATATCAATCGCTGTTCGTGAAAATAAGTAATTGTAATTAAAAAAAGCATGAAAAGGATTAAAACCGGATGCCACTAATGTCGTCGTCTGCCAATGCAGCAGAGAGTCTGAGATAGTTGAAAAAGGAGAGCGGCATCTTCCTTTACAGACACAATAGCATTTCTTGTATAAGATTCATGTGGGTTATCTTGGCATGTGCATTTTTTTCGACCACGCAACACTCAGTTTGGGTGGTCTGCTGAACCTTGCCTGGTGGAGACTTTCCCACTCTACAAGAAACACCAATCTGGCTTTACGCACTAAGACATTGTTTTTTTTGAAAATGAACATATGTGAAAGCCGATTTCATGTCAATAATATTGTTTATGTAACATGCAGAAGGCTGGGTAAAAACCGGATCGAATTCGAAGTGATCAGAAGCGAATACTTGTTTTTAATGCCGGCATCGGTTTTTCGCGGATGCAGATTATATTTTTTCCCCCGGGAAAATGCGTTATTCTCCATTCGTTTGTTGACACAAGGATAAATTTTGCTGATATTGCTTTGACAATGAAATATCCTGGTTATTTTTTCGGAATTTACACGATTGCTAAACATGTTTGGAGGATTAAGATGAAACGGTTGCTGGTATTTTTACAATTACATTGCTGCATTGCATTTGGAATCTTGTGTCTTGTTGTATGTATGAGCGGATCTGCGGAAGCCAAAGGATGGCGTTTTCCGGTCGGGCTTACGGGCGTGACCGGTTACGGCGATGTGGTGGATCTGTATGAAGACAATCTCGAGGCAGCGGGATATGATGCGGAAGACAGCTGGAATATTCCTGTGGGAGTCTCTTTTCAACCCTATTATGAGTTTGATTCCGGTTTCCGGATCGGCACAGGATTCGGCCCCATGAGTTATCTTATGACTGCCGGGGCAGATGATAATTTCTATTTTTTTACCTTTCCGGTAAATGCGAATCTTGGCTTTACGCTGTTTCCCAAATCAAGTGTTGCGCCTTATGCCCGGGCAGGGGTGATGTACCACCTTGCAGCCGGTGATTATGTTGATGGCGCCTCTCCCGGTCTTTTCGGGGCTGTTGGTATAGAGTTTATGAGAGACCGGAAGGTGTCGTTTGGAATCGAGGTTGGGTTTGATGCTTCGGAAATCGATTTTGAAAAACATTACCGGAATTCTTCCCGGATGACGATTGAAGAGATCCGGCCCTATGAAGTGATGATCAGCCTTTTTGCAGCTTTTTAGGGGTGTGAGCCAATTTCAAAACGATCATAAAACGTCACACCGGCGAAAGTCAGTGCCCAGAAAAGAGCCGAAAATACTGGATAGCGCTACGGTTGCGCCTGGCGGCTTGGAAAACTGCACTGCGTGTCTATTTTTCGCCGGAATGACAACAACAGACTTTTGAAATTGGCTCGTGTGAATGTCAACCGCCGATCGCGGACATGGGACTTGCGATCTGACCTGCCTGTTTGCTGTTCAGATCGTGAGATGTTGGTTTTTGGCGGATGGCACTCAGAATCACATCGGCAACCTGCTGGTCTGAAAAACCGGATCGGAGAGGTGTTTTTAGATCGGTCTGATGATCGGACAGCAGGCAGGTGCGCAAAAATCCGCCGGCTGTCAGCCTGAGCCGGTTGCATGTCCGGCAGAAGTGCCGGCTGATCGGGCTGATGAAACCGATTTCCCCTTTTGCATTCTTGAACCGGAACCGTCTGGCCGGGCCATCCATTTTTCCCCGCTCAACCGGATAAAGCTCTCCCAATGTTGAGATTTGTTCCAGTATTTCCGGGGTGAACAGAGGCTTTTCCAGTTGCAGGGTAGAATCACCAATGGGCATATATTCGATAAACCGGATATGAAACGGATGGGAAAGGGAAAGCCTTGCCATATCAATTAATTCATGATCATTAATCCCCCGGAGTGCGACCACATTAATCTTGATGGGGTAAAAACCCATTTTTTCAGCCGCAAGAATCCCTTCCCACACTTTTTGAAATACGTCATGACCGGTAATCCTGTGATAGTTTTCGGGGTTCAATGAATCCAGGCTGATGTTGAGCCTCCTGATCCCGGCGGACTTGATTTTAACCAGATGATCCTGCAAAAGCAGGCCGTTGGTTGTCATGGCAAGGTCATCGATTCCGTTGATTTCATGGAGCTGGGAAAGAAATGGAATGATGTCTTTTCGAACCAGCGGCTCCCCTCCGGTTATCCGGATTTTTGAAATTCCAAGATCCCTGAAGATCCGGATCAGGTGTAAAAGCTCTTCGTACCGCAGGATGTCATGATGAGATTGTTTGGAGTGGCAGGAAAAGGGCAGGCAATACTTGCAGTTCAGATTGCAGCGGTCGGTTATGGATACCCGGAGATAGTTTAGATGCCTGTTGCTGCGGTCTATCAGACGATCCTGCGGAGAACAATCCAGCTTTTCAAACATATCATTCATCTGGTTCGGCACGATTCATAATTATCCGGCTAAAATGCTTTTAAGTTGAAGTTTTCGCGCAGCATTTTGGATTTCAGGTGTAAAACAGCACGGCCATATTGAATGTTTTTTTCGATGATATTCTGGTAGTTTTTAAAATTGCTTTTCAGCTTCATGCTGTGGGAGGTGACTTTGCGAATCATGCTGATCTCTTTTCCGATCACCTTGTTTTCATGATTTTTCAGGGCATTGAAAAAATCATTCAGGGTGTTTGTGCAATCCGAATAGCAGACAACCTTTCCCATATGACTGACAGAGTGGCCATCACTTCCCCCGGTTACAATTTTATTCAGATTGAATCCCAGCATGGCACTTCGCAGATTTGATTTTTTCATGTTGCCGGCATTTAAGACCTCGATTCCATCAATTGCTTTCAGAAGGGAAGCCTGTTGTTCTGCTGAAAGGCTTGAATTGCAGACACCGGCATAGGCACTGCCAAACGGATGGGGAAACACGGTAAGAGAGTCAAAACATTTTGCAGCTTTGATGATTTCCGGAAGATGAAGAGAGATGGAACTCATTTGATCATGTCCCAGATTGGGTTTGATATTTTTTTTGTAAAAGGTTTTCAGATCCGTAATCTTTCGAAAATATACAAGGATATGTGTCCCCTCCTTGGATGTCACTTCAATTCCGGGAATACTTAAAATATTCTGGTTCTTGCTGATTTCAACAGCTCCTTGAATTTCGTTATGGTCTGTTACGGCAATGCCGATATTCAGCTTTTCTGCTGTTTTTGCAATCTCATCAATGCTGTTTTTCCCATCAGAATGATTGGAGTGAAAGTGGAGATCTGCAACAGTATATTTTTTTGTCAGTTCTTCCAGGTTGGGTTTTTCAATCAGAATTCTATTGATATTATTCATGATAATTCCATGTTTCCGGTTATTATGTATTACTGTTTGATATTTGATTGATCATTATGATGTGAATGAGAATAAAAAGGCGAAAGACAAAATTCGACGAGCAGATTAACATGGGCGGAAGTATAACGAAATATTCTGTAACGGTCAATATTCAAAAAATATTTTTTCCCAGCCGGAGATTCATTCTTTTCTATAAAAAATAATTCCAGGTATTTGTGTGATGCTAATGGTTTGGATTAAATAATAAACCTCTTCTTTCAAAACCAGCACGCCGTTCGGATCGAATCTGTTGAAATAAGAGTGCCGGGGGTATATAGGGCTGGAGGTGGCTTTCGCGTCTGTCTCTGCCGGAACGGTTATCCCTGATTTTTTCACTGGTCAATTCCAGTATCAGGTATTCCAGGTGGAGCTTTTTTTCTTGTGGGATTTCGATGAATTGTACGGAGCGTTGACGCATTTCCAGAAAAGCAGGCTGGATTGTGCGGTCGGAAATGGTTTTAAATGCAATATTCTGTAAAAAGAAACCTCTTTTTTTTATGGTGATGGAAAGTGTGGCCAGAAATGGAAATTCATTTTTGGCCTCTCCATTATCAACGTAATGAAACGCAAGTCCTCCCATGCTGATATCGTAAATATATCCAGTTTTTGTGTAAAGATGGTTGATTACTCCGATTTTTCCACCTTCGATTTTGTAACGGTCATGTGTCCGCCGCATTGAAAATGGTTTGTACAATGTCATGTATGACTTCCTGTTTCGATGTATTTGAAAAAAGGGTATTCGGATCGATCTTCCGGGTTGTCGGAGCAAATCCGATTCACGGAATTTTACGTTTTTTTTGGAGTGTTTTTCCGTATGCCCTGTCCACTTTTATGGTAAAAAGACTCATATAGTAAAAATTGAAAAATCGCAATATCAATTTTTTATAGTGATAAATTGCGAAAAGGACTGACCGGATTTGGTCAGCCCTTTTGTGATCTGGAACCGGATTGGAGGCTGCTTCATGTCCGGTTTTACATCAAATGAAAGGACATGAGTTGCGGTTTTGCGGAATCTTTTGATTATGTTTCGTATTTAAAAGAAATATTGACCCGTGTTCTGTATGAGATGACTTTCCCATTTTCAACCTTCATATCCATTTTTACCACATCTGCGATTCTGAGGTCTTTCAGCGTTCTTCCGGCTGTTTCCACTGCATTTTTTGCAGCCGCTTCCCATGAAATATCACTTGTGCCGACAACTTCAATGATTTTATAAATGCTGTCACCCATTTTGAACCTCCCTTCGTGTTAAGAGGCTGTCCTGAGAACATCCTTCCATAAGGATCTTGTTGCAGGTCAGCCAGGTTAATACTGCTTCTGCTCTGAGCAATTCAAACAGGTAAGATGTCAAAAAAAATTAAAAATATTTCACACTTGTCTGAAAACGTACCGGAATTTTTATCAGGTGGATGGATTGGCCGATAGTAGGATAAATTTTAATTTGTGTCAAAGGAAATACAAATTCCTGTATTTTTTATTTGCCTTGGCCCTTGCTTCGGGTATAACTTGTCTCCGATATTTTTGAATCAAAGGTTGGAAGGTGTTTCAGATACGGATTTTGAATTGAATGCGAATCATATCGGGCAGCCATACCGCATTCAGGGGGAATTAAATGAAATTAGGCATTATCGGTGCATCCGGCGCCGGGAAAAAAACGATTTTTGAGGCGTTGACAAAAAATACAGCAGGTGCGGGGCATTCGGGTGAAGCTCAGATCGGCACCATACCGGTTCCGGATGAACGGGTTGATATTTTGAGCAGAATGTACAATCCGAGAAAAACAATCTATGCTCAGGTGGAATATTTTCTGCCTGGCCGCAAATCATCAAAAAATGATCCGCATGTCTGGAATGAAATCCGGGACTGCGATGCGCTCATCCACGTTGTAAGGAATTTTAAAGGGTTTGGAAGCGAAGATCCAAAACCCAAGGCGGATATTCTTGAACTGGACCAGGAGATGATATTTACAGATCTTGTCGTGGTGGAGAAGCGTCTTGAACGGATTGAGCTGGATAAAAAAAGGGGGAAAAAAATAAATCCGGAAGAACCGTCTTTGCTGCAGAGGTGTCTGGAGTGCCTGAACCATGAAAAGCCCCTGAGAAATGATCCGGAATTGGCTTGCGCCCAGGCTTTGAGGGGATTTGCATTTGTTTCGGCAAAACCGGTTCTGGTGCTTTATAATAATGATGATGAAAATGCGGATATGACGGATTCCGGTGTTTTGACGGAAACAGATCACTTTATGGTGATCCGTGGAAAACTGGAACATGAACTCTCACAGATGACTCAGGAAGAAGCAGAAGAGTTCCTGGCGGAGTTTGATATTACAGCGTCTGCCATGGACCGGGTGATAAAAAAGTCTTATGAGATTCTCGGGCTGATCTCTTTTTTTACCGTAGGAGAAGATGAAGTCAGGGCATGGACCATTAAAAGCAGGACAGAGGCTGTTGATTCTGCGGAAGTGATCCATTCGGATATCAAAAAGGGATTTATCCGGGCGGAGGTTGTTGCTTACAAGGATCTGATGGATGCGGGCAGTTATACGGAAGCCAAAAAAAGAGGAACCGTCCGCCTGGAAGGAAAAACCTATATTGTGCAGGATGGGGATATTATCAATTTCCGGTTCAATGTGTAACTCGATGATCAAGTTTTTGCTAATTTGCCCAACTCCTGCGTTGGAAAAAAATTTTGATCCTCGGAATACGCGCAGTATGCCTGCGGTCAAAATTTTTTTCCGCCTTGGATTTGAACAAATTATCTAAAAACTTGAACATCGAGTGTAAACTATGCTGCGTGAACTATCCATACGGAATTTTGCCATTATCGATGATCTGAATATTCCGTTTTCAGAGGGATTGACGGTTCTGACCGGTGAAACAGGCGCCGGCAAATCGATTATCATCAATGCGGTCAATCTCCTGCTGGGAAGCCGTGCAACAAGCCGTCTGATCCGCACCGGTTCGGAATCCGCAGAACTGGAAGCAAATTTTGATGTAAAGCCGGATGGGAACATTTCACAACTGATGGAGTTGCAGGGGCTGGACCCCAAAGAAGGGCTGATTGTCCGGAGAGTGATTGCAAGGAATGACCGGCATAAGGTGTTTATCAATGGCCGCCTCTCCACGATGCAGCAGCTTACGGACATCACGGAGAATCTTGCCGGCATCTCCGGACAGCATGCTCACCAGGGTCTTTTGAAGGAGGATCAGCACTTGCTGATTCTGGATCAGTATGGCGGACTGTTGAAGCAGCGGGAATCGGTCTTCCGTAATGTTCACCGGATTCTTCCCCTGATCAAGAAACAGGAGCAGTTGAAAAACCAGAAAAGCAGGCAGCAGGATCATCTTGAATTACTGGCCTTTCAGAAAAAGGAGATTCAGGATAGCTCTCTTTTTCCCGGTGAAGATGAACAACTGGAAACGGAAAAGAGAAAATTGAAAAACAGCGAGCTTCTCTGCAAGTCCATTTATCAGGTGATCGAAATTTTATATGACGGGCAGGGGTCTGTGAATGAGCGTCTGGTTGAAACCGGAAAACAACTGGATCAGGTCAGTGCCATTGATTCTATCCTTGCGGAAAAATCGAAAAAAATCAGTGAAATCGTCTATGGATTGGAGGATATCACAGGAGAACTCCGGCAGTATGCCCATACCATCGAAACCGATACCGGACGACTTGAACAGGTTGAGGATCGGCTGAATGCGATCATCCGCTTGAAAAAGAAATACGGCGGAACCATCGAGACCGTTCTGGCGCATCTGAATCTGGTGGAAAAAGAGTTGCAGGATGTCGGCAACCTGGATGAACAGATGGAGGAAACCGAAAAGGAGCTGATCTGTCTTCATCAGGAAACCATTGAGATTGCCCGGCAGCTTTCAAAAAAACGGAAACAGGCGGCACGGGATCTGGCAAAGAAGGTTGAAAGCGAGTTGTCGGATTTAAAGATGCCCCAGACCGAATTCAGCATTCTTCTGGAATTGGTTCCATCCGCAGCAGGAACCGCCAGGTATCTGTCGGATGATGGGAAACTGCTTCTTGAAACCGGATTTGATACTGCACGGTTTCTGATCTCTCCCAATATCGGGGAGTCCATGAAACCGCTTACGGATATTGCATCCGGAGGAGAGCTGTCCCGGGTTGTACTGGCATTGAAGGCAATTCTGGCCAGAACGGATTTGGTTGAGACAATTGTGTTTGATGAAGTGGATGCAGGGATCGGAGGCGGTGTGGCTGAGGTGGTCGGCCGGAAACTGGCAACCCTGGCCGGAACCCATCAGGTGATCTGCATTACCCATCTTCCGCAGATTGCAAAGTTCGGAGCGCATCATTATAAAATCTCAAAAGCCATATCCGCCGGCAGAACCCAGACCAGCGTAACCCTGCTTTCCGCTAAAAAACGTGTGGAAGAGATTGCCAGAATGCTGGGCGGCGAAAAGATCACCCAGGTGACGTTGGATCATGCGGAGGAGATGTTGGAGAGCATCGATTCTGATTTTACGGTTGTCTGACTCCGGCCATGCCGGATTGGATGAAAGGATTTAACGATGAAAGTAGACGGTTTGAATATCCGCCCAATATGGCTTGATAAGAATGAACAGGTTGTCCATGTAATTGACCAGCGGCTGCTGCCGCATGAATTTGTGGTGGCGGAGCTTCGGAATGTGGATCATGTGATCACAGCCATTCGGGAGATGTTTGTCAGAGGGGCGCCTTTGATCGGAGTGACCGGAGCCTATGGCGTTTATCTGGCAGCCGTCTCCTCCCCGGACAATACAATGTCGGATGATGATCTGGCAAAGGAATGCAACCGGATAAAAGCCGCTAGACCCACAGCCATCAATCTTGCCTGGGCTGTGGATCGGGTTTTTGCATCGATCAGAGGCATGCGCGGCAGGGATCGAATTGAAGCCGCAAAAAATGAAGCTTCCGCAATCACAGAAGAAGAAGTGGAAAACTGTAGAAGGATCGGTGAGCATGGTTTTTCGGTTATCGAGGAAATCAGTAAAAAGAAAGACAGGAATACCGTGAATATCCTGACACATTGCAACGCAGGATGGCTGGCGTGTGTGGACTATGGAACCGCAACCGCTCCCATGTATGCGGCGTTTGATCGCGGGCTGGATATCCATGTGTGGGTGGATGAGACGCGGCCTCTGAATCAGGGTGCCCGGCTGACCGCCTGGGAGCTGGGAAAACACGGGATCAGCCATACGGTGATTACGGATAATGCCGGGGGGCATTTCATGCAGCACGGGCTGGTGGATCTTGTGATAGTCGGCACGGATCGAACCACCTATACCGGAGATGTGGCCAACAAGATCGGCACCTATTTAAAAGCACTGGCTGCAAAAGATAACGGGATACCGTTTTATGTGGCGCTTCCGTCCAGCACATTTGACTGGACCTTACGGGATGGATTGCAGGAGATTCCGATTGAAGATCGGGAACCGGACGAGGTTCGGTATATCCAGGGGCTGCATGATGGGAAGACTGTAAAAGTGCTTGTTCCTCCTGCGGAAAGCCCCTGCGGAAATCCTGTATTTGATGTCACGCCGGCAAGGCTGATCACAGGGTTTATCACCGAGAGAGGAATCTGCAAGGCTTCTGAACAGGGAATCGCCGGGTTATTTCCGGAAATGAAATAATTTTTATTGCCTTATGAGCTAATTTTAAAACGATGAAAAACCGTCACACCGGCGAAGGCCGGTGTCCAGAAAAGAGCTGAAAA
Source organism: Desulfosudis oleivorans (assembly GCA_020723305.1). Classification (GTDB taxonomy): domain Bacteria; phylum Desulfobacterota; class Desulfobacteria; order Desulfobacterales; family SURF-7; genus QZKS01. Next base: position 55,792 of record DYJC01000021.1, read on the forward strand.
TACTGGATAGCGCTACGGTTGCGCCTGGCGGCTTGGAAAACTGCACTGCGTGTCAGGCCTTTGCCGGAATGACAAAAACAGACTTTTGAAATTAGCTCATAGAAATAAATCAATCAATATCCGGATTCTTCAGGTTTTTTTCCTATGCATGTTCATGGGCTTGCCATACAGGGGAGAAATCAATAACTATTGACTGGATGCAGCTCCGGAATCTGGTCCCGCCGGCGGTTTGAATGCTTTCTTACTGGCTCCGCATACCGGGCATTTCCAATCATCCGGTAAATCCTCAAACTTTGTTCCTTTTTCAATTTTCCCTTTCCGGTCGCCTTTGTCCGGGTTGTAGATATAACCGCAACTCGTGGTCTGGCACTGATACATTTCTTCCGGGTTTGCCATGGTGTTCCTCCTGCTTATTTGCTGGTTATCTTTTTTGATGCAATGGATTGTATTTATCAAAATATATACCGGAATAACGGGAGTCAATACGATATTCATAATGGTTGCCCGATCTATGTTCCGGTTCTGATAAAATTGAGTATATATTGAATCGCGTAGGGGTGCCCCTTGTGGGTACCCGAATAGCTTGTGGGTACCAGTTTTTTGCGGTTATATATTTCACCTTTATGTTGCAGTTTTCAATTGAATGGAATACAATGAATACATATATTCAACGGAGGTTTTACGATATGGCTACTTCGATTCGCCTTGCCCCTGAAACCGAAAAACGGCTTGATTTTCTTGCATCCAAGACAGGGCGCACCAAGGCTTTTTATTTGCGAGAGATCATCGAGCGAGGCATTGAAGATATAGAGGATTATTACCTTGCCGCAGATGTGTTGGAGCGAGTTCGCAAAGGCCGGGAGAAGGTATATTCAACTGCTGAAGTGAGAAAAGACCTTGGCCTGGACGATTAAGTACACCGATACAGCAAAGACCCAGCTCAGAAAAATTGACAAACAGGCGGCGCGGCGTATCATAGATTTCATGGATGAGCGCATAGCCATACTGGAGAATCCTCGCTGCAACGGCAAGGCTCTGACAGGTCAGCTTGGCGGGTTATGGCGCTATCGGGTGGGTGACTACCGGATTATTTGCGATATTAAAGATGAAGAGTTGTATGTTCTCGTTGTAAAAATCGGAAATCGTCGAAATGTTTACAGATAAATATTTTTTCTTTCGACATGAGTGCAATGGTTTGTCTGAGTTGAATAAGGTCCTCGGAATTTCCCTAAAAAAAAGGATGTAACATTATGCAGTACGCCATTGAAATAAAGCGGCTTTCCAGAGAAGAAAAATTGAAGGTAATGGAAGCCATTTGGGAAGATCTGTCTAATGAAGAGGATCAGATAGAATCTCCTGAGTGGCACGAGAAAGCTTTGCAGGAAACAGAACTGCGACTTCGTTCGGAAAAAGAAAAGATCGTGGACTGGCAAGAGGCAAAAAAGGATCTCCGGAAAAGGTTCGAATGAAAATCAAGCTGTCTGGAGTTAATGCCGGTATGTGTTCGAACTATCAAGTGGAAACCTATGTCAGAAAGTAAAGATAGGTAAGCGTCACCGAAACTCACAGCTAATCCATGAATACCATCGCTCCAGAAATAATAATCTGGTCGTTTCCTTTTAACAAGGATCCTTTTTTTCAAGATTGTGTTCGTTTACAATTGAAACCCTCGCTGGGAAAGGAGCCACTCAAATCGTGTCTCTCCAAGCTTTTTTGGCATGTCACGCATAAGAATGCTTTTATCTTTATTAACATTGATGGCCGTCCTCAATACAATAATCGTAGTTCAGTGCTAATGGTCAGTGGTCCTGTCACGGACTTCGAACGCCTCGTCTACTAATTCCTTTACGGGTAAATAAGTCGAAACGATCTTCAACATGTCCTCAATTGGAATCTCCCCATCAATTCGAAATTGTTTTTCATAATCTTTATTCATAATTTTGTTGCAGAATTGAAAAAGCTTCGTAACCTCCTCGGGATCAAAGTGAATGATTGCACCATCAAGATGCAATATATGTGTCGAGAAATCCGGCGACTCAGCATGGATGTAAAACACTTCAGAATGCCTTGGACAATACTGCCAAACCTCCATCACAAGAATTGGGTTGTCTTTTTCTTCCTGCCGTTTTTTTAAATGTAATAGAAGAGCTGCATTGAACACATTATCCTTTTTTTCAGGCAGATAAAATTCGCTTTTCGTGGGATATCCCTTTGACAGCACCAACGAGACAGCTTTTCGGAATGATGGACCGAACATTTGAGCTCGACTACAAATATTGCGGTGAGGAATGACCCGTATTGAAGATGACTTCCTTAGTTTTGGATCTGCAAGAAGATACTCCACAATGGAGTCAGCATATTTGTTTGGAACAACAGAAATATTGGAGTGAGACCTTAACCAAAAGGTATTCACCGCTCCGTTTTTACTGGGGATCATTTCCGACAATTTAATTAGACCATCATCAGTGAATATATCAGCAGGAAGGGAAGCAAATGCTTTTTCGTTTTCTTTCATTGCCTTATAATTCGGAATGTTGTACATTTTTAAAATTATTTATGAATATTGCATAGGTTGACAATCTATCAATCAATTCATTTTTTCAAATTTATCGGTGATTTCAATTATTATAAAAATATCAGACTGTTTGCCAACTCAAGATCATCTTTAAATTATTTTAGTTGTCACCGGAATTTCGGAATTCAAATACTGTAACATCTTTTAGAAATCCTAAATTTCAGTTTGACAAACTTGAACAATCTGACTAGACTGACCATATGATTTGATCATAGGAGGAACCATGAAAACAATTTGGAAATTGCAGGATGCAAAGGCCCGGTTCAGCAAAATTGTCGCAGATGCCTTAAAGAAAGGTCCTCAGTATGTAACTCGTCGAGGGGAAAAAACAGTAGTCGTAGTTTCTGTAAATGATTATGAAGATTTGATTTCCAGTAAGCCTTCCTTTAAAGATTTTTTGCTTGGATGTCCGAAAATAGATGGCGACTTTGAAATTGAAAGACAAAAGGATTCTCCCAGGAGTATTGACCTGTGAAATACTTACTGGATACTTGTGTCATATCGGAAATCGTTAAAAAATCTCCAAATCCAATGGTTTTGGATTGGCTGAAAAATACACCTTCGGAGAGACTGTTTTTGAGTGTTATTACTGTTGGTGAAATCCGTAAGGGGCTTACAAGATTGCCGGATTCAAAACGAAAAAACAGATTGACGGAGTGGCTCAACACATTATTGGAAGATTATCAAGACCGTATTTATTCAATTGACCTTACCGTTGCCGAGAATTGGGGAGTCATGCAAGGCCAGGCTGAAAAGTCTGGAATGCCGATGTCTTCTATCGATAGTCTTATCGCAGCAATTGCTTATACACATAATTTGGTATTGGTTACGCGAAATGTAATTGACTTTAAGGCAAGTAATCTTCCGGTTAACAATCCCTGGAAAGATAATTGAAACGATTATGGGCCGCTTTCATTTGGAGGTGCGCTTGAGGCTCAGCCGTATAGTTTTTTCCGATTAATGAATAAATGAATCCCTGAAATGAAAGACAGGTAAGAAGGCATCCCTGGAATTCCAATATTCTATGCCTGATGAAATTGGGCAAATATCGAATCTCGTAGGGGTACCCCTTGTGGGTACCCGAATTGCTTGTGGGTACCCGAACTGTTTGCGCCCACCCGAATTTTTTATGAACATCTTTCACCTGCTGACCTATAAAATTGCGGGCAACATGGGCAATCAGACAACATGGGCAATCAGACAATACGGGCAACCACAAGGGATTGCCCCTACGGGTGTGAAAACGATTAACCATCAATCATAAAATTCCAACCATCCCCTGAATACCCCCCCTTAAAAATGGCAGACTTTCCCGTTTCTTTTTTTCATGTTTTGTCATAATGGTTGTTTTTTTGAAAAATGAGGTGTAAAAATCATCCATTTGGATGTTTTTTGACAACCGAACCAGAAGGATATTTGAGGACAGGGTTATGAAATACTGGAGGGTTCCCCTTGATTCCGGTGAGATTCAGATCACACGGGGCAGGGTTCATATTATTGAGGAAAGATGTAAGGGGTGTGGGTATTGCATTGAATACTGCCCACGGGAAGTTCTTGAATTTTCAAAGAAGTTCAATGTCAAAGGCTATCATCCACCCCAGGTGAAAAAAGAGGATTGCCTGAACTGCCATTACTGTGAACTGCTGTGTCCGGAATTTGCCATCTATTCGGAGGAAGCGGTCTGATTTTGCCGGACAATGCCGGTCAGAAGATTCATGTTATAAACTGATGAACCATGGATAATGAAAAATATGAAATCACAAGTCCTCACAGGTGAACATTTTATCAACGGCGATGAGGCTTGCGCCGAAGGGGCCATTGCGGCAGGCTGTAAATTTTTCGGAGGGTATCCGATTACACCGGCCACAGAGGTGGCGGAGCAGATGTCTGTCCGGCTTCCCCATGTGGGCGGTACCTTTATTCAGATGGAAGACGAGATTGCTGCCATGACTTCTATTCTCGGAGCAGCCTGGGCTGGTTTCAAAACCATGACCGCCACTTCAGGGCCTGGTTTCAGTCTGATGATGGAAACCGTGGGGCTGGCAGTGGTCACGGAAACACCTTGCGTGGTGGTCAATGTTCAGAGAGCCGGGCCATCCACCGGTCTTCCCACTCAGGGTGCTCAGGGAGATATGATGCAGGCGCGCTGGGGGTCTCATGGTGATTATGAAATTATCGCTCTGGCACCGTCTTCTCCCCAGGAGATGTTTGACCTGACCATTACAGCCTTTAATCTGAGCGAAAAATACCGTACGCCGGTGTTTATCATGTCGGATGAGATTGTGGGGCATATGAGTGAAAAAGTGATCATACCCGAGGGGCGAAAAATCAAGACCTTTTCACGTGTAAAGCCCACAGGACGCAAAGACCGCTTCAAACCGTTTCAGCCGGGGCCGCTGGGAGTGGCTCCCATGCCGGCCATCGGGGATGGCTATAATGTGCATGTGACCGGCCTCACCCATAATGAAAAAGGGTATCCGGTTATGTCCGTGGATATCCAGAAGGAGATGATGGAGCGGCTTCTCGGAAAAATTCGCAACAATCTGGATGACATTATTCTCACAGAGGATTACCGGCTCAAGGATGCGGAAATCGTTTTGGTCTCCTATGGTGTCTCCGCACGTACGGCGTATACGGCCGTGGAAGAAGCCCGCGCTATGGGGATTCGCATGGGGCTGCTGCGGCTGATCACCGTATGGCCATTTCCGGAGCAGCGTATCCGGGATCTGGCCAAAAAGGTCAAAGGGTTTATTACCGTTGAAATCAACATGGGGCAGATCAGCCGGGAAGTGCAGCGCTGTGCAGGCATTGTCCCCAGTTTCATTGCCGGTCATACGGGTGGCGCTGTCGTTCCGCCGGATGATGTCCTGAAAATTGCAAAGGAGTTCCTGGCATGAAAAAAAATGAAACAGAGATCATGGCCCATCCCCTGGAAGATCTGGTCCGGATGGAGCGGATTCCTCATATCTGGTGTCCGGGATGCGGTATCGGATCGGTTTTCACCTCCTGCCTGTCCGCCATCAAACAGAGCAATATTCCGTATAATCAGTTCACTATGGTTTCCGGCATCGGCTGTTCCGGTCGTGGGGCCGGATATATCAATATCGATTCGTTTCACACCACACACGGCCGGGCTATTCCTTTTGCCTCCGGGATCAAGATGGCCAGACCGGATTTGAATGTAATCGTGTTTTCCGGTGATGGGGATCTGTTTGCCATTGGCGGGAATCATTTTATTCACGCTGCCCGTCGCAATATGGATATGACGGTGGTCTGCGTCAATAATCTGACCTACGGCATGACCGGCGGACAGGTGGCTGCCACCACACCCCATAAGGCAAAATCCGCTACCACCGCGGCTGGAAATTCGGAAACCCCGTTTAATCTTCCCCTCCTGGCCTATGCATCCGGAGCCACTTATGTGGCCCGCTGGACTATGCTGCATGCACGGGATCTGGCGGATTCCATTCAGGAGGCTATCCAGCGCAGAGGGTTTTCTTTTATCGAAGTGCTTTCGCCCTGTCCGATCAATTACGGGCGGAGGAACAAGGAAAAAACCCTGGAGACCTTGAAAAAATATCATGAAAACACCATTGTGAAAAACGGCGCCAATCCCGCTGAGCTGGATGTGGATTTCAACAAGGGAGTGATTCTGGGCAAATTTATCGATATTGACCGGCCTACCTGTGATGAACTCTATCGTAAGATGTACTGGCCCCAGGAACAAGGGACAGCGGAAAACCGGAAAACCGGGTGAGGTAGATATGGCAAAAAAAATCAGCAAAACGGAAGTGATTGTGACCGGATTCGGCGGCCAGGGTATTGTGCTGGCTGGAAAAATTCTGGGAATGGCGGCTGCCTTGGGAGATCACAGGGAAAGCACCCTTGTTCAGTCTTATGGCCCGGAATCCAGAGGTGGTGCTTGCTGCGCTCAGGTGATTATAGCGGAAAAAACCATCCAGTATCCTTATGTCAAGATGGCGGATGTGCTGGTGTGCATGTCCCAGTCCGCATATGAAAAATACAAGATTCAGATCAAGCCGGAGGGATACCTGATTACGGATCGGGATCTGGTGAATCCGGATAACCAGCGGGAGGTTTTTGATATTCCGGCCACACGCATGGCAGAGGAACTCGGACGCACGATGATGGCCAATATCATCATGATCGGGTTTGTGACAGCTGTCACATCCCTGATTTCCGAGAAAGCAGCCCGGGAAGCAATTATGTCATCGGTTCCCAAGGGCACGGAAGAGATGAATCTGAAAGCATTTACCAGAGGGTTTGAATATGGCCGGTCCAAATTAAAAGGCAGAGAGAAAAAAGCTGCCGGCCAGACAGGAGCGATTGCATGAAACGCCCTAAGGATCGTTTACATAAAGTCATTGTTATCGGCGCTACACCGTCAGGAATTGCCGCCACCAACAAGCTGGGTGAACTGGGAATTCCAGTCACTCTGGTGGACGCGGATGCAGATTTGAACCAGAAGCTGGCCAGAGAGGAGTGGCGGCTTACATCCGGTATCACCTTCAATTACGCCCATCGCCCCGGGTTGATCCGTATCCTGCGGAATTCCCGTATTGAATGCATTCTGCCGGCCCGTGTGGAGGCTATCAAACACAATCAGCAGGGGTTCAGCGTCACCCTAACGAGACAGCAGACGTTTGTGGATGATGAAAAATGCATTCTATGCGGCCGCTGTGCCGAAGTGTGTCCCATCAACCCGGCGGATCCATCGGAAAAAGCGATCAAATTCAATGGACGGTTCAGTCTGCCCGGACGGCCGGTGATTGATAAAAGACGCCTTCCCCTGTGCCGGGAAAACTGTCCGCTCGGAGTGAACGCTCAGGGGTATATGGCTCTGGCCAAGGCCGGAAAATATCCGGAAGCCCTGGCATTGATCCGGGAAAAGAATATCCTTCCCGGTATCTGCGGGCGGATCTGCACCCATCCCTGTGAAACCGCTTGTCGCAGAGAGCAGGTGGATGAAGCGGTTTCCATCCGTGCGGTCAAGCGTTTTCTGGCCGACTATGAAACCCGGCATCCGGAAAACATCCCAAAACCAACACCAGGAGCTATGCGAAAAGAGCGATTCGCCGTGATCGGTTCCGGGCCGGCTGGGCTTGCAGCTGCTGCGCAACTGGCTCAGCATGGCTGTCAGGTAAAGGTCTATGATCAAGAGGAGAAAGCCGGTGGACTGCTTCGCTATGGTATTGGAATCCATCGGCTTCCACGAGAGATACTGGATGCTGAACTGAATTATATTGAAAAGATGGGTGTGGAGTTCATTCTCTCCCATCCCGTCAACTTGGCCGAAGATCTTGAACGTATTCAGGAGGAAACGGACGGTATATTGATCGCAACCGGTTCCTGGCAGGACCGTAAGCTCGGTGTGGAAGGAGAAGATCTGGAAGGAGTGGAAGGCTGTCTCTCCTTTTTGAACCGGTTTTACCGGGAAGAGATTAAAAAATTAAAGGAGAAGGTAGCCGTCATCGGCGACGGCAATGCAGCTTTTGATCTGGCCCGCACCCTTTCGCGTATCGGAGCCGATGTCACACTGGTATCCTGGTTTGGAAAGGAGAATATTCCGGCGGATGCAGAAGAGATCAAAGGGGCGATGGAAGAAGGAATTGCAATTATTGATCAGACCCAGGTAATCGGTTTTGAAGGGGAAAGCGGTTATTTCAGAAAATTACGTTGCATACGAACAAAGCCTGGAAAACCGGATGCAAATGGGATTGCCTGGCCAATTCCAATGGAAGAAAGTCCGGTATTCACCCTGGCTTTTGAAAAAGCTTTTCTGGCGATTGGTCAGACCGGCCCCCGTATGCCGGAAGGTGGCCTTTCGATCAACGCCTTTGGGTATATTGACACGGATGATCATTTTCGGACAAGTCTGAAAAAGATATACGCAGCCGGTGATGCGGTCAGCGGACCTTCAACAGTGGTGCAGGCCATGGCCCGTGGCAGGGATGCTGCGGACCGGATGCTTTTGGATCTGTGCGGTATACGTTCATCCGAGACATCTTGCTGCCGTCCTGCAGAAAAGGATTTTCCGGAAATCGGTTCCCATATCCCGGTTCAGCAGCGCACGCCTATGCCGGAAAAGCGGGCGGTGAAGCGAAAAAATAATTTCGATGAGGTGGCACAGGGGTTTACCGATGTGGATGTAGCCTATGAAACCCAGCGCTGCCTTCAGTGCGGCGTATGCGCCGAGTGCATGCAGTGTGCCGAGGTTTGCAGTGCTGTAGGAGCAGTATGCCATGGTGAAAAGGAGCAGACCACAGTGGAACATGCGGGTGTCGTCATTATTGCAGACCCCCAACTGGCGCCGTCGATTCGGGGAGAGGATGTAATCCGGGCATATGCTCCCTCATCTTCCAGGGTCGATATCTATGCCATGATCATGCGCGGTTTTTCAGCGGCAGCTCAGGCCATGGCTTTGCTCGGCAGCCCTTCGTTCATCCAGAAAGGTCACGGTGTCTCCTTTCTTCCGCCGGATCCTGCCATATCCGAGCCCGGAAGAGTTGGCGTGTTTGTCTGCAACTGCAACCGTTCGCTGGGATGGCTTGATGAAATGGACGAATATGTCCAGGGTCTTTACAACAACAAGGAAGTGGTTCACGCCGAAGTGATGACATCTGCCTGCGTGCCCGAAGGGGTATCTGCCATCATCAAAACCGTGCGAGACAAGGGCATAACCCGTATGGTATTGGGATCTTGTGTCTGTTGCTCAATGGATTTTATATGCAGTGCCTGTACGGATCAGCGAAGCCGCCTGAAACATAAGCTGTTTACGGCCACCGGCATCAGCCGGGCCATGGTGGTGACCCGCAATATCCGCGGAGAAGCCTTGAGTCTCCTGGAAAAAGATGAAGACCATGCGTTGCTCAATTTTAAAGGATTGTTGAGCCGTTCGGTGAAAAGTGCTCAGAATTTGAAATCTTTTTCATCACCGGTACGGAACTATAATTTTGCGGCTGCCGTGATCGGAGAAAGCGAAGCTGCCGTCCACAGCGCGGTGATGCTGGCACGCACCGGAATGGATATATTCATGTTCACGAAAAATGTTCAACCTCCCAATGAGATCATGGATTTTCCGAATATTCACTGCTTTGTCAAGGCAGACGTTCATTGCCTGAGCGGTACTTTGGGGGATTTCAAGCTGGATGTCCGCACCAACGAGATCGAGCAGAGTCTTCATGTGGGTACGGTTATCCTGGGTGAAAATTCCAGGAAACGGATCGGTTATGCCTGTCAGGACGGTATGCCCAACCGGCCGGTGGCCTGTGCCATGCAGAAAAAAGGTGATCCCGGTATTCCCCAGTTTTATCCGGGAATGACATCCATTGCAGGACTTTTTCTGGCCAATCCGCCGGGTATCCTGATTTCTAATAAACGAAAGGGAGAGGCAGCGGCGATTTTGGCAGCGGCTGTCATGCCGAGGGGGCCGCGCAAGAGTAAAGGGTATACAGTGTTCGTCAATCAGGGGTTGTGCCGTGGCTGTGGCCGGTGTGCGGCTGTTTGCCCTTATCAGGCTGTAACCCTTCAGCCCAATGCAATCGGAGGATGGCATTCAAAGGTGGATGAGGCGTTCTGCAAAGGGTGCGGAAACTGCATATCAGTCTGTCCCACCAACGCTGCTGACAGTCCTTATCGCAATCAGTCGTTTTTCGAAAAGACCCTGGAGGAGATTTTGCTGTAATGGAAGAATACAAGATCATATTGTTTTTATGCAACTGGGGGCCTCACACCGCTTATCAGCAGCTCCAGGATGATGGGTATCAGATTCCTTCAGAGGTGAAGATGATACGGATTCCATGTACCGGAAGAATCAGCAAGGCGCTGCTTTTCAAGGCATTTGAAATGGGCGCGGACGGTGTTGCCATTGTAGGCTGCAACTCCGGAGCCTGCCGGTATGGAAGCGGAACCCTTAAAGCGGAAAACAATACCGAAGATACCCGTAACATCATTGACCTGCTGGGAATCGGCAGGGAGCGAATGCGGCTGGCCACTTTTCTGCCGGATGAAAGTGAGGCATTGAAAAAATTTCTTACGGGTTTCTGTGAAGATCTCAAACAACTGGGTAAAAGCCCGGTACAGCCTGCCGGACTTCAACCGGTTGAGGCCTCTGGTGAATCAGCTCAGCAGGTGATTGCCCGATACGATGTTTATAGCTGCCAGGACTGCGGCAAATGTACGGCCTCCTGTCCCCTGGCCCTGAGTGGAAAAGCGTATTCGCCACGCAACATCGTGAGTGATATCATTCGGGGAAACGATACTGCCGAGAAGGTGTATGCAGATGTTCATGCCTGTCTGACCTGTGGTATCTGCCATGAAAGATGTCCGTCTGATGTGAATTTCCCCGAGTTCATCCGGGATATGCGCTGTCTTCTGAATCAAACCAGGGTTAGCGGAGAGCGGATTCAGCCCCACGGCGGTTTTTTCCAGTCTCTGATGCGAACCATGACGTCAAAGGATATCCGGCCGAATCGCTGGAAATGGCTTCCTAAAGATATTCAGGTGGACCCTGACAGCAAGATTCTTTTTTTCGGGGGATGCGCGCCCTATTTTGATGCTTTTTTTAAAAAGCATCAGCAGGTGAATACGGTTGATATCCTTGCCGATGCGCTAAGGCTTCTCAATTTTTTTGATGTCAGACCCCGATTGCTGGAAATGGAGCGTTGCTGCGGTCATGATCTTCTATGGTCCGGAGACCGGACGAACTTTATGCGTCTGGCAAAACTGAATGTGGAGATGATCCAGGATTTGGGCATTGAAACCGTGATCACGGCCTGTCCGGAGTGTTACCACACCATTGGTCTTGAATATGAGAAAAACGGGATTTCACCGGGTTTCACGGTCACACATCTTTATGCTTTTCTGGAAAATGCGATCCATAAGGGAGCGGTTACGTTCAAGCCGATCCCCCATCGCATCACCTATCAGGATTCCTGCCGGATGAACCGCAGGGAGGAGATTATCGATCTGCCGCGCAAACTGATTCAGCGGCTGGCCGTAGAACAGTTTCAGGAGATGAAGGATTCAGGCCGTTCATCATTATGTTGCGGCAATTGTGCCTGGACAGGGTGCGATGCTTACAGCAAGGCCCTGCAGGTCAAGCGCATCCGTCAGGCGCATGAGACCGGGAGTGATCTTCTGGTGACATCTTGCCCTAAGTGTCAGATTCATCTCCGCTGCGCCATGGAAGATCCATTCCAGGAAACGGAGCTGAAGATGGAAATGATCGATCTGACCAGCCTGATCGCCCGTACCATTTGCTGGGAATAAATAATAATGAAGGAACGGAAAATGAGAACAAGCCTCATAGAAAAAACAGACGGGGAAAACAGTGCACGCATTGGTGTATATGTCTGCCGTTGCGGGCTGAACATTGCCCGGACGGTGGATTGTGAGAAGGTTGCCCGGAATATCAGCGGCATGGAAAACGTGTTGATTTCCAAAGAGATTACCTATGCCTGCTCGGAGCCTGGCCAGATGGAGATCAAGGATGATATAAGGGAGCACGGTCTGAACCGGATTGTAGTGGCCTCCTGTTCGCCAAGGCTGCATGAGCCAACCTTCCGTAGGATGATGCTGCAGGCGGATCTGAATTCGTATATGCTTGAAATGGCCAATCTGCGGGAGCAATGCAGTTGGGTGCATATGCAGGAACCGCTTGATGCAACGGCAAAGGCCGAAGATCTGGTTCGGATGTCGGTATCGCGCGTTCATCTGCTCAGGCCTCTTTACGAGGAAACCATTCCGCTGATCAAAAAAACGCTCGTGATCGGGGGCGGTGTGGCGGGTATTCAGGCTGCCCTGGATCTGGCGGACAACGGTTATGAAGTGATGCTGGTGGAAAAAAGCGCTTCCATCGGCGGAACCATGGCGCAACTGGATAAAACCTTTCCCACCATGGACTGTTCCATCTGAATTCTCGGGCCGAAAATGGCGGATGCCGGGCGGCATCCAAAAATTACACTGCATACTATGAGTGAAGTAGCCGGGGTCAGCGGTTATGTGGGAAATTTTACTGTAAAGATTGTCAAGCGCTCGCGCTTTGTAGATGAAAAAGCATGCACATCTTGCGGCGAGTGTGCCAAGGTGTGTCCGGTGGTGTTCCCGGATGAATTCAATATGGGGCTGTCATCCCGCAAGGCGGTTTATATCCCGTTTCCCCAGGCAGTTCCCTCGGCTTACGTGATCAACATGAACGAATGTATGGGTCGGGGATGTTCCAAATGTCTGGATGTCTGCGATAAGAAATGTATCCATTTCCATATGTCCGACGAAGAGATCCAGGTCAAGGTCGGCTCCATTGTGGTAGCTACCGGGCTTGATCCATATGATCCCAGGGAAATGGATGAATACGGCTATACCCGTTTCGAGAATGTGATCACCAGTCTGGAGCTGGAGCGTCTGATCAATGCCGGTGGTCCGACCAGAGGGGAAATCATCCGGCCCAAAGACCGGAAGCATCCCCAATCCATCGGATTTATCCAGTGTGTGGGCTCACGTTCCAAACGAAAGGGCGGCCAATACTGCTCCAACATCTGCTGCATGAATACCGTCAAAAACAGTCTGGTGTTAAAAGAGCATGATCCGGACATGGAAATTATGGTTTTTTATACCGATATTCGGGCTTTTGGCAAAGGGTTTGAGGATCTTTACTCCCGAAGCCGGAGCCTGGGTGTGCAATATGTACGCGGTTTGCCCGGATCGGTTGAGGAGATGAGTGACGGCAGCATGCGGGTGGCTGTGGAAAATACAGCTACAGGCCGCATCGAATTCCACGATCTGGATATGCTGGTTCTGTCCATTGGTATGAAACCGTCATCCAGCACCCGGAAAATTCAGGAGATGCTCGGTTTGCAGCTTACCTCGGACGGATTTTTCCTGGAAGCTCATCCCAAGCTTCAGCCGGTGGATGCGGCCACACGAGGCATCTTCTATGCCGGCTGCGCCGAAGGTCCTAAGGATATCAAAGAGAGTGTTACACAGGGTTCTGCTGCTGCGGCAAGGGCGATCCGGCTGATGCACAGGGGGATGGTTACAACCGAACCCATTACGTCAGAGGTTATTGAAGAGTTCTGTAAGTCCTGTGGAAAATGCGCCGAGGTGTGCCCTTACAATGCCATCGCCGTGGATGTGAAAAAGAAAACACCTGCCGTGGTCAACAGCGCGGCTTGCGCCGGGTGCGGTACCTGTGCGGCGGAGTGTGCTTTCAATGCCATTGTCATGAACCATTTTACCGATGACCAGATATTGAGTCAGGTGGACACCCTGCTGGCTCAGAAGGCCGAGGAAAAGATACTGACCTTTGCCTGCAACTGGTGTTCCTATGCAGGTGCGGATTTTGCCGGTGTTTCCAGATTGCAGTATCCGGCCAATGTCCGTCTGATCCGGACCATGTGTTCGGGACGTGTGGACGAGAAATTCATCTGGCACGCATTTGAAAATGGTGCGCCTGTCGTGCTGGTGAGCGGCTGCCATATTGGTGACTGTCACTATATCGATGCCAACCACTGGACGGAAAAGCGGATTGCCCGGGTGCGTAAAAAAATGGAAAAAAAGGGGATTCGTCCGGAACGTCTTCAGCTTGCCTGGATCAGCGCGGCAGAAGGTGTCCGGTTTGCCGGAGTGATGAATGAAATGGAAGCGTTGCGCAGGACCGTGACCAAAGAAGAGATACAGGAAACCATCAACCTGCTGAAAGGCAAAGAGAGTCATGAGAATTCAGATGCATGACCGGTTTTCATCGGCAGGGTATCGCATTTGGAAATAATATTTTTATTCAACCGATTCCCCCCTTGAGGGGGGATTAAGGGGGGTGTAACAACACTTTGATATTTTTATATATAGTTTTCATCGAAAAACCAAGACACCCCCCTACGCCCCCCTCAAGGGGGGAATTTAAAAGTAGACATTCCAAATGCGATTACCCTGTTTTTCATCGGAGAAAAATCTTGACTTCTTTTCGGTTTGCTCTTTATATGCGTGTTTGAAACCATATTTGATTGTTTTGTGAAACTTATGCTATCCGATATTGAGCAAAAAGTGATTGCCCTGATCCAGGGAGATCTTCCGGTGACGGAAAAGCCTTATCTTGAAATTGCAGAAAAGCTGGGAATCAGTGAGGATGAAATCCTCCGCATCCTGAGAAAACTGTCTGATCAGGGAGTGATGAGACGTTTTGGCGCCACCCTCCGGCATCAAAAATCAGGATATAAGGCAAATGCCATGGTGGCCTGGCAGGTGGATGAAGTCCGGATTGAGGAAGTAGGGAATATCATGTCCTCTTTTCAGGAGGTGTCACACTGCTATCGCCGGAATCCGGCCAATGACTGGCCGTATAACCTGTATACCATGATTCATGCGAAGGACAGAAAGACATGCCGTGATACGGCAAAAAGGATGGCGGAAAAGGCATCTGTGAAAAACTATACCTTGCTGTTCAGCAAACGGGAGCTGAAAAAAACCTCCATGAACTATTTTTCAGCGTTGTGATTGTAACTTTATTCAGGAATGTCATCCCGGATCGTGCCGTTAAAAAAACCTCATATTCTTTGTATCAATCCATGGATCCATGATTTTGCAGCCTATGATGTCTGGGCCAAACCCTTAGGGCTTCTTCTTCTGGCAGCGATCCTCAGGGAACAGGGATATTTCGTTTCTTATATAGATTGCCTGGATCGATTTCATCCCAGAAGTCATTCGCGGCAGGATCCTTATGCCCGGAACGGCAGGGGACCCTACTTGAAAACACACATCCGGAAGCCTTCCGGCCTGGAGGATATCCCCCGGAATTACAGTTGTTATGGCATCATGGAGTCCTGGTTCCGGGAGGATATGAAGGCCCTGAAAAAACCGGATCTGATATTGATAACCTCTTTGATGACCTACTGGTACCCGGGAGTTCAACAAACGATTCGGGTCATTCGGGACGTATTCCCCGATGTTCCGGTGATTCTCGGCGGCATATATGCAACCCTTTGCCGGCAGCACGCAGAAGCCACCTCCGGTGCTGACAGGGTTGTCACAGGCAGTTGCGAGAAGGAAATTATTGCGATCATTGAAAAGGAAACCGGCGGAGGCTCCCGTCCGGTTCACTCTGCCCGGAATCTGGATGAGTTGCCGTTTCCTGCTCTGGACTTGCAGCATACGGTTTCGTATATCCCGATTATAACCTCGAGAGGTTGCCCATTTTCCTGTTCCTACTGTGCGTCGGGATATCTTTCAAAACAATATGTCCGCAGAAGTCCGGAACGGGTTGTGGATGAAATTCTGTATTGGCATCAAAAATACAGGGTCAGAGATTTTGTGTTTTACGATGATGCATTGCTGGTGGATGCGGATAATCATGCCTTGCCGATTCTGGAAGCAATCATACGGGCAGATCTGGATATCCGGTTTCATACCCCCAATGCACTTCATATCCGGGAAATGTCAAATGATATTATCCGTCTTCTGAATCGCGCAGGATTTTTTACAATTCGTCTTGGGCTTGAAACCACATCCTTTGAGGATCGGAAATCCCTTGATCGGAAATTCACGGAACAGGAGTTTCACCGGGCGGTTTCATCCCTGCAGCAGGCAGGATTTGAAAAAGGCCGGATCGGCGCATACCTGCTGGTCGGCCTGCCGGGACAGTCTGTCAGGGATATTGAACAGTCCATACAGGTTGTGAAACAGAATCACATCAGACCGGTGCTGGCTTATTTTACACCCATTCCCCATACAAAGATATGGGACAGAGCGGTTGAATTTTCGCGATATGATATCGAGTCGGACCCCATATTCACGAACAATGCGATACTTCCCTGCATGGATTATTTTTCCTGGAGTACGTTGACTCGATTAAAGAGTCTGGCATCCGGATGCTGAAAATGTGTCTAAAAAAAAATAAATCGTATTCGGCAATACAAAACAATGTTTAGCATATTGACATACCAGCAGGCCTCTGTTATGGGATCATCACAGCAAGGTTGAAAATAGTGGGTTTTCCATTTCATTTGATTGTTTTCATATTATATCAGGGCTATTTCAAAAGATTACGAAAACCAAATTAAAAAATATATCAAAGGGAGATAACGAATGAGTGATTTTTTGCATAAGCTGCGAAATGGTAATGGCTATCGAAATGGCAACAATGATACACGATTCAATAAAAAGAGACGTCAAAATGACAATGGCCAGGGAGTGGTATATGATAGAAGGGTTCCCAAGGATTCCGGACGAAAAAAGCCCAACCTTCCGTTGCAGGCGGAACTGGGACCTGTCCAGCCCATTGAAGAAGCGTTGTATGTGATCAAAGACCTTCTTCTGGAAATTTCGGGAAAACAGGAAAGACTCGCAGCGGCAGAGGAGAGGAAAGCCGGCGCGCTGGAAGCGATAGTCGGACAGCTGCAAAGCGAAAAAGGGATTTCTCTGAATCTGACAGGTGAAATGGCGGGTGGCCGTCCTATTCTGATGAGAGAAAAAAGGAAAAGAAGAGCCAAGAAATTTGATGACCCGGATCGGAAAAGAGTAATGCAGATCATCTCCTCCATGCGCAAGGACAATGAAACCTATCAGGATATTGCAGACAGACTCGAAAAAGAAGATCTCAAGACATTCTCCGGAAGGGGAAAGTGGCATGCACAAACCGTACATCGTCTATGCCAGGATTAGCATGCCGATTGAATCATGAAAAAAATGAATCGGTTGAGTTGTGACGGAACAGGCTCACGGCTCACACTTTGTTTCATTGGTTTTTTTGGATAAGAACTGCTCCCATTCCATAGGGAGCAGTTCTTTTTTCTGGTTGTTGCACTCCTTGCAGCAAGGGATTACATTCCCTTTTACAGACTTTCCACCCCTTGCTATCGGAACAATATGATCCATGGTCAAATCCCCGGGTGAGGCAGATTTGTGGCAGTAGCCGCAAATTCCTTTGTCGCATTTTCTTTTCCACCATTGGGATTTTCGTAATTCTCGTGCTTTCTGTTTTTCTTTTTTAATGTCGTTGTCTTCAAGGTGGATGGCGAATGGATCGTGTGATATGGTTTTTCGGCTCACGGTTTTAATCTCCGGGTTTTGGCCAAACCAGAGAACGAAGCCAACCGAAAAATGTGTTCCCCAAGAGCATTTTCCGGTCCAGTTCGTCAATCTCTTTATTGATTCCGGACGGGGTTAAGAACCAATCGCTCCGTCTGGTGAATTCCCTTGTTGTGTCAAGCTGTTTGATCGGTTTTGCAGGATTCCCGGCAACCACTGTGTTGGGTTCAACATCGTTTACAACAACAGACCCGGCACCAACGATACTGTTTTTTCCAATGGTGATGCCTTTGCAGACAGTTGCTCTGTCTCCGATCCAGACATTGTCTTCCAGTATCACCGGCGCGGTTGATCCGGCCGCCGTCCGGTCATAGATATCATGCCAGTCCGCATCGGTAATATACACGCCGGCAGCGAGCATACAGTTGTCTCCGATCCGAATTTCGTTTGCTGCGCTGATCCGGACACCCGGACAGATCAGACAATAATCCCCGATTGTAATCCCGGAAATATTCTTTTTCTCCGCCCAGATAGACAGCCTGACTTTATAATCCGCCGAACAGATGATATTGGCATAATCACCGATCCGGATCGGGCTTCCGAAGATAACCGCATTCCAGGGTTGAAATATCGTCAGCTCCTTCCCCAGATGCTCCAGTTGCGGCCTGAGGAACCAGTTTGCATAGAAATTTTCAAACCCCAGGTAGGCCTTTTTCAGGTAATACGGACGATGGTCTCTTATCACAATAGATTGCCTTCTCAAACAAAGCAGGAGAATTCCGATTCCTCCCAGAATCTGTGGCTGAAGAGACGGCTTGCCGGTGTGAGCTCATAGAGTGCATCGGCTGCCATCAGTGCGACACCATTTGTCCAGGACATTTTATCCTCAGGCCAGATGATCATATTGGGAAATGTAAACCCGCACCAGCAGGAGCCATCGTCATAGCATCTATCCTGAATCCAGCTGAAAATAATTTTTGCCAGCGGGTAATTACCCATGGCTGCCAGGGTAAGAACAAATTCAGATGTTTCTGCTATCGTGATCCATGGCTCATCCGAAACACATCGAATCCCCAGACCATCGACCACAAATTTCTTCCAATATTTTTCGATCCGTTTATGAGCATTTTCTCCGGACAAGGCACCGGAAAGAATCGGGTAAAACCAGTCCATGGAAAACCTGGATTTGGTAACATTAAAAAGGTGAGGATGGTATTTTATTGCGTATAAAAGGTTTTCTTTGGCAATTTTCCAACCCGGTTCGTGCTGATCCAGAATTCCGGCAATGACGAGTGCACATTTTAAACTCATATAAATTGAGCTGGAACCGGTCAGGAGACTCATGTGATCGACGATACCCTGGGGGCTTTCCGCCCAGTAAATGGCTCCGGTCGGTGCCTGGAGAGAGATTGAAAAATCAATGGCTGCTTTTACGGCAGGCCATAAGGATCGCAGATAATCGATATCCCGGGTTACCAGATAGTGATGAAATGCGCCTACGGCAATATAGGATGTCATGTTGGTATCCAGGGTTTTATCATTCGGGACACCCTGCTGATAGGAGGAGTACCATGCTCCGCGATCAAGCTGGTTTTTCATCATCCATGCGAATCCATTTCTGGCTTCTTCAATATGTCCGCCGATGGTCAATCCCATGATGGATTCGACATGATCCCATGGATCAGTATGCCCATTTTTGCTCCACGGTATTTCACCTGTATCCAGTTGAATTCTGGTGATGGTCGCAGCAACGGATTCAATGTTTAACAAGAGTCGTTCTTGGCTGCTGGAAATTTTGAAATTCATTATGGTCGCCTTTTCAATTTGTTACACAAGATCAAACATTTTCAGATTCATATTTCCAAGTCTGCTGAAATGGGTGAGGAAGACTTACCAAAAATATAATTAATTTTCAAGAAGATTACGTGCCATATTGTTTTGCATGAGAATATTTTCAAGGGGGATAAGAAGGATCGTGGGCCTGTGCAGAGGGAGGTGTGATTCCGCCCTCCCTCTGCATGGGTATGCTTTAATGGGGTTGATTCAACCTATCCATTTGCTTTCTCAAATGTCTTCATGAATTCGATGAGGGCAGGTACAGCTTCGGCCGGTGTCGCATTATAGATGGATGCCCTGCATCCTCCGACAGAGCGGTGGCCTTTCAACCCGCCAAATCCATTTGATGTAGCCTCTGCCACAAATTTTTTCTCCAGATCTTCACTTGGAAGCCGGAAGGTGACGTTCATCAGAGAGCGGCTGTCCGGTTCGGCGGTTCCTTTATAAAAATTACCGGAATCAAAAAAATCATATAAGAGTTTTGCTTTCCGGACATTGATCTCTTCCATTTTTTTCAACCCGCCGATCGTTTCTTCCAGCCATTTCAGTACAAGCTGAATCACATACACCGCGAAACAGGGTGGGGTGTTGTACATGGAATTTTTGGTTGAATGCGTGGTATATTTAAACATGGTGGGCAGATTGTCCGGAACGGTTTTTAAAAGGTCCTTTCGGACAATAACCATGCATACACCTGCAGGGCCGATATTTTTCTGCGCACCAGCATAGATGAGACCCATATTTTTTATATCGACCGGCCGGGACATGATATCAGAAGACATATCCGTGATGATGGGAACACCGGCAGTATCCGGGAAGCTTGCCCATTGTGTGCCTTTGATCGTATTATTGGAGGTAATATGAACATAAGCCGCACCGGGGGTAAAGCGGATATTTTTGGGTATATAAGAAAAGTTCCTGTCTTCGGAGGAGGCAACAACCTGGATGGTTTTCTTTTGAATTTTGGCTTCCTTGATCGCATTCGTAGCCCAGGTCCCGGTATTTACATAGTCCGCAGACTGTCCATCACCCAGAAAGTTCATCGGGATCAGGGCAAATTGCATGCTGGCGCCACCCTGCATAAAAAGAACCTCATATTGATCGCCAAGATTCAGTATTCTCTTGGTTCTTTCAACAGCGTCATTAATGACATCATCAAACCACTTGGAACGGTGGCTGATTTCGGTTATGGACATGCCGCATCCTTTATAGTTCAGAAAGGATTCCTGAACTTCTTCCAGAACAGGTAAAGGCAGTACAGCGGGCCCGGCATTAAAGTTAAAAATACGGTTGTGTTTCATTTTTTTCCTCCATGGTATTGAATCAAATAAAAAACAGTATCATTTTCAGATTTTGTCAAATCTCATCCAGCTGCTTTGAAAAAAATATAAATACAGATCATTGTGTTTATGTCAATCATTATTCAGTGATTGCCCTTCACCCGAAAAGACCATTGCAAATTAAGATCAGGTGTGCTATCGGGTATTATGCG
>DYJC01000005.1:0-323397 GCA_020723305.1 Desulfosudis oleivorans
AACCGGGCTTACTGAAAATTTGAATTCAACTCGGTGGGGTTTATTGGACGCTTACTTTTAAAAATCCGAAATTTGATAAATCTATCGCGGAGCGTCTTTTCCGGAATTTCATATTCCGATGGCAGGAGTTTGGAAAAGTTGGAATATTGAGATTCTTCCAGATTAACGAAACCTGTTATTAGGACAATTTGGCTATTGATTCGAAAAAGAAATATCAACTGCAACCGTACCTAAATCAGGAAAATCCAATTTTCACCCTTCGAACGTTTCATTTTCAAAAAGAAAATTTACCCTAATTTTTCTCTGTTTTTAGTTTGAATGTTGGGTATATTGTTGGGTATTGGATTTTTTCTAATAAAAAAAGGGATTCAGATTTTCATCTAAACCCCTGTTTTTATTTATGGCGGGAGCGACGGGACTCGAACCCGCGACCTCCGGCGTGACAGGCCGGCGTTCTAACCAACTGAACTACACCCCCGCATGGGTAATGCCGCAGACTATTGATCACGCGGCACGAATTGTCAAGCTTGGTAGGCGGAACAGGGCTTGAACCTGTGACCCTCGGCTTGTAAGGCCGATGCTCTCCCAACTGAGCTACCCGCCCTCATTTGTTGACCGTTAAAAAGCGATTTTTTGCCTTAAAAACGAATGCAATAGCTATCAACTTTACATTTTGATGTCAAGCAAAAAACTTGTTTATTTTATTATTTCCTGATCCGGTTGAAATGGATGTTTGGTGCCATTGAACAAGGTGTCCCCTTCTTTCAGTATCAACGATTCTGCCAGTACCTCATCCATTTCTTCAACAGCCATGATTTCAATTTCTTTGCTGACCATGCTCGGAATATCTTTCAGATCTTTTTCATTTTCCTTGGGGATCAGAACTTTCTTAATCTCTCCCCGATGTGCAGCCAGTATTTTCTCTTTGAGACCTCCAATAGGCAAAATCCGTCCTCGAAGTGTAATTTCACCCGTCATTGCGATACTGCGGGATACCGGTCTCCTTGTGAGTGCAGAGACAATGGATGTGCACATGGAAATTCCAGCAGAAGGGCCATCTTTTGGTATCGCGCCCTCTGGAACATGAATATGAATATCGACATTTTTATAAAATTCCGTGTCAATTCCTAACCGTTCAGAGCGGGATCGGACATAACTGACAGCTGCTCTCGCAGATTCCTTCATGACATCACCCAGCTTCCCGGTGATAATCAGCTCCCCCTTTCCGGGCATGATGACGGTTTCCACACAAAGCAGCTCCCCGCCAACCGATGTCCATGCAAGACCCGTAACCAGGCCGATCTGATCTTTTTCCTCTACCTGACCATGTTTGAACTTGTATGGCCCAAGGTATTTCTGGACAATTTTTGATGTAATTTTGATCTCATTATCAGGCTCTTTTTTCAAAACAACATCCCGTGCAATCTTTCGGCAAACTGCAGAAATCTCTCTTTCTAAATTACGCACCCCTGCTTCACGGGTATATTGTTCAATAATCGTGTAAATTGCCCCTTTTGAAAACGTGACTTTTGAATCTTCCAGACCATTTAACCGGATCTGTTTGGGTACCAGAAAATCTTTTGCAATGTTATATTTTTCAAACTCCGGATAACCTGGTATCCGGATAATCTCCATACGATCCTGGAGAGGGAGCGGGATATCCGGAAGGGTGTTGGCTGTTGTAATAAATAAAATATCGGAAAGATCATAATCCAGGTCAAGATAATGATCATTGAAACTATTATTTTGCTCCGGATCAAGGACTTCAAGCAGAGCTGCCGAAGGATCTCCCCTGAAATCCATGCTCATTTTATCCACTTCATCCAGACAAAATACCGGATTATTGACACCAATCTTTTTTAAAGATTGTATGATCTTTCCCGGTAAAGCACCTATATAGGTTCTTCTATGCCCCCGTATTTCCGCTTCATCTCTTACCCCACCTAATGACAACCTGACAAACTCTCTTCCTGTGGCCCGGGCAACCGATTTTGCAAGGGATGTTTTACCAACCCCCGGAGGACCTACGAGGCAAAGAATGGGCCCCCTGACTTTTTTGACAAGAGACTGGACGGCTAGATATTCAAGAATCCTTTCTTTTGGCTTTTCAAGTCCATAATGATCTTCGTTCAGTATGGCCTCTGCTTTTTCAAGATCGTGATTGATGCGGCTCCGATCAAACCAGGGCAACGAGACCATCCAATCAATATAATTTCTTACAACGGTTGCTTCTGCTGACATGGGCGTCATCAGTTTGAGCTTTTTTAATTCCTGCCTTGCTTTTTTGGCAGCTTCACGGGACATGCGTTTCCGCTTAATCCGTTTTTCGAGCTCCGCAATTTCATCTGCTCCGGAATCATCGGCCCCCATTTCCTTTTTTATGGCACGCATCTGCTCACTCAGATAGTAATTTTTCTGAGTTTTTTCCATCTGCGTTTTCACTCGGCCTTTAATTCTCTGCTCCATGTTGAAAATTTCAGATTCAGCTTTTATGAGGCTAATCAGAAAAGAAAACCGTTCATCCAGGGACTCAATCTCCAGCAAATGCTGTTTGTCCTTAATTTTAAATGAAATATGGGAAGCAATCGTATCTGCCATCTGTGAAGGATCGATGATTGTAGATACGTTATTGACAATATCTTTTGAAATATTTTTGTTCAGTTTGGCATATTCCCCAAAACTGTCGATAAGAGATCGTTTCAATGCCTCGCCTTCTGCTTCAGCGAGTTCTTTTTCATACACCGAAGCCAATTCGACCTGGAAGAAATCCTCCCCCTTAATAAAATTTACAACTTTTGCCCTTGTTTTCCCCTCAACAAGCGCCTTAACAGTTCCATCCGGAAGCCTGAGAAGTTGCAGAACACTTCCGATGGTTCCGATCTTGCTGATATCTTTTTCTTTTGGATCATCTATTCCGGCCTTAATCTGGGTGGAAAGAAATACACTCTTATCTTTATTCATTGCTTCTGTAAGAGCATTCACAGATTTTGTTCTTCCAACAAACAGAGGAGCTACCATATGTGGAAAAACAACAATATCTCTTAAAGGCAAAAGCGGTAAGATAATGTTCCTGGATGAATCGTATTCATCCTGTTTGAAAAATTTTGGAATATTGATCATGGTTACAAATTTCGAGGATATGCTTTACGCCTGTTTTTTGGTCTGTTCATAGAGTAGGATGGGGTCTTCCTTGTGCAAAACAACCTCTTCCCCAACCATACATTCCTTGACATTTTCCATTGATGGGATCTCGTACATGATATTGAGCATGCAGCTTTCCAGGATGGAACGTAACCCTCTTGCACCGGACTTCCGTTTCATCGCTTCTTTTGCAATGGCGGAAAGCGCACTGTCTGTAAACCGTAAATTGACACCTTCAAGCTCAAACAGCTTAACAAATTGTTTGACAAGGGCATTCTTGGGTTCCGTCAGAATTTTAATTAATGAGGACTCGTTGAGTTCATCCAGTGTGGAAATGATGGGCAGACGCCCCAAAAATTCCGGAATAAGACCGAATCTTATCAGATCCTCAGTTGCTATTTCCTTCAGGGTCTCACCAATATTTTTTTCCTCTTTTTTGATAATCTTGGCGCTAAACCCCATAGATTTCTGTCCCAGACGTCTTTGAATTATTTTATCAAGGCCGGTAAAGGTCCCGCCGCAAATAAAAAGGATATTGGTTGTATCCACTTTTACAAAATCCTGCTGAGGATGTTTTCTTCCGCCTTTGGGTGGGACACTCGCTGTTGTTCCTTCAATAATTTTTAACAACGCCTGCTGAACCCCCTCACCGGAGACATCTCGAGTTATAGACGGATTGTCAGACCGTTGTGCGATCTTATCAATTTCATCAATATACACGATCCCCCGTTGCGCTTTTTCAACATCATAGTCCGCATTCTGAAGCAAAGAAAGAATAATATTTTCAACATCCTCTCCAACATATCCGGCTTCCGTCAAGGTTGTGGCATCAGCGATGGTAAACGGAACATTCAAAAATCTTGCAAGAGTCTGGGCCAGAAGCGTTTTTCCACTACCCGTTGGACCGATCAATAGAATATTGCTTTTCTGGATCTCAACATCTCCAGTGCTTACAGAAGACTCAAGTCGTTTATAATGATTGTATACTGCAACAGCAAGCACCTTCTTGGCATCATTTTGCTCGATCACATAGTCATCAAGCATCGCCTTAATCGCTTTGGGTACAAGAAGATCTCCGGAACCTTCAACCGACTTCTCACTCTCTTCTTCAATAATTTCGCTGCAAAGCTGGATACATTCGTCGCATATATATACTGCCGGTCCTGCAATCAGTTTTTTGACTTCCTTCTGATTCTTCCCACAGAATGAACAAAAGAGATTATCATTTCCATCCCCTTGTTTTGTTGTCATGTTTTATCCTCCAGCTTTTCAAGCTTATAAAGGTCATCCCGGCTGCTGATGACATGATCAATTAATCCATACTCTTTTGCTTCATCACCTGCCATAAAAAAATCACGGTCCGTATCCAGTTTGATTCGTTCCAGGTCCTGCCCGGTATGCCGTGCCAATATTTCATTTATGGTATCCTTCATACGAAGAATTTCCTTTGCCTGAATAGCGATATCCGATGCTTGTCCTTGTGCACCCCCCATGGGCTGATGCACCATAATTCGTGAATTCGGCAATGAGTAGCGTTTTCCTTTCGTACCAGCTGCAAGGAGCAGAGCCCCCATGCTGGCTGCCTGGCCAACACATACTGTTGCAATATCCGGTTTAATGTATTGCATAGTATCGTAAATAGCCATACCTGCTGTAACCACACCCCCTGGTGAATTGATATAAAAATTTATATCCTTATCCGGATCTTCTGATTCAAGGAACAGAAGCTGGGCCACTAGCAGATTTGCAACTTCATCATTAATAGCAGTACCGATAAAAATGATTCGATCCTTAAGAAGTCGTGAATATATGTCATATGCCCGCTCTCCTCTGCTGCTTTGTTCAATTACCATAGGTATTAGTGGCACCGGTTTTCCTCCTTCATTTACTCGATTATCATCATGCTTATTCTAAACAGGGTTTATGCAGATTCAATACCCTTTGTTTATTCCGGATTTTTTTCCTCAATCGTGCTATTCTCAATAATAAGCCTGATTGCTTTTTTTTCAAGCAACGTGTGTTTAAAATAATCTAAATTTTCTTGGTTTTCTTTATAATAGTCTTTTATTCCCTCAACAGGCTGATTTACAGATTTGGACATGCTCAGATACCCTTCTTCCAGTTCCTCATCTGTTAATTTCAGTTCTTCCTGTTCAATCAATTTGCCCAATATGATATGCCGTTTCACTTGTTTAATGGCAGTATCCCGATATTTTTCAGCAAGCATCTCTTTCGATTGCCCTAACTGGTCCAAAGACATATTCTGATAAGCAAAAGCTCTTTCCATTTCACCGATGATTGCATCTATCTCATATTCAACCATAACATCCGGGACTTCGAACTCCTGTTTGGAAATCAACGCATCGAAAATCTGTTCATTCATTTCCTGTTCGATCCGTTTGTTATATCCTTGTTGAACATTATCAATAATTTTTTCCTTTAATTCATCAAGTGATTGAAAATTCCCCAACTTTTTTGCAAGCTCGTCATCTGCTTCCGGTAATACTTCCTCCTTGATTTCTTTTAATCTGATCGTGAATGCAATCTCAAGATTTGCCAATTTTCTATTGGTAGCATCTTCCGGAAATTTGATGGTAAACTCTTTTGTTTCTTCCGCATTCATCCCGATGATCTCAAGATCAAATTCTTTTGATATGACATTTCCACCCAGTTTCATTGTAAAATTTTCAGTCTTCTTTGTCTCATCAAAGGGCACACCATCCTTCAACCCCTCATAATCGATGATAACAAAATCCCCTTTCTGTGCAGGCCTTTTATCGACAATTGGCTTTAATTGAGCTAAATTTTTACGAAACATCTCGATTTGAGAGTTGGTCTCTTTTTCACCTGCTTTATACATGTTTTTTGTTAAACATATACCTTTGTAATCAATATTATCCAACTTTGGTTTGATTTCAACAACAGCATCAAACACATAAGGTCCTGAATCCATAAGTTCAGGAGGATCAACCTGTGGTCTCCCAACCAGGGCAAGATTGTTTTCTTTTATTGCCTCAAAAAGCGAATCTTGAATCAATCTTGAAGTTACATCATTCTGAACTTCCTTCTTGAACATTCGCTCAAGAACCGAGCGAGGGGTTTTTCCAGGACGAAATCCTTTAACTTTTGCTGTTTTTTTCAGTTGTTTGTAAGCGGCATCCAGCTCGTTTAACACATCCGCTTCCGGTACCTCAATGTGAAGTATTTTTTTTACTGAACTTTTATCTTCTACAGTTACTTGCATGACAATCCTTTCGAGTTGATAAAACGCCTGGAGATTTTTGCTCCAGGCACTTCGTATATTTTTGGTGCGAGAGGGGAGACTCGAACTCCCACTCTGTCACCAGAGCTGGATCCTAAGTCCAGTGCGTCTACCAGTTCCGCCACTCTCGCAATATTCTAATTTATCTTATGATTGAATATATCACGAGTATGAATAACCAATATTTTCCCTCGTATATTTAATGATCCACTATTTTGAATTCTTGACATTTTATTGAAAAGAATGAATTAAATATAAAAGAAAGTTAAGATAATATCAATCCATATGGGTGTCAAGTTAAATTGACGGATGGAAATAAGTGCTCGAATTTAAAAATAAAAATCAAAAAAATATACTGACATCGATATTTTTATTTATACGGATATCACTTACGACTTGCATTTTCATGATCCCAACTGCCGGCTTTTGTGAAAACCTACCAAAACCAATCATTGTCGTCAATCCCGGTCATGGAGGGCATGATCTTGGTGCTAGAGGAGCAGATGGTACAATTGAAAAAAATATTACCCTTGATCTGGCTAATAGAATCATTGAAAATTTAAAACCTCGATATCAAACCATTTTGACCAGAACCGGTGATTATTTCTTAAATATCACCGAAAGAACATCTATTGCCAATTACAACAAAGCATCCCTGTTCGTCAGCATTCACACAAGCGGAAACTTTAATAATCAAACCAGCGGAATTACGATATCCTATCTGGACAACACAACAGACCTCAGTGCATTTTCCCAGTCCCCGTCGCTTAAAAATAGAGGCGACGGCAACATAAATATTCTATGGGATGAGATACATAAAAATCAAATCACCAAAAGCATAGAAGCCGGGAAATGTATTCAGAAACGATTATCCCAAAACAGTCAGTTTCCCAAAAATCGTTTGCTGAGTTCGCCTTTGCGTGTTCTTTCCGGAGCCAACATGCCGGCAGTGATGATTGAAGTTGGCTATCTCTCTAACCCGATTGATGAAAAAAATTTACGAAATACTGATTATTTATCTGAACTTGCAAAAGAAATTTCCAATGGTATAGATGATTTTTTATTGAAAGCGGAAAACCATATCAATCAATAAGATTCAACCCTGACTCTTGGTGATTATAAAAAATTATTTTTAAATGGTTCTTGATTAAAAATTTGCTGAAACATTCATTGATAGGGTTGCGCTAGTTGAAAAAGCGTGTTAGTAACTCCAAAATTATCGGGGCGTGGCGCAGTCTGGTAGCGCACCTGCTTTGGGAGCAGGGAGTCGGAGGTTCAAATCCTCTCGCCCCGACCATCTCATCTCGCATCATTCCATTTTTTCTATTTTAAAATGATGGTCCAGCCTCATTGTGCTGAATAATGTAAATATATCCGAAGCCACATTGGTAACACGTAAAGACCCACCTGTCTTATTCAAAGAGTTATGGGTTGCGATGATGACACCAATGCCAACCGAATCGACCATTTCAACGCCATCAAGATCAATTACCAGTTCATTGGGTGATTCCTGCACGATCCCATGGAGTTGAGACCTGAATTCATTGGCCATGGATGCGACAACATCCTTTCCAGGTTTCACAACAACACGTTCTCCACTTTTACTGACTTGACTCATGTTAATACTCCTGTTTAATGAATATAATCTAAAGAAATTGTAGGTGTTTTTTCAAATGAATTTTTCAGGATGATTAATAATTGATATGAGTTGGATTCTGTTATTCGGCATCTCTTTTCTTTCATATATCATAATTCATATAAAATCTCAAATTGATTATACAGCTTTCGTTCATTTCCTCAATGTATAATATTCGTTGACAGGATTCTTTGAAATGTTAATACATTGAAGGCTTATAAAAAAAATAACCACTGTATTGAATTAATGACGATAATACCACAAAAACTGCATGAACACCGAAAAAAATATCTGCTTGCTATCGTAAGCGGCTTGCTGATGACCTGTGCTTTTCCAAAAATTAATTTGGCATGGATTGCATGGGTTGCCTTTATTCCATTATTATATTCATTAAAAAACCTCTCTGCAAAACACGCATTTTATATAGGTCTCGTCTCGGGTATTACACATTATATTACCCTTTTATACTGGCTTGTACCAACAATGCATACTTACGGTAATCTCCCTATCTGGTTAGGAGGTCTCCTTCTACTTCTTCTCTCCTCTTATTTAGGGCTTTATTATGCTGTTTTTGCATCTTTTTTAACAAAATTCTGTAAAACTCCATCCAGCATTACCATGTGGTTCCCAATGGTTGTCGTTTCCCTGGAATACATTCGATCTTTTCTGTTCTCAGGCTTTCCTTGGGAATTAATCGGTTATTCCCAATTCGACAGATTGAATCTAATCCAATTATCTGATATAACAGGAGTGTATGGACTCTCCTACCTCATAGCACTTGTGAATGGAAGTCTGTATCTTGCACTGTTGTATACGGGTAGAAAAAAATGGCAAGGAGCCAAGGTTACAAAAAAAACCACCTGGGGTTCACTTGCTATCACTGCCGTAATAATGGTAATCGTTTTATCATATGGAAATGTTCGTTTACAATCGACTGCCCGGAAAATAGAAACCGCGGAGAAAATAAAAGTCAGCATAATCCAGGGCAATATTGATCAATCGATAAAATGGAATCCTGAGTATCAAAAAAACACGATCCTGAAATATCTTGATTTGTCTTTTTCCACACTACCTGATTCACCATCTCTTATTGTCTGGCCGGAAACCGCAACCCCTTTCTACTTTTCAAGTCCTTATGGCAGTCAATATTTAAAAAAACTGATTCAGGAAGGAGTGAAAGAAGCAAACATATCTTTATTGTTTGGAAGCCCCAGTTATAAGCGGGATGGAGAGGCAGTAAACTATTATAACACAGCCTATCTGGTAAATCCCGACGGAAAGGAGATCGGCAGTTATAATAAGGTTCACCTTGTACCTTACGGTGAATATGTCCCTTTAAAAGAATGGTTTCCTTTTATTGGCAAGCTGGTCGCCCAGGTTGGAGACTTTAAATCCGGAACAGAAGGCAGTACAATCCTTTGGAATCAACATCGGATAGGTGTCCAAATCTGCTTTGAAGTTATTTTTCCGGATCTTGCCAGAGCAATGGCGTCTAACCAGGCAGACCTTTTTATCAACATTACCAATGATGCCTGGTTTGGTACAAGCAGTGGACCCTTTCAACACTTTTCAATGACTGTGTTCCGGGCAGTTGAAAATAAACGGGCACTTGTAAGATCAGCAAATACAGGTATCAGCGGATTTATTGATCCGACAGGAAGAATTATGGAGACCACCTCTCTTTCCGTCGATGCTGCCCGGACGAATACTGTTCCTCTCATGAGGATCAAGACAGTTTATATGAAAGTAGGAGATCTTTTTGCAAAAATCTGTTTGATTGCCGTACTTATTTTTTTCTCCATTTGTATTATGCAACATCGGAAACACAATAAAATGAATTAAACCCCACTATCAAGGAGGTTATTATGTCTTCAGAACTGAAAAATAAAGTCGATGAACTCAATAGAAAACTAGAACAATTAAGAGGTTGTCTTTGACCTTGAAGAAAAAGAAAAACGGTTAAAAGAAATTGAGGCAATGACCTCAAAAATGGATTTCTGGAATCATCCGGAACAAACCAAAGCCATATTAAAAGAGCGCACCCAAATCGCAGGCAAGGTGGATTTGTGGAAAAAACTTGCATCCGATCTTGAAGACAACACGCTTATGATGCAACTTGCTTCTGAAGAATCCGATTCGACAGTAGAACAAGAGGTTGCCAATGAGCTAATAAAAGTTGAACAACAGTTGGATCAGTTCTTATTGAGCATGATGCTCAATGGAGAAGATGATAACAGCAATGCAATCATTTCCATCAACGCCGGTGCTGGAGGCACAGATTCTCAGGATTGGGCAGGAATGCTCTTTCGCATGTATTCACGATGGATCGATCAAAAAAATTATAAAATGAGTGTCATCGATTTTCAGCCTGGAGATGAAGCTGGAATCAAAAGTGTAACCTTCACTGCATCCGGCGAGTATGCCTTTGGTTATCTAAAAATGGAATCCGGTGTTCATCGGCTGGTGAGGATATCACCATTCAACGCTAATGGGAAACGGCACACCTCCTTTGCATCGGTCTTTGTTTATCCGGAACTCAATCAGGAGATCATTATTGAGGTTGATGAGAAAGATCTCCGCATTGATGTTTACAGGGCCAGCGGTGCCGGTGGACAGCATGTCAACAAAACCAGCAGTGCAGTTCGTATCAGTCATCTGCCAACCGGAATTGTCGTTCAATGCCAACAGGATCGATCTCAACACCGGAACAAAGAAATTGCAATGAAGGTTCTCAAGGCAAGACTTCATCAGCACGAAAAACAAAAACAGGATGAAAAACTTCAGGAGATGCATGACAATAAAGATGATATTGCCTGGGGAAGCCAGATACGATCCTATGTGCTTCATCCTTATCAGTTGGTTAAGGATCATCGGATCAAGCTTGAAGTCGGAAATATTAACCAGGTACTTGACGGAGATATCGATCCCTTTATTAATGGTGTACTCCTGGCTGGAAATAAGCTACATGGCCCACTTTGATTTGATACGTGAATTTTACGATCCCAACTCAAAAGCATACTCAATTCTGGTAGAGCATAGTGAACAGGTGACGGAAAAAGCATTGAAAATTGCAAAAAATGTCCCTTGGTTAAACCCTGATCTTGAATTTATCAAACAGGCTGCCATGCTTCATGATATCGCGATATTTCAAACTGATGCACTGGAAATCGGTTGTCACGGGACACACCCCTATGTTGTGCATGGATTTCTGGGGAGGAAAATTCTTGAAAAAAAAGGGCTGCCCCGTCATGCCCTGGTTTGTGAACGGCATGTGGGTGTGGGAATCAGTCGTGAAGAAATAACAGACCATAATCTGCCGCTTCCGGTTCGGGATATGATTCCACAATCGATTGAAGAAATCATAATCTGCTTTGCGGATAAATTTTTCTCAAAAAATCCGGATCTTAAACAAAGGGAAAAAACCGTTGTAGAGGTAGTGGAATCCATTTCCCGATATGGCCGGAAACAGACCAACCGGTTTTTAGAATGGAAATCACTTTTGAATTATTCATAATCCTGTAGAATAGGCATCACATGATCGATGAATTCAAACTCATCAGCCGATTGATCAAATCATCAGGGAAAAACCATCCGGATGCAAAAGATGTCCTCCTTGTGCCGCCGGGAGATGATGCCTGCCTTCTCTCAAGAATCGAACGCCCTGTGATCACAACAGACACGCAACGGGAAGACATTCACTTTAAACGAGAATGGCAAACACCGCAAGAGATCGGATTGAAGGCCGTTACCGTCACCTTAAGTGACCTGGCAGCATCCTTTGCCAGGCCCATCAGCTTGTTTATAAACCTTGGGATGCCCCCCTATCTTTCACGGAAAGAAGCGGAGGATATTTATCATGGGGTTGGAATCGGTCTGAAAAAATACTGCTGTACGCTTGGAGGAGGGAATCTATCCGATACCGACAAACTATCCTTGGATCTTTTTGCGATTGGAGAAGGCCGTGATGATATTTTTCCACTTCGTTCCATGGCAAAACCAGGAGATGGATTATATTGCACCGGCCCTCTGGGATTGGCACGGGCAGGACTTGAGGCACTGCAGCAGGGGCATTTTTCGAATCAATCTTTGATCTCTTCTTTCAAGTCCCCTACCGCCAGATTTGATGCTGCAGAAATACTAGCCAAACATAAGGTCTGCTGTGTAATCGATATCAGTGATGGCCTGAAAGGAGATGCCAGGCATATCGGAGAGGCATCCAGGGTTTCCATCGAGCTTTCCATCGATAAAAAACACCTTCATCCGGATCTGGTCACTTTCTGCTCCGAAAACAAGGTGGAGCCTCAAGATCTGGCCATGGCTGGAGGAGAAGATTATGAACTTCTTTTTTCATGTCCTCCTGAAATTTTCGAACAACTGAAAAAGGATCTCCCGGAAGTCTATCCGGTCGGGAGATGCCTGCCATTCAATGGAAAATATATTCTCGCTCCACCATCGACACTATCTTCATTTCAACACGGGAAAAAAAACAGAGAATAGTAAATTCTTGATTACCAGTACTTATAAAAATGATGAACTGGCCCCTTTCCTTTCCCAATTGTATAAGCAGCACCGGCTTTCAGGGCCTCGGAAATGTAGATTTTGGCAGATTGAATGGCATCTTCCAAAGCCAATCCTTTTGCAAGAAAAGAGGTGACCGCAGAAGACAAAGTACAGCCTGTTCCATGGTCATTTACCGTTTTCACCCGACTGCCTTGAAATCGGATAAACCGGTCCTGTTTACCAAGGTATAGCCAGTCTGTTGTATCCATGCCTTCAAGGTGTCCTCCTTTTATCAAGATGTTGTCGCATCCCATCCTGGACAGGTCACAGGCAGCCTTTTGGATCTCCGCTTCCCCCTGTATCCTGTGTCCAAGAAGAATTTCCGCTTCCGGTAAATTCGGCATCAGCAAATCCACCTGCGGTAAGAGTAAAGACTTCAACGAAATAACCGCATCATCCTGGAGGAGCTGCCTGCCACTCTGAGATGCCATCACCGGATCCAGTATTATGTTTTGAAGATGATACTCACTCAAAAAATTACAAACCACCTGGATGGTTTCTGAAGAAAACAGCATCCCGATCTTTACAGCATCTGCACCGATATCTTCAATAACCGCAGTCATCTGCGCCCCAACAAAATCAGGGGGAACCGCATGAATCGCGGTTACCCCCTGTGTATTTTGACTGGTCAGGGCCGTTATTACCGTCATCCCGTAACAACCAAGTGCCGAGATCGTTTTTAAATCCGCCTGGACTCCGGCCCCTCCACTGCTATCCGAGCCGGCAATGCACAACACCCTGTGATATGTTTTCATCCTGTCACGGATAATCACCATCCTCTTGTCAGGTAATCATGAATGGAATCTGCTGCCTGCCTGCCTGCACCCATGGCCAGTATTACCGTAGCCGAACCGGTGACGATATCTCCTCCTGCCCAGACTCCTTTTTTACTGGTTTTACCGGTTGCTTCATCGGCAACGATATAACCCCATTTATTTAATTCAAGCTCCTTGGTGGATTGGGTCAACAAAGGATTGGCTCCTGCGCCTACAGCAATAATCGCAAGATCACATTCCAGTTCAAACTCAGAGCCTTTTATTGCAACGGGTCTTCGGCGTCCGGAACTATCCGGCTCACCAAGTTCCATCTTCAGTCCTACCATTCCGGTGACACGTCCTTTTTCATTTCCTTTGAATTCCACAGGACTTGTCAGAAAATGGAACTCCACACCTTCTTCTTCAGCATGATGAACTTCAGCGCCCCTTGCCGGAACTTCCTGACGGGAACGTCGATAGACAATACGGGAAGATTGTGCCCCAAGCCTCAAGGCTGTTCTGGCTGCGTCCATAGCCACATTTCCGGCTCCCAGTGTGATAACATTCTTTCCTCTTACAACAGGCGTATCGTATTTCGGGAACAGATATGCCTTCATCAGGTTCGAACGCGTAAGATACTCGTTGGCAGATAAAATACCAATGAGATTTTCTCCTGGAATATTTAAAAAGGTTGGAAGCCCTGCACCTACTCCCAGAAAAATAGCATCATACCCTTGTTCAAAAAGTTCATCCAGGGATACGGTTCGCCCGACCACGGCATTGCACTCCAGTTTTACACCTAGATTCTCCAACCCTTCCACCTCTGCGAATACAATCTCCTTAGGCAATCTGAATTCAGGAATTCCGTAAACCAGCACGCCGCCTGGTTTATGAAATGCCTCGAATATGGTTACTTCGTGGCCTTTCAGTGCCAAATCACCCGCAACGGTCAGACCGGAAGGCCCGGATCCCACAACCGCAACTTTTTTCCCAGTGGGTTCTGCTTTGACAGGCAATTCGCACTCTCCGCTTTTTCGGGCGAAGTCTGCTGCAAACCTTTCCAGATTTCCAATTGCAACCGGTTCACCTTTTTTCCCGATAATACATTGCCCTTCACACTGCAATTCCTGGGGGCAAACACGGCCGCACACCGCCGGCAAACCATTTCTTTTCCAGATCAGACTGATGGCCTGTTCAAATTTACCATCCCGGATATGACCGATGAACCCCGGGATGTCTACTCCTACCGGACATCCATCAACGCAGGCAGGTTTTTTACATTGAAGGCATCTCTTTGCCTCTATCATTGCGACTTCCGGGCTGTATCCAGTGGGGACCTCTTCAAAATTTTTAGCCCGGACTTTGGCTGCCTGTTCCGGCATAGGCTGCCGGGGTATTTTTTCTTTTTTTTCTGTCGTTTCCGCCATGAAACCCTCCGTATGATATGTGTATAATCTGTTGATAGATTTAAATATTGAACTCTACTATCGCAATAATTATGCTTTTTCCTTTTTCAGATTGCAATACTCGTCATGGCTTGCTTTTTCATCTTCTGTGTAGGCCTGAAGACGAAGCATCAGTTCATCAAAATCAACCTGATGACCATCAAACTCGGGGCCATCCACACAAGCAAACTGGGTTTTTCCACCGATTGATACACGGCAGCCGCCACACATCCCTGTTCCATCAATCATAATCGGATTCAAACTGACAAGTGTTTTTACATTAAAATCTTTTGTCATTTTACATACAAACTTCATCATGGGAACCGGCCCGATCCCGACAACCAGCTTGATGTCATTTTTGGTCAGAACATCTTTCAATACATCGGTCACAAAACCATGATGACCATATGAGCCGTCATCTGTACAAACATAAAGTTTATGAGAAGCCGCCTTCATCTGTTCTTCCAGAATCAACAGGCCTTTATTTCGTGCACCGATAATACTGATCACATTATTCCCAACCTGTTTTAATCCTCGAGTAATAGGGTGCAGGACGGCAACGCCTGTCCCCCCCCCGACGCACACAACGTTCCCTACGTTTTCCAGGTGAGTGGGCTTTCCGAGTGGACCAATGACATCCAGATATCCGTCCCCCACCTTAAGTGATTTAAACAACGCTGTTGATTTACCAACCACCATATAAATAATCGTAACTGTACCTTTTTGCGGGTCAGTATCGGCCATGGTAAGCGGTATTCGTTCGCCGGTTTCCGTGGCTTTTAAAATGACAAACTGCCCCGGCTTCGCCTTTTTTGCAATCAGTGGTGCCTCAATCTCATTCAGAACCACCGTTCCATTGGCCATTTCTTCTCTTTTTACGATTGTAAACATGTGATACCTCCTGATGTAAAAACCAGTGAATTTACTATTTCAATACTCCTTTTGGGATCATTTTTTCTGAATGTGTGCAAGTGTGTAGGCTACTTCATGCTCCTGCTGAAATCAAGCGCAAAACTCAATCCACTTGTAATTCCCTCTTAAATACCGATCCATAATTAATAGTCAAAAAATATTGAATTCACAACAAATAAATGATAAGTGGCTTTCATAAAAAAAGAACCGACAAAGGACTCTTTTATGAAATTATTTGACAGCCACTGCCATATTGATGACAAAATATTCAATAAAGATTTTACCCAGGTATTGAAACGGGCAAGCCATGCCGGCGTGAAAGGAATGATGATCGCAGGCATTACCCTGAAAACAGTCAAAAATGCGGTAAAGCTGGCTGAAAACAATCATGGTCTGTTTGCTGCTGTTGGAGTACACCCTCACGATGCCTCCTCGTGTTCTGAAACCGATCTGAAAACCCTCAAAAAAATGGCCAGTAACCCAAAGGTGAAAGCATGGGGTGAAATCGGCCTTGACTTCAACCGGATGTTCTCTCCCCAAATAGATCAGGAAAAATGGTTTATCCGTCAACTTGAAATAGCAGATGAGTTGAAGCTCCCCCTGATCTTTCATGAAAGGGACAGTAACGGCCGCTTCCTGCAATTGATTCAAACAAACAGCCACCAGAACAGAACAGGCGTAGTTCACTGTTTCAGTGGCAGCAAAAAGGATTTGATGGCTTATATTGATCTGGGACTGTATGTCGGAATAACCGGAATCATTACAATCAAAACCCGTGGAACAGATCTTCGAGAACTAGTAAAATTTATTCCCGCTGACAGGCTTCTCATTGAAACCGATGCTCCTTATCTCACTCCTGCTCCGGAAAAGAACAAAATCCATCGAAACGAACCGGCATTTGTACGCTCCACCTTTTTAAAGCTATCGGAAATCCTGGAACAAGACCCGGAAAAACTGGCAGCAACAGTATGGGATAACACCTGCCGACTATTCAAAATACAACCACATGAATTTTAACCCCATTGTGTTTTAAACCCTGTACCACCGTTTGGCCAGGAAAAAGAAATGGCTTCATTTTCACAAACATACCAGCATGCTCCACATTCCATACATCTTTCAAGTGTTTGGATTACCGCTTTTTTCCCTTTTACGATATAACAACTGCCAAGACAGACCTTGACGCAATTCCCGCATCCGCTACAGAGATCAGAATTGACTTTTATGAATTCACCGGTTCCAGGTACCCATTCCACACCTGGAATGTCCTCAAATGATTTGATCATATTCTGCTCTCCATATTGCATTAAACATCAAAAATAGAAGGATCTGATGTAACTACCGCTTGTACCAGTTGTTTTGAAAGAGGGTCAAAAGCCATATCCCATTTTTTGATGAACCATAGATACATCGGTGCGATAATAGGGAATATAAGCTTCATTACAGGATTTGCCGCACCGGACAACGGCTCCAGGAGTCCTGCAAGCAACCGGATAAGTGGGCTGGTAATCCATAATAACCAATCCATCAATCTGAGATACGATTTTAACTTTATTCCCTTTTGCTTTTTTTGAGTGCCATCCGAAGCCTGAATATTCTCATAATGCCGGTGATGCCAATGATAATAATATCGCAGGTACATCCGAATCCATTTTCCAATTACTTTTGGATCCTTTTTAATAAAGGAAAGGGTAATTTTCATGAGCGCCGAGCTTCCATGCTTGCAAAACCCAAGTCCCCAGCCGTCGTGAATATATTTCTTCAGCTTCTTCTCATCATGCTCCTTTTGGGCATAGCGAAGGTTATAACGATTGGTGGATGTAATCGCCCATTGAATAATCGGATGCGCCTTGATACGATCATCATACCGCTTCAGGAATGATGCAGAGGTGTCATTATGTGAAATAGCTTCGATTGCGACATCTGCTGCAATCTCAGCAGAAAACCACGCTGTGGGAACACCGTCACACAATTCAGTATTTTCAAGGCCAGCCGCATCACCAATAAGCAACATGCCATCTGTAAAATTCGGCATATTTCTTAATCGCTTATCCAGTCCTACAAAAATTTCAAAACCATCCCACATCCGCGCCCTGAGTCTGACTTTCGGTGCTATCTCATCTCTCCACCATGGCAGGTTCGTGGTAATTTTTTCATGATATCCCCTCAATGCGCCGGCCAGATTATACACCGGGCCATCATCTTTCCGGAGACACTGATCCTGCATAAGGTGCAGGCTGTCACTGTAGGGCCAT
Source organism: Desulfosudis oleivorans (assembly GCA_020723305.1). Classification (GTDB taxonomy): domain Bacteria; phylum Desulfobacterota; class Desulfobacteria; order Desulfobacterales; family SURF-7; genus QZKS01. Next base: position 17,964 of record DYJC01000005.1, read on the forward strand.
ACCATCAAACCATTTCCATGTCCCAGTGGTGGAGCAATTTTCTGTTCATCCCAGCCCCAGCAAAACTTAAGAGAAAAACCAAATATCCGATCAATATCTTTTTTATCCATATCATAGACATAGACATCTGCCAGTGAGATCGTGTCCGGTGGATATTTTTCTCTGACGCCGGCCTTAATTGCCAGTAGGCCATGAGACCCCTCCGCATTAATAACGATTTTTGACCATATTTGTTCATTATTTTCCGTTATCACACCGCGAATATGGCCATTGTCACGGATAACATCAACAACCGTGGTTTTTGTTCGTAATTCAACTCCGGATTCAATTGCCTGCTGTACTTCCCACTCACAAAAAGCTTTGCAAAAAGCATTATATCCTACTGAGAATATGGGTGAGAATGGTTTTGGCACCCGCAAAGAATCATCAATATCAATATCATTTTTTTCAATGTCCTTGATGATATAATTGATGATCCCATCAACCGGTCTTTCAATTGGCGGATTTCCATCTCGGATAAAATCCGGCCCAAACAGAAAACCGTGAAAAGGGATGGTCAGGCCTGAAATAATTTTTTCACCAACTTTTTCTGAGCGTTCAATCATAATGGTTTTGAGTCCGGCATCCGCACATTTTTTTGCCGCCGCCGCCCCTCCGAAACCTGCGCCAACCACCACAACATCACATTCCATCTCGATCTTTTTCTCTATGTTTTCCATAATTCTCCTGAGTGAAAAACCGATTACTATATTTAGTGTTTCGAATTCAGAATTTAATAGATATAAATTTCATTTCTGTCAATAGCAATTATGCGATATTAACAAAGCCGCTGTCTGTCTGATTTTATTCGAACACAGATAGTATTAAATTTATTATATTTTATATGATATCATTATTGATACCCCATTCAAGCTTACAACAGAATATCCATGCGTTCACCGGATACGATGCGTCTAGAAAATTACAATTACAATGTGTAATTAATTATCAAATATATAGACAAATTTGATATTACAGTGGAGGGATAACGCGTGACGCGACTGTTCGTGTTTTCATCCGATAAACATCTATCCCTACAAACCCAATGAGGTATAAACAATTGAAGCCCCTATTATTCAAAGTTAAAAAAACAGAATTGGAACTTTGCCAGTGCGAGCAACAGTTCATGCTTTGTGCACTGTATCATGCCTGAATTGAACATCCATATGGTATGTGCCTGATAGGTCTGGATGATGCGGGATGCAATCGCAGGAGAGGCTGCTTTACATTTTCCCCCTGCCCGCAATTCACGTATTTTTTTCCGGAGTGGTTTATCAATTCTTCCATAAATTTCGATGAATTTTTTCCGTAATTCTTCGCTCTGAAGCGATCCTTGAAGCAGGGCTCGGTAAACTTTGGAGTATTTCTCAAACAGATTGATGACGAGAGAGTTGATTTCCAGAAGAGAATCAATTCTTGTTGTATCTACCTTATGAATAATTGAATCACTCTCTTTTATCGCCGGATGAAAAAGGATAAACATTTCATCGAAAATTGCGCCGAGAATATCGTCCTTTCCTGTAAAGTATTTATATATGGTGTTACGGCTGTATGAGGATGCGTTGGCGATCATCTCAATGGTTGTCCCAAAATATCCCTTTTCTGAAAAAACTCCTTTTGCTGATTCTATTATTTTTTTTCTGAGTTTATCCTTTTTTTGAAGATTTTTCTCAACACGGGTCAAAGACTTCTCTTTTTCATCATCGTCCGACTCCTTTCTCATGAAACAACTTTCATCTGACCGGCTAAGAGGAATCAAAGGAGAAAAGGAGTAAGTTGTGCGATTGGAATCTTCTGAAAACGCTTTTAATATCTCCTCTTTTTTTTTAAAATGAAGATAAACCGTGCTCCTGTTAATGCCGGCCCTTTTCGCGATCGAAGCAATTGTGACAGGCTTCTTTTGCTCCTCTGAAAACTCATGTTTTGCTGCATCCAGAATTGCCCTTCTGGTTTTACGTGTTTTTTCGCTTTTGGGTTCACAGTTATCAGAATCTCTGGCCGCCTTTTCATCCATATTCAAAAATGAGAAAAAAAAAATTGAAAGCTGTTTCGCGAGGGTTTCGGCACTACAGTAAAACGCTCCAATTGTAAGAGAAAAAATAGACATGATCAGCGTGATAGACATGATCTGAGAAAGCAGCACCGGGCTGCATCCCTGAAAACGTCCGTTGTTTTGAATTGATCTGATTTTGGATTGAAAGATGGAAGCAAAATCTCCTAAAAAATTGGAAAATAATAAAAAAATCTCTTCCTCAATCAAGACCCCCTGAACAAGTGCGCGAATAAGCCCTGATGAATCGGCTAAAATTTCTGAAAGATAAATTACAGGTTGCTGAAATTCATTGATATCGTCTGTATTTAGCCACAGCTTCTGACATCGCCTGTCAAACAGGAATGCAGAAAGCTCATATCTTAATCCTTCCAATAAACAGATCAGAACATCCTTTTTATTCTTGAAATAAGAATAAAAAACAACTCTGCTTATATTCACTCTTCTGGTAATGCCATCGATATTGGTGTCATAAAAGCCTTTTTCACTAAATTCAAAAAACGCTGCTTCCAATATGCGCTCTCGAATCATAACCCTGGGGATCAAATATGCTCTTGGATTGTATCTCATTTTACCTGATGAAGTGTTACTGTGGAAATGTCCTATCGATATCTATCCTGATCTTTTTGACAAATTGAATTCAATAAGATCAGAACTCAATTGTCAATCCAAAACTGTAATTTTCCAAATCACTCAGGAAAAAATCAAATAATTTTCGCTCAAGGATTTGCATTCTGAAAATATCCATGGTAAATTGAGATATCATTCTTTGTAAAGTCAGCAATACGTATCAATCAATCCGGTTTTATTCCAATCGCGTAAGGTAAACCAAGTTACACGATCTGTATTCAATCATTCCCATGTGATCCCATTCATATGGGAAATACTCATTTTATGCAAAAAACATTCATAGGATCATCAACTCCAGGGGAAAAAATGAAAGACCAAAAAGTGACAATCGATACACTGATTGAAATCGTAAGCAAAGGGGGTACGGTTAAAACAGGTATTGATATCTATAACAAAAGCAATATCTTACTGATTGAAAAAGATGTCCCCATTACCAACCTGAATGTCCTTCTGAAAATCAAAGAAAACGGCTTGTTGGATATTCCCATTGATCCTGAAAAAGCCGGCGGGATATGGGATTATCAAGGGAACATGATCTCCCTGGAACCTGGCCGCCCCAAAATACATCCGTTGTCTGAAATAGAAGTAAAAATCAAGAAAATAAATCAAATTAAAAAAGAGGCGGGGATAAAATACAGAAAAGCACAGGATAATATTAAAAAAGTAATTGATGATATCAAAAAAACCGGAGGCGAATTTGATTACGACTCTGTGGAAAAAACCGTTACCGATTTACTGAATTTTCTTACAATTGATGAATCTGCCTTCTCTTATCTTACAAAAGAGATATTCTCCTATGATGATTATTTATACAATCACTCCATTAACGTATGCACCATCGCAACTGCTGTCCTGAACCGTTTTAATGACCGATTCAGCTCTGTTATCAGTAAATATATGGCTACCTTTTCCTTGAACAATCTTGACAGCACGGATAAGCCTTCAACCATCTCCTACATTCAGTATCAACCGGAGGATCTGAATGATATTGCAATCGGTTTTTTTCTGCATGACGTTGGAAAAGTTCTTATTCCAGACCATATTCTAAACAAAGCCGGAAGATTAACCGACGAAGAATTCGAGATTATTAAAACCCATACATTTGAAAAGGGCATTTCGATTATTGAAAAAAATAAATTGAATTACAATCCCCTGATTCGAAATATCGTAAAATACCACCACAGTGAACTTTACACTGAGGAACAACGATGTTATCCCAATGATAAAACGCATATTGAGGTGCCGATTTATGTAAAACTGTGCAAATTGGCAGATATTTTTGATGCCATGACTTCCAAACGGTGTTATAAAGAGGCCTTGAATCCGATCTTGGTGGTTACCGAAATTTTCCGCCGGTATTCTGAAAAAACACCCCTTCTTCAATTTTTACTTCATACTTTCATGCAAGTGGTTGGCATCTATCCGTCCGGTAGTATTATCACACTTCAGAATGGTCAACTCGCATACATTATGGACAGCAAAGGCCCCATCGGGATTCCATTTACGGACAAGCATGGACTTACACTCAAGAACAAATCAGACCCGATGAACCTGGAAAGTCAGGAAGCCATACAAAAAGGTTTAGGGATTGACAGGAGAAAACCGATCAAATCATTGAAAGAAGCTTATAATTTATTACCTCGTTTTCTTCGGGATGTGATCACGGAATAAAAAGGGCAGGTCTTATCGTTATAAAGGATAATAAGACCTGCCCCAAAACTTGCTTAGACTTCAAGCCATGAATCTGAATACAGTTTCTCGCCCATGATAACCTGAACGGTTTTCACATAATCCTGCATCTCTTTGGAAAGGCTACCCATATCCGGCGCATTTCCTTGCATGGTCGCGATAACCACGTCAACGATATCCTGACGATTGCCTTTTGCAATATCCGTCAGTTTCGTATCCAGAGGATCTGAAATAACAGAATACATACCATAGTACTCAAGCATGATCATGTATGTCTGGTTGAGAATCGGACGAAGATGATCAGGTGGTCCATTGGAAATGTTGGAAAGACCACAGGTGCTCTTAGCGCCTGGAGCAATATCCTGAATCATTGCCTGGAAATTCATAAGGCTTATCAGTTGCGGCTGCTGAATGTTTACCGGGGTAACAATTCCATCTACCCAGATCCTGTCGTTTTCAATACCAGCCTCATTTGCAGCATAGATAAGTTCTACTGCAAGGGATGCTCTTTCATTCTCGTCTCTGGGCAGTCCATCCGGTCCCCACATCAAGGCAATAAAATCAACATTGTACTTTGCTGCCAGAGGAAGCATTTTCTGATATCTCTCAGGACGGGCCATGATTGAGTTGATGATATGCGGATAATCTGCATCCTTAATGACTTTCAAGGCAGCTTCAATGGCATCGATATTCGATGTATCCAGAGCAAGGGGAATATCCGTCACAACTTCCTGAACCGTCTGAACAACCCAAGGCATCAATTCATGACCGTCTTTTTTTGCCGGACCAAGATTGATGTCTATATAATCCATGCCCTGTGCTTTCTGGAAAAGAGCTTCTTCCTGAATCGGCTTTGGGTCCCGTTCCTTAAAAGCCCGGCCGATTTTTTTTGATATAACATTTAAACTTTCACCAATTAGATACATAATCCCTCCCTTTTATAATTGACCTGCTGCTTATTGCAAATATTGTTTCATTTGAGATTTCTGTTTCAATCAATACACTGTATAAATTGAGCAGCGGACAAATGAGGCAGGCGGACAAATATTGTCCGCCTTTGATTCAAACACAATCCTTATTTTGTTTTCAAAAAGGCCGGAATATGAGCGGCTTCTCGCGGACCAACCGTGATTTTCCAGCCAGGCAGCTCTTCCTCAATATCTCCGGCAATTGCAGCCGCATAACCGGGGATGATCAATTCCTTGTGTTTTACCTTATCCATAATACCGCATTTTTTTACAAACGCTCCAACATCATCTCCGGCAAACTTTCCTGCAGCCCAGGCTGTAAGAACAGAAAGACCTTCGGAATTTTTAATCAGCAGCCATGACGGAACCTTGCTGCTTTCAATTTCACCGGATACGATAAAATATGTCAGGGCAAAATTGGTTGTAACCAATACCGGAGAATTCTCATTCGGGTTGCCGATTTCATAGATGCCCTCGGTGACTGTCATCGGACGTTGAGGATCGGTAAAAATGTTGAGACGTTCCAGCAGCAGTGGGAAAATGCTCTCTCCCGCAAAATCGGAAAGAACGACAATTCCGCCGTATTTTGCAATAAACATTGCTGCAATCAAAGATTCCATTTCAATATTGGATGCCATTTCGCTCGGGAATGTGATTGTCGGGAACCCAAGAGATCGATTTCCTTTTTTCAATGCTGCCCTTCTGATGGCAACCTGATCTTCCAAAGCCTGTTTAATCTCTCTGGCGCCGGAATCCAATACCAGATCTTTCAGACCCATTCCGGTAAGTTTATCTGAAAGCGCAATCAATGCTTCTACAGAATCCGCCTTAATGGCCAGCGGCAGATCATTATCCAGTGCAATCTTACCAAAAGCATCTGCTGTTGCAGCAGTAGCTGCATACATCAACGGACGTTTAAATGCACAAGCCTCTGCTCCGGCTTTCATCACTTCCGCTTTTTCGGACATGAGAATTACATTGAATTCGGAAGCTTCAGCCACTTTCTTGGCAACTTTTGCAAATGCATCCTTATTACCATTCACATCTTTTACAGCTACCAGTTCAGGCCGCAGGTTTAAACCAACACGTTCGTACTGAAAGACGTTCCATTTTACAAGAGCCGCATTCAGGTCTGCATCGGATATGTCGGATTTGACAGTTGCCGCCAGCAGTGTGGGATTGAAAAAAGTTTTTTCATGTCTGTACATGACGGTTTCGCCGCCTGTCTTTGCTGCACGAACTCCTTTTCCAACAGCTACCGGTCGAATCGGAGGGGCTGAGGCTTCTGCCAGTTGTTCTCTTGCCTCGTCAGAAACATAGGGGCAAGTATCAAGCTCAGCCTTACCGGAAGCCAGGTTCATGGCAAAAGCAAGACAAGTCGGAACACCGCACTCCTTACAGTTTGTCTTTGGAAGGAGTTTGAAAATTTGAATACCGGTTAATGCCATTTTTGTCTCCTTATTCTTACTTCAAACCTAAAGGTTATATTTAAAAAAAATATATTTATGATCAGGCAGGTACGCCACATACCTTGCCTGATCATATTATCTATTTCACATCAGAAGCCGATCTCTATCGGACAATCGGATCCATGGATAGGGCTGGATGGCCTTTTTCCTGGAGAAAGGGCATAATTTCTTCTTCTGTGATTCCGACAGTCTCATCCGCGATCATATCATAGAAACCCGGAACACCAAGTTCTTCACCGCGTTTTACAATTCTGTCTTTCAATTCTTCTTTCAGCATCTTGGGCATCCAGACCATTCTGAGCAATCCGCCATCACCCTTGATAAACTTTTTCTGGGTGATATTGTACTTGGAATGACCCACGAAACCAGGAGAAGAAGCACCACCACCCATAACACCGGCAAGTGTGGTAAACTTCATTCCGGAAGGAGTATCGCCGGCGTAATCACGGCCAACCGTCATCACTCCATTACAGGTCGGCAGCATAGCCGCAATACACTCACAGCAACCACAGGTTGTCATGGGATCAATAACCATGGAATAAAAGTTATAATGGGTAACTGCACCACGGGATGCTTTGTATATAAAATCATTGACACCCTTCCACTGACCCAGAACCGGATCTAGACACTCACCCTTTACAATGGGTTGGTTCGGGCCGGTAGGATTGATTTCAAATGACGCTTTGCAGTCCATCCAGTTGTATGCGCCGCAGAGACCGGTTCTTTCCGGACTTACCGAACATACATGACTGGGAGCAAAAGACTGGCAGAGAGTGCATGAATAGTATGTTTCCACATCCTCATCGGTCATCTTGTCCACGCGCTCATCCCTTGTCTTGTACTCGGCACGGGCTCTTTCTGTCAGTTTATCCACATCCGCCTTTTTGGTATAAAGGGTCACCTGAACTTTATCCACAATCTTGGTAAAATCCTGATGAAATTTTGCATGAAGCACAACACCAATATGTTTCAAGGAAAAACCTTTTTCCATGGCAGCCTTGCTGATACGGATCCAGGAGATATCCCTCTGACCAATGTGCATGATACCTTGAATATAATTGATCAGATGATGGATCTGACGTTCCATGATCGGCTCAAAATCGGTCTGGAATTCACGGCCTGCGATCTGGACGGAAATGCCCAGCGGGAAGGTTGACCCTTCTTTCAGTTCGGTTACATCCGGACCAACAATAACAACCTTACCATCTTCAATCTCATTCATTTCAGCCATTTTTACCAGCTCTGTACACTGGGTCTTTCCACCACCGCACTGACAATGAAGGTCGGAACCACGAACCCGCTCACCTTCAAAAGCCGGACCAAAAGACAGGGGAATATCGATCTCGGTAACCTGAACCTTGAGACCACGAACCTCCACCGATCTCTGGCAGATTTCACTATGGGGAACATTGGCCACAACATGCTCATAGGTACAAATACCCGTCGGCAGAATTTCCGGAATGTCCGTATCGGCCAATGTCGGGAAACCCCAGTTAACACAGCCGGCAGCCGCAACACCCCATTCTGTTCCGATATCACCAAGTGCGTTGACAAAAGCAAACACCCTTTCCTTGTTATACAGCAGGATCTTTTTATAATCACCTGGCTGAACACCACCAAATGCCATGGCTGCTCTGTTTGCAAAACCAAGAGCGAAAACCGCAGAAGAGATATCCGGACCAAACGGCACAATACGTGTGTTCCATCCGATCTGAACCCCGGCTTTGATCAACTGCTCAATAACTGATGTGCCATTATGATTGGCTGCACAGAAAATATAAAGGTTTTTCTTCTGGTAGTCTTCCACGATGTCTTTTGCAATTTCAATGGTTGGTGCGGCACCGACCATTGCAGCAAACCCAGGAGCAGAACCATCAACAAACTCTACACCGCGTTTCCGCAGAATAACGTCATCTGCCGGACCAACCCAGATTTTTCCAGCCTCGAGATCCGGATCTTCCTGAGAGATATAGAAATCCGGTTGTTCCAAAATGCGAATTGCTTCTATAATTTCATAACTGAAAATCGCTGCCATACCGGCATCCAGAAGCGGTCCAAGATAAGGAAGGTGATTCTTGCCTTTGATATGGGGCGGAAGAAGTCCGCGTGCAAAAGCAAGAGGTTTTTTCAAATCTTCAAGAGTTTCCACTTTCATTCCGGTCAGGGAATAAATAACCGGTAGATAATATGCGGTATTCGGGAATCCTATCTTGGTGTCTGCATTGTATGTTGCCAATGCTTTATTAAACCGGCCTTCTGCCTGGGATACAACCTTATAGCCACCCTGAATACCTGCAAATGCTACTAACTTAGACATATCTATTTCCTCCTTCGTTGAGGATTTTTGTAATAAAAATTATCCTTAAAGTGCCTGACGATCCGCCATATCCATGAGCACACGTTCTCTTGCCTTGTCGATTCCAAGTTCTTTACGCTTCTTGTCAATATGAGCAATCATCTTGTGTGCATGCTTGATCGGATCTGGTTCACAATCCCATTTTCCGCCATAGATGCTTTCCATCTCTTTGTACAGATAATCTTTGAAAACGGGTGCGCCATCAAGTGGCATATGATAACCAAATACAGTATATACACCGGATGAAACAAAGTACTGTCCAATGGCAATCGCTTTTTCACTCATCCATTCCGGGGCTGATCCAGCTGCAGGAAGATCACAGAGATCATTTCCAAGACCTCCTGCTTTTACAACCTCTGTTGCAGCCAGCAGAATTCGGGTATTATCAACACAAGACCCAAGATGAAGGACTGGTGGGATACCAACAACTTCACACACCTCAGCAAGACCCGGGCCACAGTATACAGCGGCTGTTTCAGGAGTCAAAAGACCGTGAGTTCCGCATGCAATCGCGCTACAGCCGGTTGTCAGAACAATAACATCATTCTTGATCAGTTCCTTGATGAGTGTAATGTGTTCATTATTGTGTTTTGTTCTGGCGTTGTTACACCCAACAACTCCTGCAATCCCGCGAATACGGCCATTGATAATATTATCATTTAAAGTATAGTAGCTGCCACGGAAAGTTCCGCCGAGATGGTATTCAATGGATTCCACACCAAAACCGGCAATTTGGACTTCTTTATATGGTGGAATGAAAATTTCGGCTTTTCTTTCCGTAAAACTGTCAGCGGCCAATCTAACGATTCGTTTTGCATCTTCCATTGCATGGTGTTCGTCAAATTCAATGTGAATAACATTACTCTGTTCCATCTTTGCCATAGGATGGGTTGTGATCAATTTGGTATGAAAACATTTGGCAACATTGGCCAGGTTCTGAAATACACACTGAACATCTACAACCATGGCATCACATGCACCGGTAATGATGGCAAGCTCCTGCTGCAAGAAAGTACCTGCAGGTGGAACACCGTGACGCTGAAGTATCTCATTAGCTGTACAGCAGATACCGCCCAACTGGATGCCCTTTGCACCTTTTTCTTTTGCATAATCGAGCATTTCTTTTGATTGACAGGCTGCAACGATCATTTCAGAAAGAACCGGTTCATGACCATGCACAATAATATTCACATGATCCTCTTTCATGATTCCAAGGTTGGCTTCTGACTGAAGTGGAGATGGTGTCCCAAACATAACATCCTGAAGATCAGTTGCCATCATGGCACCACCCCACCCATCTGCAAGAGAAGTACGGGTGCATTGTTTGGTAATGTTTTTATAGTCCTGATCAACGCCCATATGAGTACGATGCATAATATCAACAACTTCACGGTCGATATTTCTAGGAAGCACGCCATTTTTCTTCCATTTTTCATACAAGGGTTTAGGTGCTCTCTTCAGATATACCAATTCACCTTCGGGTTTTCCCCACTCTGCTATCGCTTTTTCCGCTACTTCCAGAGCGATCTCATCCAGATTACGGTCTTTTTCTTCACCGTTTACATCAACCTTCACAGCAACACCAAAATGAGGTGCTATGGAAATAAGCTTTTTGGGATCTTTGATCTTGTAATCCTGGGTTTCTTTTCTGGCAACCGACAGGAATACCTCGGCAACACTTCGGCCGTGATCGGAATGTGCAGCCGTTCCAGCTGCAACCATTCTTGCAAAGTTTCGAGCCGCAATGGTATTCGCTGTTGCACCACATAGACCCTTTCGAGTATCTTCACCTTCAATTCCGCCTTTTGGAAGGGGAAGACGACATGGACCCATTGCACAATTTTTACAGCATGTGCCCTGAAGACCGATATTACAGGGTTTCATTGTAACTGCCCGATCAAAAACAGTTTCAATTCCGAGAGCGTGAGAGCGTTTAATCATTTCCTGGGTTGACGGACAGATTGACGCTTCCATTGGATCTGCTAGCTTGGATGCCTTTTCTGCTTTTTCTTTTGTTTCTTCTGCCATTAGAGGTTCCTCCTCAATATTGTTTTCCCGACAGCAAAAATTATTTTGATGCCGGATAGATCATAAAAGGCTAATACAACGGAATCCTTCTGTGGATTCGGTTCAGTGTTTCAAGTATTTTTTCGTTTTGATTTTTCTGCTCAGATGCAGCAGTCATGGAAATAACTATTCCTTCTGCTTTCTTTGCACGTTCTGCTGCATGTTTTTCGCGCTCTGCAGCACGCTTCAGCCGAAGTTCATTTTCCTGCTCTCCACGCTTTGCAGCAGCATCTGCTTCTGCTTTGGCCTTTGCCGCAGCTTCAGCTTTCGCTTTTGCTTCTGCATCAGCCTTTGCTTTCGCTTCAGCATCTGCTTTGGCTTTGGCTTGCGCTTCTGCAGCGGCCTTGGCATCCATTTCTGCCTTCACTTTTGCAGCAGCTTCGGCTTCTGCCTGAGCGGCAGCATCAACAGCCGGAGCAGCCTTCTTGGGTGCAGCTTTGGGCGCAGCCTTAGGTGCTGCTTTGGGCGCTGCTTTGGGTGCAACTTTGGGTGCAGCTTTGGGTTCTGCCTTTGGTGCTGCGGCTTTCTTGGGTGCTGCGGCCTTTTCTTCCTCGATAGTCAAATTCGGTTTTGGTGAAATTGCCGTATAATCAATCGCAACATCACTCAGTTGTTTTTTAATTGCCGCAACGTCTTTTGCAGATCCGCCATCGATCAACAGATCGATAAACGCCTTGGTCAGACGGATCGATTCCGGATGTCTCATGATCAGTATGTCTGATCCAGCCAGCAGAAAAGCAACCGCCCCAATGGCTTCCATTAAAACGCCGCGTTTTTCAGGATCTCCCAATGAAGGCGCTTCACTTGCAGACTGTTTGGCTTCTTTGGTTTTCCAGGTTTCATTGCCGAGGTTATTAATCATCGGGAATTGCAGTTTGTCATCTCCCTGTGCCATGGCAGCCATGCGGAGACGTTCCATAACCGAATATGTATATTCCAGACCATATCCCAATGCACTGGTTGTCGGATCCATAATAATTTTATCTTTGGATACCCCAAGGTTTTCCAGAAGAATGTTTACCTGTTTTGCAAGATTCACATCAATAGCAGAAGAAGAAATAATCGTGTGACCAAATCCCATTGCCGAAGCACCGATTCCCTTGTGGTTTTTGTCTTCAACCGGCCCAAGCGAAAGATTTCCGCCTTCGCATTCTTCAGAAACTTTCTTCAATACTTCCTCATCCTTTTGAGGATTTGCGCAACCCCAAACAATGAGAGGTACATCGATGGCTTTCATAACCTTTTTTACAGTTGCGGCTGCTTCCGCGGCACTTGCGTTCCGATCATTCGGATCCACGCTTTTTAACTGAAGAACAATGGCTTCCGCACCAAAGTCTTTTACACATTTCTTTGCCCAAGCCACTGGATCGGATATTACGTCCTTAAAATGCACCTTACAGGATTCCGCCCACTCTTTTGGCTCAATATCCCAAACTTCCATTGCTATTTTGGGTTTATTGGGCATTTTACCCTCAAACTGATAAAAAGGATAGCTTGTTTCGCCACCAAGCTTGAGTGCCTTTTTCCCTTTTCCTATTGAAATCTCCTTAATGCCGCCGGCATAGGATTCTTTAACAATTTCAAAGCCCAAAATGACCTCCTTATCGATAAGACATTATAATAATCGAAGGTTATAAGATTCATGATCTTGATCTATCGCGCCACTCGATAGAAAATGATTGTCAATTGTGATTGATTCGGCCTTTCCCCCTTTCATTTTTTTTAAATTTGTTAATTATATTTATAATTTATATCTAAACATCGGATTCAATATAGTTATCAAAATAAAATCAAATATGATTCCAGAGAAAAAAAACACCTTTCCCCATTTTAAAAAACCAAAGAAATCTCTTACATCGTGATCTTGAATTTGTCAATAGAAGAGCTTGGAAAAACGACTGAATCAATTCAAATCCAACAATTTGAATTTAGAACCGATTTGTTTTTTTAACGTTTTTGTCTTGCCTCCAGCCGTTTCTTGAGTTTTGGGAAATGCTCCATATCTGTGTGGGGCAAAAACAGCGCCGCAATATAATGATCCATAAAGGAATGAGTTTCCGACAACTCAAAATTTGTCATCATCTGGGTAACCTGACCGACATCCCGCCGGATTCGGTTGGTCAGGGAGCTCATTTTTGCACCCATCAGGGATCCATTCCCTACAAAGGTAACCTTATCCGTATCAATTTCAGGCAGCAGCCCGATAACAATCGCTTTTTCAAGATCGATATAACTTCCGAAACCACCAGCCAGTATGATTCGATCCAGATCATAAATGCTCAACCCCACCTCTTCCAGCAGGGTTTGACAGCCACTGAAAATCGCTCCCTTGGCGCGGATCAGGTTTTCTATATCAATCTCCGTCAGTACCACATCCCGATCGATCTGGGACTCATGTTGCCAAGCCAATACATATTCCCATACATTCTGGATTTCCCGTATCCGCGGGGTTTTCAGATCCCGGTTGAATTTTCCAAGATTGTTGATGATTCCCATCTCAAACATGGTCGCAACCATAATAATGAGACCGGAACCGCAAATCCCCTTGGGCCGGACATTCCCGATGGTAATATTCATCGGTTCAAGGGTTATTGGATCAATGGAAAAATCTTCGATAGCCCCTTTTGTTGCCCGCATTCCCATTTTAATTCCACCGCCCTCAAAGGCAGGGCCTGCTGAACAGGCTGCACAGGCAAGCCAATCTTTGTTCCCGACAACAATTTCGGCATTGGTTCCGATGTCGATATACAATGTGAGCTCCTCGGTTCGATATATGCCCGAACCCATAACACCAGCCACAATATCACCGCCCACATAGCTGGATATCTGAGGGTAAACAAGCGCAACCACATGGTCACCCAGATTCATCCCGATATCCTTTGCACGAATCGGCGGATAAATCGTTGCAGCCGGAACATAGGGAGCACGACGAATATATCTGGGATTTACCTGCAACATGAGCTGGGTCATGGTTGTGTTTCCGGCCAGCGTAATCGTTGATATCTCATCCGGATCGATCCCGGCTATTTTGACGATCTTTTCAATCACATTATTGATGGTATGAACAACCGCATCATGCAGGATTTCCATCCCGCCTTCCTTTTCCGCAAACATAATTCTGGAAATCACATCTTCGCCATAACTGATCTGCCCGTTAAAATCACCATATTCACTCAGCACTTCTCCGGTCACCAGATCCAAAATCTGCCCATACACGGTTGTGGTTCCAATATCCATTGCAATGGCGTAATTCTGGGAACTCGTATCCCCCGCTTGGATATTGATAATACGGGTCTTGCTGCCTTCCCGAACCGGACGTTCCAGGGTTGCGGTAACCCGGAAATTATCTTTCCGCAGGATATCGGGAATCTTACGAATAACCGGCAGGGTAAGCTGTAGTCTCTCTTCACCATAATTGAGCTTTAAAAAGCTTACCAGCCGGGTAACATCCGGAAGATGATCCTGGGCGGTCGGCTCCGGCAACTCCAAGTACCTTTTTTCAACCGGTGGCAAAAACAGACCTTTTTCCTTTAAATCATTAAAATCCATCTGTTTAATTTTGGCTTTCCGGCGCGGGGCACTTTGCTGATTCAATACACCGGCATCAACAACGGATTCAACGGGAATCCGGACTACCAGATTGCTTCTCACCTTTGCCTGACAAGCGAGCCGATACCCCTTTTCAATATCACCATCATCCAGCAGGGAGGATATACCGTCTTCAACAGCGCCATCTTCAATTATGACCCGGCATTTCCCGCAAACCCCCTCACCGCCGCAGGAAGCATTCACATGCACACCCGCTTCCATTGCAGCGCGGATCACTGTTATTCCATCTTCTGCCTGAATCTCTTTATTATGGGGCAAAAATTTGATCGTGAACATTTCACCGTATTTCCTGTAGGCCTCTTGAAAAAAACATGAGCCAATTTCAAAACGATTATAAAGTGTCCTACCGGCGAAAGTCAGTGCCCAGAAAAGAGCCGAAAATACTGGATTCTAGTTTTCGCCGGAACTAGAACAGCAGACTTTTGAAATTGACTCATTTAACATTTTTATGTTTGAAATGATTCAAAATCGAAAATCGACAAAAAGATTAATCGATCTTTTCATTATAATCAACTTGAAAAAAAATATCAGTTGATTATATTATAGGGGAATTGCAGTGATGCAAAAAAAATTAAAAAATCATCCAGTAGATGAATCAAGGAGAAAATAACATGCCCGTGTATGAATTTGAATGTCCGGAAGGAACTGTTTTCGAGAGACTGGTAAAAATGGATACCAAACAGATTAACTGCCCAAAATGTGGGAAGCCTGCCAAAAAAATTATGTCCCAGTGTGCCTTTGAATTAAAGGGGGGCGGATGGTATGCAGATGGATATGCCTCTAAAAAATAGATAATCCCGAAAGAATCCAACATGCCCATTTTTGAATTTATCTGTAAAAAATGCAGCCACCGTTTCGAAGCGCTTTTTCTCGGTTCTGAAAACCGGAAATCAATTTGTCCCAATTGCAACAGCCGGTCTGTGGAAAAACTGATGTCTGCCGGAGCCATTCGACCCAATGGAATCCCGACCGGTGCAGGAGGATTCAGCCAGCCGGCCTGTAATTCAACCGCAGGTAGCAGGTGAAGGGCCTGATTGATCGTTTCTCAGGTAGAGAAATACAATGACCATAATAAAATCACTCCCTTTCTTTCCCTGCAATCCATGCTCATTTTCCCAGCCGGTATTTCAGCCGGGTAAACCGGTGCTGTGTTTTATTGTTTTTTACGCTGATTGCCAGGGCTTTTCGCGTTCCGACCATGACCACCAGTTTTTTGCCCCTGGTCACAGCCGTATAGATCAAATTTCGCTGAAGAAGCATGTAATGCTGCGTCAGAACCGGTATCACCACCGCCGGATATTCAGATCCCTGGGATTTATGGACGGATATCGCATAAGCCAGAACGATCTCATCCAGATCCGAAAAATCATATACCATATTCCGGCCGTCAAAACAGATCACAACCTCCTGCTGTTCACTGGAAACAGAATGGATTCTTCCGATGTCGCCATTGAAAACGTCCTTGTCATAATTATTGCGGATCTGCATCACCTTATCATTGACCAGGAAACTCCGGTTCCCGCTGACCACACCCCTGCCTTCATGATTCAAGGCTTTCTGAAGTTCCTGATTCAGATTTCCGGCCCCGACGACACCCCGGTGCATGGGAGACAATACCTGGATATCATTTACTGCATGAAATCCGAACCGATCTGGAATGCGGGTTGTCACAAGCTGTAAAATATTTTCAAGTACTTTTTGCGGATCCTCCTGCTCGATAAAATAAAAATCATCATTCTGCGACGGCTTCCCGGTATAGGGAACAATACCATTATTGATGCTATGAGCGTTTACGATAATCCGGCTTTTCTGCGCCTGCCTGAAAATTTCGTTCAACCGGACAACGGCAACCTTTTCAGAGTTGATAATATCATTCAGGACGTTCCCGGCTCCCACGGACGGCAACTGATTCACATCCCCCACGAGAATAAATGTCGAATGCACGGGAATTGCCTTCAAAAGATGATGCATCAGCACCGTGTCCATCATGGATGCCTCGTCAACAATCAGCAGATCGCAATCCAGGGGGCTGTCCTCATCTTTTTGAAAACCGCCTCTGGTCATGCTGAACTCCAGAAGCCGGTGGATGGTTCTGGATTCATGGCCGGTGGTCTCACTCATCCTTTTGGCAGCCCGGCCGGTTGGCGCGGCAAGAAGGATTTTCACCTGAAGCTGACTGAATATCTTCAGCACCGCGTTGATGATGGTCGTCTTTCCGGTTCCAGGTCCACCGGTAATCACCATGACCTTGTTGTGTATGGCTGCCTGGATCGCCTCAATCTGTCTGGACGCCAGGGTAATCGAAAGCTGTTTCTGAACCCAATCCAGTGCCTTGTCCTCCTGAATCCTGCGGATCGATTTTTCCCCTTGAACCAGGCGTTTCAGCCGTTTACTGATACTGGTCTCGCAAAAATGAAATTTTTCGAGATAAACCGCCTTGTTGTTTTCCGGATCTTCCTCTCCGGAATGATTGAGATCCTCAATAACAATATGTTTTTCCAATTCTATTGCGGCAATCCCTTCCACAACATCATCTCTGTCCACATCCAGAATTTTCCGGCACTCGGCGATCAACGGTTCATACGGAAAATAAACATGGCCGTCATCAGAAAGCTGATGAAGCACATAAATGATCCCGGCCTTGATCCGTAGGGGTGAATTTTTTTGAAATCCCAGTTTCTCCGCAATATGATCAGCTGTGATAAATCCGATTCCGAAAATATCCATTGCCAGTCGATATGGATTTTCCGTTACAATCGGAATCGAACTGTTTCCATACTGCTTGAAAATCTTTGCCGCATAACCGGAACTTACCCCATGGGACTGGAGGAACACCATCACCTCCCGGATCTCCTTCTGATCATCCCAGGCTTTTTGGATCATCTCAATCCGCTTTTTCCCGATTCCCTCAACCTCGCCAAGTCTTTCAATATTTTTTTCAATCACCGTAAGCGTATCTTCCCCAAACCGATTGACAATCCGTTTGGCCATTACCGGGCCGATTCCTTTGATCAGCCCGGAACCAAGATATTTCCGAATTCCATAAACCGATGCCGGGATGGCAGTTCGGTATTGAATCACCTTGAATTGCTCCCCGAATTTCGGATGAGAGATCCACTGCCCTTTCATATGGAGAACCTCTCCTGGAGAAGGTGCGATCAGGTTCCCTACAATTGTTATCAGATCGGACTGCCCATATACCTTTACCCGGGCGATTGTATAACCGGTCTCTTCACTATGATAGGTTACCCGTTCTATCTGCCCGTTTAAATCCGTCTGCATCAATTCTCCATAACCCTAACAGAGGATGTGCTAAGATATTTATTACAGGATGCCGGATAGCCATCAACCAAGCGCAACATCAAGGATCATCATCACCGCAAAACCTGCCATGGTTGCCATGGTTACCTGATCAATGTTTGCCGGGTTCCGCTGAGATTCCGGGATCAGTTCCTCCACCACAACAAAAATCATTGCTCCGGCAGCAAAACAAAGCGCATAAGGCAGAATATTCTGCATGTGCAGCACAAATGCTGCCCCGAGCATTCCGGCAACTGGTTCAACCACACCCGAGGCTTGCCCCATCAGGAAGCTCTTTGTCCGCCCCATTCCTTCCCGTCTTAACGGTAACGATACGGCAGCTCCTTCCGGAAAATTCTGGAGGCCGATTCCAACAGCCAGCGCAATCGCACCGCCAATCGTGGCAGAAGAAAGATCGGCCGCCACAGCTCCAAAAGCAACACCGACCGCAAGGCCTTCCGGGATATTATGCAGCGTAATCGCCAGAACCAGCAGCGTGCTTCGCTGCCAGGATGTCTTTATTCCTTCACTTTGTCCCATAGCCAGACCTGGATGAAGATGCGGGAGCAGGCTGTCTGTCAGTCTCATAAAAAAGCCTCCCCCCAGGAATCCGATCACGGCTGTAAGCCAGGGGATATGACCCATCTGTTCCGCCATTTCAATGCCCGGAGCGAGCAAAGACCAGAAACTGGCTGCAATCATGACACCAGCGGCAAAACCCAGCATGGAATCCATGAGTTTGGGTTTTATCGTCTTTACAAAAAAAACCAGTGCAGCTCCTGCCGCAGTCAATCCCCATGTAAAGAGCGTGGCCATAAGCGCCTGCGTGATGGGGCTGTATTGTTGAATGAAGTCAGTCATCTTGTTTCCCTTTTTTGTGCTGCCGACACCCGTTATGGATGACTAAAACAGCTTGCTGAAAAAAGACGGTTCCACAATCGGCTTCAGACAGGCGTCTTTTCCGGTGATGTTGCCCTGCACTATGGAACCGCTCGCAGAATCACCCTGTACTGCATTGATCCGCAGTATGCCGGTTCCGGGGCCGGCGATGAAGAATTGATGTTCTTCCTTTCCATCAACCAAACGGCCTGAATCATGAATTGTGAACAAATCCCCTGATTGTATGCCTGCATTGCTGCCGGACGAAATAACAACCTGCCGGCCGTCAATGGTTTTAATAAAGGTTTTGAACAGCTCCTGTTCCATACTGGTGCAGATCTCTTCACCCATCTGTCTGGACAGAGAAATAATCATCTCCTGAATCTCTGCAAAAGAGGCAGTATACCCTTTGGCTTTCATCCGGCGGTAAAGGGCTTCAGGCAGATCGATTTTTTCCGACAGGGTCATATCCAGAATTTTGGCTCCGGTTTCCGTATCATACAAGCTGCAATGCATATGAACCTCAATAAAAAACATCCTATCCTTGAACCACCAATATCCCCTCTCTTCCTGAAAATCTCGGATACCGGTGATCGTGCCGGTTGCCACCGAATTCAATCCGGAAGCCCGGCCAACCTTACTGAGTGTCATGTTGTCGATCACACCCGATACGCGCCTGGGTTGATGGTCTCTTACTTCTGCAAATACCGGGTCTGCATCCTGAACCGGAACAACCCCTTTGCCGCTTTCCGTCAGAACGCTTGCCAATGTTTCATCTATGAGAGAAACCAGACGATCATCCAGAAAGGAACTCCTGTTTTGAAAACGGGTTAAACCAACCCTTTTTTGTAGGTGTTCATAAGAACTCTGTTGAAATTGAACCGGTTTTTTCTGGTCAGTCACAATATCGGATGCCCAGGAAAAGGAAACCAGTACTCCCACCAGCCACCCGATCACAATACAGTTGGTAAACCTCATTTTTCCCCCTTATATTCCACAGTGACGGATGATGTCACGCCTCCACGAGAAGTAAAATCGCCTGTTACTTTCATCCATTTTGGTAAAAGCGCCACGACAAGATCATTCAGAATCCGGTTGACCAGATGTTCATAAAAAATTCCGACATTGCGGTATTGGAGCAGGTAATATTTAAAAGATTTCAATTCGATGATCTTCTGATCCGGCCGGTAGGTGACCGTGATACAGCCGTAATCCGGCAACCCGGTCATGGGGCAGACCGATGTGTATTCCGGCTGCCGAATCGTGATATCAATATCCTGTTTGCCATGATACTTGTATTCGATTGGATCCAAAACATCGGACTGTATAATATCAGGACTTTCCAGTTTATACCGTATTGCATTTTCATATGATTTATTCATTGAACACTCCTAGCCTGTCTCATCGGTTCACAAGACTGTTTTTTTTTGACATAATCTCTTTTTCAGAAACCCTGTAATAAAGAATAAAAGCAAATCTGTCAAACACCCTTGACACAAAGAACGATTTCCGTGTAATGGTTCATCATAACAACCTGTACTCTGTAAAAAACGTAGGTGTCACCCATGACTTCGATTGATGAACAGATACTTCGGGCAACCAAAGAAATTATCGTAAAATTTATTGAGGTTGGAAGAGTCTCTCCAACCAGTTTTGACGAGTCATTTAAAACAATCTATCAGACCATCCGCGAATCCGTAAAACAGACAGACCGGAAACCCTCTCAGGAATAAACCAACCCCATAAACCGACCAACGGGCAAACCGGCTAACGGCCCAACCTCATCCTCAATGCGCTTCCGCCCAGTTTCTGCCGCTCTGGATATTGACCTTGAGCGGAACCTTGAGGTCCCATACCTTTTCCATAATATGCTTTACAAGTTCTGAAATGGCTGCGAGTTCCTCCTCCGGAACCTCAAAAACCAGTTCATCATGAACCGAAAGAAGCATGGCCGATCGATATTTACCTTTTGTCAGGGCATCATCCACCTGAATCATGGCCAGCTTGATTAGGTCTGCCGCAGTTCCCTGGATTATCGTGTTGATCGCAATCCGTTCGGCAACTCCCCGGAGATTTTTATTCTCACTGTCAATATCCGGAATATGACGGATTCTTCCGAGCAATGTGCTTGAAATCCTGTCTTTTCTGGCTTTCTGAAGAGCTTCCTCAATATAGTCCCGTACTCCGCTGTACCGTAAAAAATAGTTGTCAATATAGGTCTTTGCCATCTTCTGGCTGATCCCAAGCGCCTTGGAAAGTCCGAACGGACTCATCCCGTAAATGATACCGAAATTGATGGCTTTTGCCTGGTTCCGGATTTCCGGTGTGATAAAAGAGGGAAAAACCTGAAACACTTCGGAGGCGGTCCGGGTGTGAATATCCTCATCATTTATAAAGGATTCGATCAGAATCGGATCATTGGAACAATGGGCCAGGATTCGAAGCTCGATCTGGGAATAATCGGCAGAAACCAGGCTCCAACCCTTTTGCGGAATAAATGCCTTTCGAATCTCCTTACCCTCCTCCCCCCGGATAGGAATATTCTGAAGATTGGGATCAGAGCTGCTGAGTCGTCCGGTAGCAGTCACAGTCTGGTTGTATGAGGTGTGAATCCTTCCGGTCTCCGGATGGATCAGTTCCACCAGCGCATCCGCATAGGTCGATTTCAATTTTGCCAGGGTTCTGTGCATCAGAACAAGTGCCGGCAGTTCATGCTTCTCGGCAAGACTGGTCAAGACCTCCACGTCCGTTGAATACCCGGTTTTTTTCTTGGTTTTTTTCTGTACCGGCAGGTTGAGTTTTTCAAAAAGAATGGTTCCGAGCTGCTGGGTTGAACGGATATTGAATTCTTCACCCGCAATCCTGTAAATATCGGATTCGATCTGCAGCATCCGTTCCTCAAAAGATCGGGAGAGATCCTTCAGTTTTTCCACATCCACCATAATACCATGATATTCCATGTGCATAAGCACCGGAATCAGGGGCATCTCCACGTTTTTCAACAGTTCCAGGATTCCGGCTTCCTGCAACATCGGATAGAGTTTTCTGTAGGCCAGAAACGTGATATCCGCATCCTCACAGGCATAGGAGACCGCCTTATCCAAAGAGACCTTTGAAAACCCAATTTCTGTTTTGCCCTTTCCCGTGACCTCTTCATAGGAAATCATGCGGTGATCCAGATAATCAAGAGCAATCTGATCCAGGCTGTGTGCTCTTTTGGCAGGATTCAGCAAGTACGAGGCCAGCATAGTATCAAAAGCAACTCCGCGCAGGGTCACACCGTGCCGAAGCAGCACCATCCAGTCATACTTGATGTTCTGACCGATCTTTTGAATCTTCTCACTCTCCAGAACCGGCCTTAACCTTTCCAGAACAATGGAAACGGAAAGCTGTTCCGGTGCATCCTCATAGTCATGGGCAACCGGAATGTACCAGGCATCATTCTCCCGGAAGGAAAAGGAAAGGCCCACCAGTTTTGCTTTCATGGAATTTTTGGAAGTGGTTTCCGTATCCAGGGCAAAAATGGATTGTTCGCCGAGTTCCAATACCAGATGATCCAACGATTCCATATCCAACACCGGGAAATACTGTTTACCCGACAGATCGGTTTCCAAAGGGAAGATCTGCTGAAGCTGCCTGAACTCAAACTCTCTGAACAGTTCGGACAACGCCTTTTTATCCGGAGCCGGCAGCCGGAATTGATCCGGATGAAACTGAAACGGGACATCGGTATCAATCGATACCAGTTTTCGGCTCAAAAAAGCCTGCTCCCTGAAATGGATCAAATTTTCCTTCTGCTTCTGCTGTAAAATTGTTTCCACTTGCTCATAAAGCTGATCCAGGCTCCCATACTTCTGGATAAGAGATATGGCTGTCTTGGGTCCGATTCCCGGAACCCCCGGAATATTATCGGAAGAATCACCGGAAAGTCCCATGATGTCGATCATTTTCCGGGGCTCAACCCCGTGGGTCTCCTGGATTGCCTGAATATCAATAATTTTATCCTTCATGGGGTCCCAGATATGGGAATGCTCCGTAACCAGTTGCATGAAGTCCTTGTCCCCGGTCACCATGACAACCGAAAACCCTGCTTTTTCCGCAAGACCGGCGATCGTGCCGATCAGATCATCGGCCTCAAATCCTGTTTTCTCGATCACCGGTATGTTGAATCCTTCTGCAATCTTTTTAATACAGGGTATCTGGACGGAAAGGTCATCCGGCATGGGGGGACGATTGGCTTTATACGCCGGAAAAATTTCATGACGGAAGGTAGGCCCTTTGACATCAAAGAACATGGCTGCGTGTTCCGGTTTATGGGTATCCATCAACTTCAGTATCATCTTGGTGAATCCGAATATGGCATTGGTGGGAAACCCTTTTGAGTTGGAAAGATTCCGTATGGCATGATAGGCACGATAGATATAAGCCGTTCCATCGATCAGATAGATTGATTTTTGTGGTTTCATGATTTCCTTATCCAGATACGGTTACCCTGTCCGGCAAATGATCTTGTATTGACGGAACATAAAAACAAGTTTATTTATTACAACCATGTTTTTGCACAGGTGCAAGATCAATAGCATGGATATGATAAAACAACAAGGCAGGGCATTCGGTGAATCAAGGGAAAATTGTTACAGATGATGCGGAAATAAAAACCATTTTACAACATGCAAAAACCATTGCCATTGTCGGCCTGAGCCCGAAACCTGCGCGGGATTCAAACATGGTTGCACGTTATCTCAAGGCAGAGGGGTATAAGATCATACCGGTGCGACCGGCGCAGAAAGAGATTCTTGGAGAAAAAGCGTATAAATCTCTGGATGAGATTCAGGAGCATGTGGATATAATCACTCTTTTCCGGTCCAGCAACCAGATCATGCCGCATGCTTTGGAGGCAATACGATTGAGACCGGATGTCTTCTGGATGCAATTGAATATAGAGAACAGAGAAGCAGCTGAGCTCCTTACCGGCAAGGGTATCTGCGTTGTCATGAACCGCTGTATCAAAGTTGAACATGAACTCCTCATCAGACAAACCGTCCTATAGAGAAAAGCGCCGACAAAGAAAACAACGGCAGTGCCACTGCTGCACACGGCCGAACCATTTTTGCTGGTACTGCCGGTGCGGGTTTACAATCTGCCAGGAGTGCATGGAAGAAAATTTCTGGGGCATGTCCTGTAATGGTATCACATGGGAATGTCCGGACTGCGGCGGTCAGAATGGACTGGGAAATCAGTAAAAATTTCCTGCCGGCAATAATAAGGAATAACGATGAACCGATATATCATCCGAAAAATAGCGTTTCGGATTCTGCTGCTGCTGATACTGGTTGCAGCCTGCACCTTTCTCTATACCGGCAGCCGTCTCCTGAGATCCGAAAAACTGATCATTCTCATTGAAAATCAGCTCAGCAAACGGATGGGAGTGGCAGTCTCAATCAGCAAAGCGGATCTGAATCTGCTGAAAGGCCTCCATGTTTACCTGTCGGATTTCCGGATCGGGAAATCAGGTGAAGACCTGTTTATCAAAGCAGACCGGATCAGCGTTGATCTTTCCCTCTTGAAACTTCTGTTTGGAGAGCTGGTCATTCAACATATTCATCTGGAATCACCGGAAATCCACATGCTGTCTTTGAATGTGCTTGCACTTGGAAAAAGGCCGGAAAGCAAAATTACCATCCCCAACACATCCATTCATAATGGTACAATCCTCACCCGATTGAAAAACAAACCATATGCATTGACCCACATCAACGGTAATTTCAGTCATGACTATGCAAACTTGAACACCCGATTTTTCGACACTCAACTTCAGTTTTTTACCCGTCTTGTAGGAGAACACTGGTCCGGTCATGTCAAACTGGATGATTTCCCGCTGAAAGAATTGGATGAATCGATCCAGGGTAGAGTCGATATCAATATCGGATTTCAGGAGGCGAAAGAGTGTGTCCGGTTGATGACCGACATCCGATCCAAAAGCATTGGTTTCCCTGGTGGTGGAAAACCAATTGAAGAGTTGGCCTTCAGGATCATATGCACAGTCGATGACCATTCCATTCAGTTTTCCGACCTGAAATTGAAAACAGCCGATCTCTCTCTTTCCGGAACAGCCCAGATGCTGGGGCCCTTCCAAACCGATGCATACGGGAATACGCCCCTTACACTGGCGTTTCAATCCGGTTCTTTTGATTATGAAACAATCGCTTCACATCTGCCTGTTGAATATCTGCCGGAATGGGCAATTCCGCTCTTCTTCCATCAGATCCAGGGCGGAAGCATCCAGATTAACCAATTCGGTTTTACCGGGCAACTGTCCGATCTGATTGATCCGGAAAAATTATTTAAAAACCTGTATGTTGATGCAATCCTCTCCGATTTAAGCTATGGCACTGGGTACGGTCCTGAACGGATTACGGGGATTTCCGGAACACTGAATATTGAAGAGGGTGACCTCTTGATCCAAAACCTTTCCGGGTATACGGATCATTCAAAATTGCAATGTGTGGATCTGATCCTTCCGGACATTATGGCTCCTGATTTGAGAACCATTGTCAATGTCGAACTGGATATGCCTCTTGAAGAATTTCAATACCTCTGGAGAGCGGCAATGGAACCCAAGGTTGTTTATGATCTGCTCAAACCTCTTTCCCAAGTCTCCAACGGAAATATAAAAGCCAAGGTCACTGTCCAGGACAAAGTGCTCAACAATTCCACTCAAGTAAAAGGAATGGTCGAGTTGAATGATTGTGATTTTTCCTGGGGTAAAAGACGCATTGAAAAAATGTCCGGCACTGCGATTGCAAAAAATTTCGCCTCACCCATATTGGCTGATCTTTCCGGGAAAATAAACCAGTTCCCGATCCGGAAGTTTAGCCTCTCCCTGTCAGAAGTGTTTACTACTCCACGATACCAATTTTCAGTCCAGACCGACAAACTCCCCAAAATACCCGATTTCGATCTATTGCCCGGAGCCTCCGTGGTTTTTACCGGATCCGGAGAGGATGCTGTTTTTCAGGGAACCGCCAAACTCAGCACAAAAGGGTTCCAATTATTCGGCAGCCACTATTTCCCCCCTGAGGGAATGATCGAGGGCAACGGACTTTTCTCCGGAACGCTCTGGCCTCAGGAAAACATCCATTTGCAAAAAATCAATCTATCCATGGATACGGGTCGAGTGGAGCTTGAATATCATGATGAAGATACACGAGGGGTTGTAACCATCAAGGGAGTTGTTAATCTTTCTGGAAAAGACCGTGACGGGAAAACGACCATAAAAAGCATAAAGGGCGGTCTGGATATGGGGCTGGCGTGGGAAAACAATCGTCCATTGACCGGCCATATCCAGCTGAAAAAAATTTCCGTTATGCGGAATGATTCCAAAACGGTGTTATACGGCCCGGTCGAAATCACCGGAAATACTCTCTCCACAACCGGTCTGTCATTGCTGCATAAGGATCTGAAAACCAGAATTACAGGTTCACTCTCTCTGAAAAAAAACACCCAATATTTTACCGGCGAACTGTTTGCAGATGGATTCTCCGTCAGCAGTGAAGAAAGTGAATTGACAAGCAGCAGAATCCCTGATTCCTTGACAGCCAATATCTATATTACTGCAATACACCCTAGAATTTATGAAATCCCTTTTGAAAAAGGGGAAGCCCGGCTGCAAATTGAAAAGGGTTTGATGCGTTTCAATGATATTCTGATTACCGGAGAATCCGGAAGGATAACCGGCGGCATGATCCGGGATACCAACCAGAAAACCATAATGGATATTGATCTTGATCTGAACAGAAATGGCCTGAAAAACCTGTTCCGGTCTTTTGAACCGGACGAGACGATAATGGATGGAAATATGAAGCTCAGCGGCCATCTTCAGGGAACAACCGATTCCTTGAACGGCCATCTGTCTTTCCTTGCAACCGATGGCTATACCTATCAATCCCCGCTGCTGTCCAACATGTTTGCCGCCATGAACCTATATAAAATTTTTAAAACCCAGCAAATCGATATCCGGAAAAAGCACTTTACCTACCATCAGATCTCTTCAAACTTTGCGATAAAAGAAAGCGTCCTCTCTTTTGATGATTTCCTGATGGATAGTGATTCCATACAATTTTCAGCAGTCGGAAAATATAGAATCAATGAAAAAGAGATTAATGCCCTCATCGGAGTACAGCCTTTTGAGACCATTGACAAAGCCATAAGCGCCATACCGATTGTCGGATGGATTCTGACCGGGGAGGGGGATGAACTTTTTGTGATCTGTCTATCAGCCGAAGGAAGCATCAAAGATCCCCAGATCAGTCTGGCGCCCACTGATACGGTATCAAAACCTATGGCCAACACATTGATGCGCATACTGAAACTGCCTGGAAAAATTATATCCAAACCCCGGGAGTTGATCCGTGAATCGCAAAAAAAATAAACATCCATCATCAGGCAATTCCATGGACCGCTTAAAAATTCTTTTTGAGTTTGCTCCGGATGCTTACTATTTAAATGATCTGGAAGGCAGATTTATTGATGGGAACAGAGCTGCAGAACAATTGACCGGGTTTCAAAAACATGAACTGATTGGAAAAAATTTTCTGGAACTGGATCTGCTTCCGGATGAATATATTCCAAAAGCCATGGAACACCTGAAAAAAAATCTGGCTGGTCTTCCTTCCGGACCGGATGAACTGGTTTTGATCAAAAAAGACAAAACAAAAATTGTCATCGAAGTTAGAACCTATCCGGTTACGATCAAGGGCAAAGACACGGTTCTGGGAATTGCACGGGATGTCACAAAAAGAAAAGAGGTGGAGCAGGAGCTCCAAAAGGCTCATGATGAGCTTGAAAAACGGGTAAGGAATAGAACCAGAGAACTGGCCAATGCAAATCAGAAACTTGAAAACAAAACAAAGAATCTGGAAGAAACCAATACCGCCTTGAAAGTGCTGCTAAAAAGAAGAGAGGCTGATAAAATCGAACTTGAAGAAAAAGTGCTGTTTAACGTAAAAGAGCTGATTCTTCCTTATTTGGAAAAAATAAAAGGGGGAAAGCTGGATGACCGGCAGAAACTGTTTATCGACATTCTGGAATCCAATCTGAAAGATATTGTTGCCCCGTTCATCCGGGGAATCTCCTCCAGATTCCTGAGGCTCACGCCCATGGAAATTCAGGTTGCAAACCTGATCCAGCATGGGAAAACGACAAAAGAAATCGCAAGCATCCAAGGTCTGTCTCCGAAAACAATTGAATTTCATCGTGAAAATATTCGAAAAAAAACCGGCATCGCCAATAAGAAAATCAATTTACGAACCTACCTGAACACCATCCGATGATACCTGGTTTTACCCCGTAATTAATCCGGGTTATTTCAGGCTTGTATTTTCTCTCATATTCGATAAAAATTATCCGAAAGCTTCCTTAAGATATTTATAACCATACGATATTTATCATGGAGTCATGAACATGGCCAGCCCTTACTGGATAAAGACCCTCATTAACCGAACCTTCTCACAACGTTTTTTCTGGTCAAAGGTATCCAACCTTCCTGTAATCGGCAGGATGATCGAATACGCACTTTTTGAGGATGATGAGATCATCTACCTTCCCCAAAAAAAAACCATACCGGTTAACCAACCCATTGCACATGAAGGAAATCTGGTTGTCCCCCAGGATATTCTGGATCACTTCATTGAAAAGGCGAGCTTCCATTTTGTCATGAATTTCTGTATCTGCCGTGATTCTACAAAATGTCAGGATTACCCCATCGAACTTGGATGCCTGTTTCTGGGAGAAGCGGCAAAGGGGATCAACCCAAAATTCGGAAAAGCCGTCTCCAAAAAAGAGGCGGCCGATCACATCACCCGATGCCGTGATGCAGGGCTTGTTCATCTTATCGGCCGAAACAAACTGGATAAGGTATGGCTCAATGTGGGGCCTGGAGAAAAACTGCTTACCATCTGCAACTGCTGTCCGTGCTGCTGTCTCTGGAAAGTGCTCCCGACAATTTCTCCCAGCATTCAATCCAAGGTACACCGGATGCCGGGGATAACGGTCAAGGTAACCGATAACTGTATTGGGTGCGGCACATGCAGCAAGGATGTCTGTTTCGTGAATGCAATAATCATTGAAGACAATCGGGCTCTCATCAGCGACGCTTGCAGAGGATGCGGAAGATGCGTTGAGGTATGTCCGAAAAATGCCATCGAAATCACGGTGGATTCTCCGGACAAAATCGAAAACGCCATTCGGGGAATTTCAGAACTGGTGGATGTGACATAGCAGACGACCTGTTGGCCGGTTAGCCGGTTAGCCGGTTAGCCGGTTAGCCGGTTGACCGGTTGGATTGGACCCGGGCCAACTGGCCAACTGGCTAACGGGCTAACCGGCTAACGGGCTAACCGGCCAACGGACAAAGGAAACCGCACATGAAAAAAAAATTATTCGGTGAGACCGATATCCTGACCCATATCACAGGCCTCGCCATGCAACATCTGTATGGAAGAGATGAAAAACTGCCCAGAATTCTCCGAAGACTTCTTCTTTT
This sequence comes from Desulfosudis oleivorans, assembly GCA_020723305.1. GTDB lineage: Bacteria > Desulfobacterota > Desulfobacteria > Desulfobacterales > SURF-7 > QZKS01. The sequence continues at coordinate 47,563 of DYJC01000005.1, forward strand.
CATACCCGAAAGATTCAGCCACATTGCAAAGCTGTCTTTTTTTCACGACCGCTTGCCGATTTTCGATCCTGCAAAAACAAATTATTCCGTGATACCCATAAACCAGAATATTGAGGGAGCGGAAAATATGGCACTCCCTATCGAGATCATCGACAGACTCATCGAAAAGTCCAGCACACGGGTGATCATGAAAAAATGCATATGCCGCCACAATTATGACTGTTCAAATTATCCGGATGATGTGGCCTGTCTGTTTCTTGGAGAATCCGCCCTTGAAACTCCCAAAAACTGGCAGATCCTTGCGGACAAGGAACAGGCCAGGCAACATGCAAGGAAGGCTGTTTCACTGGGTCTGATCCCGATGGTTGGAAAAATTCGATTTGACAGCGACACCCTGGGAATCGTGGACCGGGGAAAGCTCATGACCATATGCTTCTGCTGTGAATGCTGTTGTCTGGGAAGATTTATGGCACCCCTGCCTGCCCACCTGGTGGACAGACTGCAACATCCTGTTGAAGGCATGACCATTGAGGTCACGGATCAATGTATCGGGTGCGGAGAATGCATTGATACATGTTATCTGAAGGCGATTGAAATTGTAAACGGCCGTGCCGTCAAAAAAGATATCTGCCGTCTTTGCGGCCGATGTGCAGCGCGATGCCCCCAACAAGCCATCAAAATCAGATTGCAGAACCCGGATGCAGTGGATGATGTTGTAAACCGGCTTTTATCGGTCGTCGAAATTTAATTCAGGACAGAAGCTTTTGCGGATCAGAAAAAAAAGGTTCATTTTGTACGTACAATACAAAATGAACCCTTTTTCAAAAACGTGATTGATATTATATTTGGTCTTTCAATTTTTTTCCTGCCTTGAACTTCACAACATTGCGAGCGTTGATTTTTATTGCTTCGCCTGTTTGAGGGTTGCGGCCTTTTCTGGCTTTCCTGCGTGCCTTTGAGAATGTGCCGAATCCAACGAGTGTAACTTTTCCATCTTTTTTCTTGAGTGTCTTTGAAACACTGTCTGTAAAAGAATTCAGTGCTGCTGCTGCTGCAACCTTTGAGATACCGGCATCACTTGCCATTTTTTCAACCAACTCAGCCTTTGTCATAGTGTTTTCCCCCTGTTAAAAGATTTAGTATTTGAAAAACCTTTATTGATGGGTCTTTACGGCAGGTTTATATTTAAGTCAATAAAAAAATAAATATTTTTTTAAAAAAAAATACGTGAACTTTAATAAACAGGCAGGTTTCCGGGTAGTATAGGCTCCATTATGCGCGTAAATCGTGGTTTTAGAGCTATCGAAAAAAATAGAAAATCCGATCTTGGAAAAAATAGATACTTTATCATAACATATTGATTACAATATATAATTTTAAAAATTTTTGCGCAAACAACCGAGAGATAGGGCTCTTCTCGAAACCCCTTTAAAACAAACCTTCGGCAGAGATCAGTTCCGCTAGAAAACTACCCACGATCACCTCACTGCTTGCTCTTACCGGTATCCGTCTTGTATCGGCACTAACCCATAATTGGATTTTCGGATTCCTGCTTTTTTTAAATACCCCTCCGATATGCTTTGTTTCCGGTTCGATTAAGAAGGTATCATATTGTTTCCCGGCCACCATGATGTTTTCCCGGCTCACAACTTTCATTCGACCCAGAACATTTTTTTTACCATCGGTTACCGGTCTTTCATGAACTGTATTTTCCCAAATGGGTGTGATACGTGAAAAAAAGAAAACAGATACCAGATCAAAGGTTCCCGGAAGTATGGTGATCGGCATTCTTTTTTCGCCATTTTCCGTCCGCTGGACCAAGGATTTTTCCCAGTTAAAATGATACGTGATCAGCTTATTGTGGCGTCCGGAGATTCGATTTTTTAAAAACACGGAATGGGTCAGCGCTTGATCTGTAAACGCGTCGATTCGTGTATGCACAGGGTAAACACGATCAATAGCGCCCTCTGTCTTGCCACTCAAGACAAAGTGATATGCGGGTTGATCATTGATTTGCGCAAAGGGTAGAACTTCCAAAGTTGCATGTCCGATCAAAATATTTCCCCAGGTAATTTTGAAAATAAACTTTTCCCCCGGCTGGAAAGGCGGTTTTGTTTCTTCCGCAGCACCATACCCTGCGAAGAGAAATCCAAATAAAAAACCGGATATGAGAGCCAATTTTAAAAGTCTCTTGTTGTAGTTCCGGCGAAAACTAAAATCCAGTATTTTCGGCTCTTTTCTGAGCACTGACTTTCGCCGGTGTGACGCTTTATAATCGTTTTGAAATTGGCTCATGAGATATTTTGCCAGGCGCATTTTTTTCCTGAATATGATCATTTTTTGATTAACCGGCCAACTTCCGCAACCCTTTCAAACAGCTTCTCGAGATCGATGGTCAATAGCCTGCCATCTTTTACCAGAACCTTTCCGTTGACCATCACATCACGAACATCCGACCCTTTTGCAGCATACACAATGTGGGAGATTGGATGATACATGGGAACCAGATGCGGTTTCTGCATATCGATGACAATCAAATCCGCCTGCTTCCCCTCTTCAAGGGACCCGACAACCTTGCCCAAACCGATTGCATCTGCTCCATGGGCGGTTGCCATGTTCAAAACCGTCTCCGCATCCAGTATGGTCGGATCCATGCGGCTCACCTTGTGGAGCTTTGCAGCAACATCCATCTCTTCAAACAGATCCAAATTATTATTACTGGCAGAGCCATCTGTCCCAAGACCGACGGTCACACCTTGTTCGATCAGTTCCGGGATCGGTGCGATACCGGATGCCAGCTTCATATTGCTTTCCGGATTATGTACGACACTAACCCCCCTGTCTGCAATCCGTTTCCGATCCTCTTCATCCATCCAGACTGCATGAACAAGCAGGGTTCCCGGACGCAATACATTGATGATATCCAGATATGCCACCGGAGAAACACCATTCTCCTTCACGATCTGATCATATTCCGACTTTGTTTCCGCCACATGAATCTGAAAAAGTACTCCTCTGTAGGCAGCCTCGTTACGGGATCGGATAAGTGTTTCTCTGGAACAAGTATAAGGGGAATGACAAAAAATGGAAGGGGTGATCAGGGAATTCCGGCCTGCCCACTTTTCAACAAATGATATGGCAGCGGCAATATTTTTCGATGGGTCCGAAACTCCGGGAGCCGGGTAATCAATGACCCCCTGTCCTGCAATTGCTCGGATGCCGGTCTCAAATATTGCCTCCGCCACCGAGTCTTCATAAAAATATCCATCGCAGCAGGTGGTTGTGCCGCTCAGAAGAAGCTCCGCACAGGAGAGAAGTGCGCCGATTCTTACGGTTTCCGGTGTAATATGGATTGCCTCTGCCGGAAAGATGTAATCATTCAGCCAGGTCATTAAATGAATATCATCGGCCAATCCCCTGAAAAGAGACATGGGCAGATGGGTGTGGGCATTGACCAGGCCCGGCATCACAACACAACCCGTAGCATCGATCGTCTCTTTTGCTGTCCAGGAGTTCATGGCTTCCATGGTTCCGATATCAGCAATCCTACCCTGTTTTATGACAACACAACCTTTGTCCAGGATATCCCCAACTGCATTGCAGGTTACCACCACTCCGCTCTCTATCTTGATGTCAGCATCCATATTCTGCATCCAATCCCTCCAGAATTTTTGAAAGAATCACTTCCAGTTTTTGGGCGGATTTTCCGGCAACCTGAATAACCGCCTCCATGGTTGTCGGCTCGGGATGGTCTGGATTATTTATATTAGTAATAATGGAAAGCCCCAGAATTCTCATCTGTGCATGCACGGCAGCAATGGCCTCCATGATGGTTGAAAAGCCCACCGCATCAGCCCCAATACGTTGAAGATAAAGGTTTTCAGAGGGTGTTTCAAGAGATGGGCCCATTAGACCCGCATAAATACCCTGCTTCACTTCAATGCCGGATGCCGCACCGGCTTCCATTGCCTTTCCGGCCAGTTCCGGATCATACACATGACTCATATCCGGAAACCGTATCCCCCAATCATCATGATTCGGCCCGACAAGCGGATTTGCTCCGGTCAGGTTGATGTGATCCTTAATGACCATGATATCCCCTGCCTGATACAATGGATTGAGCCCGCCCGCTGCATTGGAAATAATCAGGGTTTTAACCTTCAACACCTGTAAAACCCGGATCGGAAAGCTGACCTCAAGAGGAGAATATCCTTCATAGAGATGAAAACGTCCTTGCAGGATCAGAACCGGCTTTCCGCCAAGTTTTCCCCAGATCAGCCTTCCCGGATGGCTTTCCACCGTAGACACGGGGAAACCGGGTATCTCCCGATAGGATATGGAATCCGGATTTTCAATGGAAGATGCAATCTCTCCAAGTCCGGTACCCGTAATAATCGCTATTCCCGGAGAATCATTCAGTATTGATCGGACGAATCCAGCCGCACCGATCACTTTCTTTTTATATTCAGACATTGGTCAATTCCGCTGCTTTTCATGATATCCTCACGAATGGTCGTTTCATGTCCGATCTCTTTTACCCTTCCGGATATGGATTCTTATATCAAATATCGAGACGAACTCAACATGTGATTGACCATCATCGCTCAAATTCAGGTTTTATCTTTTTCAGAAACTGTGCTAAGAGCAGGCCTGCGACAAAAGGAGATTTTTCCCGTTCCATCCGGAAAAAGCAACCATAACCTTAGTATCTGTGAATATTGTCACTATTCACGATACTTCCAAAAAGAGAAAAATCCCATGAAATGGATCGAAGCAAAGGTGATTTTTGAATCCTCCTCTCCGGAACTGGCCGCAGATTTAATCTCCATGATCTTTTATGAATTTGGTCTGAAAGGAGTTAGTCTTGAAGAGCCCGGTATGAATCCGGAAGAAGGATGGGGTGACAATGCAATTGAGCAGCCAGCCCACTATTCCGTATCGGGTTTCTTCCCTGCCGAAGAACTGCCGGATTCCAGAAAAACCGATCTGATGGAAAAACTTTCTCTGCTGGAGAAGCGGAATGAAATTTTATCCAAAGTGCTGTATCGGGAAATGGATGAGGAGGATTGGGCAGAATCCTGGAAAGAATATTTCTGGCCGGAAAAGATAACCGATACAATTGTGGTAAAACCAACCTGGCGTGAATACAAATCAACAGGCCGGGAACTCATCATTGAAATTGACCCGGGGATGGCTTTTGGGACAGGCACCCACCCCACGACCGCTTTATGCATCCAGATGATTGAAAAATACCTGAAGCCCGGTGATACTTTTCTGGATATCGGCACAGGCTCCGGCATCCTGATGGTTGCAGCAGCCAGGCTGGGTGCAAAACCAGTCTGGGGGATTGACAATGACCGCCTTGCCGTCAAGATTGCCGAAGAAAACCTGGTACTGAATAATATCAGAAAGTCAGGCTTTCATCTGGTACACGGGAGCCTGATCGATACCATTGAACGGCCGTTCCAGGTAATCACCGCCAACATCCTTTCCGAGGTAATCCTTATGCTTCTGGATCATGTTAAACAAGTCATGAAAGAGGATGGCATCCTGATCAGCTCCGGAATCATCGTGGAAAACGCAGAATCAGTCATCACCAAAATGAGATACATCGGGCTGGATGTTCTGGAATGCCGGGAAAAAGAAAAATGGGTTGCCATTGTGGCACGTCTTCCAAGACAGCCCCTGGTTTAGAATATAATTCTCTTTTTTATTAAAAATTAAAAATTTTATTCTTGAAAAACAGTTTATACTGCCTTATGGCATTTTAATTGATTCTTGTTTGAAGGAGAAACACCATGCCCATCAGCCACTCATTTTATAACCGCCTTTCCCGGATTTTGCCTAGGATTGTCGAACATTATGAAACCCCCTTTCACATATATGATGAGATCGGAATCCGGGAAACCGGTCAACGACTGATCGAACATTTTTCAGGTATTCCCGGATTCCGGGAATACTATGCTGTGAAAGCCCTGCCCAATCCGGAAATTCTAAAAATCATGAAAAGCATGGGATTCGGGTTTGACTGTAGTTCAATAGCAGAACTAATCCTCAGCCGGAATATCGGGGCCATGGGCGAGGAACTCATGTTCACATCCAACAACACCAGCCGTGAGGAATTTCTTTTTGCCTGTAAGGACGGTGGCAGCATCCTGAACCTGGATGATATTACACTGATATCAAAACTAACCGAAATCCCGGAACAGATATGTTTTCGATATAATCCAGGCTCCCGCAGAACCGGAAATTCGATTATCGGCAATCCCGAAGAAGCAAAATATGGTGTTCATCATGACCAGATCGTGGAAGCGTATCAGACCATGCGAAATCTTGGTTCAAAACGCTTCGGGCTTCATACCATGCTGGCATCCAATGAACGGAACTATGTCTATATGGTCGAAACAGCCATCATGCTTCTTGAACTGGCGGAATTCATATCCAGGGAGCTTGCTATCCGGTTTGAGTTCATCAACATCGGTGGCGGGTTTGGGATTCCCTATAAACCGGAAGATGCGCCGCTCGACATGATCCAGATGGCATCTGAAATCACAAAAGCATTTATTTTATTCAAAGAGAAGAACGGCTATATGCCGAAACTCTATATTGAGAGCGGCCGATACATGACCGGCCCACATGGTGCGCTGGTGGTAAAGGCTATCAATGAAAAAAATACATACCGGAAATATATTGGTGTCGATGCATGCATGTCCGCACTCATGCGCCCTGCTTTATATGGTGCTCATCATGAAATTACGGTTTTTAGAAAAGAGACAGCCAAAAAAACAATGATCGCGGATGTGGTTGGATCTTTGTGCGAGAACAATGACAAATTCGCCATCCAGAGGCCCCTTCCGGAGATTCACACCGGAGATCTGCTCATTATCCATGATACCGGAGCCCATGGCCATGCAATGGGATTTAACTACAACGGAAAACTCCGACCCAAGGAACTGCTTCTCAGACAGGATGGTGATGTTGAGCTGATCCGCAGGGAAGAAACCATTGCAGACCATTTTGCTACACTCGAATTTAAAAAGGATATCTTGACCCTGTAACCCTCTTTACCAGGACACCCATGGATAACCGGAACTCCTTTCCCCAATCCGATACGGAACATGCCTTTCCGTATCTGTACTGCGAGCTTCCCTGCACCGGAAACACATGGAAAGTCATTATTGCGGATGATGAAATGGAAACCCATCATGTGACCCGGATGGTTCTCCAGAACTATTCATTCGAAGGGAAAAAACTCTGTTTCCTGAGTGCCTATTCCGGTGAGGAGACCAAAAACCTTCTTCATCAGCACCCGGATACGGCAATTCTCCTGCTGGATGTGGTCATGGAAAAGGATAATGCAGGGCTGGACGTGGTGAAATATATCCGGGAAGAATTAAACAACCGGCTGATTCAGATTATCCTGCGAACCGGCCATCCAGGATATGCACCTGAAAATACAATCACTGCGGAGTATGGCATCAATGATTATAAATCCAAAGTTGAACTGACCTCCCAGAAACTGTTCACCTCGATAACCACACTGCTTCGATCCTACTGTCTTTCTTACCGTTACAACAAGCTCAATCAAACACTATCTGCAGAACTGGAAAAAAGACACCAGGTGGAAATCGAGTTACAAAAGGCAAGAATTACTCTCGAACAACGGGTTGAAGACAGAACCCATGAACTGGAAGAGACAAACCGCCTGTTAAAAAAAGAGATCAAAGCACGTGCCATTGCTGAAGAATCTCTCCGCAAAAGCGATGAAATGACCCGGGCATTGCTGAATGCGACCATTGATATTGCCTTTCTGGTTTCACCCGATGGTCAGATTTTATCCATCAACGAGACAGCTGCAAAACGTTTCAATACCAATATTGGTAAGTTTTCAAAAAACTCTTTATCTAATTTTTTCCGGCCAAAAACCGCCCGATCTTTGAAAAAGAGACTGGATCAGGTCATTCAATCAGGAGTTCCTGCCCGTTTTGAGGAGATGCTGGAAGATAAAATCTTTGAGGTACGGATCTTTCCTGTTTTTGGAAAAAATACCACTATTGAGAAACTGGCCATTTATGCCCACGACATCACCGATAAAAAACAGGCTGAGGTCAGGATTCACAACCTCACCTATGATTTAATCAAGGCCCAGGAAAATGAAAGAAAAAGAATTGCACGTGATCTTCATGATCGTGTTGCTCAGGATCTGTCAACCTCACGGATAATCTGTGAGACATTGTTTGATCCCCACCCTGCTGTTTCGGATGAAATCCGATTTAGGATAGCAAGGCTCTCCGGAATGCTTCAGAAAACAATCCGCAATATCCGGGATATTGCCTATGATCTTAGGCCACCGATACTCGATCAACTGGGTCTGGTAAAAACGGTTTTCCGGTATTGCGAAGACTTCTCTGAAACCGAAAATATCCCGATTGATTTTCATTCCGCAGGTGTTGACAACCTCAACCTGGAGGCGGATATGGAGATCCACCTATACAGACTCATACAAGAAGCCCTCAATAATGTACGGAAACACGCAAAGGCAACTCGGGTAAGAATCAACATGGTCGCGTCATTTCCAAATCTGCTTCTCCGGATAACCGATAATGGAACAGGCTTTGATGTTAATAAACACAATACCGCAGAAGTGAACCGTAAACATATGGGTTTGAGAAGCATGGAAGAGCGTGTTATGTTACTGACCGGAAATCTGGATATTCAGTCCAGACCAGGAGCCGGCACACGGATATTGATTGAAGTCCCCATTACATAATAAAGGTATAAAAAAATGAATACAGAAGCCCCATCAATACTTTCAACACCTTCAAACTTCATCAAAACCATTATCTCGGAAGATGTTCAAAATAAAAAAAACAACGGCAAGGTCGCCACAAGATTTCCTCCCGAACCAAACGGATATCTTCATATCGGACATGCCAAATCGATCTGCCTCAATTTCGGCATCGTACAGGAATTTAAGGGGGGAACATGCAATCTCCGTTTTGACGATACCAATCCGAGCAAAGAGGAAGTAGAATATATGGAAGCCATCAAATTCGATGTCCGCTGGCTTGGTTTTGATTGGCAGGACCGGCTTTATCATGCATCCGACTACTTTGACCAGCTCTACGCATATGCAGTTGAATTGATTAAAAAAGACAAGGCCTATGTTTGCAGCCTCAGCCCGGAAGATACAAGGGCATACAGGGGAACCTTGCAGGAACCTGGAAAAGACAGCCCGTACCGAAACCGTTCCATTGATGAGAACCTGGATCTGTTTGAGCGTATGAAAAGGGGTGAATTCCCGGAAGGAATGCATGTTTTGCGGGCCAAAATCGATATGGCTTCCCCGAACATGAACATGCGTGATCCGGCGATCTATCGTATCAAGCATGTCGCACACAACCGAACAGGAGATGCATGGCCGATTTATCCCATGTATGATTTTGCCCATTGTCTGTCTGACTCCATTGAAGGAATCACCCATTCCCTCTGCACCCTTGAATTCGAAGACCATCGGCCACTCTATGACTGGATACTGGATCAACTGGATGTTCCATGCCATCCCCAGCAGATTGAGTTTGCGCGCCTGAATCTGAGTTACACCGTAATGAGCAAAAGAAAACTGCAAGTGCTGGTGGAACAGAAATTTGTGGCCGGCTGGGATGACCCGAGGATGCCGACCATTGCCGGAATCCGCAGGCGGGGATACACCCCTTTATCCATCCGGAATTTCTGCGAACGAATCGGCATGGCCAGAAGGGACAGCATGGTGGATATGGCGCTACTGGAATTCAGCATACGGGAAGACCTGAATGAAAAAGCGCCCCGGCATCTGGGAGTGATTCGGCCTTTAAAAGTTGTGATTGATAATTATCCGGAAAGCCGGACAGAGGAACTGAATGCCCCGCTTCATCCAAACAACCCGGATATGGGTTCCCGAACCATTCCTTTTTCCAGGGAAATCTATATTGAAAAAGATGATTTTCTGGAAGACCCCCCGAAAAAATTTTTCCGGCTTTCACCCGGACGCGAAGTCCGATTGCGGTATGCCTATTTCATTACCTGCACCCATGTTGTAAAGGATGAAAAAAACGGAGAAATTCTTGAGGTTCACTGCACCTATGACCCGGCAACACGCGGCGGCGATTCTCCGGATGGCAGAAAAGTAAAAACAACGCTTCACTGGGTGTCTGCTGCCCACGCCATAAACGCAGAAGTCCGGCTGTATGACCGCCTGTTCAATAAGGAAAATCCGGATGAGGGAATCAACGGATCTCATTTTACCGATTTCATCAACCCAGATTCCCTGGAAGTGCTTATGGATTGCAAAATTGAACCCGGACTTGGAAATGCAGCCCCAGGCTTTTCCTTCCAGTTTGAAAGACTCGGTTATTTCTGTAAGGACATCAAAGACAGTTCCAAGGATCACCCGGTTTTTAACCGCACCGTAACATTAAAGGATGCATGGATGAAAATTGCTGGAAAAGAGAAACCATGATGTACTTATTTCAGCTTTGATGCAGAGTAATCGCATTTGTTATTTGATCAGTCAAAATGTATCAAGGCTTTTCGGGCGGATATTGCCTCCTATCAATCTGCGATAATTAATCATCGCCATGCGAAAGGAATGATGAAGCAGTGGTCAGACAGTTCAAAAAGTATTGGCGTCAGTGATTGGCAAGCAGTCAATCCGACTAAATTTTCACTGCTTCAGCCTCAACCCGATAACCATCAAATAATCAATGGCGGATTTTGGGGAGACAGGTTGCTCTTTTCAGAAATTTCAGATTATGTTATCCTTTATAGCGGAGTTCATAAAATATTACCGTTTTCATTATGAATAAAACATTTCATGTGGAATAAAAATGGCTGAAATTGATTACTATAAGGTTTTAGGTGTCCATCAAGATGCAGATTCAAAGCAATTGAAAAATGCATTTCGGGAACTGGCGTTTCAATATCATCCGGACCGAAATAAAAATAATCCGCAAGCATCCGAAAAAATGAAACAGATCAATGAGGCATATGCAGTCCTTTCCGATCCAAAAAAGAGACAGGCATATGATTCACTCAAATCCAAATTCGGTGAATCTGCATATGGAAAGTTCAGGAATGGATATTCAGAACGGGATATCTTTTCCGGCTCCGACATCAACCACATCTTTGATGAAATGGCAAAAGCATTCGGGTTTAGAGGTGTGGATGAGGTATTTAATGATGTTTACGGCAAAGGATTTAAAACCTTTGAATTCAAACAACCTGGTTTTTTTGCCGCCGGGTTTGTTTTCTCCAATCTATTCGGTAAAAAGCAAACCAACTCCAGAAAATCAACCTTTAAAAATCTAACGAACAGGGTAGTCAGGCATGCGATTGAAAAACTGAGCGGTATGGAATTACCAAACCATGGGAATGACATAACTGAAACCATTCATTTGACTCCCTCCCACGCAGCACAAGGCGGGCCATATGCATATTTTTTGAAGAAAAAAACAAAAAAACTGGTTATCAACATCCCAAAAGGTATCAAAGAAGGACAAAGGATCAGATTGGCCGGTATGGGAAAATCCGGATCTGCCGGCGGCCTCTCCGGCGATCTCTATTTAACGGTTGTATTCTCGAAATCCTGGTCTCAAAAAATTCAGGAGCTTACAAACCGTCTGATCGGAAACTGATTCTGTTCATCTCCGACAGGTTGCAATAATAAGAGTAACTATGACTGAAAAAGGAATCCATATTCACTACCTTCCGGAACTGAAGCACCCCCTCATGATCATTGGTTTTGACGGGTGGGGAAATGCCATGAATATATCGAAAGGCATGGTTGTATACCTGAACAAAAAACTCAATGGGCAAAAATTCGCAGAAATCGATCCGGATCTTTTTTATCGCTATGATGCGGCAAGACCCTTTGTGCAAATAGAACTCGGAAGGATGCATAAACTCACGATGCCAAGCGGAACATTTTATGCAGTGAAAACCGCTCCGGACGAGCGCGACTTGGTTATTCTGGAGGCGGATGAACCCAACCTCCGATGGAAATTTTTCAGGGAAGAGCTTTTATCTCTTTGCGACTCGCTGAAAATTGATATGATTATCAGTCTCGGAAGTATGTTCGACAATGTGCTTCATACGGACACAGTTGTATCGGGCATCTTATCTGATAAGGAACTGATCACCAAGTTTGCCGAAAAAGAAATCAACCTCATCTACTATCAGGGCCCTACTGCTATTCATGCTGTCCTGCAAGAAAACATCTCTGACAGGGGAATCAAGGGAATCAGCTTATGGTGTCACTGCCCCTATTATCTCCAGGAAACCGTTCATTTTGGACTGCTGGCTCACTTGGGGAAACTCCTCTCTTTTTTAGGAGAATTTACTCTTAATACCGATGAGTTGGAGAATTCATGGAATCATTTGAACCAAAAAATTGAAACCATGATTAAAAACAAATCCGAAATCCAGGCTGTTGTAAATGATCTGAAAAAAGCAAAAGCAAGAGGGGTCTGGGAAAAAAAACAGGCATCCCTCAGGAAAGATGAGAAAATTATTCATCTGAAAGATTTCAAAGATCTGGAATAGAAAAGCAGTATACCTCATTCAGCACATTATCTTTCTGGATGAAATTACCGATATCGGCTTTTATGAGTTATGAAAATAACGATCATAAAAAAAGCATTTCTTTTCACAGATTGAGCAACAAATGTAACAGCATTCAAAAACAACTTCCTTCCTGTCCTTACAACCAACGATGATCAAAGGATTAAAAAAAAATTCTGCTGCCCTCCTTCTGGCACATATACTGCTTTACTATGAAAACAAAACAGTGCTACCACGGCTGATAATAAAAAATGATTCAAGCCAAGCGATGGTGAGCCCTCCTTCGGTTTGATTCCAAAAGTCAATGGTAGCCAAAACAGGTTTCTCGGGTGTGCGTGCATCTTTAAATAACGGCACCATTGGAAGCTTGTTAAAAAAGGGCAATGCTTGGGGTTGCATTGCCCCTTTTTTTGGTTTCCCTTTACGATCCTCAGGTATTGAATGATTATTTTATCAGGGCATACATTTGGGAAATATAATTTCAGGCAATAAACTCATAAAGAGAAACGTAATGAATTACTACCATAAATGGGCAAATGGACAATCTGTCGAACTCCCTGTTGGAAAAGCAGTTTGCGTAGGACGGAACTATGCGGATCATGCTGCAGAACTGAACAACCCTCTTCCAGTAAAGCCATTGCTCTTCATCAAACCGGAAACTTCCATTGTTTCCCTTCATGAACCAGTTGCCATACCAAAATCAAAAGGAGAGATTCATTATGAGGCTGAAATTGCCGTATTAATCGGAAAACACTTAAAAAAGGCCTCCCGAGATCAGGCGGTTGATGGTATCATCGGTATCGGAGTGGCCCTGGACTTGACCTTACGCGATCTTCAAACTCAGCTCAAAAAACAAGGTCACCCTTGGGAGAAAGCCAAGGCCTTTGACGGTAGTTGCCCCTTGTCGTGCTTTGAACCTGTAAGTTCATTTAACTCTTTGAATAATATAGAAATTGAGCTTATGATATCCGATATTATCAGACAAAAAGGCTCCAGTTCTCAAATGCTGTTTGGTATTGCATCTCTGGTTGAATATATTACCACCCATTTTACCTTAAAGCCAGGGGATGTGGTACTCACCGGAACCCCCAAGGGTGTCGGCCCCCTTCATCAGGGTGAAACAATTCAAATCAAATTATGCAATCAAATTTTGATTCAAACCATGATTATTGAGGAATTCTCATAAAGATGATAGAATCAATACGGTATGGAAACACATATAGAAAACGGATCTAAAATCTCTTTGAAAAAAGGAGACTATTATGGCAATCCTGACCATTTCACGCCAGGTTAGCAGCCTGGGTGATGAAATTGCTGAAATCACCTCAGAACGCTTGGGATATACCTTGATTGACAAAGACATGATTCACGATCGCATCATTGAATTACCGGATGATTTTTCTCTTGAAATGAATTCATTGGAAAAAGAAAGCCGGCCCGGATTTTTTCAAAGAATCTTCCACAACCAGGCAATCTACGTCAATCTGATCTCTACGATTGTTTATGATGCACTCAGTAAAGACAATATTGTTCTGAAAGGTCGTGGCGGACAATTCCTCCTTACGGACCGAGAAAATGTGTTAAATGCCAGAATTATCGCTCCCCTTGATTTTCGGGTTTCCCTATTCAAGACCCAACAAAATATGGATGCTAACGTTGCTGAAGAACTGATCATCCAGTTGGATCGTGACCGTAACCGCTTTATTCGATATCTTTTTGGAAAAGATGCAACAGAACCGGATTGGTATGATATTATTATCAACACCAAAAAATTCAATGTTGAATCTGCTGTAGATATTTTGGTCAGAAGAGCTGAATTTATTTCCAAGAATTTTCCCCTTTCATCAAAATTGAAGGATAACTATCGCGCATTGGCGCTCAAATCCCTGGTGGAGGTGATCCTTCAAAAACGGATGCCGGATTCCAGCTTTTTAAAAGTTGAATCCACTCCGGACGGTGTTGTTACCCTTTCAGGTTACATTGCATCACATCCTGAAAAAGAGGCTGCATGCGCGCATGCGGAAACCGTAACCGGCGTAACATCGGTCGTGGACAATATCCATGTCGCAAACTTTCCGGTAACAACCTGGCCGTAATGAGTTCTGGATTGAAAATTCTCGAACTCACATTTGATGAATTCCTGAAGCTGCTTCACACCCGATACGGAAAAGGGATCTATCATGCCCGTGTTATCTATCGTGAAATATTTCAAAACGGAATCCTTGACCTGAAAAATATCCATGATTTTTCAAATTCAAAAAATTTTGCCCATACCATTACATCTGATCTTGAAGTCAATACAGGAAAACTGATTGAGATAATAAAGGAAAATGGAACTACCAAATTTATTACGCGTTTGCAAGATGGTCATGAGATCGAATCGGTTGTCATACCTATGGCCACCCATAACACAATCTGTGTCTCTTCCCAGGTGGGGTGCAGG
Organism: Desulfosudis oleivorans; assembly: GCA_020723305.1. Taxonomy (GTDB): domain Bacteria; phylum Desulfobacterota; class Desulfobacteria; order Desulfobacterales; family SURF-7; genus QZKS01. The sequence continues at coordinate 62,603 of DYJC01000005.1, forward strand.
TTTGGCTGTAAATTCTGTCAGACCGGCCAGCTGGGTTTTGCCCGAAACCTCACAACAGAAGAAATTATCGGGCAGGTATATTCTGCAAAATTCAAACTGAACCTCATTGCGCGAAATATTGTTTTTATGGGCATGGGCGAACCGTTTGACAACTTTGAAAATGTGATACAGGCTGTCCGTGTATTGAATGACCAGAGGGGATTTAATGTTGCCCTTCGGTACATCACAATTTCAACCGTCGGGGAAAAAACCGCCATCCAAAAATTGGCAAACCTGAGGATGAAAGGGCTCAGGCTGTCGATATCATTGAATGCCTCAAATGACCGGGTTCGGTCCCAAATCATGCCATCACGCAAAATATCGTCCATGAAAACACTTCAGCATACACTTATTCATTACCCTTTTTCAAAAAAAGAAACCATTTTTATCACCTATATTCTGATCCAAAATGTAAATGACTCATATGAAGATGCACTTGAACTTGCTGAATTTGTGAAACCAATTCCGTCAAAAATAAATGTGATTCCCTATAACCCCCGTTCGGCATCACCCTTTGAATCCCCTTCTGAAGAGAAGGTTCTGCAATTCTGCAGCTGGCTGGCTGATTGCGGGGTTTTTGTTCGCAAACGCAGTCCAAAAGGCCAGGATGTAATGGCAGCATGTGGACAACTCGGTAAAATCAAGGAATCTTGACAATTAGTTTATAATGCTCATAGTCATGAATTAAAAGCTGTCCAGACTGTTTTTTATGGAGGATAAAAAGTATGCCGATTTATGAATTTAAATGTTTGAAATGTGAAGAATTTTTTGAATTGCTCGTGATGGGAAATGATAAAAAAAACGAACTGCAGTGCTCCAAATGCGGATCTGAAGACTTTGAGCGGGTACTCAGCACGACAAACTACAGCATGCCAGGAGGGGGAAATTCACCGGATAAAAGCACACATACCCAAACAAGAACTTGTTCGGGCGGCTCTTGCACGACGTATAACATTCCAGGGCCCAAATAGATCCGATTTTGGGAATCAGGTATATGGATTTGTTCTTTGTTCAAGTAAAATCGTCGATCTCGATGAAGAGCCATAATCATGTCCCGGCCACATGATGGTATCTCCCGGAAGGGAATAGATATTCTTCCGGATTGAACAAACCAGTTGATGATAAGATCCTCCGGGAAGATCTGTCCTACCTACAGCGCCCACAAAAAGTGTATCCCCTGTTAAAATATGCCCGGGTGAATACAGGCAGATCGACCCGGGCGTATGTCCTGGAGTGTGAATTACCGTGAGAGTAGTGCTTCCGATTTCCACTACATCTCCCTGTTCAAGCAATCTGTCTGGAGGCGGTGACCCCTTTCCCCCTAATATCCTTGAAAAAGCCTTATGCAGTACTTTCGTCAATCTTACAGAATCCAATTTATGGATGAGCAGGGCGGCACCAGTCTGATGAATGATGTCTGCATTTCCGGAGGTATGATCAGAGTGGCCATGTGTGTTGATTACATGGGTTACATGATATCCCTCTTTTTCCGCCTTCATCAAAATTTTTTCGGTTTCAAATGCCGGATCAACCAGGGCACAGGTTTTTGAATCCTCATCCCCGATAAGGTAACAAAACACAGCCATTTTCCCAACCTTGATCTGATGAACAACCATACATTTCTCGCTTCTGTTCGATTGATATTCTTAAATCAGCAATTCCCGGATAACCATCCTGTCGGACAATGTTTCACAATCCAGGCTAAAACGACACCCCTGCTTCCAGGAAAGGTCCGCTGAAAGACACATCTGCCAGCACATCCTCTTCATCAATATCAATGGAATCATACCGGTATCCGCCGGCAACAAAAGCTGGACCGAAAACTTTTGCCTTTGCCCTGCCAATGACGCTGAATATTTTATTATCCCCAACTGAAAGCCCTCGAGCCTCTGCTTCAATCGCAAATCTTTCAACCGGATTAAACTGAACAGCCAGATAAACCATTGGGATAGGAACAGTAATGCTTTTTTCTTCGGAAACAGCAATCGACCCTCCCACAGACTGCCCGGTGATCTCAGCCTTGATTTGCATGATCCTGGCATTCACACCCAAATCAACCCCCAGTTTGTCACTGGTGGCTGTTTTTAAAAAGGGAATTCCATAATACAGGCCAACATCATACTGATTCAATGTTAACCTGGAAGATATTATCGTACCTGCAGTAAAGGTTTCATTGCCAAATGTGAAACCTGTATCCACGGTTTTCGAGCCATCAAACTCCATAGGCGCGGCAACTAGATATATATTCGGAACAACGGGAAGATCAATTTTGACACGCCCGATAATCCTTGTCTGATCATCAAATCCCAGATCGGTTTCAAGGTCCAGAGCATCATCGATCCCCGGAACACCTGTTACATAGGATAAATCTCCTGATGGTGTCTGAGCCCATCCTCCAACAGTTATTTCCACATCAATTCCAGGCAGAGCAAACGCAATCACAGGAAAAATTAGAAAAAAACCAAGCACAACTGGAAGAACAAACTTTTTCATGGCAACTCCTTTTCAATTTTCAATTTGCATCGTTATTCAATCAACAGAAAGCCACCAAGACAAAGTCTTGGGCATTATACGATTCTAGACAGACTCCTGAATGGATGGATTCAGGTGACGAGAGATAACCTCTTTTTTTAAAAACTCAAAAACCTTGGCCCCTTCCCTATCTGCTTTTTCTTGTCCCAGTGCAATCTGCCTGATCGATTCAATTTTCTCTTTTTCATGAGATTCCATACGATCATTCACAAGAGAAATGATATTCTCCTGAAAATTGTAAATCAGAATCGGTCCAAAAACAATAGAACGATTTTGATTTTTTGTAACACCTGCCCGGACAATGTATCCACCCAGCCGAAACCATCCGGGGGCATCCTGATAGCCCAACATTTCTGAAAAAAGATCAATGCTCTGCTGAATTCCACTGGAGTCTCCTTTTTCCAAAGCCAAACTGCCCGCTGATTCAATTTCTTCAATATCCTGCTTTGAAAAGGAAAGATCCAGAAAAGAGATCGCTTCTTTTTCAATCTCCTGGACAGAGGTTTCTTTTTTACTGACAACGACATCCTTGTCATTGAGTATTTTGATTGCATTTCGAATGCTGATCATCTCCTTGACGGTTGGATTTTTTCGCAGCAGCACATCTTCCAGTGTGGTGTGGTAGACGTTCAGATCATTATCCAGCACCAATATCCGATCCTGTCCATCCTCCAATTTTTTATAAAACAGAAGAAGTTGGCGCTTTTCCTGTTTTTTGTACCGGGCTCTCATGAGCAGGTTGCTCATTGCATCTTTGTCTACTTTTTGCGGACTTCCTACCGGTCCAACGGTCGAAAGCACCTTCCGGGCAATTGCATTGATTTCAATTTTATTAAGTAAATTTTCTGCAAAGGACATGTCGCAATCTCCTCTTTATTCAATGACGCGTGATAACCTGTTTATGGACTTTCCAGAAATACCAGAATTTTTAATTCTTATCATAAATTTTGATACCTTGTAAGATTAAACAGGCACAATTTTATTAGCTAGATCTTGACCTAAATAATATGTTTATGTATGCTTATATTTTTTTTCAGAATTTTGCGGACAAACGGATAATAAAGATATGACTCCGATCTGTTTTTTGGCTTTTTGCTACATATCATTATCCGTAAAAAAAACAAACAAATGTTTGTTCCTTTTGAGAAGAAAATAATTTTAACGAGGATAAACAATGAGTGAAACAGCTACAATAATTCTTGACGGGAAAAAATATGAACTGCCGGTGATCGTTGGAACAGAGGGGGAAAAAGCGATTGATATCCGGAAGCTGAGGCAGGAAACCGGATACATCACCTATGACCCTGGTTTTGGAAGTACCGGAAGCTGTAAAAGCGCCATCACTTTCATGGATGGGGAAAAAGGGATATTGCGATATCGTGGCATACCCATAGAGCAGCTTGCTGAAAATTCAACCTTTGTGGAAACCGCCTATCTGCTGATGAACGGAGAACTGCCCAACCGGACTGAACTGAACCAGATCAGAGTCCAGCTGAACGATTATTCCGTGGTTCACGAAGATATGCAGGATTTCTTTAAAAGCTATCCAAGGGCTTCCCACCCCATGGGAATTCTTTCTGCCATGGTCAATACGCTACGAAGCTTTTATCCGGAACTGACAAACACAGAGGAGTCCATCAACAAAACTTTTTTGAGACTTGTCTCAAAGGTAAGGACCATGGCAGCCATGTCCTATAAAATTTCCCGAGGCCACAAGGTTGTATATCCCAGACAGGATTACACATATTGTGCAAATTTTCTGAACATGATGTTTGACAGTCCGGTTCGGCCATATGAGATTGATGAGGAGCTGGTCAAGGCATTAAACATTTTCTGGATACTCCATGCAGATCATGAGCAAAACTGTTCGACCGCTACTGTCAGGGTAGTTGGAAGCGGACAGGTTAATTTATATGCTGCAATTTCTGCTGGAATCGCGGCACTCTGGGGACCGCTTCATGGTGGTGCCAACCAGGCTGTAATTGCCATGCTGGAAGATATTAAAAATAATGGTGGAGATTTCAGCAGAGCTGTTAAAAAAGCAAAGGATAAAAACGACCCATTCCGATTGATGGGTTTTGGACATCGGGTCTACAAAACCTATGATCCCAGGGCAAAAATCATGAAAAAGATGTGCGATATCGTTCTCTCCAAACTGACCAAGTCTGACCCACTGCTGGATATCGCGAGAAAACTGGAAGAGATTGCGCTGAAAGATGAATACTTTATTGATCATCACCTGTATCCCAATGTAGATTTTTATAGCGGCATTGTTCTTCGCGCCATGGGAATACCGACAAACATGTTTACCGTCATGTTTGCGATCGGAAGACTTCCGGGATGGATTTCTCAATGGAAAGAAAGTCTGGATGATCCGGACTGGAAAATCAGCCGGCCCCGGCAGGTCTATATCGGCAAGACAAAAACAAACTATACTCTCATCGGAAAAAGATAATAATCCGATTCGCCAGACATAAAAACCGGATGTCCCAAAATGGACATCCGGTACTAGGGAGCTGTCACAACCTGAAATCCGTATTATCAAACAGACAATCGCCATGTTTATGATTCTCTGCAAAGAAAAAGGATTTACAAATGCTTGTTGTTCCGATCACCGGTAAAATAAGCTGGAAAAATCCGCCGGTTGTCACTATTGCCTTAATTCTCATCAACTGTTTGATCTTTTTCCTCTTTCAAATGGATGATAACATCAAGTACCTTCTGGCGCATGAACAGTACTTCAAATCCGGACTGGCGGATATCGAGGTTTCCGCATATGTGGAATATAAAACCTCCGAGAAACTCCCGGCAGATCAGATCCGGAATCATTTCAATGATGAAATACGGAATCAGTATTATGAAGCAATGGAATCGGATTCGGAATTTCAGAAAAAGCTCGCTGCAGAAAAGATCATAACCCGAAATGATCCAATATTTGAAAAATGGAAGGGATTAAAATTACAAAATCAAAAACTTCTAGATGATGTCACTTTCTTACATTACGGTTTCATACCTGCAAAAGCAGATATTACAACTGCTTTTACTTACATGTTTCTTCATGGCGGGTTTACTCATCTGTTGGGAAACATGATTTTTCTATGGCTTGTTGGATGCATGCTGGAAATGGGATGCGGCCGTCTTTTCTGCCTTGCAGCCTATCTTATCACCGGCCTCTTTTCCGTCCTGCTGTTCTGGGCTGTCTACATGGACAGCATGGTTCCGCTTGTCGGAGCATCAGGGGCAATTGCCGGATTTATGGGTGCATTCACGACCGTTTACGGCAGAAAAAAAATCAAGGTATTCTACTCACTTGGTTTTTACTTTAATTATATCAAATTTCCTGCAATCATTCTATTTCCCATCTGGATTGGGAATGAATTTTTCCAGCTCTTTTCCATCGAACAGAGCAATGTTGCCTATGTTGCTCATATCGGAGGTCTTTTAAGCGGGGCATTGATGGGATATCTTGATCTGAAATTTTTTAAAATCCATAATGCAGAAGTTTTCACCGAAGAGCCAAAAGATGAAATCTCTCCACTGCTTGAACATGCGCTCCAATGTATTGGAAGACTGGAGATAGAAGAAGCACGATCTTATCTGATGAAGATATTAACAAAAGCGCCTGAAAATAAAGATGCGCTTGTCCATCTTTTTAACATTGAAAAACTTACACCTCAAACTCAAGAATTTCATCATGCTGCAAGTAGGCTGCTTCATTTTTATTGCCGCGGTCGCGAGAATCACAAAAAGGCATATGATATCTATCGAGAATACAGAAGCCTGACAGCATCTCCCAGGCTATCACCCGATCTGTATACCCGTCTGGGTTCAGTATTCTCAGGAATTGGAGAAACCGGGCTTTCTGAAAAAATCTTCCAGATGCTTGTACAGAAAAAACCGTTACAACCAGGGATTCCGGAAGGACTTCTGAAACTGGCCGATGCGGAAAAAAATAAAGGAAACCTTGCCAAGTGGAAAAAATGCCTGACACTTGTCTGTACGCAGTATCCGGAATCAGCAGAGGCCAGAATTGCAAAACAACTGCTTCTGGCCCCGTAAATTGTAATCTGATCGAGTACCCGCTTCTACTCTGTCATCAATAAAAACTCAACTCCATTCTGACTTGGAGTAATAACCGGTTTGATAACTTTTTCCGAAATCAAATCACACACGATCCTGAGTTTTCTCTCATGTCTCCAGATCCTAATTTTTGAGACCAGATCACTGCTGACCTCTTTCAATTGAAAAGAAGGCTTCTGCCATTTCCCAGGCAGGTCAATCACTAGTCTGGGGGGATTGCTGAGAACAAAATACTTTTGCTTCAAAATGGTCCTGTTGGCCCAGACTTCCAACAATTTTCCTTTCATATTCTCAGACAGCCGGATATCCTGTAAAATCAACTCCTGATGATCGGCTTCCGACAATACCGGCTTAGGGATGGCTGTATCTTCTTTCTTCTGGTTTGCCAAGGGCTGAAGACCATTCTTTGTTTCAAAATCTGCTTGCTGCACTGGAACATCTTTTTTAGGTTCTATTCCTGGTACAGCCGATTCTGCCACGATCTTCTCCTGCCCGGCAGCAGGAAGATCTTCTTCACGATAACCCGCTGTCTTTGCCTGAATCACCTTTCCATCTTTTTCAAGGCTACGATTCTCTCCGTTTTCCTCTTTGGATGAATCCGGTTCGGTTGTGACGCTTCCCTCTTCGGGTTTTCCTTCCACCTCGCTGACTGTCACAGGAGAATCGACTGCCATTCCTGCATCACCTATGGCCTCAGACTCTATGTCGGATTTCTCTTCCAAGGATATGGAAGCATTTGATGAGGGGATTTCGGATTTGGGAATTTTTATGGCAACCGTTTCTATGGGCTCAGGTTCCGTATTCTTTTGCTTCCCATTGATCCACAACACTCCCAAAATGAAAATAAAAACGACAACTGCACCTATTCCAAATTTACCAGCCTTGCTTTTCAGTATGTAATGAGCCATAGTGATACCTGTTTGTTAGAATCGATTCGTTGTTTTTTTCACCCCAATAGTAACAGGCTATGTTCCTGGTTGATCTCCTGTCGACAGCCCCCGATTTCCCACAGTTGTTTTTTCTTTCATCCATGTAAAAAACTGTTTGAATTTTCCGTTCAATATTTTTCGGTAATCTATAACACTCATGCGTCTTTCTTTGGCACGCATGGTGATAATTTTTTCAGATGCCGCTATCCCAGACCATAATTTTCCTTGAAAAATTTCAACAAAATAATTGTCATATGTAAATCCGAATTCAGTTATGGCCGGTATCGGTTCTTCATATTTATTACTGATCTCAAAAAAATCAAAAGGGAATCCATGTGACAGATCAAGATGATGACCAATCAACCGGTCATACGGATTAACAGATACCAGCCCATGCGGGACGCAATTGTTCTGTTGGATTTTATATTTTACTCGAAGCCAATCTGTCAATTCCTTTCCGGATATTAATTGAGACTCGTTTATGGAAGATCGCTCCATCGGAACAATCGCCGGCTGATTTTCATGCTGCAAAGAGGCATCGGAATGCTTTCTATCCTCAAAATCCTTGCCTTCAAAACAGATTCCGATAAATGCATGGTTCAGGTCAAGATATATAAATTCATCATCTGCCCAGATAGAATTTCCACTGTGAAATGCCACCTGATCTTCCGGGATAAGCCTATAGATTTTCCCAAAACGATCAATAAAATAGTGATAGGCTTTTTTCTTATTCAGATACCGGATCAACAGTCGACTGTATTCCTTTATGGATTGTGTCATTTCAGGACGGTAAGCAAAAATATCACTTTCCGATGCGTGATAGAGAATGCCTTTTATCTGGTTTGTAAAAACTCCTGAACCCAAGAGTTTTCCATCTCCTTTTTTAAACAGATAATAACCCCTTGGAATGTTTTCTATGGTCTGTGTTGTATTGATTTTTAATCGATTGCTGTAATACTCTGAATCATCCGATTTCTCGACCATCCAGATCAACTTGTCCAGGTATTTTGGAAATTCCCGGGACTGATCCTTTTTTTCAACAGGCGGAAGTGGTTCTACCTCCTTCACATGCTTGACCAACGGATAATGAACCGCATGGGATACCAAGGGCTCTTTTGTGTGTTGCAAGTACTCCTTCTGATGATTGTTGTACATTCCCTTGAAGGGAAATACCAGAATCCCGCCACTGAATAAGAAAATCAGGAATAACCCCAGACCCATAAAATAGACGGAACCCCGGAATCTTTCGATACTTGTTTCCGGAGTCCTACGGGCAGCTTTCAAATACTTTACTGCATTCTCTCCACTATACTCATTCTTCTTCTGTCTCTCTGAGAAATTGTTTGATGTATCGGATGATATTTCTTCTCTTTCAGGCCCGCTTTTCTCCGGATATTCATCAATGGCTCGTTTCAAAAATCGGAGTTTCTGCACCGGATCTGAGATTGAACAAGCCACTGCCTCAATTTTCTTTCGATAGCTTTCAGGTGGCAGCTCTTTGGGCTCAGAAGACTGCATGACATCAGATACAATCAACCTTGATACATTGCCGAGATAAGGGCACCATTGGCTGTTGCATTCAATGGATCCCTGGCCATTCTGATTTCACTGATCTCAACAGGGAATTCAATCTGATTGAGGAATTTCTCAAACCGCTCTTTAAACCCTTTGGGTTTTGCGGTTCCTCCGCTTAACACAATGGGAAGAGGTGAACTTAACTTGGGAATTCTGGAGGTTTCTTCGATACTTTTTTTCATGGTCATAACAAGTTCACGGATTAAATCATCATAATAAATATGAAGCGCATCCTCTATCTCATTTTCCGGCGTATTCAGGAGATTCAACTTGTTTTCTTTGATGGATCGAACCCGGGTGCTGACTTCCCGTGTAACAGAAGATACTGCCTCATCAATATAATCACCACCTTTACTGATGCTGAAGGAGATGTGCGGTATGGAAAGAAAGGATAGGCAGACATTGCACATGCCGCCGCCGGCACTGATGCCAAATCCGGTAAAATTTTCTTTTTCAAGCTCTGAAAAAACAACTGCCATGCCCTCATTGATGCTTTTTGATTTAAAACCTTTGTCATCCAACAATCGTTTTATAATGGCTTCATGGTAAATGATATCACTCTCCGCTTTTTTGGGTGCTGCCGGAATGGAAAAGCAAAGCGGAGCATTTTTTTCTTCCGGATCCGGAACCAAGTCATCCAGAATCCCTTTTATAATCTCGACGGCATTTACTTCGTTGGCGTTCAGAAGACCATTTTTCAACGGACGCCTTGTCTCTTTATTCAGTGTATTGGCAAAAATTTCTGCGCCATCTCCATAAACAACGATTGAGTCCTTGAGTCGATAGTGACATATATCATTCTGCTGCAATATCTTTTCCGTAAATTTTGAGTAATCAACCTCAATAAATGCATTACGTTGGGAAAAATAATCCTTGCCGCCGTTTCCATTCCCATTTTTTGCAAAAACCGTTTTGGAGGTCCCGATATCCACACCAAGTGCTGACCGACATATGTCTTTTTCATCATCTGATTCATTCACGGCATCTTCAAATATCTGGGAGATCTTTTTTTTGTTTTCAAAATGACCCTTCCGAACCTTTACCATTTTCAGCCTCCTTGTTTCATGAACTTTTGTTTACCTGCTTTTTTCTGTAAGGAAAGTCCTTTGCCGGTGTAAAAAATAAATGCAGTCATACCAAGCCACCATCTTTACAAAGGTGTTACCGGCAATTGTACGCTTTTTTCTTATGGAACTTTTTGGGGTTTTTTATAAATATTATTAGGGATGCAACCACCATAGAAGTATTGCACCAATCATGCCAATCAATTAGAGGCAATTGATGCTAAATTATTTCAATATAATAACATACAACTCCCCACATGTACCATCTGTCAAATATTCAACAGTCTGCCGGTTCTTTGGCAATTTACAATCCATCATTGCAATGGAAGGATTGTATTGAATTTCTGATACTGACAAAGCCAGGACATAGAACATTGACTTTTCCTTCAACAATGATAAAGCAGTCAGAATTCTCTTCAGATCTCGGGATCGGAACCTGACAAGGAGCATATATCTTAACTTTCCCTGTGCATAGACGAAACATTTTTCTGTTATCCATTATTTTTTTTTTACCGGGTATTGTCTGGGGCTATCCATCCAATCAATGGCAACATGCGGAAACCGAGCATTTTTTTATCTCAACCAATGAAAAAACACACCATCTTCTATCTGAAGCAAGCTTGATCGCGGAACAGATCGCAGCAACATTTGCAGACTATTTTGATGAAGAAGTTATCAAAACCAGAATTGCGATTGTTCTTCAGGATCACCATGATGATTCGCAGGGGGAATCCTATCGCGATATACCCCTTGTCATCATCGACTGCCGGAAAACCGATCAATTGTGGCGGGGAGATGCTGAATGGCTTAAAAATGTCTTGGCTCACGAGCTCGGCCATGCATATTCGCTCCGGATTATGCAATTGCCGGTCCTATTCTCTCTTGGGCTGGGCCTGAACTCCGATGGAAACGGGCAGGAAGGGGACTTCAATATTCACTACCGGCATAATCGCCTTCCATCATGGTTTGCGGAGGGCATTGCACAGATGGCCTCATATCAAATGAGATCCGATTCTTTTGACCTTTATCGGGAGATGCTTCTGCAGGATGCATTTCTGAACGGAAAATTACTGACCCTGGATCAGATGGAGCGTTTCGAAGGCACCTCCAGAGAAAATGAACTGGTATACAACCAGGGCTTTCATCTGATGTTGTACCTGAAAAAAAACTATCCTGACCGATCCATTAGAACATTATGCCGGAATATTCGGTCCATGGGTTTTCAAAAAGGATTTGAGATTTACTATGGAAAACCCATGAATGCATTATATCTGGAATGGATGGCGGGTCTTAAAAAAAAATACTCCCCAAAGCCAGGAAGTACGATCAACGGCACAGCTTTATTCCCCGATAACCATATGCCGCTCAACACAGAAATCCGATCTGCCGGTAATGGAAAATTTGTGATTGCAAACTGGAGACATGATTATCATCGCTTCGACCTGTTTGAAATGACAGACGATCGAAAAGAGATCCAGCAGGTAATCAAGGATACCGGCATGATCCTGAAACAGGATACAACCACCGGGAATATCTGGTTCAACCGCTCCATTTACAATCCTGATACCGGCGTTGCGAATTTTGATATTTTCATGATGGACCCAAAAGGCCGGATACAACAGGTTACGCATGGAAAAAGATGTATGGCATTTGATGTACAGAGCAACACACTGGTCTATGCAGAATATAAAAATGGTGAAACAACCCTTGTATTGAAGCCGGAAAAAGGCTTATCCGTTCCCTTGATAACCTTTTCCTACCATACGGCTGTCCATCATGTTTCCATGATAACGCCTGATCTCCTGATTTTATCTCTGACAGAGGAAAACAGGAAAACCGCCGCCATCCTGAAAAATGGAAAACTTGAACCGATTTGGGAAAACATAGGGGCCGATGTCACGGACTGTATTGCCGCAACCCCTAATCGATTGTTATTTATCAGTACAATCTCCGGATCCCCCCAGCTCTATTGGTGCGATCTGACGGAAGACCGATTTCAATGGTATCAGATCACTCGAGTCCCTGGAGGCGTCCGGTTTCCAACCATCGAATTTCAAAACAATGAGCCGGTTATTTTTGGCTCGGTTTTTCAAAATGGGCACAACCGGATTTTTCAACTGCATCAGCCCTTTTCCAAATTGTCAGGAATTGATGTTCGGGCCTATCCGCAATTCAATGGCAACAAACATCCGATACAACCGCCGGAAAGCCAGACAGATCCACCTGAAAAATCATTTGCCTTTGTTACTGCTACCCCGTCTATATCCGCATTTATCGGCCTGGAAGAAACTGAATCAACCATTCCCCTGACCACACCGACCATGTCAACGAGTGTGTCTCTTTTCGGCAGAAATGCACCTGGCAATTTATCCCTGAATCTGAAGGGAACTGCCAACAAATCATTTTCAAACACCTTTGACCAGGTATACCCCACCGGAAGCATCCGGCTGCAGGCTGCCCTTTGGCAGCTCAAGCTCTCGGAAACCGTTTCCTTTAATAAAATCATTCATGAGTATGAAAACAGCTTCAGTTATCAGACCGATCTTTATGATGAGTATAACCTGACCACTATACTGGATTACCAGCTTTCCAATTACGACTATGTCTGGGTTACCTATCGTCATCGAATACTCGAATCAGAATCCCGGTATGAATATAAATATTCTGTTCCGTACTTTTTCACTGATTCTATGGACTGGGGAACACTGCACCGGGGAAATATCATGAGTCTGGACTGGCAGCATATTGAAACTGTTTCCAGCTTCAGTCCCGGCAGGTTAGGGCAGCCTTTTTTCTCTGTAAACGGTGGTATGGACTGCCTGATCAACCGATATCCGGATATCTTTTTTCAGGATTATGAGATGTATTATGCTGAAAAAAGTCCGGTGTATAAATTCCGCCTGGGTACTCATCAGCGGGATACATTCTGGCAGGGAAAAATCTCCCTTGGTTTTGGTATGGACGGATTCACCTATCTTGGAGGTATTGAAAACAACAAGGTATCGTTGTATATGTACGATCTGATTGGAAGTCAAAGCACATTTTCCGGATATCCCGGAGAAATTCAAACCAGAAGGCTTCTTCGGGCCTATGGAGAGTGCCGGATCAACCCGTTTATCCGGATTCAGGATGCGACGAAACAGATTGAACGCATGCATCTTGGTATTAAACTGGAAGCCGGTATCATGGAGTATTTTTATTACGGTATCGAATCCCATGCACCTGTGTCCCTTGAGACATCGTACCGGATCTTTTTTTACGTCTGGCCGGATCGACAGAGCCATGCCTATATAAAATGCGCGTTTCCATTAACAGACATAGACACATTAGAAGATGTACCATCGTACCGGCTTTTTTTTGGAATTTCGATTTAGTGAAATAGACTCTCATGAAAAAAGACTTTCATCATATGATTACTTTTCCACGACAATTCACGGCTTCATCCCTTTTCTGTGTTTTTTCCCTTGCGTATATTGCGGGACCTTACTGGACAATTCCCCATTCACTGTTTATCAGAATACTGCTTTTGATTGCAACGATCGGAGTGACAATGTTCTGGGCTTACTATTCAAGCAGTGACTTACAAATCAGACTTAACCGCAATGATTTCATCACCTTTCTCATCCTTCTCCTGATCATGCTGTTATTGAATCACCGTACACTTATTTCGGCCATCCCGATGCGTGGAGATGAAGATTACCATATCATGGTGATACTGGATTTTGCGCGAAAATTCACAGCCACCATTTATTTTCATCTTCCTTTTCTTCTGTTGACAGGGCTTTTTCTTATCATGGCTTTCCGCAAATCCAAATATTATATTGTTTTTGGCGCCGGTGTCCTGTTCTACTTTATTTTGTTCGGAGCTTCCGAACAGGTATCCCATTCCAAAATACTCCGTTATCCCTTTTTCTCGAGAACTTTTCAGGTTATCGTTCCGATCATTGTCAATTTCTTTGACAATTTATATATTGAATTTCCTTACAGAGTCGCACCTTTTGTCTCCGCAATCCTCCTTGCATGGCTTTCTCAACGCTATCGGCCACTGCAAGATCGTATTCTGAATCTGATGTTTGGCATTGCCATCGGAACAATGCCTCTTGTTTATTATTATTCATCTGTTGTTTACCTGGAGATGCCGGCTGTGGCCCTCATGATTATCATATGCTTTCAGATGGAGTCACTGCTGAATGATGATTTTCAAAAGCTGAAACAACAGCCCGTATGGTATGCCTTGATCACTCTTGGCTTTATCAAGGAAACAACCCTGTTATTCCTTCTTCTTTTTATATTTTTCAGGATTGCCAATCAGATGTGCATCACCATCCGTTGCAAAAAAAAATTTCTTTCAAACGGGTTCAGGGAATTGCTTATTGGACTATGTGCACTGCTTCCGGTGTTCACATATCTTTTGTATCGATCTTACTACGGAACAAGCAGAAACACTTCCTTTGAGATCAGCAACCTGATGCGGTTCGAAATTTATCCGGTTATATTTCGATCCTTTTTCGACCAGTTCGGATTCTTTATTATTCTGTTTGCTGCCGGTTGCTTCTTATTAGTAAAAAAACGTCGGATTTTGACCCTGACATTTACCCTCTCCACCATAATCGTATATTCATTATTTTATGCCATCGAAAATACCATCTATTCCGGATATAGCCGATTCAATCTTTTCAGCCTGCCATTGATTATTTTCATATCTAAAGATTTTTTATATGATCTGCGGAATAAAAAAATACTGGTCTGTTCTTTGATACTGATCACCCTCATTTTGAATATCCGATTATCTCCCATCCATATGGACGGAACCAGAATACCCTTGTGGGGAAATTACCTGGTGGATACTTCCGAGCATTATTACCCATACCCGGAAACAATTCAGTGGCTGAAAAAAAATCACAAATCCAAAAAAATCCTTTTTTCCGGAATGAATTACCCCTATTTCTTTTCCTTTTATTTTAATAAATATGAATGGACGCCTCCATCCAATATGCTGAAATCGAACTATCGGGATGATGAAAAAATATCTTTGATGAAAGCACTAGAAACAGCTGAAACCTCAAATTATGATATCGTAATCTTTCAACTTCGAAACAACAAAATGCCCAAAACAGATAACCCATATGGATTTCGACTGGAAAAAATATTCCGTAATCAAGCCCATTCAATTGGTATATTTATAAAAACAGATCACTACCGGAGACCGCGGACAAAATCCCCTACTGCTTTGACGCCTTTCTGATCCACCAGACGAATGGTCTCGGACCCAATTACGGCTATATCCACTTTTCCGGTTAAGAAATCAACATCGGCCTTGTCTTTTACTCCAAAACCAAGGGCAAGAGGAAGTGTTGTGGCATTCCTGCATCTTTCCAGATAGTCATGAAATTCCGAAGTAAACTTTGTCTCACTTCCGGTAACGCCTTTTCGGGCCACGCAATAGATAAAACCATTCCCGCAGGCTGCAATCTTTTTCATCCGTTCATCTGAAGTGTTGGGAGTAAAGATAAAAATCGGCGCAAGATTTTTCTCTCCCATTGCCTGCAGATACTCTTCTCCTTCCTCCGGAGGAAGATCCGGCACAATCGCTCCATGCAAACCAATATCCGACATCATGGAAGCAAACGACCTGATTCCATATTTGAACGGAATATTATAATAGGTCATGAACAGAAATGGAATATCAAAGGATCGGACCGCCTGCTTTGCAAAATCCACACAATGCTGAACCGTGGAACCGTTTGCCAGTGACTTCTGGTTGGCTGTTAGGATTACCGGACCGTCTGCAATGGGTTCAGAAAAGGGAATCTGAAGTTCCATCAGATCCACCCCTGCCTCCACCATCTCCTTGACGATTTGGAAGGAATCCTCAAATGTTGGATAACCGATCACAATATGGGTCATGAGCAGGATCTCTTTTCCCTGACGTTTTTTTCGTATACTGGATTCAAGCATGATACTCCTCCGCTTTTTGAATAATAAATTCCTTCCAGCCTGGATCGGAAAAGGCATCTGCAATTGTAAAAATATCCTTATCTCCTCTTCCGGATTGATTAATGATAATAATATCCTTATCTGAAAGACCGGATGCTTCCTGATATGCCCGGGCAAAGGCATGGGAAGACTCCAGAGCTGGGATCAACCCTTCTTTCTGTATGGTCAAGGACAAAGATTCTACTACCTCTTTATCCGTGGCTGCTTCAAACCTTACTCTGCCGGTTTCCTTGAGATGGGATAAAATCGGGGAAACGCCCACATAGTCCAAACCCGCTGCAATGCTATGGGTTTCTTTCATCTGACCGTCCGAATCCTGAAGAAAATAGGTTTTGTATCCCTGAGCAACCCCGATGCCGGCATCTTTCGAGCAAAGCCTGGATGCATGCTGACCGGAGTCCAGCCCTTTACCGCCTGCTTCAACCCCCACAAGTTCAACCGGATCATCCATAAACCCGCTGAATATGCCCATTGCATTGGAGCCGCCCCCCACACAGGCATATATTCTTGCCGGAAGTTTTCCTTCCAGAGACAGAATCTGTTTTCGTGCTTCTTTTCCAATGATGGACTGAAAATAGGTTACCATTTCCGGAAATGGATGAGGGCCGCAGGCCGTACCCAGAACATAATGGGTGGTATCCATGTTGGTCACCCAATCCCGGAAAGCTTCATTGATGGCGTCCTTTAAAATTCGGGTTCCATCTTTTACGGCGACCACTTTCGCACCCAGCCTCTCCATCCAGAACACATTGGGCCGCTGGCGAGCCACATCCACCTCGCCCATATAAATGGTGCATTCAAACCCGAAACGGGCTGCCATTGTAGCTGTTGCAACTCCGTGCTGCCCGGCACCGGTTTCGGCAATCACCCGCCTCTTCCCCATTCTCTGGACCAGAAGCCCTTGACCCATTACATTGTTTGCCTTATGTGCACCAGTATGATTCAAATCCTCCCGTTTAATGTAGATTCTGGCACCGCCAAAATGCCGGGTCAGATTCCCGGCAAAAGTCAGCGGGGTTGGCCGGCATGAATAAGAAGACATGATCTCCTTGTATTCCTGCCAGAAGCCCGGATCATTTTTCACCTCTTGAAATGCCTTTGACAACTCTTCAAATGTTGAAACCAGAATTTCAGGAATAAACGCTCCCCCGAATCCATTATAATAACCTCTACTATCCATTGTAAATCCCTCCGATGGTCTGGGAAAAAACAAACTGATCTGTACGACAGTATATCTCTGCATAGATCCCGTTTTCAATCTGCGGAAAATGAAGAAATCTTTTTACGACAAGAATCGGTGTTTTTTTGCTGACATTCAACAATCCGGCCCGATCTCCTGAAAGAAATCCAATTCGGAAATTCTGATTTCCCCGAACCGGTGTTAAATAAAACTTTTCAGCCGCAACCTGGGACAAGGAACGGCCTTCCAGGTCAAACCGTTCAATACCTGAAAACAGTGTGGGATGAAGATAAATATCCTCGATCA
This sequence comes from Desulfosudis oleivorans, assembly GCA_020723305.1. Classification (GTDB taxonomy): domain Bacteria; phylum Desulfobacterota; class Desulfobacteria; order Desulfobacterales; family SURF-7; genus QZKS01. The sequence continues at coordinate 80,305 of DYJC01000005.1, forward strand.
GCACTGGATTTTCAGATACCTTACCCAGTCTCGATAAAAAATAAGCTTTTCCAAGGGAAAAAGGGTTTTCCGTATCTTCGGAAATATCTGCAAGCTGAATCCCTTGGATGATGGAGGTCTGAAGCATGATTCCCTTTTCCCGAAACGAAGAGATGGTACCGCCCAGGGAGAACAGGTCAATCTCTTTGCGTTGATCCAGAACAAATGTTCCCGCCCCCCTCTTCCGAACCAGAATATTCTTCCGAACCAAGAGATCGGTTGCCTGTCTCGCGGTTGGCCTGCCAATGCCATAAGTTTGGGCCAGATCATGCTCTGACCGAATCTTGGCTCCAGTCGGATATTCGCCGGATCTGATTTTTTCCAGCAAAATATCCGCAAGCTGATGATACAATGGAACAGGTGACTCCGGATTCAGCATGATTTAAATCTCCCCTTGTGAATTTACTTGATTGGGATCTTATCATCGGCAACAGCATTCGATCCGATTCCGACTTTCTCTGCTGGTTTGAATGTAAAATATACTTGTAAAGTTGTCAAGACAATTTTACAAGTATACCATAAATAAAGAAATTCATCACTCAAGTCATTTTTCAACTTAAAAAAGAGTATGTATGAATTTCGGAGAATATAATTAAGAAAGTAATATGGAAAAGCTGTTTGACAAAAAATAGTCATCGTGAAATCAATGAAGCAATGAAAAAAAAGATGCATTAAAAGGAAAAGAAATCATGCTGGAAGTTTTACTATTTGCGGAAAAGCAAACCCTGAAAGCAGTCGTCCTTGAAATCGAAAGGAGAAAAGAATGAAAAGCAACGGCAAAACAATATCCAAAAATACCGTGATCATCAAACAGTTGTATGCTGAACATGGTCAGGAAACTTTCAAAAATTATCTCCCTTTGAATCCGGAAATGGTCAAGGAAATTGAAAAAAATGTAAAAAAAATTTTTGAGGCCCTGGGCGGTTCATCTCTGATCAAATCAAGCGGCGAAGTTTATATCAAGCCGAACGCTGTCGGCACCAACGCATATGTTTATACCCGCCCCGAGGTCATTGAGGCTGCAATTCGTTACTGGTTTTCCGTAGGCGCGAAAAATGTCTACCTGATCGAGAGCTGTACCCAGGCAAACTGTACCCGGTTTGTTTTCGAGACGATCGGGTACAATGCTCTATGTAAAAAAACCGGCGCAGTTCCGGTTTATCTCGATGAAGAGGATGCTGTGGAATACGACTTTTCTGGGAAGAAACCAGTCGACAGCGATCCAAAAGGGTACGCGCTTACAAAATTCAAGATGCCCCGTACCATCCATGAAAAGCTCATCAGGGGAAAAGACGCCAGTCTGTACGTGAACATTCCCAAACTCAAAACCCATTCAATGGGGGTAGTGACTCTGGGGATCAAAAACCAGTGGGGATTTCCGATTCACTGCGACCGAAGCCCTGACCATAATTACAACCTTCACCACAAAATCGTCGATGTTCTATCCCATATAAGACCCGATGTCACTCTTATCGAAGGGGTTGAAGGAACCATTTTCGGGCATTATCCTCCGCTGGTACTGGCTGACCGATGTGTAAGGCCATTCAGGGTACTGGTCGGCGGATTGAACGTTGTGGCGGTCGATACTGTGGGTGCAAGGATTTTCGGCAAGCGGATCAAAGACGTTCCGCATCTGAAAATCGCGTTGGAAAGAAATCTTGGCGACGGAATCCAGAGCGAACAGGACATCGTCATAACGGGAGATTACTCAAAGTACGACGATATTGATATTCTGAATGAATTATCTGAATACGGTGGCCAATACCCCGACAACCTGGTTCCCGATTTCCCGGAAGATGTCACTATCATCAAGGGAAAGGAAATGGCATGCCGGGAAGGTTGCGTGAACAACTCCCTCAGCGTCCTTCAAGGCATATACCTTGATCAACACGGAAAAGGCGGATGGACGATGATCATGGGCAAGGGGTTTGATCATGATGCTATTGACAACATCACCGGGCCGATTCTCGTGGTCGGCCCCTGTGCAGTCAGGGAAGTAGGCAGCAAACTGTTGGAACGACTGGGCAAAAAAAAGGTATATTTCAGCCAGGAGTGCAATGACCTGACAGCTCTGGTTGAATCCATGTGCCATCTGATGAAGGTCAGCCCCTTTAAATTGGCACCGCCGATCAATCTCATTAAAGCAGGGTACCTTTTACTTCAAATGAAGCTTAACAAGAGCAGCGCAAGGATGACCAATCCCCTAGCCAATCTTATCAAACTCAGATAAACACATCATGACTGAATTATTTGAAATCACCGATCACTTCGGCAGGTCAACCGGAAAAAAAAAGAAAAGAGAAGAAGTGCATCGGGATGGGGACTGGCATCGATCCTCCCATATGCACCTGATTCATCCGAATCACCGGATCATTTTCCAACAGCGCTCCGACAAAAAGGATGTCTGTCCGGGTCTGGTTGATGTTGCAGTAGGTGGACATCATTCCCCAGGTGAACCAGCCAGGGATGCTATCCAACGTGAGGCTTTAGAAGAGATTGGAATAGATATGAATCATTATCCAGGAGAACTGATTCCCATTCGGGGATATCGGATCGCTGCCCATGAATTCCCGGATAAAAACATCTTTGACCATGAGGTTCAGGATGTCTCCTTTTTTTTATCTGATATACGGATTGAACAGCTCGTACTTCAGCAGGAAGAAATTTTTGCAATCATGGAGTTTTACATCCAGGATATTCTGGATCTGTTTTCGGATCAACAGAAACAGATCAGGAATCTTTCCGGCCTGGCTTTTGATCAGAACAGCAGAATGGTTTCCTATATTAAACCTTGGAAAAAAAAAGATTTTATCGCTACTGCTGATCTTTATTTTGGTAAAGCCGCCTTTATTGCACAACGTATACTTCGGGGAGAAAGGAATTTCCCGGGCATTTAATATGCAACTTTATTGGTTTACAGATTCTCAACACTGGCAATAAAGCAACCTCCGCCGCCGCCTCCTTCGGTAGAGCCGGCTGTACTTGGGATCTCCCCTCCTGTTTGGCTCTGACCTTGGCTTTCGGCAAATGCACTTCGAACACCCAGCCCGATCATGATCTCATCTTTATGATCTGCATTTGTATCACCGACAGCCGGGAGACTTTCCCCATTCCCCTTGTTATACTCATCCCATTCGATTTCAGACCAAGCCAGATGGGTATAATCACTGTCCAATATAGGGAAAATACCTCCTGGAATCTGCGGATCATCCAGATTGGATGCCAACCCCACAATAATTTCATCCTTCCCATCCCCATCAACATCACCACTAACCGGACGAGTTTCTCCAATAGTCTTATTGTATTCATCCCAATCAATCGTGATCCAGTCTTTATGGGATGCTGCTCCATCTTTGAACTGAAAAACTTCCATCCTGCCCTCTCCAGTGTTTCCAAGTCCAATCACAATCAGGTTGTCGCCTTGTCCAGTAAGGTTGGCACAGCTGGGATAGGTTTCACCGTTAAGGCGGTTATAGTCAGACCAGTCCACCTCTCCCCATGCCAGGCTGGAAAAATCATTATCCAGTATCTGAAAAAGTCCTGCCGGCATCGCCGGATCTGATTGATTGGAACCAAGCCCGATAACAACCTCATCCTTTCCGTCCTGATCAATATCCCCGCAGGTCGGCCTTGTCTTTCCAAAGTGTTGATTGTAATCCGGCCAATCAACCTGAACCCAATCTTTATGATAAAGAACTCCTGATCGATAATTGAATACTTCCACTTTTCCCTGGCCGCCTTCTCCCAATCCCATAAAAATCTCATCAATTCCATCACCGTCAATATCTCCGCAGGCTGGGAAGCTCTCTCCATTTGACGAATTGTAGTAATCCCACTTGATCTGCCCCCATGCCAAAGGAGTATGGTCATCGTTTAAAACCTGAAACATCCCCCCCGGGATTGCAGGGTCATGATCCGGACCCAGGCCGATAATGATTTCATCCTTTTTATCTCCATCGATATCACCCATGGCAACCCTTGCCTCTCCATTGGCTACCATATATTCATTCCACATGATCTCTATCCATTTCTGGTGCGCATACTGATTGTTAAACACTTCAATGGCTGGATGCAGATCTCGATCTTCCGTTGTTGTATTTTCCAATGCCGGCGAGATATTCTCCCCGGTAATCGTCCGCGTAATTTTAGACAACGATTCGGACATCCCGGAAACTGCTCCCAGTACCATACTGGTTTTTACTTCCGCCTCCTTTGCCGGTTTTGCGATTTCCGGCTCCTCGCTTACCGGGCCCGCTATTTCCTGAGCGATCTGTTCTGCGTTAAAAAACACTTCATTTGAATTCCGGCTTTCAACATTGGATGCGGAATACGCCCGTACAACAAAATAATAATCCTTATATTCGTCAAGATTCAACTCCGTTGAACACTTATCCGAGGAGCATTTGGATGCCGGCAAAGAGGCAACGGGGTTGCTGTAATCATACTTCCCTTCTGACGTTCGCCGATAAATCCGATATCCCTCAACAACCTCTTTGTTCGGTGTCCATGAAAGAAAGATCCCTGACGGCAGTGTGATTTTTATTCCACTATATAGGGTTTCATTGGAATCCAGACTTTCCAGCCCGGTCTCCAGATAGGCTCGAACAACAAAATAGACATCTGAATTATCCGGGACTTTGACCAATACGGAACAAGTCGCTGCATTACATTCAGAGGATGGAATAATCATGAAAGGATTTTTATAATCATATGTTTCATTCGAAAAACGGCTGAAAAGTTTATATCCATCCACATTATCCTGGTTCTGCGCCCAGGATAACGTGATCTCTTTTGCCTGGGCAACTGTCGAACCCATAATCAGCAACACAAAGGCGAAAAGCAGAGGCCAGCTGAAACATAAAATTGGATTTCTGAGTTGATTCCATTTTATAAATAATCTAATTTGATACTTCATCATACACCGCCTTGTCCGACACCCACACCAACAGTTCCCTGAACTCTTTACAATACTCAAAATTCGAATAAACTTCCGGAAGATACTTCTTATCTCTCCATGGAAGAATATACTCTATGAAGATCCGGAATTGACCCCAGAATCGGAACCTCCAGATATCTTGCCATCTGCCGCTCCGATTTAAATGAAGAATCCCTGTACTCCAGAATACCACATAGCATCATGACACTGATCACCGATAAAATCACAATCTCAAGTAATTGCCACATGCGAATCTTTTCAAAAATAATCCGCTTTTCCTTAACCTTTGCTACACCCGCCATCTGGACGATAGAAGGTTCCTTTGCTTTACTGCGTCTTACTCCCTCAGAAAGACTTTGAATCAAACGATCCGAATAAAATTCCACCATCAGGAGCCCTTTCTCTTTTTCCGGCCCCTGGTATACAACCTGAACCTTATCCTTGTTGTTTTTTTCAAGAAGCATATTATTCTTCACTGCCTCAAACAGCACCCGGAACTGGGGATCTGTCCGGTAATAATCAATATCTGAATAAAGTTGACCATATAAAGCCCTGACGGATAACTTGTTTTGGAACAGGGTTTCCGGACGCGATAACAACTCCTGCATGGATATATAACCTACCGGTGATGTCATTAATGCAACCGGAACATCCTTTGATGCAGGGATATCCTGTGTGATGATAAATTGATTGGGTGTTATTGAGGAAACAACTAAATAAATTAATGGTGGAAAAAGTGCCAGCCATAACCATGATCGATATTTTACTAAACCATAATAATAACGCTTCATATGAAAAAACATGGGGCCTCCCTGTACACGGATGACTATAGATGGATCACACCATCGGATTTTTCCACTGATTCGCAATCATGCCAATAATATTCGCACCTGCCGTATGCAATATTTTCATTGCCCGTTTGATATCCTCACGTGGCGTAGAATTCGCAAGGGCAACAACCGCCACTCCATCCGCTTCCTTTGAAATAATAGCTGGATCAATCATTCTTCGGTTGGGTGGATATATTGCCGAAGTATCAACAATAACAAATGAATACTCTTTACGGGCCATCTGAATCAGCCTGCCGGCAATGGATTCGGATTCACCAAATGAAATATTTTCATTTTCGGAATTGGATCGGACAGCCGGAAAGATATCCAGATTCTCCAGACCAGATGGTTTCACAATATCAAGAATGGAGTCAAAATTTCTCAGCCGATTAAAAGAATGGCTTATTTCTGCACCAAAAAAGGTATGCAATGCAGGAGAATACCAATTTAAATCCATAGCCAGTACCCGTTCTCCTTTTTGCTTTGCAGCGAACGCTGCAATCCCGGCGACCATTGTGGTTTTACCTTCACCGGAAATACTGCTGGTAATGACAAGACAGGAAGTTTCCTGATGTTTTAAAGAAGTTTCAATTGCTGAATAAATTCTTTTGATTTCAGCAATTTCTCCATGCAATGCGATTCTGCTGCTCAATGAGTTTTCTGTTTTCAAAATTCCCCCCTGTTGTTTGGTTAACATCCAATAATCAGGTATCCTTACAACATTCAAACATCCAACATTCTATTTCTTGAGTATCAAGCAGTTGCTCTCCAGCTTTGCAAAAAGCATGCAATGATGAAATAACAATTATCAATTATGATATCAAATTGTTATCCTTTACAACCTCCTTTCATTGTTAAAAAATTATGAAAAATAATTCACAAATAGTAACAATTCATCTCACAATTATAGCATCTTATGCTCATATGGTTTTACGGATTCTTTCCATTGCAAGCTGAACATTTTCAAGACTGTTGAATGCACTTATCCGGATAAATCCTTCTCCGCATCTTCCAAATCCCGCACCTGGTGTACAGACAACACCGGCTTTATTCAGCAGAAGATCAAAAAATTTCCAGGAATCGGTTTTGCCGTCGATCCAGATGTAAGGGGAGTTGATTCCGCCAACACAGGAATACCCGAGATCGGTCATCTCTTTCCGGATCAACTTTGCATTTTGCATATAATAATCGATCAGCGCCCTGACCTGAACGCTGCCCTCCTTGCTGTAGACAGCTTCGGCTGCTTTTTGAACCGGATAAGACACACCGTTGAACTTGGTTGAATGACGACGGTTCCAGAGGGAATGAAGAGAATGTTTCTCTCCTCCACTTATATAAGCCATGCATGTTTTGGGTACGACCGTATAAGCGCATCGGGTTCCCGTGAAGCCTGCTGTTTTGGAATAGCTCCTGAATTCGATGGCAACCTCTCTGGCTCCATCGATTTCAAAAATGGAATGGGGAATCGCTTCATCCTGGATAAAAGCCTCATATGCAGCATCAAACAGAATCACTGCCTTGTTTTCCCGTGCATATTCCACCCATCTGGACAGAATTCCTTTGGTGGCAACCGCCCCGGTTGGATTGTTTGGAAAACAAAGATAGATCAAATCAACCGGTCTATCAGGGAGAGCCGGGATAAATCCGTTTTCTGTTGTTCCATCCAGATACAGGATGTTCTCATACCTTCCTTCTTTACATATCCCGGTACGACCGGCCATCACATTGGTATCCAGATAAACCGGATAAACCGGATCCGGAATCGCGATGGAAATATCGGTTGCAAATATTTCCTGAATATTCCCGGTATCACATTTTGCACCATCGCTGATAAAAATTTCATCTGCCGCGATATCCGATCCTCTTTTCTGAAAGTCATGCTCGGCAATCTTTTCTCTTAAAAAACCATACCCCTGTTCCGGCCCATATCCCTTGAAAGTGCTCTCCCTGCCCATCTCATCCACGGCAGCATGGAACGCTTCAATGCAGGCTTCCGGCAGAGAGCGTGTCACATCTCCGATACCAAGCTTGATGATCTTCCGTTCCGGATTATTCTTTTGAAATAATGATATACGTCTTGCAATATCTGAAAACAGATAGGATGCTTGTAGTTTCAAATAATTTTCATTGATTCGGATCATTTTGTTAAACCCCTATTTTGTTTCATTTTTTTTATTTACAATTGGAAGAAAACCATGATGCACTCTACATGTTCCTTAAAATAGAAAATATTTAAAGGGAAGTCAAACACTCCGCAATATAAACCCCATCGGATTTTGGCTTTCTTTGTTTTCCAAATTGCGGTATTTACTTTTCTGAGCCAATTTCAAAAGTCTGTTGTTGTAGTTCCGGCGAAAACTAGACACGCAGTGAAGCGTAGCGCTATCCAGTATTTTCGGCTCTTTTCTGGGCACCGACTTTCGCCGGTGTGACGCTTTTTAATAGTTTTGAAATTGGCTCTTCTGTAAGCGATTTCATCAACAGAGATTGGAAAATTTCCTTCCTGGTTTTGATTAAAAAAAATGAGAATGCAAAGCATTTTTAAAAGGAAAAATATCGCACGGCAAAGGATTGAAAAATGAAGTTACATCTGGCCAGTCTGGGGTGTGCCCGAAACCTTGTGGACAGTGAGACTATGCTCGGACATCTGGTAAAAAGCGGTTGGGAGATCACCCAGGAACCAGCAGAGGCTGACGCAATCATTGTCAACACATGCAGTTTTATATCCGATGCGGTTAACGAGTCCATTGATACCATCCTTGAACTTGCGAAATTCAAAAAATCCGGCAACTGTAAGCAGCTTCTAGTAGCCGGGTGTCTTCCGGAACGATTCCGGGAGGAACTTGTTTCAACCCTTCCTGAAGTAGATTTTTTTTTAGGAACCGGAGCTTATGATCAGGTTGCCCATATTCTTGAACCTCATCCTGACAGGAACAAACAGATCTGCCTTCTGCCGAATCCTGAAAAAGCCTCTTTTCCGGAAACAGATGTTCCCAGAATCAGCACATCAGACTCGACCGCCTATGTAAAAATTGCAGAAGGATGCAGCAGACACTGCACCTATTGTATTATCCCCAGACTGCGGGGAAAGCATCGAAGCAGACCCGCAAATGACATCCTTCATGAAGCCCGGACTCTAGTTCAGTCCGGTGTCAAGGAACTGACCCTGGTAGCGCAAGATACAACTTATTATGGAAAAGACCTGTTTCCGCCATCAAGCCTCGCTGTTCTTCTATCACAACTATCTGAAATTTCAGAAAACATATGGATAAGATTCCTGTATGGCCATCCGGAGAGCATGGATGAAAATGTTATAAAAACCATTGCCGGACATCCGAATATCTGTTCCTATTTTGATATTCCCATCCAGCATGCGAGCAATCGGATTCTGAAAAAAATGGGTCGTAACTATTCCATAGATGATTTACGAAAACTGTATGATACCATCCATACCATTATACCGGATGCCGCACTTCGAACAACGATCATCACGGGTTTCCCAGGAGAAACGGAAAAGGATTTTTCCATTTTAATGGATTTTATCCAGGAAATCCGATTTGACCATCTGGGGGTTTTTACCTATTCCGATTCTCATGATCTTCCATCCCATAATCTGCCCCTACCGGTTGATGGGCACACCGCAAACCAACGACAGGATCTTCTCATGAACCAGCAGGCGGTCATTTCTGCCGCCAACAATCAAAAACATATTGACAAAATCTATCCTGTGCTGATTGAAAGCCGGGATTCGGAAAATGTTTTTATCGGACGGACATACTTCCAGGCACCCGAAGTAGACGGAATCACCTTTGTTTCCTCCCGGAACTTGAAATTAGGCGACTTTGTACAAACAAGAATCAAAAATTCATTTGAATATGATCTTTCAGGAGAGCCCGTATGAGTGAGTTAAAGAAGACCATTCTTGAAACTGCGGCCAATGACCTTGCAGAAATTGAAACAGCGCTGAAAAAAAATCTGAACACCTATCTTGATCTGATTTCTCAGGCTGCAGGCCATATACTTTTCAGCGGAGGCAAACGATTTCGTCCTCTTTTGATGGTTCTATCAGCCAGAATCTGCGGATATTCAGGAACCTATGACAAAACTTTTTCCGTGATTTTTGAATATCTCCACACGGCAACCCTGCTGCACGACGATATCGTGGATGAGGCAACACTTCGACGGGGAAAACCGGTTGCAAATTCCATCTGGGGAAGTGCCATTGCCGTCCTCGTGGGTGATTTTCTACTGGCGCGTTCCCTTTCCATTGCAGCGGAAACTAATAAAATAAAAGTGATCCAGGCTATTGGAGAGGTCACGGAGGATATGGCGCAGGGTGAAATTCATCAGTTGCTGAACAAAGGAAGCATAGTTCTTACGGAAATGGAATACAAAGAAGTGATCCGGCGAAAAACCGCATCCCTCATTCAGGGTGCCTGCCGGACAGGCGCACTGATTGCCGAAGCCTCTCTGGAAAAAGAAAAAGCACTCACCACTTTTGGCCTGAACCTGGGTTTTGCATTTCAAATGGCAGATGACCTGCTGGATTACACTTCTGACACGGAAACATTGGGTAAAGCCATTGGTGCGGATTTGCGGGAGGGAAAGATGACGCTGCCCCTGATTCATACCCTGAAAAATGCAGATAAATCAGATCAGGAAACGATCAAAAAAATCATACAAAATCCCGATTTTTCGGATAAAGAATTTAACACCTTGAAAAGGCTGCTTGATACTTATGGCGGGATTCGATATACAATCGATCAAGCGGCTAAACATGTGGATGACGCCAAGGATGCACTTTCCATTTTTGCTTCATCTAAAACAAAAGATCTGCTGCTGATGCTGGCGGATTACACGATAAATCGAAATCTCTGATGTTACAATTTGATTCTAAATCTTTGCACACTCATGATGGAGGAAGTTGAATCCTATGCCTTTCTTTTCCCAAAAAAAAATATTCCTGACATTTTTCATATTTACCCTTGTTTTAGTATCCATCCAGACCAGCTTCTCGATAGAACCGTCATCGGACTTGAAAACCATTGTTGTCACGGGAACCGGACTCATTGACAAAAATAATGTTGCGAAAGCACGGGAAAATGCAATATCCGAGAGCCTGATCACGGCCATCGGAATTGTGATGTCGGATTTGGCACCATCGGATATGCTTGTATCCAATTTCCAATCCGCAAATGAAATCCTCTTTACCCATAAGGACAGTTTCATAAACGACTACCGGGTTCTGGCTGAAACAAAATATGATAACCGATACCGGGTATTGGTTCAGGCAAAAATTTCAGCCGGCAAAATAAAACAACAATTCATTGAAATTGGAATTCTGTCCAGCGAAACCAAAAAACCAAAAGTTCTTTTTTTGATCTCACAACAAAATACAGGGGATATCCAGCCACACTACTGGTGGGATATCCAGTCTCCGGGATTGGAGAATAAGGCTGAAACCATTCTATCCGATATTTTTTCCCGGAAAGGATTTGTTGTTAAAGGCCATCCCAGTTCAACAACTCTTTTTGAAACAAAAGATCTTGTTCTGAATACCCCGGAGCTGGATCAAAATACAATTATCAGGCTTGCAAAATTGGTACAGGCGGATATTGCAGTCGTCGGACGCTCCTTTGCCGAGCAGACATCCAACACAATGGGAAAGGATAGTCATTCATTCAAGGGAACACTCATGGCCAGAGCCATAAATATTTCCAAAGAGAGTGAAATCGGAAAAACATCTCAAACCGCAAATACTGTAAACATAAATGAAATTTCCGGGGGGCTTGACGCGATATCTCAGTCTGCATCCCTAGCTGGTGAAGACCTGGCAGTTCAACTCATTTCCTCATATTCCAAAAAAGAAAATGAACAATCCTTCATTAAAATTGTGGTAGAGGGAACCCGCATTCTATCCAATTTTGTGAAGTTCCGCAACGCCTTGAGCAGTCTGAATAATGTCGGAGAAATCCGCAGCAGTGAAATGAAATCCAATGAAACCACCCTGACCGTTGAATACCGCGATAATACCAACACTCTTGCGGAATCGTTGATGTTACAATCATTTGATTCTTTTGGAATCAACATTTCCAATATATCTCCCGATCAGCTTACCATTGTCCTTGTTCCGGTCGAAAAAACAGGGGCTGTAGACACACCGGCAGGAAATTTTAAGGCAGATAAAACCATAGAATAACCGAATCCTTGAGGAACAGATTTCTTGACCATCAACCTTCCGAACATTATCACGGTGATCAGAATACTGATTGTCCCCTTATTTGTTATCTTTCTGCAAAAAGATCTTTATTTTCTTTCTCTGATCGTGTTCACGATTGCTGCAATCAGTGATGGCCTGGATGGCCTGCTCGCCCGGTATCTGAATCAGAGAACCACACTTGGCGCGTATCTGGACCCAATCGCAGACAAAATGCTCATGGCATCAGCATTTGTTACGCTTACCATCCTGAAAATAATTCCCTTCTGGCTGTCTGTAGTTGTCATCAGCCGGGATATCCTGATTATGACCGGAATCATCATCTATACTCTGGCCGATATCGAAATGGAAATCCAGCCAAGCCTGCTCAGCAAATGGACAACTTTTTTCCAACTCCTGACGGTGTTTGTCGTTCTGTTATACCAGGTTATTCCTCCGGAAATCCCTGAGACATTCTCCTTTTTTCTGTATGGCATCACATCAACCATCACCATTCTTTCCGGGTTGCATTATATTTACAAAGGGCTGAACATCCAACAATGATTTCATTCCAGTAAGAAATTGATTCACCAGGGTATCATCGGCCAGGTGTTCAAAAACAAGGCCATCGGGTGTTACACCTCTGATCCGACCATCATGTAGAAACCATGACAGCAGTTGTTTCCCCTTTTCTTCCCGATCTTCCACATCCAACAAAACCTCACCCTGAAAAGACCGGAGTACGGGAAGGCCATGCCCTTTTTTAATCAGACTTTTCATGAAATTCAGGATACGCCCAAGACGGACAATCGTTACAGCTTCCATACGCCTGGTGGTGTGAGAAATCGGAAACGCAGCAGACCGCATCAGGGATATCTGTTCCGGGAGGAGTTTCAGCTCTGCACATTTCCGGTAATCCGGACTTCCGGGGGCAGGATAAAAGATCGATACACCGACAATTGTATTTTGGCCTGCAAGATACAAAAGATCTTTTACAGAATCGGAAGCGGTTTGCTCCGGGGCACCTGCAATGATGTAACAAACAGTTTCCATATCCATCCTCCCGGCAATTCTGAGCACATGTTCAAGCGAATTCCGAACATCCGGTCTTGAAAAATTCCTGAGTTGGGAAGGAGAAGTAGATCCAACAGAAAGATTCAGTGTTTTAAACCCGGATAATTTCATCTGCTCAATGATTTCCTGATCCAGGGAGGGAGGAAAAAGTCCGTTCATGGCTCTCAGTTCCATATTAAAGCGCCCGAAACGATTTTGAATTTCCCGGAGAAGGGCAAGGAACCAATTTTTATCCAGGGACAGGTTCTCATCTTCAAAATCAATGAACCGGACAGGCTCCGAAACAGTCGCCAGCTCAATCTCTTTTACTACGGATTCAACCGACCGTTTCCGATACGGCAGACCGGATTCTCCCATGGAACAATAGGAACATTTCATCGGACAACCCCGGCTTGCCACAACTGCAATACTTCCGGATTTATTTCGCTGATAGTAGTTCTTTTTTACAAGATGGGTGGCAGGGAGGGGATAATGATCCAGGCTGTCCATTACTGCCGGAGGACGGATGACAAGAGAACCATTTTTCTCCCGATATACAATCCCCGGAATATTTGTAATGGAGAGATGATCTTTTACTGCTTTGGCCAGAGAAGGCATGGAGACCTCCCCCTCTCCTCGGATCAGAAAATCGACTGCCGGATTTTTCATCACCTCTTCCGGCATGGAGGTGGCATGGTGTCCTCCGATTACAATTTTACAGTCAGGAAGCCATTTTTTTACAATCTCCGCTGTTTTCAGTGCTTCAGTTTGATATGCGGAAAACAGGGAGGAAATACCGACCAGAAAGGCATTGGATTGTCTTACAACATTTCCGATATGTTCATAACTATACCCGAAATGACGGAAGTGATGAAACAGGGCAAAAGGAGATCGATCCGGTTTTCCATAATACAGACGGAGGTAGTCCATCTCATCCGGATATTCGAGAATGTTCGATTTATGGGTTGCAAGGCTGTCAAAAAGCTCGACGGAAAAACCATGTTGAATTAATACTGCGGCGATTGCGGAAAGTCCGTAAGGTATGGTCCTTTTCCGGGTAAGATAAAAATCTCGGACCGGAGGTTGAATCAGAAGAATATCTGCCATATTTACCGGGGGTCATTGCATCTGCTCTTACCGCTCATGAACAAAACGCAAAAATATCTTATACTCTCCGTTATGGATATCTTTCGGAAGATTATTGCTGTCCGGAACCAGAAGTGTCAAAATTCGGCCCCCTGCAGGGTCCAAACCACTGGCCCGGAATCTGCGATTCCGTTCTCCCTGCCTTGGCATGCCATACGGGTTCCTGGGTCGACGCATGGCAAGGAAATGCGCCTCTACTGAGGATTCGCCGGCAAGCCTCCTCTTTTTTTCCGGCAATCCAACATAAGGTGCCGCACCGATAACAATCTCCATGGGTCTTCCTCCTTTTCCACAATCCAGATTCAAAAATACAAAATCGATGTATTTTATATAGTTATCGGCATAAACCCTTCCATTCTTTAGCAAACCGCATTTTTTCATTTCCGGCGGCAAGCCATTGCCTGTTCAAACCGTTCCCTGGGAGGATTGAAGTATCCGAACAGAATCTCAGGAAACCTTACCCGGATCGTTTCCAGAAGATTCTTCATACCCATGGGTTCTCCCAGTGAACCTGCTTCCGACATGATCTTCCAGTATCGAAACGGATCAAAATTCAGATTCCGCCATTGTATCAAATCTACCGGATGCTTCTCCAGAAAGGCCTGAAAAGCATCCACTTCTTTCTTGCTGTCACTGACCCCCGGACAGTTGAGATAATTGATGGCTACCCTTTTCCCTTTTTCAATGGCCATATCAATGCTCGCTTCCACATCCTCAAAGCAGTAATTGACCGGTCTGAAATAAGCGTTATACAATTCTTTGCCGGCACTGTTCATGCTGATCCGGATGCTGTCCAGCCCCTGATCAAAAAGCCTTGACAACAGATCCGGCAGGCTTCCGTTTGTATTCATATTGATGGTTCCCTGGCTTGTCTTGGAACGAATCTGTGCTATGGCCGGCCCGATAACATGAGCAGCCATAAGCGGGTCTCCCTCACACCCCTGACCAAAACTGACAACGCCCTGGTTGACTTTCCGAAAATGGGCAAGCGCTACTCCTGCGATCTCCTCTGGAGAAGGCGTAAACCTGATCCGATTTTGAGGACTTTTGATTGTAAACTCCTTTTGCAGAGAAATACATCCAATGCACCTTGCATTGCACTTCCTGGATGTCGGGAGCGGGGCTTCACACCTGCCGATAAAAAAATTCTTGGCCGCAGGGCAGGCATACTCAAGGGCACAATTTTCAAGATGATTCCGCAACCGGTTATCGGGAAGCAGACTCCTCATTTCCCGGATACCGGCATGAACCTTTTCCATTTTCATCAACCGGAGATCCTGGCGGGGCTCTTCATCCACCTGGATCGCGGCCGAACAAAAACCATCCTGATGCCAACCCACAGCTCCATAAGAAAAAAGAGGAAGGTATGCTGCAGAATCCTCCTCTTCATATGCACAGGTTGCGGTATTGACATATCCGGGAGAATTGAAAACCGCGACAGGAAACAGCGGCTCGCCCGGATGATATGGATCTTCTCCGAGGGTTTCAAACTGATCCAGCGAAAGATTATAAACAATCGGCATCCTGTCCGGCAGAAACATCAGTTCCGATCCATGGGGCATGGACACGGTTTCCGAACCGGTAAGGACTTCCAGATGATTTCCTGCCATTCCTACAGCAGCATATCCCTCTAAATCGAAAATCTCTCCATTTGAATCCGCCACAACCGCTGTTACCGGATCAACGATATCTGCACTGCTTCTATTTATACTTATCATAAAAGATCAACGCCTATTTTTGCCAGCTCGGATCGAACAGAGGTATGAAACTTAACTTGACCTACGATTTCCTGGTTGAGCATCCGGCCTGCTGCATATGCCAGCCCATTGGAAAACCGATCCAGGCGCCTTTTCCGGTCGATCTGATCCAGATCTCCGGTGAAAACCAGTTTTGTGCCGACACCCGCCCGCGTGATAATGGTCTTGACCTGGTGAGGCGTCAGGTTCTGCGCCTCGTCAATGATCATAATGCTTTTGATAAATGTCGTCCCCCGGATATAATCAAGGGGCTCGATATCGATCTTCTTATCCGCCAGGAATTTATCAATCAGTTCCCGGTTCTGGGGGTCGACCTCTTTCAGAACAGACAGGTTCTGCCAGATCGGACGCAGCCACGGATCCATTTTTTCACGGATATCGCCTGGCAGAAATCCCATGTTATCCTTATCTTCCAGATGCACCATGGGTCTTGTGATCAGTATCTGACGGAAATCCTTTTTCCTCTCCAAAGCGCCTGCCAGTGCGATCAGGGTTTTTCCGGTTCCAGCCCCCCCTTCCAGAAATACCAGCGAAATATCATTTCTGGACAAAAGGTATAAGGCCACATTCTGCGGCCAGTTGGGAGTAGTCTCCGGATCAACATGATCCGCGCCTGAATAGGGCCGGATGCCGAAGGCCTGTAGATTTTTCGGGATAATCCGGAAATAATCTTGTCTTTTGATTGCTGCAAACTGCTCTCCCCACTCTGCCTTTTCCTCTGGTCGCTTGAAATCTCCTTTCCAGTCACTGATACACACCACACCGCTGTTGAATGGAATTTCCCCATGGATTTCCGGTTTATAGGCAAAGGTAAAATTCTCTTTATCAATTTCATCAAACATCACTTCAACGCGCGGCATATCGTGATTGGATTCCTGTTCAACCTGATCCCGGTAATAGTCTTCGGCTACAAAACCAAGCTCTCTGGCTTTTATCCGCATCATGGTGTCCTTGGACATGATCTCAACCACCCCGTACCGCTCTTTCAACGCATTGGCAGATGCAATGATGCGATGATCATTGAGCGTCTTGTCCAGAAACTCGATCCCCTTCCAGCTTATTTCCCGGACGACCTGAAGAAGCGGATGATTGGCAGTTCTCATGTCCTCGATGGTTCGTGTTGCCTGCCGGACGTCAAAGCCGATATCCGGACGCATTTTCAAACCATCCAGTTCCTCCAGGACTGTCCAGGGAATGCAGGAGATCACCTCATTTTTAACAAGATATTGAAGACAAACAGGGTCATGAACCAGAACACTGGTATCGATCACTTTCACTTTTTTCTTTCCCATTTTTCTCTCCTTTTTTCCCTGAACCATGGATTGAATTTTACGTTATGTATCGCCAATAGACAAGGAAATTCCTTTTCAATCTGATATCCCGTTCATTTTTCCCTGGATTTGACAAATAAAACCATATCCTGATATGGGTAAGATCCATCCAGAACCATTAACCCAAAAATTTAAAAAATCGAGGCTATATGAACTTCAACAACCTGTTTAAAACATCGTGGAATCTAACACTCAGCCATATTGTCCCGCTGATTATCCTGACACTGGTAATGTTCGGAATCTGTTTTTTATCACTCGGGCTCCTTGCTCCTCCCATGATGGCCGGATACACCCACTCCCTGCTCAGGCTGATTCGGGAAAAACGGGAACCAAAAGTCAATGACCTGTTCTCACAGATGAGACTCTTCCTGCCCTTGCTCGGATTTGGGATTGCAGCCTTTGTCCTGATTGGAATCGGATATCTGCTCCTTTTTCTCCCCGGACTTGTTCTTACGCTCGCACTGGCTTTCTGTTGCATCTACATGCTCCCTCTCATGGTCGATAAGGATATGAAACTGTTCGATGCCCTGAAAGAAAGCTATTCCATGGCCACCAGTGGTGAAATTATGGATCATCTGGTTCTGGTCATATTATATTTCGGCATCATGGCAATCGGAAGTTCGGTTTTTATCGGCGCCCTCTTTACGCTCCCATTTTCGACCTTGCTTCTTCTTCAGGTTTATGAGGAGAAATCTGTTCATACCCCGGCTACAGCCATGAAAAACCACTGATGGTTTTTCCGTCTGATCAACAACCGGAAGCAAAAAGCAGGCGAAGATGCGAAAATAATTCCGGGGATTAAAAATATTCATTGACATTGTAAGCAGATATGGATTGTATATACGACAATCATTATCGTCGAACCAAATAAAAATCAAGATCGCCGTTTTCAACACTTGAACAGGAATGGATCCATCATGAACACATATCTTTCCCTTTTTAATTTAACAAAAGCCCCCTTCCCTGAAATCCTTGAGGAAATCCCGGAAAATCAGATGATGCCGGAACAGGAGACCGATGCTTATATCAAGGGCTGTCTCCTGAATGCGGGAATGGAAAAGCCTCTGTTTACCGATGGCTCCATTCAGATGATTTATAACTACACCAAGGGTGATCGCAAACTGATCCACACCATCTGTGATTATGCACTTCACCGTGCATTTTATACCAACAGAACCGCCATCCAGGAAGACCTGCTTTCCGAGTGCATGGAATTGATTCTTGAATCAAAACCGCCTGATACTTATGAGGGTGATAAAAGACGCCATAAGCGAATCAGCACCAGTCTCCAGGGGACTTTTCATATCCCGGATTCGACAACCAGAGGTATCCTGACCGTCACCAACATTTCCCGTGCCGGAATTCAGATCAAACTCGCACGGCAAAGAATGGTCAAGGTGAATGATCGGGCAAACATCTTGTTTAAACTGAATGATCAAAAAGGCTCCGACATCCGGACAGCTGTTATTATCAAGCATACATTCGGTTTTTTTGCCGGATGCACTTTCCGTCACACAGACAACAACACCTTTAACCAGTACCTGGAAATCTTATTGAAGGAAGCGGAAAAAAAATGGAGCAGCCTACAGTTTTGAATCTGATGCCTGTCGCAACTCCATCTTCAATCGAAAGTTCACCATTGACCAGCAGATGAGTAATTCCTTCCGAATACTGGTTAGGTGATGCAACCGTTGCGTGATCCGTTATGGTCTTCAAATCCATGACTGCGATATCCGCATAATAGTTTGCTGCAATTTTTCCCCTTGCCTTCATATTGAACTTTTCAGCCGGCACTTCCGCCTGCCTGCCGATTTCAATGGCCTCTTTTACCGCCTTGATCACGCCGATTCTATTGATATCCGTATACCCCCACCCGCAATTGCCGGTCACAACCGTTGTAACACCCTGATACAGATAATTATTGTTCCCTTTCCAGCTCGGCAGCAGGTATGCCCCATATCGTTTCCAGCTTGCCCTCTTGAAGGTAAGATCACAATGGGTGTGGATATCGATAAAGCCGGGTGTAACAATCTTCTCGTCTGCATCGATCACTGTTCCTGCATCATTGTCCAGATCCCCGATTGCGACAATCCTGCCTCCTTTATTTTACGATATCCGTAACCCCCCAGCTTGTCAATTTGCGGTTATGTTGTCATGTTGTTGACCGCACCTCGTTACTGCCGGCAAACTTTTCCCAACAAAGATCATAGCTGGTACTTCGTCCTCTACTCAGGTTGAGGCGCAAAATACCCTTTTGCATAAGATCGGCCAGCTCCCTTTGAGCCGTTGCTTTGCTGATATGCCCCATGGCAGCATATTTGCGATTGGTCAGCCCGCCTTCAAAACCCCCGGGGCCAGCCTCCAGCAGGCGATTGATGATTTTACTTTGACGTTCCTTCAACCCGGCTTGCGCATAATGTTGCCAGAAACGGGCTTTGAGCCTGACGTTGAAAAGCAGTTTGCCTGAGTCCAAAATGGCCTTAGACATACATTCCAGAAACCATTTTATCCAACCGGTGATATCCCCATCTGCCTTGTTGGTTTGCTCGAGAATTTGGTAATAGGCCCTACGTTCTGCCATGATCTGTGAAGAAAGGCTGTAATACCTGATTGAGAGATTCTCATCTTGAGCCAGGGCCATTTCCGTCAATGTTCGAGCAATTCTACCGTTACCATCCTCAAAAGGATGTATAGCCACAAATTGTAAATGGCCGACAGCAGCCCGCAGCAGTCCATCCATCTCAGTGTGACTTATTTTCCACCAATGGATAAACCTGTGCATCTCACCGGAAAGATGCGTTGCCGGGGGTGCCTCGTAATGGATTTTTTCCCGGCCAATTGGGCCTGATACAACTCGCATCGGCCCATTACGATCGTCACGCCAGGAGGCTACCCGAATTTTGTGCAAACCTGAATAGCTTGTGGGAAAGAGGGATGCATGCCAGCCAAACAGTCTTTCTTCAGTCAGATTCTGTCCATAATTCATGGTTGCGTCCAGTAAAATATCAACAATCCCATCCGCCTGTCGATCTCCTGTGGATGAAAACCCGGCTGTGGGCAAGCCCAGTCGTCGGGCCACAGAGGAACGAACAGCATCAGGATTCAGACGCTCTCCTTCTATTTCCGACGTTTTCATGGCTTCCTGCATTAAGATTTCTGCTCTGGCCTGCTGCCTGAGATCAAGCCCTAACTCCTTCATCTGAGTCAGCAATGCGCCCTGTTGGAAACGGCAGTTGCCCAGTGGTTCGAGAAGGGCTGCATGATCCCATTGTAACTCCGGCCATGAAGTCTGTTGCCAGATATATTGTTTTGTATGAGGCATTTGGGTTCCTTATCGGCTCAATTTTTGAGTTGATTATAAGGCATAATCGACTCATAAGCAACATATTAATAGTGGAACGAATTGTTTTTTCAGTGCATAAGTGTTGTGAGTAACAGAAAGTTGAAAATCACTATTTTTATTTTAATGACTCAAAATGACCTGATTTTTTAATAATCAATGTTGGGTCTTGACAAAATTTTATTAATGAGTAAATGAATTAATAAATTATTTATTCATTAATTCATGAGGAACCATGATTCAAAAAAAAGATCCGGCTGAGATTTATGATGCTGCGCTGTCTGTTTTCGCCGATTATGGATTCAAAAAAGCCACGCTGAACGACATAGCTCAAAAGCTTAACATGACCAGCGGCAATTTTTATCGCTATTTTAAAAGTAAAAAAGATCTCTACGAACAGACTGTCAGCCATGCCCTGCTTCAATGGCAGGCCTATTCCATAAACATTTCCGTCCCTGAGGGTGCAGATGTTCGAACCCGGTTCATCATGATGAGTTTCAGGGCAGTGGAATACCTGTCCGTGAACAATACCTTTCGAAAACTTTTAGTTCGTGATCCGGACATTTTTCCAATTTTTCCGGTAAATGATCCCTATGAAAAGATCAACAAAGACTCCATGGAGCTTATAAAATCCATGCTGGAAGAAGGAATCCGTTCACAAGAGTTTCGGAACACGGATCTGGAATTGACCACCCAGCTTCTCTGGCTCATCTACAAAACATTCATCATCCGGATTTATGTCCAAAACCATGGAAAGGAGATACAGGATATCTGGAAAGTATTTGTTGATTTAATCACCAACGGCCTTTTTGCCGGAACAGGCAAATCCTGACCAAAAAACAAAAAAACGATTCTCTTTCACAACCTGAAAAGGAGGGCACATGAATCATCCGGAAGCAACACAAAAAGCATTATCCATATTGCGGGACCCAAACACTTTCCAGTGGTATATCATCCCGATGCTGATGTTTCTATTTTATATCTATTTTAACGAGTATGACAAAAAAAATTATAAAGAGATTGCCGCAGGTTTATCCCTTTATATGGTTCACTGGTTTTATGAAATCATCAATGCCCTGATCCAGCATTTCAGCGGTCATGCCCTGTGGACAGTCCCGGAAGGCACGGGTTTTCTGCTGCTGGTCGGGGTATGCGCGGAAATCAGCATCATGTTTGCCGGAGCCGGCCTTGTTTACAGCAAGCTCCTGAACAAAGATCCGGAATACAAGGTTTTCGGCATCAGCGACCGGCTGCTGATCGGTGTCAGCACAGCAGCATTTTTCTCAATATTTGAGATCTTCCTTGCCAAGACACCCACCTTCATATGGGTATACCCATGGTGGGGTTCATTCCCGGTTTTCATTACCGTGTATATTCCCTTTTTCGTCATATCCATGTACAGCTATGACTGGAAACCCGGAACACAGGTTCGGTTCATCGGGTCTCTTGCCGCGATCAATGCGATCATGCTGGTTGTTTTTGCCGGAATCCTGAAATGGATATAGCCGAAGTATAAAGCCGATATCCAGAAAAGAACTGAAAAACTGGATAGCGCACGTTTTACTGTGTGTCCGGCTTTTGCCGGAACTACAACAACAGACCTTTGAAGTTGGCACACAAAAAAAGCAATTGACCTATTCTTATAATTAGGTTATTTTGAAACATCTGAAATCGTTACGAAGCTACATTGCTTCAATCTTATCTAAAACTCTTTTTTAATCTGTAATAATACTTGCAAAACTAGAACATATCACAGGCAAGGAATACCTGAATTATCTTCTGCTATAGGCACTTACATGTATTCAATGAAAAATTTTTTTCAACCTTGCAACCTCTGTCCATGAAAAAATTGTCATGATGATCCGGCATCCTAAACCGGATGGTTCGAAGGAAAAAGTGAATTCATGAAGCCTTTGGAAATCAACCAAAAGGGAAAAGTCCTGATCATCGATGATGCTCCTTCGGTGGCAAAATTCACCAGTGAAGTCCTGAAAAAGGAATATCAGATCCGGATCGCCTCCAGCGGTGAAGAAGCATTGGAAATCCTTCACACCTATCATCCGGATATTGTCCTGCTGGATATTGTCATGCCGGGAATGAGCGGGATTGAGGTGTGTCAAAAGATTCGAAAAGACCCGGGCTTTTCTTTCATGAAAATTATCATGGTCTCCAGCAAAACCCATATCGAAGAACGGATTGAGGGATATGAGGCCGGCGCAGATGATTATATTGGAAAACCGTTTAAAAGGGAGGAATTGCTTGCCAAAGTACGAGTGTTTTTCCGTCTGAAACTGGCCGAAGACCAGTTGCACAAAATGAATGAAAAGCTTAATGAGCAGGTTCGGATCCGGACAGATCAATTGATCGATTCTGAAAAAATGGCGACCATCGGGAAATTAACGGCCGGCATTGTCCATAATTTAAACAATCCGCTCCAGGCAATCCTCGGTTATTCCCAACTGATCGAATTGAAATTGCCGGAAAACCCCTACACTCAAAAACTAAAAGCATCCGCCATGCTCATGAAGGAAATGATTGCTACCATCCTGACAACCAGCAGGAAGGAAAACTCCATCCGGGTGGACAATATTGATCTGAACGCACTCCTGATGAACCAGCTGGAAATGATGAAAGCAAACAATTTTTTCAAACACCAGATAAGAGCAGAAACCGATTTGAACCCGATCCCCCTGTACAAAGGGGTATATTCTCATTTCAGCCAGAGTTTCGGCAACCTGATCAAAAATGCAGTGGATGCGATGTATAAAACCGATAAAAAAATACTGTCTGTTCAGACCAGAGCCGGTGAGCATGACATTCAGATCACCATAACCGATACAGGGTGCGGAATGGACCCGGAAACAATACCAAAAATATTTGATCCCTTTTTTACGACCAAACCCCTGTCTGCGCAAGATAATGAACCCACGGGTACGGGAATCGGCCTTGCCTCCACCCAGGAAATGATTGAGTCTTATGGCGGAAAAATTGAGGTTGATTCACAACCCGGGATTGGTTCACGTTTTATTGTAACGCTTCCGCTGACAACCACATAGAGATATAAAAAAAGTGATCAAACTCGATGATCAGGAGTTCGAAAAATTCTAACGATTATTCATCCCTTTTGTAGCGCACCACGCTTCTCTTATTCAACCGGCTGAAAACAGACTTATTTTTTTTATAAATCAGCAGGAAGGCATCAAACAACTCATCGTAGATCTGCCGGTGTTTTGGATCCGGCTCGAAAATTCCGTCATACTCCATGAGACCCGGTATATCGTTAAAATCAATATAATTCAGGCCGGCGGAGGCCAGAAATGCTGCTCCGCGTGCATTGGTTTCCCGTGCATTTTTGACCCTGCGGATTTGCCGGTTTAATACATCGGCAAAGATCCGGCACCAGATATCTGAAACCGCCCCGCCTCCGATAATGGTAAGGGTTTCCATTTTCCGGCTGATAAATTTTTCAACATACTGAAAGCTCCACCTTGTATTATAGGCCACGCCTTCCAGAACAGAACGAATAAAATGATCTGCTGTTGTCCTCATGGAAATATTGAAAAAACATCCACGCAAGTTGGTATCGTCTACCGGTGCTCTTTCCCCGTTCAGCCAGGGTGTGAAGATCAGTTTATCGCTTCCTGCCGGAATCCTTGCGGCAATCTCTGAAAATTTCCGGTAGGGATCATCCGGACTTTTATAGGAATGAAACTCATTTTGAAAGAGAATCAGATTATTGAGGAGAAACGAAACACAGCCGCCTGCAATATCCTGCTCATTCAGAACCTGGTATCGGCCCGGGATCGCAGCGGGAAGTGATGCAATTTTGTGAAACAGGTCTGTCTTTTTATACGGAACAAGACACTCCACCCAGGAAGATGTGCCGATATAGACATGTCCTTCATAGTCCCTGACCGCACCCGAACCGATCAGGGCAGCCTGATGATCCGGAGACCCCATAATGACTTTTGTTCCGGCCTTCAATCCGATCTGCTTTGCAACTTCAGGCCGGACCGTTCCCAGCACTTCGGTCGATTGTTTCAGGACAGGCAGCTTGTCTTTGTCAATATGAAAGAAATCGATCAGATAATCATTGTATTTCACATGATGAATATCACGGATATCCGTGACCCAGAAAAGCATGATGGAATCAAAGGATGCTGCGAATTCGCCGGTCAGCCTCATGTTCAGGTAGTCTTTGCTGCCCAGGAACTTATAGGTTTTTTGATAAATATCCGGATATTCGTTCTGAATCAGAAGTACATGAGCGATGTCATCCTTGCCGGTGAGCGACGGTCCTCCGCCTGTGTAATAGATGGATTGCAAAGCCTTGCTCAGACCATATCCTTCTACACTTGGAAAACCTTTTACAATCTCCTCCACATAAGGAGCACCCCTTGAATCCATCCAGGTGAGGCAGTTCATGAGGTGCCTGCCGTTCTGATCCACCGCGACCGTGCTTGAAAATGTGCTGGAGACGCAGACCGCTTCAATATCATCAATGGATGCAATCCCTTTTTTTATCAGCCGGGTTGCGGCAAGGATCAACGCATTCCACCAGTCATCCGGATTCTGTTCCGCGCCGCCATCCGGCAGAAAAAAAGTCGGTGTGGCAACATATTCAAAATCGATGATCTCACCATAAACCGACACAATCGCGACCTTCAGACCTGAGGTGCCATGATCAATGGCAAGGATGTATTTGGTTTTCATGTTTTCCTACATGTCCATAATCGAAACATTTCCTTCTGCATCAACACGTTCGACAATCACACCGCTGAAAGAATCATCTCCCTTTCTCTTTTCCCCCAGCTTCATTACCTTTGAAATCAGATCAATGAAATCAACGGGATTGACTCCTCCCTCAGGAGGATAAACCCCTTTGCCGGTAACTTTTCCCTGCTGCATCAGGATGACAGCTATGGCAGCGGGGATACCGGTTCCTTCTCCAAGGGCCTGACTGCCGGATGCCATATGAAAACGGTACTCCTGATCATTGCCGTCCTTTTTCCCTTTTACCACAACCGAACAGCATCCACGCTGCGATCCGAAATTGGTTTGTTGTAAAATCCGCTCCCGCTCTCTGATGATATAGGCTGTTGCAAAATCGGCAGGTACCACAGACTGCCCCTTGACCATAAGCGGCACCCGGCTTGCCAGACCCAGCCTGCACAACTCCCTTGTCAGTTCATAATATGCATCCGGTATGACCGTACCCTTATTGGTCACTTGATTCACCTTGATATATCTTGGAAGCGTAACCTGCTCCGGATGCGGATAGGGATAAAGCTGAATATTTTTCCCCAGCACCGGAAAATCAAAGGTCTGCCGCAAGGCAATACCATCTTCCTCAAAATATTTTACATATTTCAACTCACCGTTGAGATACATGGGGATATCGATACTCATGCAGTGGAACCGGTGTCCGATCACGCCCTCGCCCTCAAACAGCTCACCGCCATGGGCATGAAAGATATCGATGGAATCGGTTTCATCCAGCAGGTTGTCCGCAGCGAATTTTGCCAGGAGATTGGTTGCTCCCGGAGAGCTTCCCATACCGATCAAGGCAGATATGCCCGCCTTTCCGGCATCCTCATCCATTTCAAGAATCTCCAGGGTGACATCCACATCATCGCATACATCGACATAGTTGATGCCGGATTCAATGACCGCCCGTAAAATCAGTTTCACGGATTTATAAAACGGGCCTACACAGTTCAACACCAGGTCGCATCCTTGTATGGCATTTTTGATGCTTTGCGGATCCATTGCATCAAACTGGATGGCCGATACCTTTTTTCCCCCGATTTCCGAAATGATTTTTCCCGCCCGTTCCATGTTCATGTCGCCGATCACGACATGATCAAAAATTTCCTGTGCTGCCAGGGTTTTTACCGCCACACTCCCGACAGCGCCACATCCGCCCAGAACAATGACTTTTGCCATGTTGACTGCCTCCAAAAATTAAAAATTTAACAATGTTAAATTTAACTACGTTCATTTTCAAAAAAAGTCAAATGGTTTTTTATTATTTGGCAAAAAGGGAAAACAATCCAACCAGCTCGGTTACAATTTTATCATAAATTTTTTCGGTATTCCCGGCAACATAGGAGACCACCTGGCTGTTGTGCAGGGACACCATTCCATGCAGCAGGCTCCAGATCTGGATCACACGCATCCGGCCCAATTCCGCATCATCCGTCTTTCCGACAACGGCTTCGGTTGCCTTCAGTGCAAGTTCCGCGATCTCCATTGAAATCCGGTATTCGATTTCAGAAAGCTTTTCATGGGGGGTTCCAATATAATCATTGTGTTTTGGGGTGGGACGGGTAAACATAATATCATAATAGCGCGGTTTGCTCATGCCGAATTCAATATAGGCCTTGATCATGGCCCTGGCTCTTTCATTTATATCTTCCGAACTGTAAAACGCTTCCGACAGAACCTTATGAAGCATTTCAAATCCGGTAATGACGATGGAGATGTAAAGGGCATCCTTGCCAGGGTAGTAGTTATAGATATTAGGCGCAGTCATTCCAATCCGGGAACCCAGCTTTCTCATGGTAAGCGCATCAAACCCCTCCTTTACAATAATATCCAGGGCCTCTTCCAGGATCTTCTGCCGGATCTGCTCAACCTCTTTTTCTTTTCGTGCGGTTTTCATATGTGCAACAATAAATATCTATCGTGGATATCTTTATCCCTGTACAACCCATGAAACAACCGGATTATCTGATTTCCGAAAAAACCAGACTACTTTTCCGACAAGGAATCTGGTTCAGAAACTTCCAAATGCTTTTCTGTACCAACCTCCTGGGTTTTGATGTGCCTGACATTAAGGTCCATCTGTGGAAAGGCGATTTCAATCCCCCGCTCCTTAAACAGACGATTAATCCCGTAACGAATATCTGTCTCAACATCCAGAAAATTGTCGATGTAGGTCCATATCCGCAATCTGAAAATAAGCGCACTGTCCCCAAAATCCATGAATATGACATTTGGTTTTGGAAGTTTCAGCACTCGGCTTGTGTTTCCTGCAATCTCCAGCAATGTATTTCTCACCAGCTCAAGATCAGAGCCATACGCCACTCCCACATCGATGTTACGACGCAGCCTTCTGTCCTTGAAACTCCAGTTGGTAACCTGGGTGCTGATCAACTCCGAGTTCGGTATGATCAAGGATGCATTATCATAGGTCTGCGCGATTGTAGACCGTACATTGATTTTTTTCACTGTTGCCCAGACACCGTTCACTTCGATATCATCTCCCACCTGAATGGGACGCTCGAACAATAGAATAATCCCGCTTAGGAAATTATTGAATATATTCTGCAATCCAAACCCGATACCAATACCCAAAGCGCCCAGTACCAGTGTCAATGAGGTGGAATCAAAACCCAGGGCATTCAAAGCCAGTATGATGCCCACCACCCAGATGGCATAAATCGATATGGTGGTGACCGACTCCTTCAACCCTTCCTCTATTCCGCTCTGCTCCAGGAAATTATCAAAAAAAACATGCCGCCAAGCTCTGGCCAGACCCTGAGTGATAAAAAGGATGGGAATCGCAATCATCAATCCCAGTAGACTGAATTTCATGGAACCGATAGTCAACGGCATTTTGATAAATTCAAAAATCCCGACCAGAACGGCCTTTTTTCCGCCCCATGACAATACAAAAAAGACCAGCAAAATCCCGCACCACAGAAAGGTCAGAAACTGGACACCTACCCATTGGAGTGAATTTTTAGCCTCGGAGGTCTCCTCTCCCTGGATCTCCTGAGCCTTTTTCAATGCCGGATTCCACTCCCGGATGGCCTTGAATGTCATTGCACCCAGTAGACCCACGGCAAAACTGAGCCCCCAAGATGTAAACCATAACTGGGATAATGATCCATATCCCGTGACATCCAGAACAAACCCGGAGACAATGATAAAATAGGTCAGCGGTTTCAGTACCGCGGTGCATTTCTGAAATTCAGATGGAACATGGTCGCCTTCACTTGCCTGAATTGCGTTTTTGATTCTGTCGGAAATTCTCCAGAATATGATGTTGAATGCATACAGGCAGATTGCAAACAGGATTCGGCCCAGGATGATCACAATACTGTCACTGGTATGAATCCAGGAAAGAACAATGTAAAAAACGGCAAAAAACCGGATGATACGAATCTGAATCCGTATCCAGAATAGCTGATTGTCCTGAAGAACCGGCCGGCCGTCTTTTTGCAGAAGATTCAGTGCATCCTTGAACCATTTGGTAAACAGCCATACCAGCAGGAAACTGACAATGACCTCAAGAATAACCGGCTTGGGTTTAAACCGTTCCGTCTCTGTCATCACAAAAAAGAAAAGAGTTGCCCCGATCAGAATGAATGAACGTTTCAGAAGCAGTAGAACGATCCGGGTCCAGTATTTATCCAGCAGCACGGAATGATTCATCAGTTTCTTCAACTGGACTCGCACACGAAATGTAATCACCATCACAATCATGAATACGAGAAAAAAAGACCCCAGAAACAGCCTTTCCGATGTTTTAACAAACCGGAATTGCCCTGTCCAGAATTCTCCGGTCACTGTTTTTCCGGCTTTTACAACCAGTTCCGTGATATCGGCAATGATCTTCTGAAGCCCGATGCTTTCAACAAGCTTTTTTCTTTCCAGAAGATCCTGCTTTTTCCTTTTTTCAATCATCTGATCAAACCGTTTGATCAATGAATCATAACGCTGCCAGGTATCACTGACTCCGGTAACAAGTACTTTATATGTATCCATAACCGATTGTATCATCTTTTTCCGGACGGCAAGAGATTTGGAAAGTTCCTTCAGCTTTTTATTCAGCAGCTTTGCTTCCGGATCGGATTTGACTTCAGAAAGAATATCCTGAATCTGTTTATCTGTAATCGCAATCAATTCGTTTGTCTGGGAGTTGATCTTCAGAACCTCTTCCTGTTTGTTTTTCAGTTCGCCCAGCCTTGATGCGATTGCCTGAAACGATGTTGTCAGTCCCAGATAGTTTTCTTCCAGGGTTTTGAGCGGAACCATCGGGTTCAAAAGATGGTTGCTGTAAATGGATTCCTGAATTTTGTGTGAATTCATTTCCGCATTCACTTCACGGCCCATTCCGTCAACAGCAGTCATCAGCTCCTTTATCGAATCAATGGTCTCTAAATTGGTTTTCAACGATGTTTCAATGGATTGTTTCAAGGCTGAAAACTTTGAAGTTGAAGAATCCGCCTTTTCCTTGGCCATGACCCAGATTGCGGGCATAAAACAATTGCTTATCATGAAAAATACAACAATTCTTATCCAACAGTTTCCACTCATCTTTTTCAATATCCTTACATCCGGATTACAACCATCTGTTTCGTTTAAACCAGATCAGCATTGCACATAAACAGGCCAGAACCATTCCCCAGAACAGCGGGTAGGAATAATGCCATTCCAGTTCCGGCATATACTTGAAATTCATTCCGTAAACCCCGGCAAGAAAAGTCAGGGGGATGAACAGTGTCGCAATGATGGTTAATACCTTCATCACTTCATTCATTTTAATACTCACGCTGGATATATAGATTTCCAGTATACCGGACATCTGGTCCCGGTTTGTCTCAACCGTATCCGCAACCTGGATCACATGGTCATACACATCCTGATAATATAAAAGAATTTTTTCATCAATCATTTCGGATTCCCCCCGCAGCAGGCTGCTGAGAACTTCCCGTTGAGGCCAGATCGACTTTCTCAGCAGTACAAGCTTGTGCCTGAGATTCTGAATTTCGGATAATATTCCCGGTTCCGGATGATCCAGTACGCTTTCCTGAATGGTTTCGATCTCCTCTCCAACCTCTTCCAGAACCTCAAAATAATGATCCACCACCATATCGATCAATGCATAGGCCAGATAATCCGCGCCATACCGCCGGATGCGCCCTTTGGAATGCCAGAGCCGATCCCGTATCGGGGTGAATATCTCCCCCTCCATCTCTTCGAATGAGATGATAAAACCTTTACCCACAACCATGCAGATGTGTTCAAGTGCAAGGGACCCATCCGATGAATCCAGCAGGGGCAACTTCAAAATCAGAAAGAAATAATCATCAAATGCATCCATTTTGGGCCGGTGGTTTGTGTTGACAACATCCTCCAGAATCAGAGGATGAAGCCCGCACAGCTTTCCAATGTCTTCGATGACATCTACATCCTGGATCCCGGAAACCGTAATCCAGGTAACCGAATCCCGCTTCAGAAACATTTGCAGATCATCAATCGGAACATCGCTTGCTTCCTCTATATCGTCGTTTGTAAAATCAACAACCGATATCCGGGTTGCTTCAGCGGTCTTGTCCCCCACATAAACAAGCGTACCGGGCGAGAGTCCCGGACTTTTATAAGATGCCTGTGCCATTTTTTTTCCTGAAAAAAAAGAATTGAATTTTCTAAAGGGTTTCTGTTACGACGGGGAAAAATTATCAGAAAGATGGAAATCGTGCAACTTTTATGAAAAAAAACACTTTTTTTTTCCTACATATTTTGTTAAGCAAAACGGAATTTATTCTGTTTTAAATCATTCATTGAATCTGCTGATTGATAAGAAAAAGCGGAACTGTCAAAAAAAGGACTCAATGCTTAGAATTAATACGTATCTTGCTCAATCATCTGTCCACGGGATGGGGCTGTTTGCTGCAAAACCGATCGCCAAAGGCGAGGTTATCTGGAAATACGATCCCCTGATCGACCAGATCTATACAAAAGCCAAATTCAAAAAACTGATCGATTCCCTGGATCCGGTTGTTTTAAAGCAGCTCCTCTCCGCCACCTATAAACGGAATGAGACCTACTTTTATCTGGCGGATAATGCCCGTTTCATCAATCATATGGAAATCGGATATAATATTTTTCTCATTGACGATTATACGGAAGTCGCCATTCAGGATATCGGGGAAGGTGAAGAGATCCTGGAAAACTATTATTTGTCCTATGATGATGATGACTTTTTCATGCTGGAAATGAAAAAAGTCGATATCATGAATATTCTTCTTTTAAACTACAGAAAAAAACGGATTCATGCTCCGGATAAAAACATCTTTAAGCAACTCCCCAATTAACGGTATCGGCCTGTTTGCAGAAGAAAACGTGCAGAAGGGGAAAATCGTCTGGACATTCAATCCATTGGTCGATCTTGTATTCAGTCCGGATGAATGGAATGATCTTCAAAAAAAAATTTCAGAAGATTCTTTCAATCAGATCAAAAAATATGCATACAAGGAAAACAACCGCTATGTTCTCTGTGTTGACAACGCCCAGTTCATGAACCACAGTGATACCCGCTGCAATGTGGGAAACCTGAAAGACGGGGATATCATGATCGCCCTGACCGATATCCAAAAAGGGGATGAACTGGTCTGCAACTATTTTGAATACAGTGATGCGGATGATGCCCACCTGCAACAGATTCTGTGACATTCATACCAGTTTATTGGGTGCAATTATGATTGAGACAAATGTGTTGATAACCGGTGTCATTATTTTTGTTGCGCGCGTATGCGATGTATCCATCGGAACACTCCGTACAATCATTACGGTTCAGGGAAGAACCGTTATCGCTTTTTTCCTGGCCTTGTTTGAAATCACCATCTGGATACTGGTCGCCGGCAAGGTCATCAATCAGATCCATGATCAGCCCATATTGGTGGTCTTTTATGCGTTCGGGTTTGCCACGGGTAACGTCGTCGGTATTCTGGTTGAACGGAAACTGGCCCTGGGAATCATTATCCTGAAGGTGATCACCCGGACAGCCGGCAAAGAAATCTCCGAATCCTTGCGGCAGAAAGGACAGGCCGTGACTGTGTTTATCGGCGAGGGGCTAAAGGGCCCGGTGACCGAGCTGTACATCGCCTGCCGACGCAGGGATCTCCCCTGGATACTGCCGGAAGTTCAGTCGTTTGATCCGGATGCATTTTACATCATTGAACAGGCACGGGACATGCGGAAGGTCTTAACCCCGACAGCAGTTCCTTCCGGCGGATGGCGTTCAACCAGAAAGCAGAAATAGAAATTAATTTTTTAACCGAAAAAATAACACAGGGAAAAGAATATGACCCATCTAATCTGGAATCTGCTGCTGCTAAGCCTTGCTGTGTTTTCGGTTTCAAGGTTTCTGCCCGGAATACACTGCAAAAGCTTCGGGACGGCCGTTATTGTGGCGGTTGTTTACAGCATCATCAATCTAATACTGGGCTGGTTTCTGGTATTGATCTCTCTGCCTGCAATCTTCCTGACGCTGGGACTGTTTATATTTGTCATCAATGCGATATTGCTGTATGTTACGGATAAACTGATCCAGGATTTTCATATTCACAATTTCAGCACCACGATACTGGCAGCATTCTGTATCACGGTTGCCCATACTGTTTTAAAATGGATATTTTTTTAACCCCCATTCATAAACCCAAACGTACAAGGAGGAATCAACGATGATAAAACAAACATTGATCATGTCTTTCTTAATTGTAGCTTTGATTCTGGCAGTTGCACCGGCTTTTGCTGATGACCAGGAGGTTACTTACGGCAGTCAACTCATGACAGACCAGGAGAAGATCGAATTCCGTGAAAAGCTGCGGAACGCAAAAACAGATGAAGAGCGCGATCAGCTTCTCAAAGAACATCACGAGCAGATGATGGAAAGGGCAAAGGAAAAGGGATTGACTCTGCCGGAAGAACCGCTTCAAAAGGGTGCCGGCATGGGACATGGTTCGGGTATGGGATCAGGTGGTGGCATGGGATCCGGCAGCGGTTCAGGTGGCGGCAAAGGGCATGGAGGCAATTGTCCCCGATAGTTGATAGATCATGGGGTCAAACCTTGATTTGACCCCATTTATCGCGGAGCGCAAAAAAATGACCGCCCAGAGAAATCCATCCAATAATCCGGAAAACGTTGTATTCCAGGTTCGGGATCTGGCAAAAATTTACGACATGGGCGAGGTGAAGGTTCACGCCCTGCGCGGTGCCAATCTGGAATTGTTTTCCAAAGAGCTGATTGTGCTTCTGGGGCCATCCGGAAGCGGAAAATCGACCTTGCTCAATATTCTCGGAGGACTCGATACCGCGACCAGCGGTTTTGTTTCATACCGTGGCAGAAACCTGACTTCGGCAACAGAGGCTGAACTGACCGAATACCGCCGTTTCCATGTCGGGTTTGTCTTTCAGTTTTACAATCTGATCCCGAGCCTTACCGCGCTGGAAAATGTCTCTGTTGTTACGGAGATTGCCGGAAATCCCATGAAACCAGAAGATGCACTCGCTCTGGTTGGATTGACGGAAAGGCTGGACCATTTTCCAGCACAGTTATCCGGCGGTGAACAGCAGCGCGTGGCCATTGCCCGTGCCATATCCAAAAATCCGGAAGTTCTGCTCTGCGACGAACCCACAGGCGCGCTGGACTCGCAGACCGGAGTGGTCGTACTGGAAGCGCTGGAGCGCGTCAATCGAGAGCTGAACACTGCAACGGCAATTATCACGCACAATGTGGATATTGCTGCCATGGCCGACCGGGTGATTCATCTCAGCAACGGAAGAATTTCCGAAGTTACGGCAAACAAAGTGAGAAAATCACCGCGCGAAATAAAATGGTAATTCCATGAAAGCACTGGACCGGAAAGTTTGGCGAGATCTCTGGCGGATGAAAGGACAGGTGTTTGCCATAACCCTGGTTGTGATGAGCGGTGTAGCGACCTTTGTCATGTTTATCACGACCATGCACTCTCTTGATCTTACCCGAAACCGTTTCTATCTGGATTATAATTTTGCAGATGCCTTTGTCAGTTTAAAGCGGGCTCCGGAAAGTCTGAAGGATAAAATAAAAGATGTCGCCGGTGTCAATCAGGTGGAAACCCGGGTTTCCGCATATGTCAAACTGGATGTCCGCGGTTTTTCCGAGCCGGTTACCGGCCACATTATTTCGGTTCCGGATGACGGCCAATCGCTGGTAAATCGGATATACATGCGCAAAGGCCGGCTGGCCGACCCGGCCAAGGACAACGAGGTCGTCATCAGTGAAACCTTTGCCCATGCACATGGTTTCAATCTGGGTGATCCGCTCGCCGCAGTGATTAACGGCAAATGGAAAAAACTGACCATTACCGGAATCGCCCTCTCTCCGGAATTTGTTCTGGTCATGCGGCCCTTTGCCATGAGTCCGGATTTCAAGCGTTACGGCATTCTCTGGATGAGCCGAAAAGCCATCAGTAAAGCGTATAATATGGAAGGGGCATTTAATGATGTTGTACTGACTTTATATCCCGGTACAAAAGTAAATGATGTCCTTCGCGAACTGGACAATATTGTGGATCGATACGGCGGTTTTGGCGCCTTTGCCCGTAAAGATCAGATTTCCCACCGGCTGCTCAATGAGGAATTCAATATGCTCCGGAATATGGCCAGGATATTCCCCACCATATTTATTTGTGTTGCTGCATTCCTTTTGAACGTGGTGATGAGCCGAACGGTGAATACGCAGCGAGAACAGATTGCGGCACTCAAGGCTTTCGGGTATGATAATACGGCTATCGTAATTCATTACGGCAAGCTGGTTGTTCTCATCATATCTTCCGGACTGCTTCTCGGCATAGCAGTGGGCATCTGGCTTGGACAAATTTTAGGCGGCATCTACATGGAAATCTACCGTTTTCCGGATCTTGCCTTTATTCTAAAACCATGGGTGATTGTTACCGCCATAATGATCAGCATACTGTCTGCCATGGCCGGCACAGTACACTCTCTCTGGCGGTCGGCCAAACAACCGCCTGCTGAGGCCATGCGCCCGGAACCACCCGCAAAGTACAGGGTTTCACTGCTGGAAAAGGCCGGCATTGGTCCCTGGCTCACACAACCATCCAGGATCATTGTCCGTAATATCGGACGCAAGCCAATCCGGACATTTCTTTCGATTATTGGAATTGCCGTGGCCTGCGCCACCATGATCTCCAGCGGATTTTTCAAGGATTCCGTTGATCATATGGTTAATGTTCAGTTTGTCCTTTCCCAGAAGGAGGACATGGCCGTTGGTTTTACCGAACCCACTTCCTACCGGGCGCTGTATGAACTCAAAGAAATGGAAGGCGTCCATTATGCTGAAACGTTCCGAACGGTTCCGGTAAGACTTAAATTCGGCCGCTCCAGTTACAAAACCGTGATCAACGGGATAGAACCGGACAGCCGCCTGCACCCCTTGCTGGATACGAATTTGAAGCCGGTGACGCTGCCGCAGGAAGGTATTGTGTTAAACGATTATTTAGGCAAGATGCTGGGGGTAAAAGCCGGTGATATGCTGACTGTCGAGGCTTTGGAAGGATCAAAGGCAATCCGTCAGGTTCAGGTGATTGCATTGGTCAGGCTGTACCTGGGCGTTATGGGTTATATGGATTTAAAAGCACTCAACCGGCTGATGCGGGAAGGAGACGCTGTATCCGGAATTTATCTGACGGCGGACGAACGATATCAGGATAAACTGTATCGGAGTTTTGTCAATATGCCGCGCGTTTCCGGAACAATTGTCCGAAAAAACGAGATCAGTAACTTTTATGATGTGCAGGCCAAGGGGATGCTGTTTTTTACCTTTATTGCCACACTGATGGCCG
This sequence comes from Desulfosudis oleivorans, assembly GCA_020723305.1. Taxonomy (GTDB): domain Bacteria; phylum Desulfobacterota; class Desulfobacteria; order Desulfobacterales; family SURF-7; genus QZKS01. Next base: position 116,571 of record DYJC01000005.1, read on the forward strand.
GTTCCATCTCCATCGGCGTTGTCTATAATAATGCCAGGATTGCACTGTCCGAGCGCAGCCGCGAGCTCTCCAGCCTCCGGGTGCTGGGGTACACGCGCGGTGAAATTTCCTACATCCTTCTGGGAGAGCTGGCACTTATTGCGCTTACGGCCATTCCGCCGGGCTTTCTGATCGGATATGGACTTTGCGCCTACATAACAGAAATACTGCAATCCGATCTTTTCCGGATACCGCTGGTTATCGAGCTGAAGACATATTCCATGGCAGCCGCGGTCGTACTGGTTTCGGCATCGGTATCCGGTCTGATCGTACGCCGGAAACTCGATCATCTGGATCTGGTGGAAGTTTTGAAAACAAGAGAATAAGGAGTTGATGCATGAATGTAGCTTTGCGCCGGAAGTCTTTTGTCATTATAATTGCCGCTGTTATTGTTCTGGCAATGGTTTACGGATTTTTTCCAAAAGCAGTAGATGTCGACCTGGTGCAGGTCAAACGAGGTCCGTTGCAGGTAACCATCGAAGAAGAAGGACGCACCCGCCTGAAAGAACGCTTTGTTATCACGGCTCCGACAGCCGGATATCTGGAACGGATTACCGCCAAAGCAGGCGATAAGGTGAAAAAAGATCAGAACATAATCGTACTGGAACCCTTGCGCTCACCGGTGCTGGATTCACGCAGCCGGGCTGAAGCAGAATCGACTGTTACCGCAACCGAGGCAGCTCTCAATGCTGCTGTTGAAAAAGAGAGTGCCGCAGCAGCAGACGCCGGATATATGGAAAAAAGAATTGAGAGATTAAAAAATCTATACGCCAAAGGCTCGATTTCAAAAGATCAGTTTGATCAGATCGAAGCAGAGACCCGAAAAGCCCGGGCTATCCAGCGTTCTGCTCAGGCTGCGGTGGAGGTTGCACGATCCGAACTGGAGCGAGCAAAAACACTGCTTCAGAATTATGCTTCCATCGAAAATACAGCCGGCCACAATACGGTTTATGTCGCCTCGCCGATCAACGGCAGTATTTTCAGAATCTTCAAAGAAAGCGAGGGTGCCGTCAATGTCGGTGAGCCGCTGATGGAAATCGGTGATTCCAGAAACCTGGAGGTTCGGGTGGAAGTTCTTTCTTCCGATGCGGTGAAGATTCAAAAAGGAACAAAGGTGTTCTTTAAACGCTGGGGCGGTGATGGAATCCTGGAAGGAGTTGTCCGGGTGGTCGAGCCTTCGGGATTTACCAAGATCTCCAGCCTGGGTGTGGAAGAACAGCGTGTTTTTGTGATTGCCGATATCACATCACCTTCCGAAAATTGGAGCGCCCTGGGCGATGGATATCGTCTGGAAGCTCATTTTGTCATCTGGGATGGAAAGGACGTTCTTCAGATTCCCACCAGTTCTCTTTTTCGTGTCAATGATGATTGGGCGGTATTTGTAGAAGAGAAAGGAAAGGCTCAGCAGCGCCTTTTGAAAATCGGGAATCGCAACGGCCTTGTGGCAGAAATCATTTCCGGTCTGAATGAAAAAGAAAAAGTCATTGCCCATCCGGACGATACGGTGAACAACGGCGTTCGCGTGAATGAGAGGTCAGCTCTTTAGTCTAGATCTGTTTATCCTCATCCATAATCCGCTGAAATTCAGAAGGGTATTTTGAACTGAAAATCCATGATTCCTGTTCTCCGGGCAGCACAAGACAGAGCGACAGCGCGTGGAGTCCCAGACGATCAAAGGCACAATGGGTTTTCATATAATGTGCCGCCCGCTGCGAGCCATATCTGGAATCACCCAGAACCGGATGGCCGGAAAGTTTTGCATGACGCCGGATCTGATGCTTCCTGCCGGTTAACGGTTCACACTCGATCAGGGAATAATGGGGACTATGATCCATCAACCTGATCCTTGTCCGGCAATCCACTTTCCGCCCTGCACCTGCCGGGTTCTTTCGTCCGCCTGCTTCCGGCGAAAGGGGCATATCCCACAACTCCTCTTCTCCGATGGAAAGATCCAAATTTCCATGAATCAGCGCCACATAGTTTTTTTTTATTGTCCGCTCTTCGAACTGCCTTGAAAACCAGCGCTGAACCGCTTTATCAAATCCCAGAAGGATGATCCCGCTGGTTTCCATATCCAGTCTGTGGATGGGACTGATGGTATATTCTTTTGAATAATTGGTTGCTTCGGACAGTGCCCTGTCCTTTTCCATCATCATGGAAACAAAGGAGACAATATCCTTTCCCGGTTCATTATGACTGCTCAAACCACAGGGTTTGTCCACCATGATCCAGCCTTTTCCCGATGCAATAATGGGAATATGATTCACATTCTTCCGTTGATTGTTCATTGTTCTTATAATTTGCCCAGACTTTTCCGATAAAGCGTCCGGATATCTGCGGCCGTTGGTTTTGGCACTGTGTTCTCTACGCTTTTTGCCATCAGCGCCATTTCCGTGTAGAGAGAGATTTCCTCATCCGTGAGGGTCAGCGAAGGCTTCATCTGTTTATTAATCAACGACTGAAGTTCTTCCAAGCTATTCATCCCCATGGCATCCAGAATACCGGCTATCTTTTTCAAATTGTGCGTTTGCACGTAGCTCAGGTATTCACAGAGAAGAAGACCATTTGCCTTGCCGTGATCAATATTGTTGAAAAACGTCAGGGAATACCCCATGGCATGAACCACGGTAGTGCCGGTCTGGGCAATAGCCATTCCCCCGAGCATGGCGCCGAGCAGCAGTTTTTCACGGGTTTGAAAATCAATTGTAAGGGTGTCATCCAGCAAACCCAGAGCCGGGCCGAGCATTCTCAAGGATTCCAGCGCAATCATGGTGCTCATGGCATTGGATTTTCTGGAAAGAATGCTTTCAACCGAATGGGAGAGGGCATCAATGGCCGTGTTCACCGTCACCTCATAGGGGAGTTTTTCCGTATAGGTCGCGTCGAGAAATGCGACTCTGGGAAACAGGGTCACATGGGAAAGATTTTTTTTGGTTTTATTGCTCATGTCCGTAAGGATGGAATAAGGCGTGACCTCGCTTCCGGTTCCGGCTGTGGTGGGGACTGCAATAACCGGCAGAGGCATTTTTTCATACGGCCCACTGAAAAGAGTATTGTCAGCCAAATTATTTACAGCCAGAACCGCCACGGCCTTGGCAGCATCCATGGGCGAACCGCCGCCGATTCCGATGATAAAATCCGCCTTTTCCGATCTTGCTTTATCTGCGGCATCCCGCACATTTTCAATGCAAGGATTGGGCTGGATTTCATCATATACTGACCATGAGACGGAAACACTTGAAAGCGCTGCACACACCTCCTCCAATGCACCGCTGATCCGGGCTGAGTTTTTTCCGGTGACGATCAGGGCTTTCTTCCCATGATGCCCGAATATGTCTCCATGTTTTTTCACACAGCCTTTCCCGAAAATCACCTGTGTCGGCATCTGATAGGACAGATCCATGTTTTCTTTCCACCTTATAATACACTTGAACAGGTAAAAAACCCGGGGCGCTTTATCCACGACACGGTTTTTTCCTCTTTGGATAAGAATCGGTGTAACGATATAGCAGCATATTCGTTGAGGTAGGGTCTGAACGAAGCTACCAGATCAACAATTTTATCCAATTCGCTCCTGGAAAATCCGGCACTGCTGACAATGCCCAATCATAAAATACTGTATGGTTCGAATACTATAAGGCGGCCGTTTTATGCAATCTCTCTGCAAGCCAAATCTTAATAATCGATTGCCGAGGCACACCAAGACGTTTCGCTTCTTTATCTAAAGACTGAATCATCCATAAAGGAAAATCGACATTAACCCTTTTTTGTTCTTGGTTCGGTCGCCTCGCTTTTGAAAAATCCAGATGCTCTAAAACGCTTTTCCCTTCATCCAACTTTTTATCTAATTCTTTAGCTTTCATAAAGCTCAACCTCCTCATCTCTGGCACACCGAACTGAGATTATTCTAATATTATCAGCCCTATATGTGATAATCCCAGTCCAGTGTTTTTCGTCAATTTTGCCGATGATCAGGAATCTCAGTTCATCGGTTGTTTTTGCTGGAATCTCTAATAAATCCGGATCATTCCAAATATCTTGAGCTTCAACGAAATCAATCCCATGCTTATCTTTATTTGCATGTGATTTAGCAAGGTCAAATTCAAAGTTCATGGTATATCCAATATACCAATCAGGCATATTTTGTCAACCACGGTGGTTTGTGAGGATGGATTCGAACAGTTTGTGTGAAAGGAGCGACATGAACATTGTATCTCATGAACAAACTATTTTCGCCTCCTCTTATTCATCGAAATAAATATCGGCTGCTTTTTACTTATAACCCTGCTCCCTAATAAAAAGTTGACAAAAAATTTGATTGGTAGCAGGGTTAAAATCAAAATTCAAATCGATCCCAAAATTATTTATTTAAATACATTTGTAAATTAAGTTGTTACGCCATTTTTACTAAACTTTAACCGGACAGCAGTGCCTCAAAATGAACAATGAATTCCTGCATTACTTTAAAAGACAAATCATTCTTTGATTGGATGCGATTATTTGATTTTTTCATGAGCGCCTCCTCCTTTTTTGAGATTAGGTATAAGCACTCATATATTATGCAGAATCGATAGTTTGTTAAAAGCTATTACTGTCAAGCGATTTCCGAACCGTAACTGCAAAAAATAATATCATATTCCGTCGTTTTGCTGTTTGACCCTCTTGCGGTTAAATCGCCAATGCTAAAACATCTACCATCATCATCCTTATATCTATAAAACTTTCTTATATATTCTTCAGAGTATTCTGAATATTGTGTATGGAAATCAAAATTTTGAGTTTTGGTATAGAAGTGTATTACATCATGAATGTGATTATATGTTTTTGAGTCACTTCTCGCTGATAACCTCTGCCAAATGATTTCATTTTGAAAGTTTGAGTCTCCCAGTATCTCATCCATTATAATTTTTATAGAATGGCCTTTTTTTAAATCTAAATGCAAATAAATACCCCCGTCCTCTGACAGAATCTCTCTCAAATAAATTGTTCTCTCACGAAGATTCTCTAAAAATTCTGAAGAAATCACTTTATCAGAATAGCTTGTTGATCCAGATTTAGACTGGAAATCACTCTTCGTAGCAAACAGTGGATCAATATAAACTAGCTTCACCTATCCCTTGACCTTGTCTTGAATCAGAGGATCGGTATTCTGATAGCAGGCTTTCAAAAATTGAAGATTATCGCCCTGAACCAATAAATTCTGACAGTCTTGCTGATTGCACTGCTTTTTTTCAAACAGGGACAACTGGGTGTGGGGACTCAGGCCGCCGCCCTTAAAGCAGCGCTCCACCTGAAGCGGAGAACCGCCATCCACCAGAAAGGTCTGGTTGAGTATGGCGGCTTCACTGCGTTTTCCGGAATATTCCAGGGTGGCAATCTTGACCCCGTTCAAGGTTGCCACATCAAATGCCTCATTCCTGGAACATACGTTCGGAAACAGCTTGGGCATAAGTTCCGACGCAGGCTCGATTCCTTTTTTTTAAAGCGTCGATGAGTTGATTTTTTTCTTCGTCCGTCAGCATAATTTTTGCCATTAGTTGCGCTCCGTTTCCTTCTGCAGTATCTGTTTGAACTCTTTTTCCGTGGGCAGTTTCCTGGTCAGCTCATCCGGCAGATGGTCGTGCAAACGGTATTCGGCCACACCAATGGGATTAATTTTTGTCTGAAGCGAATATTCCACTTCCAAATGATCCTTTTCCGCACACAGAATAATACCGATGGAGGGATTTTCCTCGGGACCTTTTTCTCTGTCGTTCAGCAGGTTCAAATAAAAATCCATTTTCCCGGCATATTCCGGTTTAAATTTTCCGATCTTTAATTCAATAACTATCAGGGCCTTGAGAAACCGGTGGTAAAACAGCAAATCTAGGAAATAGTCATTATTCCCCAGGGTCAGCTTGTGCTGATTCCCGATAAAACAAAAACCATATCCCAGCTCCAGAATAAACGCCTGCAATCGGTCGATCAGCCGCTGTTCCAGTTCACGCTCGCGCAGGGGCCTACCGATCCCCAGAAATTCCAGATTATATGAACTTTTCAATGCTTCGTCAGCCTGTTCCGCCAAATGAGCAGGAAGGACCTCTCCAAAATTATGGGTTTTTGTTTCCAGCCGTGCCCGCTCGTATGCACCGGCCTTAATCTGGTTCAACAGCACATTGCGGCTCCAGCCCATCTTCCGGGCGGCTTCAATATAATAGGCACGGATATCAAAATTATCAATTTTGTTCATAATCAATAGGTTATGTCCCCATGGAAGTTCTGCGACAACCTGTCGCAGATTTGGGTGTGCCGCATACTGCTCGTAAAAACGTTTCATGTCCCACAAGTTGCGGGAAGAAAACCCCTTGTGGCCGGGAAATGATCCCTTTAAATCCCGGGCAAGGTTTTCCACCACGGACTTGCCCCATCCTTCTTTGGTCTGTTTTTCATCAATCATTCGGCCGATATCCCAATACAATGCAATCAGGTCCCGGTTAACGGCCCTTGCCGCAGAGATCCGTGCGGTTATAACACGTTGTTTGATATCGGACACCAGTTTGATATAGATGCTGCTGGATTCGATTTTCATGATCTTCATCCTGTCAGTTAAATGCAAAAGCCTTGGTTACCATCCGGTCCAGGACCTCCATCGGTGTTTCACCTTCTTTTTTCGGTTTCAGGGTAAACTTGTTGATCCGTAAAAACCGGTATCCATAGGTTTCCAATTCAATCTGCCGGTGGATGTCATAGTCCAGGTATTCCTGCGAAAAATTATGATGGGTAACGATTTCCGGATTTTTGGTATGATATTCCATGCCGTCATATTCCAAAATAAGTACTCGCTCCCTGCTGGATTTTGAATAGGCCATTAAAAAATCCACCCGGTATTTCGGAATCTGTTTTGCGAACTCCGTCCGAATGTATTCGCCGATTTTAACCTGGGGAGCCAATTTCAAAACGATTAAAAAGCATCACACCGGCGAAAGTCAGTGCCCAAAAAAGAGCCGAAAATACTGGATTCTATTTTTCGCCGGAACTACAACAACAGGCTTTTGAAATTGGCTCAATTGTTTGCGCTATAGCAATTCTTAATTATAACTCTTATAATTATTCGATCCGATTTGATGCTATAACAACCTGATCAAATCAAGTCAATACATTAAAATTACAACAAATTATTTAATGATCAGATAATTGAAATAATCTGATCAAGCTGATTTCAATGCTAATAAACAATGTAAATGTTTTTTAAGGTACAACTCTGTATTCTTTTAAGTCACTTTTATCACTGATTCCGAGTAATTTTGAAATACTTATTCATCGAAATAAATATCGGCTGCTTTTTACTTGTTTTTCGATTGTGTGTGGGAATATTGTGGGGAGTCGAAATTTTAGAAATAAAAAAGAGCCTATCAGCTCTTCTTAATATATTAATCTTGTTTGGTATGATCCCAAGGGGATTTGAACCCCTGTTACCGGCGTGAGAGGCCAGCGTCCTAACCGCTAGACGATGGGACCATTGAAGGCATTTTTAGTATCCTAACTCTCAAGTTTTGTCAATGTCAATATCATTTTCAAGACACTGGATTCATATGTTCCGGCTTTTTCCCGTCTTGTAACCCAGGATAAAGTAAAGAACCGGCCCGATAAAAGGCAGAAAAGCAACAAAAGCCCAGAGCGCTTTTTTCCCCATGGATCCAAAATCCTTGCGGGCAATATCGATGAAAGAGATACAGGTAAAAAGGTAAAACAAAACTCCTACAGCGACAATCAGATGTGCGGTGGTCATTTTCAGCCTTTCAATCGTTGTGCAATATCAATGAGCGTATCAGCATATGGTTTGCTGTAATTATATCGCAGCAACACCTGATACTGTTTGTCACGATCCAGACCCGGTCTCCAGCCATGGACTTTGAGATAATTGGCGATGCTGGCTATAGCATCTGCATGGTCAAACAGGTTGATGCGTCCGTCCAGATTTCCATCTCTTGCGATTTTCAGAACATTGCTGGGCATAAACTGGCAGATTCCAAGGGCACCGGCATAGGAGCCGCTGATGGACAAAGGATCCACCGCCTCTTGCTGGGTATAGGTGATAAACGCTTTTAATTCATTATACGCCCAGTCCGTTTTCCGATCCGACCAGGAATTGAACTGGCTTCGCGTATGATCGCTTGTTTTCGACATTTTGTTCCAGATAAATTCTCTTGACTCCGGATCGGAAAGAGCGGCCATGGTAGAGAGAGAATTCAGGATTGAACTTCCGCCAAGATAGGTTCCGAGCCTTGTTTCAACCAACATGATCGCAGTGATCACCTCTTTTTCCACGCCATACACTCTTTCCGCTGCCTGAAGAGAAGACAGATGCTGCTCCATATATTGCCTGGCTTTTTGAATATTGGAATCGGAGAGGAACTGGCCATAGTTCAGCTTTGCCTCTTGATGCACGGAAAACATGGAGACGCCACGGGTATCAAAACGAACTTCCGGACGGCGGAACAGCTCTTGAATCTGTTTTTCATCAAAACCGTCTTTGACCAGCCTTTTGGCAAGGGAGTCCAGATACATCATTTCGGATTCTGTTGAGGATAGGGAATCCAACGGCACGATTACAAAAAAAAGAAAAATACTGAAAAAACGAAAAAATCCGCTGATGAATCTCCATATAAAACCATGATCTGACATCTCAGGAGCGCCCTCCATATATATCAATGGGAATCTTATATTGTTTTCGACGGCTAAAGCCCGTCAAATGTGTAAATCCAACTGCAACCAGATCGGATATAACCGGTTTAAAATATCGCCCTACTTCACCAGGATGATGGGCATCGGATGCAAGGGTGATTTCAATCCCCTTGTGAAAACAATTTTTTAACAGTTCAGGTCCAGGATAGATCTCCTGCGCGGAATGAGTTTTTCCACTTGTATTCACCTCCACGGTCAAATTCTTATACCTGATTTTGGATAATATTTCATCAAATTTATCAACAACCTCCTCAGAAAGTGGTGCATGAAACTTTTTGACCACATCCAGATGGCAAACGGTATCAAAAAAATTATAATCCAGCATCTGATCCAGCTCTTCTATATAATGGTAGCAAAGATTTTGAAAATCAATATTGGAAAGGGTTGTCTGTTCCCTGCGGCTGACAATATTCATGCCCCTGACAAAATGAATTGAACCGCCAATTACGTCAAAAGAAAACGGTCTGATAATTTCATGAATCCGGTCTATCTGATCCGGAATAAAATCCACCTCAAGCCCGACCCGGATACGGATCTGTTTCCAGTACTGATATTTCAATTTTTGTACTGCCTGAAAATACAGCCCTACCTCTGACGGACACATGGAATTACTTCTGCCTTGCCCATTGACCGTCAGATGATCCAGAAAACAGATTTCCTGAAGCCCAAGTTCAATTGCTTTTTGAACATAGGATTCCATGCTTTTCTGAGCATGATTGCAAAGGCTGGTATGGATATGGTAATCAATCACGTCGCTATCTTCATCTGCCCGGGGTATGAAAAAAGTGTCAACGATACTGTTGTGTTGATAGGCCAAAGATGACATGGTATAGGTGCCATTGTCAATTGAATCTGCTGAATCATATCAATCAAATGAGGAGCCCGGACCCAAACCGTGAAAAAAAACGAAAAAACAACCTTTATCTGCCAATCCTGCGGATATCAGACACCCAAATGGATGGGGAAGTGTCCGGATTGCAATGAATGGCAAACCTTTGTTGAGGAAACTCAAAAAAAAGAGCCCTGCCGGTTTGACAAAACAGGCAGCATCTCCGGTACACAGGAACCCGTACCCATTAACTCCATTGAACTGATCAAGGAGCACCGCCTTCTCACCGGAATCAAGGAGTTTGACAGGGTTCTGGGCGGCGGCCTGGTTTCCGGGAGCCTGGTTCTGATCGGCGGTGATCCGGGTATCGGAAAATCGACCCTGATGCTGCAAGCCCTTCATGGACTGGCAATCAAAGGATGTAAAGTATTGTATGTTTCCGGCGAAGAGTCCATCAAGCAGATCAAAATCAGGAGTGAACGGCTTTCAACCGCATCCTCGGATATGCTGGTTGTTTCCGAAATCGACCTGGAAACCATCATTTCCATGGTCGACAAATATAAACCAGGTGTGCTGGTAATCGACTCCATTCAAACCATGTTCAACGGAGACCTGAATTCTGCTCCGGGAAGCGTGAGCCAGGTCCGGGAATCCACCATGCACCTGATGCTGATGGCCAAGAAAACCGGCATTCCAACCTTCCTTGTCGGGCATGTAACCAAAGACGGTGCCATAGCAGGCCCACGAATCATGGAACATATGGTGGATACGGTTCTCTACTTTGAAGGAGACCGGAACCATGTATTCCGGATATTGCGGGCTGTCAAAAACCGATTCGGGTCCACCAATGAAATCGGTGTGTTTGAAATGAAAGACAAGGGCCTGGATGAGGTCACCAATCCGTCCGCGGTTTTTCTTTCCGAGCGTCCGGAAAACACGCCCGGCTCCATTGTCACAGCCAGCGTGGAAGGAACCAGACCGATTCTGATTGAGATCCAGGGCCTCGCCGGTAACACTACCCTTGGAACCCCCAGAAGAACCATACTGGGTCTGGACCATAACCGGGTATCTCTTCTGGTTGCGGTGATGGAAAGAAAGCTGGGCTTTCAGTTGATGGGTCATGATATATTCATGAATGTCGCCGGAGGCGTCAGAGTAGATGAACCTGCCGTGGATATGGGAATCATTGCAGCGGTTGCATCCAGTTTTCTAGACCGTTCCATTGCCGGCGGAACGGTAGTAATTGGAGAAGTCGGCCTCACCGGTGAGGTCAGAGCCATCAGTCATACGGATATCCGGGTTTCTGAAATCAAAAAAATGGGATTTACCCGTTGTCTCGTGCCGGCTTCCAACCTGAAGCGGATGAGCGCCATTCCAGGAATTGAGGTGATCGGAATTCACAACATATCACAGGCCATGGAAATTTTATTTTAGCTGTTTTACTGTTAGCAGTTTCACTTGCAAAACAGGGTCAAATCATAATATTATACAGATGATTCGAGTCTGAAAATATTTTTCTTATGGAAATTTGATATCCGGGCATCAACAGGCTTTTCCCATGAAAAAAAAACAGGGATCATCTCAGAACAACAAATGGGAAGACCACTATACCCGAAAGGCCAGAAAAGAAAACTTTCCTGCCCGATCGGTTTACAAATTACAGGAGATTCAGGAAAAGTATAGATTGATCCAAAAAGGGGACAGGGTTCTTGATCTTGGCTGTTCACCGGGATCATGGCTGCAATATACAGCGACACTGGTCGGGCCTCAGGGAAGGGTTGTCGGAATTGATAAAAAAACAGTCGCCCTGCAATTGCCCTCTCATGTTACGGTTCATACAGGTGATATTTTTTCCATCCAGTCTGTATTGGGGACAGAGGAAATGATCCATTCATATGATATTGTGCTGAGTGATATGGCCCCGGACACAACCGGCAATAAATTCGTGGATGCAGCCCGTTCTCTTGCCCTCTGTGAGGCGGCTTTTGATATTGCCGGACGCCATCTGAAATCCGGCGGATCATTTGTCTGCAAAATTTTTCAGGGTGAGGATTTCAAACGGTTTATGGATTCAATCCAGAAGGAGTTTCACAAATCGAAAATCTACAAGCCAAAAAGCTGCCGAAAGGCCAGCAAGGAAATATATATTATCGGAATCGATAAAAAACAGGAGGAAATATGTCCGGACACAGCAAGTGGTCATCCATAAAGCACAAAAAAGCAGCCGTGGATGCAAAGCGCGGAAAAATTTTTACAAAAATCATTAAGGAGATCACTGTGGCCGCCCGAATGGGAGGCGGTGATCCGGATTCCAATCCACGCCTCAGATCAGCTGTTCTTTCCGCAAAAAGCGTGAACCTGCCCAAGGACAAACTGGAAAGAGCCATCAAAAAAGGCACCGGAGAGTTGGAAGGGGCAAATTATGAAGAGATCACCTATGAAGGGTATGGCCCTGGCGGTGCTGCTGTTTTGATTGAATCGCTGACCGATAATAAAAACAGGGCGGTTGCCGATATCCGGCATATTTTCAATAAATGCGCTGGAAATCTTGGGGAAAACGGATGTGTATCCTGGATGTTCCAGAACAAGGGCTATATTGTGGTGCAGAAAAAAGATGTAGCAGAAGAAAAGCTCATGGAGACAGCCCTTGAAGCCGGAGCAGAGGACATCCGGGAAGAAGATGACAGCTTTGAGGTCATCACATCTCCCGCTGATTTTGAAGCAGTGAAATCCGCACTGGATAATGCCAAAATTCCCGCGACTGAAGCGGAAATCACCATGCTGCCTCAATCCACTGCAAACCTTGCCGGAAAAGAAGCCGAGCAGATGATCCGGCTCATGGATATGCTGGATGAGTGTGAGGATGTCCAGAAGGTTTATACCAATGCCGACATCCCGGACGATATCATGAATGCCATGTAGAAAAAATGCCTGTTTTCGGGCAACACCATTGGAAACAAAAAAAGCCCCTTCTGAATTTTCTTGAAAAAGAGATTCAGGAGGGGCTTTGTTATTTGATCGCAATCATATCCTGAACTGATTTGAATGCAGGAATACGGATATGCTCCGGAACCTTGATCTGTCCGGTCAGGTGTTCAAGGCTTGCCGCCACATCCGCAAGGGTAATTTTCTTCATATCCGGACACATCAGTTCCATGGAGGCTGGATAAAACTTTTTATCTGGATTTTCTTTTTGAAGGGGATAAAGAAGCCCGACTTCCGTGCCGATAATAAAAGACCGGTGACCCGATGTTCCGGCATACTGTATCATTCCGGAAGTACTCAGCACAATATCGGCTATTTCCAGAATTTCTGTTCTGCATTCCGGATGGGCCATAAAAATGGCATCCGGATGCATCTCTTTTGCTCTTTTCACATCCGCAGCACGTAAGCGATCATGAAACGGGCAGCATCCATCCCAGGAATGAATTTTCTTATGGGTATGCGCTGCTGCATATTGTGCAAGGTTTCTATCCGGTGTCATCAGCACCTCATCGGCATCCAGGCTGTTGACCACCTTCACGACATTGGCAGACGTACAGCAAATGGTTGATAGCGCTTTTACCGCTGCCGAAGAATTTACGTAGGTCACCACCGGCATGGGAGGAAGCGTTTTCAGTTTTGCCGTAAGCAAATCCGGATTGATCATTTCCGCCATGGGACAGCCCGCATCCTGTTTCGGAAGCAGGACTGTTTTATCCGGAGACAGTATGGATGCGGTTTCCGCCATAAAATGAACACCGCAAAACAAAATGATATCTGCATCGGTTCCGGCTGCTTTGATACTCAGCTCCAGAGAGTCTCCACAGAGATCTGCGATATCCTGAATTTCAGGCGGCTGATAGTTATGTGACAGGATAATGGCGTTTTTTTCCCTGGCCAGTTTTCTGATTTTATCTTTCATTTTCTTTTCCTGATTCAAATCTCCTTGGTGAAAATTCAGGTCTCATGGCGACACTGCAAAGGATATTGTCCGGCCATGCCGCTGATCACTGATCCATTTGAACAATATCCGTACCCGGCGGAATCGTAAAATGGAAGGTACTGTCCGGCTGGGTGTCTGAAAAATCGATATCCGTTAACTCGATACGGGTCTCATCTCCATAAGCATTATAAGAAACAACTCGAATGACATTACATGTCTCCGCCGAGATGGTTAAATGGATAACCGAAATATCGATATTTTTTTCCCGTGGCCATAGTTTCAGCATATTTTCACTCGCGACAAGGCTGTCGCCAATGGTTACGATGAATTTTTTCCGGATCAGACTGACGTCGGATAAGAATCCTGCGCCTTTGCCGTTACTGAAAAAAGAAGGAAATGTACCGACCGTGACCTGCTTGTCATCCGGCCGATATATCCACAGCGATGTGCCGTCTGTAATAATCTGCTGGCGATCCGGTTTAATGTATTCCCATTTCATCATTCCCGGTTTTTTAAAATAAGCCTGGCCATTTGCACTGTCTGTGATCTTCATGGCCTGAAGGGTGGATGTCTGAAAAAACCGGGCTGAAAATCCTTTACCGCTGTATCGTTTTTCCACACAGTCGAGTATCCCATCCACAACCCTTTCCTGCTCCTGGGTTTTGGTATCTGACGATTTGCCGGAATCCTGGCCCAACACAGCCTGAACCGGCATCAAACACAGAACCCAAAAAAGAAATATAACCATTTTTCGGATGATCATAAAAAATATCCTTTACTAAGAAAAGAAAATATCACAGACAGATTCTGTGATATCGAAAATTTTGCCTACCACATTGTAACCATGATGTAAATAACGATCCAAACAGATTCAATCCAGACAAGCCGCTATAAATTATGACAGCAGCCGGATCACCTTTTGTAAATCCTCACCTGGATGACACTCCCCAAGGTCCACCTTCTGCAGAGCCGTCTCCGAATCATCGCTCTGCCCGAACAGACTGAAGCTGACCCGGTTGATGATCTCAACCGTCTTTTCAGCTTCCTCAATGTTTATACATGGATTTCTGTCCCCCTTCAAGATCATTACCTCCATATTATACCTTGCCAGCTGTTTTTCATATGCGGCTGCTTTCTGTATGGCTTGCATACAGGCCTTTTTTCTTTCCATCAGGGCATTGAAGATATCCATGGTTTCATTTAACGCACTGGTGAACGTCATGAGGAAATCCACGTGTTGAAAAAAATCTTTCCTGTCTGAATCCATTTTGGAAAAAAAATCACATAAAAACCGGATGATATGAGGCGATTTCGGCAGATCTGCATTTCGTATCCGGACCAGCACCCGGCCAACCTGTTCCGGATGAAGATTTTCTCTTACCGAACGCTCAAGCTCCTGATCCGGATTGTTGCAGATCCTCAAACGGGATACCAGTTGTTCGGCAAGATCCCGTGTAAAATCAACCCGGACTGTTTTCACCTCCTTTGGAAAACAGATCTCAACCGCATTCATCCTCTCTTCAAGCTGCTGAATCACCGGCTCCTGATCTGTAAATCGTTCCAGCGTCAACAGATCTTCAAGCTGAACCTGACACATCTCATCCGGGAAAAAAATCAGTTCCAGAAGGGAGTCTTTTTCACAGTTCTTTTCATCCTGGATCACGGCCTCCAGATGCGCAGCTGTTGCCTTGCCAAAGGTGGATTCCATGAATCGCAATGTGAATTCATTCAGTACAATCCCATTGACAAAAAACTCCGAAATCCGGGAAGCCAACTCTCTCTCTTTGTCCATGGTAATCATAAATAGGAAGCCATCTTTGCCATAATCTGTTGTTTTGGCATGGCGCCGATCATCAAATCCTTCTGAATACCACGATCCAGAATCAGTATTGTAGGGATGCTCTGAACCTGAAACCGGCCGGCGATAATCGGGTTTTCATCCATATTGATCTTACAGACCCGTACCCTGCCCTTCCATTCCCGCGCAAGCTCATCGAACACAGGCCCCATCATTTTGCACGGTCCGCACCATGGCGCCCAGCAGTCCAGCAGCACCGGCAGCGGAGACTTTTCCACCATAACATGAAAATCAGCGTCGGTTACCAGGATTGGTTTATCTTCCAGAAGTTCGATTGTATTCATGACTGCTTTGCATTTGCCGCAGGTTGCATGGATACCGATTTTTTCTCCGGGAATCTTGTTGCGGGTTCCGCACTCCGGACATCGGAACAGATGGTCTTTATTTTTCATACCGTTCTCCTTCCAGCAAATTACCTTGTTTCTTGCAGGAATATAATTACTCCTGAGGCCTTTGTCATTCCGGATATGATAGAAACCCGAAAAGTATACTGATTATTTCCATTATTACAATACCCGGCTTTTACATGGGATAAATGAAAAATTCAATTGCCCTCCGGCAAGGCGGCATACAGGCATCCCCAATTGCTTGACACACAAAGGCATCTTCACTATAAGAGGACAATTGAAAAGATGAACCAGACCGATCATTTTTTCCGATTGCCCGGCATTACAGATCCTCGTGACATTGAGATCCAGGAACCGGTTCCGATGAATGAATTATTGTAAAAGGATAGTTGTGACATGCTGATCACAGAAATACTGGAAAGAAACGCCCGCATGTATGGCTCAGAAATCGCTCTTGTGGAAAGAAGCCCTGCAGTCAACCACCGTGTTGAAATCACCTGGAAGGATTTTGATAACCAGGCCAACAAGGTCGCCCAGGCCCTGATTAAAAAAGGAATCAAAAAGGGCGATTGTGTGGTTCAGCTCATGATGAACTGCATTGAGTGGCTTCCGATCTATTTTGGAATCCTCAGAACCGGCGCCTGGGCCGTACCGCTGAATTTCCGTTTTGTGGCCAAAACCATCCAAAAATGTACTGAGACCGCAGAAGCCAAGGCATTTATTTTTGGTGAAGAGTTTATCGAACGGATTGATGCTATTAAATCGGAAATTGACAAAACCGTTCAGCACTACATCTTTGTCGGAACGGAAGTACTTTGCCCGGATTATGCGGAACCTATGGAAAAGGTGATACAAAAAGAGTCTCCGGAATTACCGGATATTCCCATTCATCTGTCCGATAATGCCGCACTCTACTTCACCTCCGGTACAACCGGAACACCCAAGGCAACCCTGTTGACACACCGGAACCTGGAGTTTGCCTGTTTTGTCGAAAATCGCCATCACAATCAGACCCATGAAGATAACTTCCTCTGCATCCCTCCATTGTATCATACCGGAGCAAAAATGCACTGGTTCGGAAACTTTATCGTAGGCGCCAGAGCAGTAATCTTAAAAGGAATTGAGCCCAGATGGATAATGGAAGCGATCTCCGAAGAAAAAATAACCGTGGTATGGCTGCTGGTACCCTGGGCACTTGACATTCTGTTTGCCATTGAGAATCGTGAAATAAAACTTGAAAACTATGAACTGGATCAATGGAGACTGATGCATATCGGTGCGCAGCCGGTTCCGCCTAGCCTGATCAGGGAGTGGAAAAAAATATTCCCAAAACACCAGTATGACACCAATTACGGCCTTACGGAAACCACCGGCCCTGGCTGTGTTCACTTAGGCATTGAAAACATGCACAAGGTCGGTGCCATCGGCGTACCTGGATTTGACTGGGAATTCAAGATTGTTGACGACAAAAGGCAACCTCTTCCCCAGGGCAAAATCGGTGAACTGATGCTGAAAGGGCCGGGGGTGATGAAAGAATATTACAAAAACCCGGAAGCCACTGCAGAAACGATTTTCAATGGCTGGCTGCTGACCGGAGATATGGCCAAACTGGATGAAGATGGATTTATCTGGCTGGTGGATCGCAAGAAAGATGTGATTATCACCGGTGGTGAAAACATCTACCCAGTGGATATTGAAGATTTTCTCCAATCGCATCCCAAAATAAAAGATGTGGCGGTGATCGGTCTGCCCAGCTTGCGTCTGGGAGAGATTGCCGCTGCCATTGTCCAGGTAAAGCCAGGCCAGGAACTTTCCGCAAAAGAGATCGATGATTTCTGCCTGGAACTTCCCCGATACAAACGTCCCCGCAGGATCATCTTTGGTGATGTGCCCCGAAATCCGACAGGAAAAATTGAAAAACCAAAGCTGAGAAAACAGTATGCCGGGGCCATGGAAAGCTTCAAAATTGAATAAAAAAACCCTGCTGCGAAACATTGCAGCAGGGTTTGAATGTATACCAATTGGAAACGGTTTTACTTATCTTTGACTTCCTCAAAGTCCGCATCCACCACATCATCTTCCGGCGGCGCAGCGCCTTCTGTTCCACCTGGATTACCGGCATTTTCCTGCCCGGCCTGGGATGCTTTCTGATACATGGCTTCTGCAAGCTTATGGGAAGACTGGGTCAGCTCTTCGCTCAACTGTTTGATCTTTTCCGTATCCTCGCCTTCAACCGCTTTTTTCAACCGGCCGATCACATCATCGA
Organism: Desulfosudis oleivorans; assembly: GCA_020723305.1. GTDB lineage: Bacteria > Desulfobacterota > Desulfobacteria > Desulfobacterales > SURF-7 > QZKS01. The sequence goes on from DYJC01000005.1 coordinate 134,559, forward strand.
TCTTGCTCTTGGTATCATTGTCAACCTTGTCGCCCAGTTCCTTGATCGATTTTTCGGTTTGATAGATCAGAGAATCAGCTGTATTTCTTGCTTCAACCAGCTCTCTCTTCTTTTTATCCTCTTCTGCATGTAATTCAGCATCTTTTACCAGTCTCTGGATCTCTTCGTCCGACAATCCGGAAGACGCGGTAATCTGAATGGACTGCTGTTTGTTCGTGGCCTGATCTTTGGCTGAAACATTGACTATGCCGTTCGCGTCAATATCAAAGGTAACCTCGATCTGAGGAACGCCTCGCGGTGCCGGTGGAATCCCCACGAGCTCAAACCGTCCGAGGGTTTTATTGTACTGAGCCATCTCCCTTTCCCCTTGAAGCACATGGATGGAAACAGCAGGCTGGCTGTCAGCAGCCGTTGAGAAAACCTGGCTCTTTTTGGTTGGGATTGTGGTATTTTTTTCAATCAGCTTGGTCATGATGCCACCCAGGGTTTCGATTCCCAGAGACAGCGGTGTAACATCCAGCAGCAATACATCCTTGACATCGCCTTTCAGGACGCCACCCTGGATTGCAGCACCCAGCGCAACAACCTCATCCGGATTCACCCCTTTATGCGGATCTTTGCCGAAAATCTTCTTGACCCGGGCCTCCACTGCCGGCATACGGGTCATGCCGCCAACAAGAATCACCTCATCGATCTCGCTCGCGGAAAGGCCTGCATCCTTCATGGCGGTTCGACACGGTTTTTCCAGGTTGTCCAGAAGATCGCTGATCAGGGATTCCAGTTTTGCCCGGGTAACCTTGATATTCAAATGTTTGGGGCCGCTCGCATCGGCCGTGATAAACGGAAGATTAACATCGGTTTCCATGGATGTGGAGAGTTCCATTTTTGCTTTTTCAGCGCCCTCTTTGAGACGTTGAAGCGCCATCTTATCCTTCCGGATATCGATCCCCTGTTCTCTCTGGAACTCGCTGGCAAGATAATCGATCAGACGCAGATCAAAATCTTCACCGCCAAGATGCGTATCTCCGTTTGTTGCCTTTACTTCAAAAACACCTTCTCCGATTTCAAGAATTGAAATATCAAAGGTTCCCCCGCCAAGGTCGAAAACAGCAATGATCTCTTCCTTTTTTTTATCCAGACCATAAGCCAGGGATGCTGCGGTCGGTTCATTGATGATTCGGAGCACATTCAGACCTGCAATCTTACCGGCATCTTTTGTTGCCTGTCGCTGACTGTCATTAAAATAGGCTGGAACCGTAATTACTGCATCGGTTACCGGTTCACCAAGATACTGTTCCGCCGTGTTTTTGATATTGGCAAGAATAAAAGAGGATATTTCTGCAGGGCTGTTCTGCTTTCCCCGGATATTAATCCTTGTATCACCGTTGCCGGCCTGCTCAATTTTATACGGAAGAATCGTCTTATCCTTCTGAACTTCTGGAGAACTGAATTTACGGCCAATCAGCCGCTTTACACCAAAAACCGTATTTTCCGGGTTGGTGATGGCCTGCCGCTTGGCAATCTGACCCACTAAACGCTCTCCACTTTCCGTAATTGCAACAACTGAAGGTGTTGTTCGCCCACCTTCCGGATTTGTGATAACCTTTGCATCACCACCTTCCATAACAGCGACACATGAATTTGTTGTTCCCAGATCAATTCCGATCACCTTGCCCATTTTATTTCCTCCTTGGTTATTACCTGTTCTGGATACCGGTTCTTTATCGTTGTATATTATATTGATTCATCCTGGTTTTTTTCTTGTTTATTGTGATCCGGCTTTGCCGTTGATACAACAACCATCGCAGGCCGTATCATACGTTCATGCAATACATACCCTTTTTGTAATTCCCTGATTACCGTATTTTCCGGATACGCTTCGGACTCTTCCCGCATTACAGCCTGATGAAAAACCGGATCAAACGGTTTGCCCATGGATTCCAATTGTTTTACCTGAAACTGATCAAACACCTTTAAGATGGATTTCAGTGTCATCTCCACGCCTTCCACAACACAGGAATCTGATTTTTCATCCCCTCCGGATGATTCTATCGCTCGTTCCAGATTATCAACAACCGGCAAAAGCTCCTTAATGATTGTTTCATTTGCATACTTCCGAAAATCACTTATCTCTCTTGCGGTTCGCTTTTTATAATTCTCAAACTCGGCTGTTTGTCTTAAAAACCGATCATAATTATCTTTTGCCTCCTGCTTTGCTGCCTCAAGGGCTGCAATCACAGGATCGGTTTCATCTTCCTGTTTCTCTGATTCAGATGCAGCTTTTTCAACCGCTTCCTCTATGATGTCAACTTCAACCGGGTTTTCGAATTCTTCCTCGATCTCAGTCTTTATTTCCTGTTTGTCCAAAAACAATCTCCTGATATCCTTTGTTTATTTACGGTTTATGAAATATATAAGAGATGAAATGCACACTCAAATTCAAATACGGATCGAGATCCGTCAAAATTCAATTGAAAAATAAGACGGTATCATCCAATGTCAAGGGGCTTGGTATCATGAAATGGAAAAGTTCATGGGGATAAGCTAGGCCTGGTTGTACACTTGCTATCGAACCCCCTGAAAAGCAGAATCATAACATAACCGGGATCGATCCACGACACAAACCACATCACTTATCGCTGCTTCCTTCCGGACCTGACGAGGTTCGTGGGGGTCTGTTGCGTGGCGACCGGTCAGAACAATTTGCCGATCAGGGGAAATCCTCCAGAAAGAATTCAGCCCCGCATAAAGCGGATTTCGGGTAAAGGGCGCCGCTAAAGCCCCGCCTAGTACAACCAGGTTCACACTCTATAGTTCCAATCCGGCATTTTATCAAGAGAAAAACACGGAGTAAAGTGTCTTGACAAAGCAAGACCGGTATCATACTGTATAAATTACTTTTATTTTGTCACATTGAATCATCTTTTAACCCCATGAATCCATACATGCCAACATCAATCAACAAACAATCGGACTGTGATTTCCTGAAAAAAGTGAAAAATACAATCCTCGCCTATAATATGGTGCTATCACAGGATTCAATTCTGGTTGCCGTTTCCGGAGGTCCGGACTCCGTGGCACTTCTTTATGCCCTTCACCATCTGTCCTCCTGCTTGTCTCTGAAACTGGGAGTCGCTCATGTTAACCATCAGCTCAGGGCCGAAGATGCCGAGATGGATGCACAATTTGTCCAATCACTTGCCCGGCAGATAGATGTACCCTTTCATCTGAACAAGTGTGATGTTCATCAGTATGCAAAAACAAACCGGTTGTCTCTGGAAGATGCGGGACGAAAAGTCCGGTATGATTTTTTTTTCAACACCTTGAAAAAAAACGGATATACCCGGGTTGCCACAGCACATCATCTGGATGACAATGCTGAACTCATTCTGATGAATCTGATCCGGGGTAGCGGCAAGTCAGGGATATCCGGCATTCCTCCCATTCGCCAGAAAATCATTATCCGTCCCCTGATTCAAGTTTCTAGAAAAGAGATCATGGCCTTCTTATCGGAAAACAAACTGCCCTACCGGCTGGATCAGACCAATCAGGATCTGAGCTTTACACGAAACCGCATCCGGCATCGCCTGATTCCGGAACTCCAATCTAGCTATAATCCCAAAATTATGGAAGCAGTAAACCGGATGAGTTCCATTATTCAACCGGAAGAAGAATGGATAGAAAATATGGTAGATCATGAAACCAGCAGGCTGATCGTTTCAAGCTGCGACCAGTCGATTCAAATTTCCATTTCCGGTTTTATTGAAAAACCAATTCCTCTGCAGAGAAGAATCGCACGGAAAATTACACAAAAAGTAAAAGGGAATTTACAAAAAATCACCCTGAGGCATATCGATGAAATCCTGCTGCTCATCTCCAAAGCCACAGACAACAGTCAGCTTCACCTGCCGGAAAATCTGCTGGTCAATATTTCCGGAAATCATGCCTGTTGGAGCATCCGGAAAAGAGTTGCACGTCCGCTGAAAAATATTCAACAAAAGCCAGACGGCCTTGCCTACTGCTATACAATTTCCGATCTGGATGGTTCACCCAAAACTGTTATGATTCATGAAGCAGGTGTAAAAATTCAGTTTTCGATTCTGTCCAGGATAGACGTATTTGAACCTGATCAACAGCATGACAATGTTGCGCTGATGGATATGAACCAGATCCATTTCCCGTTGACCATCCGCAATTACATTCCAGGAGATCGATTTACTCCGCTTGGCATGACCGGAAGCCAGAAAATCAGCAAATACTTTATCAACCATAAGGTGCCCCGGAAACACCGTGCAGGAAGCCCGCTTCTTCTCAGTAAAAACCGGATCATCTGGCTTGCAGGATATCAAATAGACGACTCAATCAAAATCACTCCGAAAACCAATACGATACTGAAGACAGAACTTTTTCTTGCGTAATGAATAATGATGATTACTTTATGGGTCTGGTACGCAGATTAAAAAAATATCAGCGTACAGAATCTGAAAAAACTGTAATTTTTATTCATTTTCTGTCATAAAAACAAAAAGTTTATTTTTTTTATTAAATTCAGGAAAGCAATAATAGGAATCCCTTTGATGGATTAACGATTATTCTGCATTCCAGTCTGAATAAGGAGGTATGACCATTTGAATCCATTCTATAAAAATCTGTCTTTATGGATCGTTATCGTCCTAATGGTGGTAATGCTTGTAAATATTTTCAGCCAGCAGCAAATTTCTGAAACCCCGATCGGCTATTCCGAATTTCTCAAAATGGTGGAGGAAGATCGGATTTCAAATGTTGTTATCCAGGGTCAGGAACTATATGTAACCGATACCAATAATGGCCGTTTTAAGGTTTTTGCTCCTCCGGATAATGACTTGATCAGCACGTTAAGACAGAGGAACATTGCCATAGATGCAAAGCCCCCTGCGGAAACCCCCTGGTTCATGTCCATACTGATATCCTGGTTCCCGATGATCATCCTCATCGGGGTCTGGATCTTTTTCATGCGACAGATGCAGGGTGGCGGCGGAAAGGCTCTCTCTTTTGGAAAAAGCCGGGCCCGCCTTCTTTCCGATCATGCGGAAAAGGTCACATTTAAAGATGTTGCCGGAATCGAAGAAGCAAAAGAGGAGCTGGCTGAAATCATAGAATTCCTGAAAGATCCAAAAAAATTTACACGCCTTGGCGGCCGGATTCCCAAGGGAGTGCTTTTAATGGGTTCTCCCGGAACAGGAAAAACCCTTCTGGCCAGAGCCATCGCCGGCGAAGCGGGTGTGCCTTTCTTCAGCATTAGCGGATCGGATTTTGTGGAAATGTTTGTTGGTGTCGGCGCTTCCCGTGTTCGCGATCTCTTTGTCCAGGGAAAAAAGAATGCTCCGTGCATCATCTTTATAGATGAAATTGATGCCGTGGGCCGGCACCGTGGTGCGGGTCTTGGTGGCGGTCATGATGAAAGGGAGCAGACACTGAACCAGCTTCTGGTGGAAATGGACGGGTTTGAATCCAATGAAGGGGTTATACTGATTTCTGCGACAAACCGCCCGGATGTACTTGACCCGGCCTTGATGAGACCGGGCCGCTTTGATCGCCAGGTTGTGGTTCCCCTTCCGGATATTAAAGGCCGGGAAGGAATTCTTCGGGTCCATACCAGCAAAACTCCGATTGATACGGATGTTGACATCAAAACAATTGCCAAAGGCACGCCTGGATTTTCAGGTGCGGATCTGGAAAATCTTGTCAATGAAGCCGCGCTTCTGGCTGCAAAAAGAAACAAAGAAAAACTTCAGATGGTTGACTTTGAAGATTCCAAAGACAAGGTTTACATGGGCCTTGAACGGAAATCAAAGGTGATCAAGGAAGAAGATCGGAAAACAACCGCCTACCATGAAGGCGGTCATGCGCTGGTCGCCCGTTTTCTGCCGGAAACCGATAAGGTCAATAAGATTACCATCATCCCAAGAGGACGAGCCGCTGGAGTGACTTGGTTTCTGCCGGAAGAGAGGGATTTCAAATATAAAGATCAACTGCAAAGCGAACTTTCCGTTGCATTTGGCGGACGAGTGGCGGAAGAACTTGTTTTCAAAAGAATCAGCACCGGGGCTTCCAATGACATCAAACAGGCAACGGAACTGGCTCAAAAAATGGTCCGAAGCTGGGGAATGAGTGATTTGCTTGGCCCTCTTTCCTATGCACAAGGAGAGGAACAGATCTTTCTGGGACGGGAAATTGCCCAGCACAAAGATTACTCCGAAGAAACCGCAAAAATTATTGATAATGAAGTCAGCCGATTGATCAAGGAAAGCTACAACAGGGCCAAAACGACTCTTCAGGAGAATATGGATATTCTACATAAGCTTGCAGATCTTCTGCTGGAAAAGGAAACGGTTCTGGGAGCTGAGCTGGACAAACTGATCCGATCCATGCGGCCGGGAATCGAACTGCAAACGCATTGGGAAGACAAAACAGCCTTGGACACTGGTTCGGAAAAAATCGTGTGACCATGACCGGCAAGCCATATTTTCAGTTCAATTGGGGAGGCCATGCACTGGATATGGGCCAAACCACCCGGATTATGGGGATTGTCAATATTACTCCGGACTCTTTCTCAGATGGCGGAAAATTTATCGATCCTGACACAGCCATTTCCCATGCGGAAAAAATGGTTGAAGAGGGCGCGGACATCGTGGATATCGGGGGGGAATCCACCAGACCATTTTCAGATCCTGTATCTGAAGAGGAAGAAATCAAACGGGTAATACCGGTTATTTCAGCTCTGGCAAAACAGATTTCTGTTCCCATTTCCATCGATACGACAAAAGCCCGGGTTGCCCGAAAAGCTCTGGATGCAGGAGCCTCTATCATTAATGACATCAGTGCGCTGAGACAGGACCCTGACATGGCCATGGTGGTTGCAGAATCAAAGGTTCCTGTCATTCTGATGCACATGCTTGGCACTCCCAAAAACATGCAGAAATCTCCCGTCTATCAGAATGTTGTTGGAGAAATCCGGACCTTTCTAAGCAACGCTATCCAATCAGCCATGGACAAAGGGATTGACAGCTCCCGGATTATCATCGATCCGGGAATCGGGTTTGGAAAAACATTTGAACATAACTTCCAGCTGCTCAAGCATATTCATGAATTTCTGGACCTGAAGGTCCCTGTTCTCGTGGGGCCTTCCCGAAAAGCGTTTATCCGGAATAAACTGAGCGAGATCGAAAACAAAGCCCCCCATCCGGATTCATTGTCAGTGGAAACAGGGACACAGGCAGCGGTTGCCGCTTGCGGGCTCAGCGGGGTACATATTGTAAGATGTCATAATGTGGCCAATACCTGTGCAACATTGAAAATCATTGATGAAATTCGAAATGCTTCAACTGGATGAAAAGGATTTCTTTATGCTTCTTGTCATTGATGTTGGAAACACGAATACGGTTCTGGGGATATTTGACGGCGAGCGACTGGTAAAAGACTGGCGAATCCGGACGGAAAGAAACGCCACCGAGGATGAATTCTTTATTCTGGCTTCCGGTCTCTTTATGAGCAGCAACATAACGTTCCAGGAAATCAAGAAAACCATCATTTCCTGTGTTGTTCCGCCGGTTGTCATGATTTATGAATCCTTCTGCAAGAAATACCTGAACCATTCTCCGATATGGGTGGATGCAAAAACCATTACATCCATGCCCATCCTGTACAATAACCCGTCCGAGGTCGGTGCAGACCGGATTGTCAATGCAGTTGCCGCATATGATAAATATCATTGCAGCCTGATTGTTATTGATTTTGGAACCGCAACAACATTTGATGCCATTTCAGAAAAAGGGGAGTATCTGGGCGGAGCCATATCTCCTGGTTTGATGATCTCATCCGAGGCCCTGTTTATGAATGCCTCAAAGCTGCCCAGGGTTGAACTCTTTGAACCGCCTTTATCGGTCATTGGAAAAGATACGAGGGAAAGCATCCGGTCCGGAATTATTTTTGGATATGCCGGGCTTGTGGATGGAATTGTCCGCCGGATGGACAAGGAGATGGGCTCCCATGCCAAGGTGATTGCAACCGGAGGCCTTGCCTGCCTGATATCCAATGTTTCCGGCACAATTGAAGCAATCGAGCCGTCTCTCACACTGGATGGGTTACGTATTATCAGCAGCCGCCTTAAGAAATAATCCAAACCCCTTGATGCTGTTTGTGATAAAGTATTCTTCTCTTTTTTGGGTTTCCGCATCCAGGTTAAAAAAACCGGACAGCAGTGTGTCTTCGGAAAAAAGCCGCTTCATGCAATCCGGAACAAAAGATTCCTGATTCCATTTCCCCATCTCTTCTCCGATAATCCGATTCCAGAGATACAACTGGTTCCGATGCTTTGCCATCCATTCACGGCCGGATTCTTTTGCCCCCCAGTGTCCGTAGCAGATCAGATCCGCATTCCTGTCCAGCAACCGATCCAGACTTTGAACAAAAGTCTCCAGAAAAAATCGCGGCGGGGTCGCGGGCCGTAAATATTCCTGCCCGGCAGCCTCTGATAAATTGACACCCACGGCCTCCCCTGCAAACAGGATATCTTCAAACTGATAACTGATATGATGGGCGGAATGGCCGGGCGTCAGGATGGGCTCAACCGGATAGCTGTAAAAATGATTGACATCCATCAGCAGATTTTCCGGTACCGGCTGGATCGGTTTATAGGCTTTTGCAATCTCTCCCAACACATCGATGCTTCCTTTCCACAGCCGGGAAGGGTCAATCAGATGGGAAATCCCTTCCGGATGGACAATAACCGGGGTTTCCGGAAAAAAATGAAGAAAATCGCCGGCTCCGCCGGCATGATCAATATGAATATGGGTTAAAAAAAGATAATCAATTCTGTAGACTTCCAGATATTTCAGCGCTGTGATGAGCTGAGGGACTGTTACGGACGGGCCGATATCCACAATAAAGCAGGGAGGCCCCTTGTACAGCCAGACACTGATGAAGTCGGCAAACCCGGGTATGGGCGGGAATAAGGTGATCCGATACAGTTTCTCTAATACTTTTCGGATATCCGCTTTCTGTTGGTTATCCATGCCCATTATGACATGCCCATATCAGACTCAAGGCGGACAATCTCTTCCTCGATTTTTTGTCTTTCCTCTTGGGTAAGATTTTCCTGATTCAGCCTATTGTTCAATCCAAGTAAAATCATCTCAATACGATATTCGTTACATGTATACGGTTTATTACCTGATTTCATTTCAAAACTCTTTATAAACGTCCAATACTTTTCAAATTTTCCATATACAGCCTGTAAAACATATCATTGTCCGATATACCACGCCGCAATATTTTTTCAATATCATCCAGATTCTTCAGATTGATAATCAGATTCACGCTCTTATTCAGCTCCATCATGTGATCCATCGTTGGAAAACGGCGGGTCAGCATCGTGACAAACATTTTCCTTCTATCCAGCATCTGGATGCGGGACAGATAGATCATGACACCATTGGCATCCGGATCTCGGGAATCAAATTCTTCATTAATGATAATGAGATTAAAGTGGTTGTATCTCATTTTTTTAATCGCTTCTCTGGCGTTGCTCGCCTCAATGATATGGTATTCCATGAAGTCGAGAACCGGTTTGATTTTTTCTTTTATTGCTCTGTCTTCTTCACAGATCAGAACAATTTTTCCTTCATCTTCAATAAACTCAAATGTTCTGTCCGGATGTTCATAATCATCGGAAAGCCCGAATCCAAAATCCGATTGATCGGCGTCTTTCGAATCACTATCCCCTGTATCAAATTGAAAAGAAGCAGCTTCTTCAATGGTATCCGGCTTTCGCTCTACAGATAACTTTTTTTTGCATCCAGGACATGTTACGGTAACTTTCCGACCCTCTGGAATTTTCTCATCCGGGATTTTCAGTTTTCGATCGCACTGATCACAAATAATTTCCATTGTCCGTTCAAAGACCTCCTTTTTGGATGTTGATTTACCGTTCGATTCAACATGACGTCAGGATCATGGATTACCGAAACTTACCATAATGGCTGTCAATTTCAAGATTCTCAATGTCGGTTGTTGCCTCTCCCCTGGAACTTTTTACAATATCAATACCCCGTGCGACAATTCCCCTTCGTGATGCAAAGCCAAGAGCTACTTCCTCTGAAATAAACCCCTGCTCAAACAGCTTGATTATATGATCATCAAAGGTTGTCATTCCAAATGCCCGGCTTGCCTCCATGATATCATAAAAAGTCTTTCCTTCGGACTCACCATTTAGAATCGAATCTTTCACCCTCAGATTGGTTCCCAAAATTTCAAATGCAGCAATTCTGCCCCCGATTACCTTGGGCAGAAGCCTCTGGCATACTATCCACCGAACGGTTTCAGCAAGCCTTACGCGGACCTGGCTTTCCTCATCTGTATTGAACATACCGAGGATTCGGTTAATGGTTTTCCCGGCATCCACTGTATGCAGTGTGGTCAGAACAAGATGCCCGGTTTCCGCAGCCCGCAAACCGATCTCGACGGTTTCCCGATCCCTCATCTCTCCAACCAGGATGACTTTCGGTGCCTGGCGGAGTGCGGCACGGAGTCCATTGGAAAACTCACTAAAATCCTTCCCGAGCTCTCTCTGATTGAAGGTGGCTTTTTTATGGGGATGCTGATATTCGATGGGATCTTCCAGTGCAACGATATGAACAGACCGGTTTTCATTAATATGCTCCAGAACCGCCGCCAGTGAGGTGGACTTCCCGGTACCTGTGGCACCGGTGACAAAGATGATGCCATTTTTTTCTTCCGCAAGTTTATAAAAAACCTCCGGCAGATTCAGGTTGGTTATAGTTGGAACAGTTGACTCCAGACGTCTCAGTACAATGGAATAGTCTCCGGAACGGGAAAAAATGTTGACACGAAACCGTGCTTTCCCCGGCAGGCTGTAGGAAAGGTCACAGGAACCTTCTTTGATCAGATTTTCGGTTAAACGCGGATCATGATTAATCAGATTCATGGCCAGTATTTCCGTCTGGAACGGTGTCAGCTCCTCAAAGGCCGGTTTCATCTCAACGGGAAGCAACTCACCTGAACTTTCGACCTGCATCGGTTTTCCTACTGTCAGATTCAGGTCGGATACATTCTCATAGGAATCCAGCATTCTGGCAAGAATATGGTCCAGCTCCTGTTTTTTCATTTTACGCTCCTTACCATGCCATTATTTTAAACCCGTCGGCTTTACAAAATAACCCCTGCACACTTCCCTACACTTCCGTAAAATCGTTTGGTTGTGCCTGTAAAAACGGTCTGAACTGTTCTTTGTCATTTGCTTTTGCATACGCCTCATTCGCGCTGATCCAGCCCTTTTGATACAGGTTCATGATGGCATCGTCCAGAAGCTGCATTCCATATTTTTTCCCGGTTTGCATCATGGAAGGCAACTGATGGGTTTTGGATTCCCGGATCAGATTCCGGACAGCCGGTGTTGCAATCAATATTTCAGGTGCTACGCAACGGCTTTTGATGTCCACTCGTTTAAACAGAACCTGTGCAATAACCGCCCTGATGCCATCGGCAAGGGTTGACCGGATCTGCGCCTGCTGTTCTCCTGGGAAAACTTCAATAATCCGGTCGACTGTTTTGGCTGCACTGGTGGTATGAAGTGTAGCAAAAACAAGATGGCCGGTTGAAGCAGCTTCAATGGCCAGGGAGATGGTTTCAAGATCCCGCATCTCGCCGACCAGAATAATATCCGGGTCCTCACGAAGTGCGCCGCGGAGAGCTGCTGAAAAATTTTTCGTATGAATCCCGACCTCCCGGTGATTGATAATGCAGCTCTGACTTTGATGAACAAACTCAATCGGATCTTCAATCGTGATGATATGATCCTTTCTGGTCCGGTTTGCGACATCAATAATGGCGGCAAGCGTGGTGGATTTCCCGCTGCCGGTTGGACCGGTAACCACAACCAGACCGCGGGGAAGGGTTGCCAGTTTTCCCACAACAGAAGGCAACCCGAGCTGTTCTATTGTGGCGATAACACTGGGAATTTCCCGGAAAACCGCCCCTACGCCATTCCGATGCATGAAAAAATTGACACGATAGCGGGCAAGACCTTGAATCTCATATCCAAAATCAACATCTCCTGTTTCCTCAAAAAGTTTTATTTTTTCTTCCGGAGTAATCTCATACAGCATGCTCCGCAAATGATCGTTATCCAGAACCTTGTATTTCACCCTTTCGATCTCACCTCTGACCCGAAGCGCCGGCTGCTGCCCGGCCACAAGATGAAGGTCTGAGGCGCCCTGTTCGTGCATCAGCTTAAAAAACGCATCAATTTTCGCCATTGAATGCTCCTGCCTTTTTGTTTTATATGGTTTCGGATTTTACTGGAATCGAATCCTCATTCGCAAATCCATTATGAATTCGGAATTGAATTATGATGGTGTATATCAAATGATTATGTAAATGCAAAGGAATGACTACATTATATATGAAAAAATATACGGATATGCAACTGAATAAGGTTATAAAGGCCGATTCAATATTTTCACCTTATCATCCGCAACATCCGATGCCTTGATATCTTCTTTTTCAATGTCCAGCAACTTGGTATGCGACTCGAGTATGGAACGGATCTGTACCTCAATCTGCATTCGCTGACGTTTCAGTTCCGCAATATCTTCATGAAGCTGGGCCAGCCTGGTGTGAGCCCGGTTCAAAATTTTTTCTGCATTCACTTCTGCTTCGGCAACAATAAGCTCAGCGGATTTTTGAGCGTTCTGTTTCATCTGATCGAGAACTTTCTGGGAATTCAGGATGGCCCGCTTGAAAATCTCTTCCCTTTTTTTGTATCCTTCACCTTCCAGGTTTAACCGATCGATTTTGTCCTTCAGGTTTCCGTTTTCAATGGTAAGGGATTCAAATGCTTCAGACAGCTTTTCGAGAAAAAGATCAACCTCCCGGATATCAAACCCTCTGAATCGGACTGGAAACCGCTTTTCCTGTATATCATCGGGAGTAATTTTGATCATGGGGAAGCCTCCATTACCTGTTTCGTGTTTTGATTCATTTAAAAAAACCGCCTATTCCACTCCGGTCACTCAACAAAAAATCTCCTGGAAATACCCAGAAGATTTCCCACAATAAACTTATCCAGAAATACAACTGCCAGAAATACAATAATGGGCGAGAAATCGATCCCTCCGGCTACAGCAGGGATTGTGGACCGAATACGCGAGAGTACTGGTTCGGTAACATTATGGATGAACCGGACAATCGGATTATACGGATCCGGGCTGACCCACGATAAAACCGCCCTGGCAATCACAATCCACATGAAAAGGTTCAGTATATAATGAACGACGGTAGCAACGGCTTCAAGAAAATTACCTATGATAAACATATTCGATAAAACCTCAACTTTACGGTAATACAAATGAAAATTCATAAAAAATGCGGCTGCCTGAACAGCTTGGTGCTGAAAAACTAATAATATCTCATCCATAAGTCAAGAGATTTCCCACAAGCCTATGGAATTGAGCAAGTCATGACTTAAAAAAGGGATTGTGGATGTCCTGTAATTGGGATAAAGATATAGGCTCAAATGAATTGCAGGCAAGGTCAGGAGAACTGTTTTGAAAAGGTTGCAAAAAAAAATCGGTATAATCGGTGCCGGAAATATGGGCGAAGCATTTATTGGCGCATTGCTCCGGTCTGAAATCAGCAATCCGGATGACCTGTTGATCAGTGATCCCAACCAGGAAAGACTTGACCATCTCCAGAAGAAATATTCGGTCAATATTGCAAAAAATAATTTCCATCTTTTTCAACAAAATGAAATCATTATTCTTGCTGTTAAACCCCAGCTAATGGAACCGGTTGTGAGCGAGCTTACGGAAACATCAGGATATCCATCCCTTTCAGATCCAAAAATGATTATCTCCATTGCCGCAGGTGTACCGATTCAAAAGCTGGAAACGCTTTTTTATCCGGGACTCGGGAACCTCTCTCCTAACGCCATGCCGATTATCCGGGTCATGCCCAATACACCGGCGCTGGTTCTTTCCGGCATGTCCGGAATGTGCGGCAACCAGCACGCTACCCCGGAAAATATGGAAACAGCGAAAATCATACTAGAAGCGATGGGATCGGTGGTTGAGGTTACCGAAAAAGAGATGGATGCCGTAACGGCTGTTTCCGGCTCCGGACCAGCCTATGCATTTTTTCTTGCCGAATCCATGATCGAAGCAGGAATCCGCCTGGGATTTGATCCAAAAACCGCTGTTACCCTGACCATGAAAACCATTGAAGGTGCCTTGAAACTGATGCAGGATAGCAAAGAATCACCTGAAATGCTTCGTAAAAAAGTTACATCTCCCGGAGGGACAACAGAAGCGGCATTTCAAGTGCTGAATGCATACCGTGTTAAAGAGGTTATTGTCGAAGCCATTTCAAGGGCTGCGGAGCGTTCCCGGGAATTAAGTAAATAAGGATTGAATCCTATTGATTTTTCATCATGACACCTGAAAATATACCCTATCACCTTGCACTCTTTGCCGGAATGGCTTCTTTTTTTTCTCCCTGTGTATTGCCGCTGATTCCTGCATATTTCACTTTTATTACAGGTCTTTCCCTGGAAGAGTTAACGGAAAACAAATCTTCTGCTGTTCGCTTTCAAATTTTCGCATCCACACTCTCCTATGTTTTTGGTTTTTCGCTGGTTTTTATTTTCCTTGGTGCATCGGCCTCTTTTTTGAGCGGATTGATGTTTGAATATCGAAATGTGATTACCAAAATCGGGGGGATTATCATTATCCTGTTTGGGATCCATTTGACAGGACTGATCCAGGTTCGACAACTTCACTTTGAAAAAAGAGTTCATCTGCAAAAAAAACCCCTTCACTTTTTTGGCGCTTTTCTGATCGGGATGGCCTTTGGAGCGGGCTGGAGTCCCTGTGTGGGACCATTGCTGGGTTCAATTCTGATCCTGGCTGGAAGCCAGGAAACCGTCTACAAGGGAATGTTGCTTCTTGCCGTTTATTCCGCAGGTCTGGCACTTCCTTTTATTTTGCTATCGATTTTTATTAATTTTGTACTTATATTTGTCAAAAAGGCTGTAAAGGTTATCCGATATTTCCATCTGGTTACCGGCATCCTTCTGATTATTATGGGCCTTTTGCTATTTTTCGACAAACTCTTTTTGCTGACAGGCCTTTAACCTGAAACCATCCACAGCTCGAAACAGATGATTGGGGAATGAATATGAAAATAAATCTTAACAAAAGCTGTCTGTTCGTCTTTATTTTTCTTGGATTGATCCATGTCGCTTCTGCAACCCATGCCGTATCCAATGAAATTCAATGGCAGACCTATCAAAATGGAATTACCACTGCAAAGTCAGAGGGTAAAAAAATATTTTTGCATTTCTTTGCTTCCTGGTGCGGATATTGTAAAATCATGGACCAGAAAACATTTAAAGATGCTTCCGTGGTTCAGTATCTGAATGAAAATTTTATTCCAATCAAGGTGGATGCTGACCAGCAAAGAGAACTGGCAATACAGTACAGGGTCACAGGCCTTCCTTCCAACTGGTTTTTGCAGACAGATAGTGAAAAAATTGCCAACCGTCCCGGCTACAT
Organism: Desulfosudis oleivorans; assembly: GCA_020723305.1. Taxonomy (GTDB): domain Bacteria; phylum Desulfobacterota; class Desulfobacteria; order Desulfobacterales; family SURF-7; genus QZKS01. The sequence continues at coordinate 150,167 of DYJC01000005.1, forward strand.
TTCTCCAGAGGAGATGGTTTCTTTTCTAAAATTTATTCATACAGACAGTTATAAAAAAATGAATTTATCAGAATTTTTGCAAACCCGGAAATGATCATGGAAAACACGCTGTCCTGTTTGAAAAATAATCTGGAACATACAAATCTTCCCCAGGCACCTGAGGATGAAGAGTATAAGACTGCATGTGTGTTTCTGCTCATTTTCAATCTGGATCACCAGCCACAAATTCTTGCCATTCAAAAAGCGGATAATGAGGGTTATCCCTGGCGTAACCAGGTAGCACTTCCCGGAGGACATCTTGAACATCCGGATGAAGTTCCACTGGATGCTGCCTATCGTGAGCTTCAAGAAGAAGTAAACATACCGAAGGATCATGTGGAGCTTATTGGTTCAATGGGACACTTTCAAACCATATTCAATCGGGATGTGGAGGTGTTTATCGGGCTATGGAATGGAAAAAGCGATATCCGGTTTGATTCTGCTGAAATATCCAAAATGGTCGCCATCCCGATCGAACATCTGATCAAGACACATCAGGAAAAAAATTATTCCGGAAGGCTTCCGGATGTGTTTGAGCTTCTTTATCCATTTGACGATGTCACGGTATGGGGATTGACCGCCAAGATTTTTCATTTTTTCATTGAAATGATGGTTCCTTGTTTCGATAAATTAAACCGCACTCCGATATGACCTGCAACCTGCTGTTCAATTGAGCCAATTTCAAAAGTCTGTTGTTGTAGTTCCGGCGAAAACTAGAATCCAGTATTTTCAGCTCTTTTCTGGGCACTGATTTTCGCCGGTGTGACGCTTTTTAATAGTTTTGAAATTGGCTCAATTACCTGCCTTTTCAGGAAAAACCATTCAGATTCCGATTCCGGTAACGGGTGACAGATCTTCCGGTCAGTCGAATAATCAGGGATAAGAAAAGGCCGCCACTCATCATCATCAGAAAAGTGGGAACCCAAATATAGTTTTGAAACTCTTCCTTTTCGTTACACACGGAGATACCAGCAAGACAAAACAGAAACACCAGAACGGAAAAAAGAATGGTAACCAGGCACATCAACTCGGTATCATACCAGGGTGAAAAAGTCTTTCGATGAACTGTATTTTGTTCCAAGCGCATATGGATATCCTTTTCACTGCCGAAATGGCCGGTAAATCATTCTCCTGAACTATTTTATTTCTTGCATAAACAGATTATTTTTACAAGGCGATTCAAAAAACTGAAATTGACCTGACAATTGAAATGGTGCTAAAAAGAACTCATGCCGCTTGAAATTTCAGGGCAAAAAAAGGAGTACGGATTATGTGCCTCGCAATACCATCCAAAATTATCAGCATTGTTGGGGATATGGGAACCGTTGATGTCGATGGGATCAAAAGAGATGTAAGCCTTCTGATGATTGAAGATCCTCAACTCGGGGATTATGTTATTGTTCACGCAGGCTTTGCCATTCATAAGATTGATGAGATTACGGCAAAAGAGACCCTTCAACTTCTCAAAGAAGCCCTCGCATTTGTGGAAAAGGACGATATTTCGAATTAATGAGGGATAATAAAACAGATTGTATAGCTAAGAGATTGAAAATTAACGGCATTGTACAGGGCGTTGGTTTTCGGCCTTTTATTTTTCAACTTGCAGTAGGAAACAGGTTGTGTGGTAAAATCGAAAACACCGCTGATGGTGTTTCCATTTTCGTGGAAGGCACCCCTGAGAATATTGAGTCATTTTGCCGTACCATCCCCGTAAAAAAGCCCCCCATCGCCCAGATTACCCATATGCTCATTTCCGACGCGCCGGTAAAAGGTTATTCCAATTTCTCCATCCAGTCCAGCACAGGACGTCAGGAAATGAAATCGACCTTGATTTCACCGGATGTCTCGATTTGTAACGACTGTTTGTCTGAACTATTTGATCCAAAAAACCGGCGTTTTCACTATCCGTTCATCAACTGCACCAATTGCGGTCCGAGATACACCATTATCGATCATATTCCCTATGACCGCCCGTATACTTCTATGAAACATTTTCAGATGTGTCCGGAATGCCGGGAGGAATATGACGACCCCCTTGACCGGCGCTTCCATGCCCAGCCCAATGCCTGCTTCCAGTGCGGCCCCATGGTATCCCTGCACACCGATAAAGGTGAAAAAGTTGAAACCGGAAATCCGATACAGAAAACAATCGAACTTTTAAAAGCCGGAAAAATTATTGCAATCAAAGGACTGGGTGGATTTCATCTGGCCGTGGATGCAGAAAATAATAGCGCAGTTGCCAATTTACGCAGAAAAAAAACCCGCGAGGAAAAACCCCTTGCTCTCATGGCCCGTGATATTGAAAAAATAAAAGAGTTCGCGGAATTGAATGCCGAGGAAGAAAAAGTGCTTCTATCCCCTGCCCGCCCCATTACCATTGTCAAAAAAAGGCGGCGCAGTTCCATAGCCAAACTGGTTGCGCCCGGAAACCAATACTTAGGTGTGATGCTGCCTTATACACCATTGCATTATCTCCTCCTCTCCTATCCCTTTTCAGCCCTTGTCATGACAAGCGGCAACAAAAGTGAAGAACCCATATCCATCAGCAATCAGGATGCATTTCAGAAGCTGGGAGCCATTGCCGATTTTTTCCTGATCCACAATCGGGATATCTATCTCCGAAGCGATGACAGTATTGTTCGGGTGGCCAACCGGAAGACCCTTCAAATCCGAAGATCCAGGGGATATGTTCCGGTTCCGATATTTCTCGGTTCCAAAACAGAAGAAGTTCTTGCTTGCGGAGCAGAACTGAAGAATACAATATGCCTGACCCGTGGGAACCAGGCGTTTCTCAGCCAACATATCGGTGACATGGAAAACCCTTCCACAGAAGCCTTTTTTTTAAAAACCATAACGCATATGCAGCAGATTCTGGATATCCATCCGGATGTCATTGCCCATGATCTTCACCCGGACTACCTGAGTACGGCATATGCAGCAGCCCAGAAAAACAAACAAAAAATCGGTGTTCAACATCATCATGCGCATGTTGTAAGCTGTATGGCTGAAAACAAGATAGAGGAACCGGTTATTGGCCTTGCATTTGATGGAACCGGATATGGTACGGATGGCAGGATATGGGGAGGAGAGGTTTTACTGGCAGATCCCGGAAAATTTGACAGGCTCGCCCATTTATCCTATATACCCATGCCGGGAAGCACTGCCGCCATCAAGGAGCCATGGCGGATGGGGATCAGCTACCTGCTTGACAGTTTTGGAGAAACCTTCCGGGAATTCAATCTTCCGATGTTCCAGGCAATTGATGATTCAAAAATAAACACAATTGCCCGGATGGTGACCGGCAGAATAAACGCTCCCATGACATCAAGCCTTGGACGATTGTTTGATGGGATTGCGGCCATTGTCGGTTTGCGGTATCGGGTTTCATTTGAAGGCCAGGCTGCGATGGAGATGGAAATGACGGCTGATCGCTCCATTGAAGGGAGTTATGAATACTCCTGGCAGGAAACCACTCCCCTTCAAATCGATGTAAAACCCATTGTACAAGGAGTCGTAAAAGATGTGATCAACCATGTCTCCCAACCGGTTATCTGTGGAAAATTTCACAATACCCTGATTCATCTATTTACGGATCTTTCGGAAGTCATCCGAAAGACAACCGGCCTGAACCGGATTGCCCTGAGCGGTGGTGTGTTCCAAAACCAGATTCTCTTAACAGGTTTTTCCCGGTCTCTAGCGGGAAAAGGGTTTGAAGTTCTGAGCCATTCCATGGTTCCCTGCAATGATGGAGGAATCTCATTGGGACAGGCCATTATCGCATCTGCCGGAATAGGAGATCAACAACATGCCGATTAAATATGCGGAAGAATATCGGGATAAAAAATTATCCAAAAGTCTGATTCAGGAGATTCAAAAAAACAGCCGGAAGCCTGTTCGTCTGATGGAGGTTTGCGGAACACACACGGTTTCCATATTCAAACATGGAATTCGTTCCATTCTTCCCAACACAATTTCCCTTCTTTCCGGTCCGGGTTGTCCGGTTTGTGTAACAGCGCAAGGAGAGATTGATGCCTTTATTGAATTGTCACGGAAAAAAGGTGTCATTATCACGACCTTTGGAGATCTGATGCGTGTTCCGGGCTCCAACTCCTCTCTGCAAAAGGAACGGGCAAAAGGACAGGATATTCGAATGGTTTATTCTGCTTTTGATGCACTGGAAATTGCAAAGATCAACCCGGATAAGGAAGTGGTATTTCTGGGTGTGGGTTTTGAAACCACGGCACCGACGATTGCCGCATCCGTTCTTTCCGCCCAGGCCATGAATCTGACCAACTTTTCCGTGATTTCCGCCCACAAACAGGTTGTTCCGGCGCTGACCGCACTCTTGCAAACCAAGGAAGTCAACATTAACGGCTTTCTTCTCCCCGGCCATGTTTCCGTGATTATCGGAGCCGGAGCCTATCGTGGTTTTGTAAAGAACTACCCGATTCCATGTGTGATTGCCGGTTTTGAACCGGTTGATATCTTAACCGGCATCCACATGCTGGTCAAACAGATCGAAACCGGAAAAAAAGATCTTGAAAATGCCTATCCACGGGCCGTAACAGAAGAAGGCAATGTAAAAGCCCAAACCCTTCTGAATACTGTTTTCCAGACCGGGATTGCAACCTGGCGAGGAATTGGGCTGATTCCGGACAGCGGATTGATTTTTCAAAAAGCATATGAGAATTTTGATGCAACCAGACGATTTCAGATCTCCTATCAGCAGGCGCCGGAACCAAAGGGATGCGCATGTGGTGAAGTCCTGATTGGTGTAAAAACACCATTGGATTGCGCTTTGTATAAGAAAACTTGTACACCCATACACCCGGTTGGCCCCTGCATGGTTTCAAGTGAAGGGATCTGTGCAGCTTACGATAAGTATCATACGGGGTGAGCGGGGCCCGTTAGCCGGTTGGCCCGTTTGCCGGTTGGCCCGTTTGCCGGTTTGCCCGTTTGCCGGTTTGCCGGTTTGCCGGTTTGTAAAAGAGATGATGCTCTCGGTAAAAAAAATTTGCCGGAAAATCAATATTTGAAAAAAAAGCAGAGGTTCATTAAATGACGATTGATCATATCCTGTTGGATCATGGCAGCGGCGGAAAAGTGTCGAGCGCCATGATCCGGAACATCATGCTGCCGGTATTTGAAAATCCGATCCTTTCCATGCTTAATGATGGTGCAAATCTTGAAATCAATGGAGTCCGTCTGGCATTTTCAACCGATACCTACACGGTCTCTCCTTTGTTTTTTCCAGGTGGAAGTATCGGAGACCTGGCGATTAACGGAACAGTAAATGATGTGTCCATGTGCGGCGCACGTCCGCTGTATTTAAGTGTTGGAATGATTATTGAGGAAGGTTTCCCGATCGAAGAACTCAGGCGAATTCTCTTTGACATGGGAAAAGCCGCCAGGAGAGCAGATGTACTGGTCGTTACCGGGGATACCAAGGTTGTCCCAAAAGGCGCTGCAGATAGAATTTTTATTAACACCTCAGGAATCGGATGGATACCCGATGGAGTTGATGTCGGTGGAGAAAAAGCGCGTGTCGGCGATCAGATCATTTTAAGCGGAACCATTGCTGACCATGGAATGACCATTCTAACGCAACGGGAGGGATTGACTTTTGATACCGGGATCAGAAGCGACTCCGCTCCGCTCAACCACATGGTTCAATCCATGCTGTCGGTCAGCAGGAATATTCATGTTCTGCGTGATCCAACCAGGGGCGGCGTAGGAACGACAATTAATGAGATCGCCCTCCAGTCTTCCGTTGGCATTAAAATTTATGAAGACCGGATACCGGTAAAAAAAGAAGTTGCCGGGATCTGTGAACTGCTTGGTTTTGATCCGCTGTATGTTGCAAATGAAGGAAAGCTGCTTGCCTTTCTTCCACCATCAGAAGTTGAAGGTGTCCTTTCAGCCATTCAAAAAGATCCGGCCGGCAAGGATGCGTGTGTGATCGGAGAAGTAACAGACACCCGTCCGGGTCGTGTCATTATGGAAACCAGAATCGGTGGAGAAAGAATCGTTGATATGCAAACCGGTGAACAACTGCCAAGAATCTGTTGAAAGGATTCATTGATATGAAAAAAATCGGGGTTCTGTTTATTCTCCTGTTGATCATCCCGGCAAGCGGATGCAATGCAAAAAAAGAAGCTTCACTTTCCGGACGCACCATGGGAACCGTATATAATATAAAAGTTCTTATCGGCAATCGTGATGATCTTGAAGGACTGAAAAAAAAAATTGACCTCCGTCTTGATGAGATCAATCACAGCATGTCTGTTTTTCGAAAAGATAGTGAAATCAGTGTATTTAACGCTCTCGATACCCATATCACGATGCCTGTTTCCCAAGACTTCCTGTCGGTGTTGAAAATTGCCAAAACAATTCATCACCAGACCCAGGGTTCATGGGATGGAACCGTCGGACCGCTTGTGGATCTGTGGGGATTCGGAAAAGCCGGAAATGAGAGAAAAATCCCTCCTGCTGAGAAAATCAGGGCATTGCTTCAACAAACCGGCTTTCAGCACATTGAAATTCACCAGGGCAACTCGGTTTCCAAGAATATCCCAGGCATCTCCCTGACCCTCGCCTCTATTGCAAAAGGGTATGGAGTGGATCAGATCGCACAACTGATCGAGCAGAATAAAATTAATAATTATCTGGTTGAAATCGGTGGCGAGGTATTTGCGAAAGGTCGCAGGCTCGATGGCAAAAAATGGCACATCGGTATCAACAGACCGGAAAAAGGGGCACCCTATACTGAAGTTTACAAGGTTGTGCCCCTTGAAAACAAAGCCATGGCCACCAGCGGGGATTATCGAAATTTTTTTGAGCAGGATGGGAAGATTTACTCCCATATCCTTGATCCCAAAACCGGATTTCCGGTTTCCAATCAGGTGGTGAGTGCAACCATCATTGCCGATACCTGCACCTATGCAGATGGTCTTGCCACAGCCGTCATGGTAATGGGTCCTCAAAAAGGACTGGAATTAATCAACCGGTTGCCCAATGTAGAAGGACTTATCATTACCATGGAACCAGACGGACGTCTTGTGGATCATTTTTCAGATGGATTTCAGACAGAACCATAACGCTTTTTTCGGCCTTCCATCTGCCTGAAAATGTTGTAATGGGCAAATCCGAAATACACATCCGTGCAAATCAGCGAAACCGAGTCGAAAAAAAAATAACTTGTTTTTAAATCATTACAATACAACACTTTACATTCTCTGTTTTTCCTGATAATCGATTCTGACATTCAGACGAAACAACGCTATACTCTAATCACTTTCATGGGGGCGATATGACCGGCAATAAAAATAAACGAAAATATTTTTTCCAGAAACAAATCTCATTGTATAAATCGATTTTCAGTTTCCTGCTCCTGATCGGAATAGGAACTGCCCTTCTAAGCTTTATCTATACTTTCTTCTCCATCAAATTGGCTTCCTACTTCATGGGTCATGAAGGTGCTTTGGATCCATCCGTATCCATTCCTCTTCTATCCAGAATACTGGGCAGTTATTGGTTCTATATCATTATAGGAGCTGCGATGCTGATCTGTCTTGCCACCTTTTTTACACACAGGTTTGCCGGCCCGGTCTACCGGTTTGAGGATTCACTGGATCGAATGATCCATAATGATATCAATTTTCAAATCCATCTCAGAAAAAATGATGAAGGAAAGCAACTTGCTGAAAAAATCAATCACTTTAACTCTCTGCTTGCTTCGACTATCAAATCGATTGCTTTTCTGTCCGATGAGATGGACAAGACTCACTTGATTTTACGGAAAGAACTTAAAGAAGAAAACAGTTCATTGGAACAAGCCATTTCCCTGAACCGGAAGATTAGAAAAACAATTTCCGAATATAAATATGAATAGAATATGCAGATCAAACAGTTTCGATATTCAACTGACAATTTCAGCTATCTTCTGTACGGCAGCCAATCCGCCATGGCCATTGACGCCGGAGCTGTCGATTCAATTCTGTCCTATGTCAAAGATTTAAACCTTCATTTACAATATCTGACCAACACGCACATGCATCCGGATCACGTTTCCGGGAATCGGGAAATCCTTGAAAGAACCGATGCAGATTTTCTGGACAACCAGACCCTCCGGAAGCAAAAAACCATTCTGCTGGACAACGAAACCATTCAGGTTTTCCATACACCAGGGCATACGGAGGATTCAATGATCTTCCATACGGACGGTCATATCATTTCAGGGGATACGCTTTTTAACGGAACAGTCGGCAACTGCTTTACCGGGGATCTGAAGGCATTCTTTTCATCCATCAAGCTGATATTTGATCTTCCTGAAACAACCATTGTGTATGCAGGACACGACTATGTAAGGTACGCAATTCAGTTTGCCCGAACCATCGACCCGGACAACCCAGAACTGGACCGGTTTCTTTCAAAATATGACCCATACCATGTTTTCTCCACACTGGCAGATGAATTAAAGGTCAATCCCTATGTGCGGTTTAATGATAAAAAGATGATCGCTGTTCTGAAAAAAAGGGGGCTCTCAGTGGAAACGGAATTTCAAAGGTGGAAATCGTTGATGGAGGTGTATTGAATTTCAAATTTCGGAATACCGCCTTGCAATGGCGTGGATGACATCCAGGCTCTCGAACAGGATTTCAACCAGTTCGGGGTCAAACTGCTTACCGGAATTCTCCCGGATCACGGCAAGGGCTTTATCTTCATCCCAAGCTTCTTTGTATACCCTTGTAGAGCAAAGTGCATCATATACATCCGCGAGTGCCACTATTCTGCCGAAAATCGGAATCTCTTCTCCTTTTTTCCCCTTTGTTTTCCCATCTTCCTCTTCATAACCAGGAAGAGGTTCCCCGGTATGGATATCCACATATCCCGGGTATCCTTCGCCATTCCACCACTCATGATGATTTAAGGCAACCTGCAAGGAAGCCTCATCAAACTCCGACTGATTGTCCTGAAACAGTTGAGCGCCAAAGAGCGTGTGCTTTTTCATGATCTCATATTCTTCCTGGTTAAACCGGCCGGGTTTTTTCAGAATGACATCGGATATTGCAATCTTCCCGACATCATGAAGCATGGCTGCCATGCGAAGAACATCTTTATTATTGTTGATCACTTCCGGTGAAAGATCATGCTGACTCGCCCACCTCTCATATATTTCCACCGAATAACTGGCCACCCGGTTAACATGGGCGCCGGTTTCTTTGGGGTCCCTCATCTCCGCCATGCGGATCATCCGGAGAATAATCGCCCTGGTCAGCCTTGCGCGTTTGATCGCAACCGATGCAATACTGGCAAAATGGATCATCACCCCCAGATCTTTTTCAGAAAAAGGAATGAACTGATTTTTATCATCCCTGGCATTGATAATCTGAAGAACACCCAGAATTTCTCCTCGGCCGGTTTTTAAAGGAAAGGTCAGCGCCGAGCGGGTAGTATAGTTTGAGGCAATATCAAATTTCCGACTGAACCGGTAGGGTGCGGATGAATCGATTTTATAAACATCTTCTATATTTAATGCATCGCCTGTTGTTGCGACATATCCTGCGATACTGGTTTGATCTATGGGAATGGAAAAAGTGGCATAGATCAGTTTTTCACCCTTTCTGATTCTCTGCTCCAACGTTGCATTCTGGGTATAGGAAAAATGGAGATCGTTATTCTCTCGCAGATAGATCGATCCTGCATCTGCGTTCACAAACCGTCTTGCTTCGGAAAGTATTTTTTCCATGAGAATATCCAGATCCTGAACCCGGTTCAGTTCAATACCCAAATGCGCCAGAGTATCCAGCTTCTCATGTTCGCTTAACATCTTTCACCCCTTGTTTTGAATCGAACTTGTCATCTCCTGCATTATCCAGTATTCCGATAAAATACAATACCGTTTTTCTGCATTTACCAGACTTGAAAAATTTTTCTTCGCTGATCAAACCTCCGGATACCGGCTTTTCTTGCATCTTCCATCGCGGATCGGAATTCTTTTTCCGTAATCCTACGGTTCAAACCAGGTATCTTGTCCGCCAATCCGCAGGGATAATACTGGGGCATGATATTCACATAGGTATCCGGCGAAATCTCATTCACGATAAACTCCATGACCTGTTTTGTTCCTGCCAAGTTGTCCGGGAGAACCAGGTGCCGGACCAAAAGCCCTTTCATGGCAATACCGGAATCATCTAGAACCAGATCGCCAACCTGTCTGAACATCTCTTTTAGCGCCTGTTTTGCTACCAGCGCATAATCCCCGGCCTGGCAGGCAGCCTCTGATAGTTCAGGATCTACAAACTTGAAATCCGGCATGTACATATCAAACACACCTTCCAGCAGTTCCAGAACCTCTACCCGGTCATACGCTCCGGTATTATATACCAGCGGAACATGAAGCCCCTGTTCAATGGCAACCGGAAGGGCGGCAAGTATCTGAGGCACAACATGGGAAGGGGTTACAAAATTAATATTATGGCATCCTTCTTTCTGAAGCTGAATCATCATTCCGGCAATCTGCTCCGGATAAACCGCAGTCCCCTCTCCCTGATGACTGATTTCAAAATTCTGACAAAAACAACACAGCAGATTGCAATAGGAAAAAAAAATGGTTCCGGATCCCTTCTTTCCCACCAGAGGCGCTTCTTCTCCAAAATGTGCGTGATAACTGCAAACCAGGGCAAGTTTGCCGGTTCTGCAAAATCCAACCTCGTTGTTGATCCGGTCAACACCACATTTTCTTGGACAAACCTCGCATTTACAGAGCAATTGATGAGCCATTTCAATCTTCTGAGACAATCTTCCGGATCGATATGAATCAATATAGGAGGGTGTGAAGGAGGGCATGTTTTTTCTTTTCCAATTATTTGAAAAATCTTTAATATTCCGTGCAGAATATCCTCCTGCTATTGCCGAATATTAAAAAGCTTCCGGACAGGCCACAAAAAAATAGATCAATGCTGTCACAACAAGCAGTGTCAGAAGAAACAAAATTCTCCGGATCTTATTCTTGCTGGTTTTCGATACAATATTATTTGCAGATGTTTCCTGGCTCGTCAACATGGAACTGTCAAACATAACGGTTTCATCCAGCTCTTTTTTAAATGTAGGCCGAATTTCATGAATTTCAGCGACCACCTGATCTGCACTCTGAAACCGGATGGCCTGATCCTGAGACAGCAAACGGATCACAAGCTGCTGCACATCCTCAGGAATTCCTGAAAAAGCAGGATGGGGGATAAAGCTTTTCCCTTTGAGTAACGGAACATGACCGGTGAGCAGTTTATACAGAATCGCGCCGACTGCAAAAATATCCGCCTGCATGGAACTGGGCTGACTGCTTGTATTGAACCAGTTGGCCTTGTCCGGATCCAGGGCATAATGCTCATTCAAACCAAAATCCGTTATTTTCACCTTTCCCATATCCGTAAACAGTATATTGGCAGGCCGCAAATTCCCGTGAACAATTTGATTATTATGAGCAAAGGCCAGCCCCTGGCACACGCCATCAACAATCTTCAATGCATCCTGACACGAATGGGGAACCAGCATTCTATCCGACAGACTGCCGCCACCGACATACTCCATCACAATGATATAATTGGATTGATGGCCGGATACCCCCAGAATCTCCACAATATTGGGATGTTTCAGGTCTTTCAGCAGATTTGCTGATTTCAGTCCGCCCATGGGCAGATTGTATCGTTTGACTACCATCAGTTTTAAATTTTCTTTGTGCCGGAAAAGATAAACCGTTCCATATTTTGTTTCCTTGATGATATCGAGAAGGGTAAAAATATCCTCCATTTTCTGGACACCCTGAGTCGCTTTTTTCCTCTTGGAAGCCTGGATATGGGCACCCTGAAGAATTCCCAGAAGCGTTTCCCGGATACTGTCGGCAGATACCGGACGATCGGATATCTCCGGCTGCAAGCATTGCAAAATAATGGAATCCAGACCCTGAGGAAGAGTGGGGTTCAGGTCAGAAGGCTTTTTGAACTGCCCCAGGGGTTTTGAACCGGTAAACAGTTCAAACATGACAACACCCAGAGAATATAAATCCGACGAATGGGTGATCTGCCGATCCCCGGTTTTCTGTTCAGGAGACATGTAGGCAAGCGTGCCCATAATCAGGTTCCCGCTGGTCATTTGAAGGTTGTCAGGATCATTTTTATGAAACAGATGGGCAATCCCGAAATCCGCTACCAGGGCATTGCCTTCCAAGTCGATCAAAATATTGGCCGGTTTGATATCCCGATGAATCACACCGTTTTTATGGGCATAGGAAAGCGCCTTGCAGACCTGGACCATAATCTCCAGTTTCTGGTTTACCGTATGATTCGCCTGTTTAATTATTTTCGCTACATCCGTTCCTTCCACAAAATCCATTACAAAATAGGGCATCCCGTTTTCCGTGATACCACGATCAATGACATGGATGATATTGGGATGGGTCAGGCGGGCAATGATCAATGATTCCCGTGTAAACCGTTTGACAAACTGCGGATCTTCTGAAAATTGCTGGTGAAGAACCTTGATGGCAACCGTACGGTTCAGGGACGGCTGCATCCCTTTATAAACCGTGGCCATTCCACCGGAATCAATCTTGGAAACCACCTGGTATTGATCAATAGACAAATTCAGACCGAGCATTAGACCTCCTTATCGAAGATCATTCCACTTTCCGCTTCAATCAACTCCATCCAGGACTGGAATTCATCATGGGTAATGTTTCGTTTAAACACCTCTTTTATTTTACTGTCGGCATCTACAATTGCCACATCGATAAAAACATCTCCCTTTTCCCGGTAGATACAGAACCGGTATGGCAAATTTTTTTTAGATAAAATGCGATGGGCCTGTTCCACCTTTTCGGCAAGTTCATGAAAGTGTTTGCCGGCTTCATCATGTTGTTTTTTTTCTCTTTTTTTCCTTTGTAAAACCGGATTTATCTTTGAAACATTGGGGATAATGCTTTCTATGCCATCAATTTTCAGCTCATCAACCATAACACCCCCGTTTTCTTTCACGATGGATCCTTACGGACAACATGAATTTTTTCCAATGCCGAAAGGGTTGCTGCAACCGTCCCATATCCCGGAGCAAAGTACCAGCCGATTACCGGCGTCAGCAGCATAAGAACAAATCCTATTCCAACCCCGGTCACCCTGGCTTTATGATCATGAACAAATGCAATGCTTTCGGAAACCGAAAACCGATTCCGTTCCAGGGTATAATCAACAAGGCCAAATCCGCTGTAATACGATTGAATGATCAGGATCAAAACCGGTGAAATCAGAGAACCAACCAGCGGAATAATACTGAGAAGCCATGCGATTCCGGTGAAGAAAATCATCCAGCCGAAATTCCGCATGTTGATCGCCAATCCTCGAAGGATATCTGTTACAAAGTCCTGGAAGGTGAACTTCGGAGGCTTCCGATCATACAACCCTGCCTCTACCATCTCGGATAAAAATGCCAATATGGGCGAAAAACAAATCAGAATCACCTGTTGATAGGATAGATACCCGATAATCATCAAAAAAAGCCACAGCAGTATCGAAACCATAAAATAGGTCACGCCACCGCTCATGAACCCGGGAATCCAGTTTTCATTGATATAAGCGGAAAACCCGGGTAGAAAAATCATCCCGGATATGGCCAAAAACAGAAGATAACAAAAACTCAACACACCGGGCACAGCTATCCACGGCCATAATTTCTGTTTCATAATCACCTGATGTGCTTTTTGATAAATCAGAAGACCTGCAAACAGTTCTTTCAGAAACATATTGCCACACCTTTTGTGAATGATTTCTTTTCAGACAGCACCTATTCATGATACGAAAAGATATGAACCCTATTCAACAAAGTAAACATAAAATTTCGCGGTACAAGTATCAGAATGATTCCATGTATTTCGCGCAGATTTCAGAAGAGATCAAGGATCTGGCCGCCGCGGAATTGTCGCAACTGGGTGCCACCAATATCATGGTATCCTTCCGCGGTATCTATTTCCAGGCCGATGCATCCAACCTGTATCGGATTCATTATCTGACAAAAGTTATTTCCCGGATTCTGGCGCCTCTGATTTCATTTCCCTGCAAGGATACCGACACTTTATACCAAAAGGGGAAAACAATCCAGTGGGAAGATTTCTTCAAACCAGACACCACTTTTGCGGTTACCGCTAATGTCTCCAACAGCCATATCAATCACTCCAAATATGCGGCGCTTTGCCTCAAAGACGCAATCGTCGATTATTTCAGAGAAAAAACCGGAACCCGTCCGAATGTGGATACCCTTGATCCGGATCTCCAGTTTAATCTTCACATCCGGGATAACAAAGCCGATATCAGTCTGGATACCGGAGGAGGGCCCCTTCACAAAAGAGGGTATCGGGAGGAAACCGTAACCGCTCCCATGCAGGAAACCATTGCCGCAGCCATTATCCAGCATACCCGCTGGAAAGGAGAAATCCCGCTGGTCGATCCCATGTGCGGTTCCGGAACCCTGATCTGCGAGGCTTTGATGCACCAGTGCAGCATTCCACCCGGCCTTTTCCGGAAAAAATTCGGATTTGAATCTCTCCCGGATTTTGACCGCACTCTCTGGAAAAAAATCAAAAAACAGGCCGATGAAAAGATAAAGCCTCTGCACCGCGGCCTGATATCCGGAAGCGATATTTCAGCAGAGGCTGTTCAGGCTTCCAGAACCAACCTGATGGGAATTCCCCATGGAAACCAGGTGATCGTTGAAAAAAACGATTTCAGAGAAATCCCTGATCTGGAAAACCGGGTCATTGTAACCAATCCTCCGTATGGAATCCGCATGGGTACAAAAATCAATCTGGATGATTTGTATAAAAGCCTCGGAGATTTTTTAAAACAGAAGTGCAAGGGCTCAACCGCCTATATCTATTTTGGTGAAAGGAAGTTTATCAAACAGATCGGTTTGAAACCTTCCTGGAAAATACCGATAAAGACCGGAGGCCTTGACGGAAGGCTGGTCAAATTTGAGATGTACTGAAATATAATATGACGGGCTGACGGCAGAAGCGGTCTTTTCCCCTTTTCCGTAGATACGTCTCTGAATCTTTATGACAAGCCCTGTAAAGGTTTTTTCATAATTTCATTTTTCTTTTCGCCATTCAAAATTCTTTACCAGTGTGTCAAAACTCATATTCGTTTTTACTTCTTCATGTGGGATCATAATATATTTCCAAGGTTTACCATTATTCTGGGTGGTGAATTCGGTTGCGTGATTGCAATAGATGAAAGCAGCCCTGCATTTTTCCTGTACATCGGCAGTGTCAATATCTCCTTCCTTTTTTGTTTCAATCAAATAGATTGTGCAGGATGTTTCAGCGACAAAATCAGGATGGTATTGTCTGGAGTTGTGTTTCCAGTAAATGTGGAACTGATTGATTGCCGGACGCAGCCATTTGAGGACAGCTTTGTCTTGCTCAAGGATAGCTGCAAAATCTTTTTCTGTTTTTGAATCAAATTTATACAGGGTATGACAGGCTTTTTTAAAACCGGAAAAAACCTTGCTTGGAATTGAGTTGGTCGGTGTGATGGTATCTATAAAATGATGAATGCTGTCTTTTTTATATTTTGAAAAGTTGTGCTCCTCGATTCGGGTGAAAGGTTTTACAATGGGTGTTTGAAAACCTGGCGCCTCATAATAAAAATGCTCCATCATCTGAGCGTAAATGTATTGCCCGATTTCTTTTTTATGATACTGAACAACATTTGCCATCTGTTCATCTTCGAGATAGGTTTTAAATTTATCAATAACTTGTCCGGCTAATTTAAAAAGAAGGTCTGCCTGAACATCATAATCGATTTCAGAAAAATTGATCAGTTCATTAACAATTATATTATCAAGATGATCCGGTGTGATCCGTCCCTTGCCAATCACAATATCAATGCTGTTTTCCTGTTCCCGAAGTTTTTTGATAAGGATTTCTTCTGAGACAGGCTGAAGGTTTATATTTTTTACATCCAGATCAAAGTCATGAAACCCGGATTGTATGACTTCACTTTGCTGGATGGTAATCCGGGGGATTTCAATAATATGCGCTACAAAATCATGAACCATTAATTCATAAGTATCTTCAACTTCTTTGATCATTTGATCGGCAAAAAGAAGTTTTTGAGGAGAACTGAAAATTTTCTGTTTAATTTTTTCTACAGCGATGTGTTTTATTTCTGATTTGGTCAAGTCATTGATGTTAGAGACTGTTGTATTTAACTCAGGAAGAGTTGAGAGAATAGTCTTTTGCAATTCCAGACTGATTTGAGCCTTTTCTTTTTCTACAGGCTGAGCCAAACTTTCAATCCTTGTTTGTTCATCCTGCATTTTTTGCTCAAGCGATGAAACAGAAGTGAGGACTTCTTTTTGCTGGTTTGCTTCCTGTGGATCGATTTCGATAATATTTTCTTGCCGGATGATTGAATCCGGCTTGTTGGCTTCGTCAACTATCTCTTGGAAACGGTCATGGGCCACAATAGTCAATTTATCCACTTTGTCGCTGCCCGTTCTTTTCCCGTATGGCAACCGAAGCCCCCGGCCAATGGTTTGTTCTCTCAGCGTTTGTGAGGCTGCGGAGCGAAGGGGAATAATCGTGTATAGATTGGTGACATCCCATCCCTCTTTGAGCATATTCACATGAATGACAATTTCAATGGCGTTATCTGGATGTTCAAGTGAAAGAAGTTGTGCAATGTTTTCTTCTTTTTCACCACCCTTCTGATTTGAATGAA
Organism: Desulfosudis oleivorans; assembly: GCA_020723305.1. Taxonomy (GTDB): domain Bacteria; phylum Desulfobacterota; class Desulfobacteria; order Desulfobacterales; family SURF-7; genus QZKS01. Next base: position 166,975 of record DYJC01000005.1, read on the forward strand.
TCTCCATTACCTTATCAGCATAATATCCATCAAAAAAGGATTTTGAAACAATAAGGTCTTTTATTTTGGCGGCATGCTGGGTATCTTTTGCTACCACCAGCACAAACGGTTTCACATTTTGAGTTTTGGTGTCCCGTGAATAAATATCAAGGGCGACCTTTGTATCTTCATGAAGGCGGATGCCGTCTTCCAGTTTGATCCTGTCAATGTCTTCTGTTGAATAGTTTTTCGGATCAAAATCTTTCCGTGTTGCAACCGCAGGTTCTTTGACAAAGCCATCCTTAATTGCTTTTGCCAGCGAATATTCATACACGACATTTTTAAACTTGATCGCGCCGCCGCTTCGTTCCACTTGCGGGGTCGCAGTCAGTTCCAGTCCCAAAACCGGTTTTAACTCATTAATAACCTGCAAGCCCCGGTCTGCCCGATAATGATGGGACTCATCCATCAGCAATACCAGATCCTCCAGACTGGACAGATAATTGAAATATGGTTCACCCAGCACTTCGGACATCCGTTTGATGTGGGGTGAGGTGTTGCCTCGTGTTTCAGCATTGATTTTCGAGATATTGAACAGGCTGATATTGATTCCGGATTTTTGAAACATCAATGTCTGCCGAAAGTCCTTGTAATTATCGCCGGTAATAATCCGTGGGCGCTGGTTCACAAACTCGCCGATCCCGTTAAATACATATTTGGGGTGATTGGTTTCAGAAAGGTCTGTGATCAGCTTTTCGTAAATTGTCAGATTCGGGGAAAGTACAAAGAAATTTTTAAGTCCTTTTTCAAGATAAAGATAAGAGATAAATGCGCCCATTAGCCTGGTTTTACCAACACCCGTGGCAAGGGAAAAACAGAGAGACGGAAAATCCCGCTCAAAATCCGTGCATGTGGGGTAACTGGTTTTTACTTTTTCCAGTTCAGCCGGAAGATCGACGCTTTTTTTCAACAGCAATTGATCAGCTATCTCCGCAAGTATATTCAAACTTTCAGATTGCGGAGGACGGAGACTCAAACGGTTCTTGAGGGAGGCTGCTATTTTATTCATTATGGATCCTCCTCGTCGAATAAAACCATTTGCTTGTCTGGAACAGAAGCCCTGGTTTTCTTTTGTATCTTTTCTTTGGGGCCAGGAGGCACAAAATCAGGCGCATTGTCATCAACCGGCATGTTAATGATATTCAAGCTGTAATCGTCCCTGCCGAATTCACACCTTCCCAAAAGCATGTTGGGAATTTTCTTTACATTGATATTGAAGTATCTTGTTTCACAGGCTTTAGAAAAAGACTTGCAGCAGATAAGCAGGCTTTCATCCAATTTCATCTCCTCGTGAACCTTATCCAAAAACTCAATAGTCACAAATTGCGTGGTGGTGAAAATATAATCTTTTTCTGTTGATCTGCCCTGTTTCCAGTAAATTTCAGCATCCGGCTGATACCTGAACCCCTCATGCTTTGCCATGGCCGCAGCCAGCATGTCTGCATTATACCGCTCGTCAATAATCCAGTTTCCATATTGGTCTGCTTTCAGCAAACTAGGGGCCAGATAATAATATTTGAATCCGCCGCCGCCTTTCCAGTCGACAGCTTTAGAAACCCCGCCCTGGTCTGTCCCGTCAATAACTTTTTTCAAGCGGGGCAGGCAATGTGTGTGGCAGTGCTCACCCAGTTCAATGCCGATCCAGCGGCGGCCCATTTTGTGGGCAACAGCAGCGGTGGTGCCGGAACCAAGGAAAGAATCAAGAATGAGGTCGCCGGGCTTTGTCGTTAACTCCAAAATACGAAATGCCAGTTTTTCTGGTTTTGGAGTATCGAACGCCTTCTCACCTTCAAACAAGCCTTTGAGTTCTGAACTGGCATTTCTTGTACTTCCAGCGAACTCATATGGCCACCACGTTTGGTTCACAACACCTTCTTTGACTTCTGACAAAAATTTTTTTTCCATTGGGAATTCGGCATTACCGCTTTTGCCCCACCAGATTCGATTATCTGCGGCAAGTTCTTTCATTTTGTCCGGGGGGCGTCTCCAGCTACTACCCTTGGGAGGGAATACCTCTCTTCCAGCTTTGTTTTTGATGGCGTAATAGTCCCTTTCCCGGTACTCTACACGAGTCAAGGGAGTACCAAGCCATGGCCCTCGAGAGTCTTCATCTGGGTTCGTGTAATTTGCGAGTTGTTTCGAATTTCTTGCAAGCAGGTTTGGTTGAAACCAGCTTGTCTTTTTATAGGCTAAGATGTGGTTATGAGTTTCCGCGATCCCTGTGGCGTTATTGCCCGGCGTATCTTTGGACTGCCATACTATGTTTGCAATAAAACTTGAGCGTCCAAATATTTCGTCCATTAGTACCTTTAGATAATGGCTTTCGTTATCGTCAATTGCGATCCAAATTGAGCCTTCAGCAGACATAATTTTTTTTAGTATTTCCAAACGGTCCCTTATTAGTGACAGCCATAATGAATGCTCAATTCCATCATCATATTGTTTGAACGCTGAACCGGTATTGTAAGGGGGGTCTATAAAGATACATTTGATTTTCCCCGCAAAATCCTGTTCCAAAGCTTTCAAAGCCAATAAATTGTCGCCAAAGATGAGCATGTTTTCAGCGGTCTTGTCGCCATATGACTTTTCCGGATCTTCGATGAGAATGCGGGGTTCCAGAACCGGCTGTTTATCCTTGCCGATCCAGGTCAGTTCCAATTTCTGTTTTGTTCCATTCATTGATTTTTTATACCGCTCCTGATCAAGTTCAGGGGTAAAAGTTACCTCCGCCCCAAGTTCTTGAATCTTTTTTAAACCTCGTTACTCCCTCTGCATCCGATCTGATCCAGTAACATCCGGCAAAATCCAAAACTTTTCTTGACATTGTGATACGTTTTTGTTTAAATAAAATCAATCCAGCAATCTGGAGGTGGATGGCGAAAGCCATCGGGCCCGTGAGGGCCTTTTTTTTGACTAAATGAATTTCCTGCCAAAAACCCTTTCTCCCTGGCGATCATACTTGTCCTGTAATAATTCGATCACTTTCTTTGAAAAGGATGCAAGCGGCCGCCCTAGCAATCCCTCTGCATCAAGTATCTCAGCCCGGCTCGGATGGGCGATAATATCCGCCAACTGAAGACCGCTGATGTTGGCTGTCTTTGGTTTTACCTTAAGCTGCATGCTTGTAAGCGATTTCTGAAACTGTTCTGGCCCGACAAATTCCGTTCCCTGTTTCCAAAGGCGATGAAATGAATCCTTCAGCCGCCGGTCTTCCTTTCCACCTCGTGATTCCGCCATTACATCACCAGTGACGTTTTCCCTGTTCAGCCAGAAATTGAAACGTTCCAACAGGACAGCCAAACAATAATGGTAGGGATCATAACGCCATGTAGCATAGGTATCCTTATGCTTCTTTTTATCAAGGCAGACGGTAATAACCGTATATTGCCATTTTTTCAGGCAATCAAGCAGTTCCGTATCAAAAAGGATTCTGGCTTCCGGATCTGTCAAGCTATGAAAAGGAGGTTTGCCGCTCAACAATTCCTTCCTATGAAGCGTAACCGGATCATCCGGATGAGCGCTAAAGTGCCTGACTTTCATAGCTTCAAGTTCAGGATTGAGTTCATTCTTCACATAATCCAGACCGATAATCACTCCTGTCAGACTCAAAAACCGGTGGTTTGGATTATCCGAGTTCCCCATATCCGGATTGCCCACTTCATCAACATACATCCGGAATTTGTCCATAATCTGTTCTCTCTATAGCTCTTTCTCTGAACCGGATAATAAACACCGGCAATGCAGAATAAAATAAAAAATACCCTGATTATTTCTATGCAATCGATTTACACCAATTTCCATCGTACCAGAAACAACCTGTTTTTTTCAATTCTTTGTTTGAGGCAGACTTCTATTTCCTCAATAAGCTTTTCTTTCCGAGAATCCACTTCATCCTGTGCCTGAAACAGGTTCATGCGAAGGGCATTTCGTTTTTTCTCCATCTCCTTGATTTGGCGCTGGCTCTTCACCTTATCTTCCAGATTCAGAATTTTTTTAGCTTCGGTTTTCCGAAACTTTATCTCCTTGTCCATTACCTTAAGCTCAATTTCAAGGCTTCCTTTCACATCATCCGCCCACTTGTCCAGTTTCTCCATTTCAATATCAAAAAATCCCGAATTACGCTTCTCATTATTCTGTAAAATATCTGCCTGCATCAGGTCGGCAACATGCTGCAACTGGTCTTGAACCGCTTGAACACCACTGGATAAGTTATGAGAAGATACTGTTGCCGGAAGCGAAAAGAATCTCCGGCACTGCTCAGAATCCAATTCCAAACCATCATCTGAAATACCGCACAGCAAAACATAATCTTCTGTTTCAAAAGAATGAATTGTCAGGTTTGACACACTGATCCATCCTGATTTGTTGATCAGCGTTTCAAGAATGGAAACCTTTACGTAGGAATCCGTATAATTAAAAATCAATTCCTGAGCCGTCAAAAATAGAATCTTGCATTGTTCAATAATTTTTTGAGCCAAGGGATGACCGATCCGGTATATATTTGCATCTTCAATATTTTTGCCGATCCTGTATGGGCCGGGATATATCTTCTCATTGGGGAAAGGATTTTGAACCAAAGTAAAAGAATGGTCGTCATTATCAAAGCGGGCATATGAGGAAAGATAATATCGGGTGATCTGCCAGAGCCAGTTTTCGTATTTTGAGATATAATCCTTGCTTTTCAGCAAATTTACCCGCAGTTTTTCATGGACTTCTTCGTCGAAGGATTCAAGCAGTTTCTGGCGGGTGGACTTGAGATGATCGTCAATCTGGTCTTCCAGCTCTTTTTGCAGAGAATTAAAAGCGGTTTGAATCTCATCGATGGTTCTGCAATTTTGATAAATCTGTACAATCCTTTTTTCAAAATCAACACCGGATTCAATACTGCCCAAGACCTCGTCGCTGACACCAAAAACACCGGAAAAGAGTTTGAATTTTTCCGATAATAGTTCATAGACACGCTGGTCAGCCGCATTGTTTTTGTTCAGAAAATTAACCACTACCACATCATGCTGCTGTCCGTACCGGTGACATCTTCCGATTCTCTGTTCAATCCGCTGGGGATTCCAGGGAAGATCATAATTAACCACAATAGAGCAGAATTGCAGGTTTATTCCCTCGGCAGCAGCTTCAGTTGCGATCATGATTATCGCTTCATCCCTGAAGTATTCCACAATGGCGGACCTTTTATCAGCGGTTTGAGAGCTGGAAATCCTGTCTGTATTCTGATTTTTTTTTAACCATTTTTGATAAATCTCCCGGGAAAGCGGGTCACTGTTTGTTCCGTTAAACAACGCAATCTTATTTTTAAATTCCGTGTTCTCAAGAATGTTGTAAAGGTATTCCTGTGTTCTGCGGGATTCCGTAAAAATAATAGCTTTTTTTTGACCTCCCAGGCGCCCGATTTCTGCAAAACCCTTTTTGAGAGCGGTTAAAAGAACTTCTCCTTTTGAATTTTTGGTGATGGATTTTGCAAGCTGCTTAAATATGTTCAGGTCATTTATCTCTTTTTTGATCTGCCCGATATCCTCAGGGGTATATTGCTTTTCCTGTTTTTTAAAAAGAGATGATCCTGCTTCTTCGTCTATTTTTTCTTCATCTTCCATCCACTCATCACTTAATTCATCATATATTTCAAAATTCTCTGAAATAACAGCTTCTATATCTTCCTGTTTTTCCTGAAAGGCTTTAATCGTTTCAAGCTTTGTGGCCAAGGCTTCAAGCGTACCTGCAATCGCAAATGTTGATGAGGCAAGAAGCCGTCGCAGAATAAGGGTCATTAATTTACGCTGACTGGCGGGAAGGGCATAAAGATTTACCCTTTGTAAATAGGATGAGACCAGATCATAGAGCTGTTGTTCTTCTGTGGATGGAATAAATTCCTGTGTAATAGCCAGACGATTGGTAAACTTTATGTATTCCAGTACCTGACGTCGGAGTGTTCTTTTACAGACGGGTTTCAGGCGGTTTTTTAAGTCATCAAAACTGTCATCCCCTGTCAGACGTGAAAACTGGTTTTTATAACTTTGCAGGTCACCGAAAGTATATTCATCGATAATACTGACAAGGCCATACAATTCAAGAAGTGAGTTCTGTAAAGGGGTTGCTGAAAGAAGAATTTTCGGGGCATGAGAAACGGCTCTTTTTATGGCATTTGCAATTTTATTGGCCGGTTTATACACATTGCGCAACCGATGGGCTTCATCAATTACTACCAGATCCCACTTAATCTTTGTTATATAAGGTTCTTTGGCTCGAGCAAAATGATAGGAGCAAATAACAATCCGTTCCTGTTCAAAAGGATTTAGAATCCCACTTTTAATTTTATGATTAAAGGAAGGGGTTTCAAGAATAAGAGACGGAAGAAAAAATTTGTCCAGGAGTTCCTGATTCCATTGCTTCCGAAGGTTTGCAGGCACGATGATAAGAATTTTCTTTTTTCTTTCCGCCCATTTCTGGGAAATAACAATACCGGCCTCAATGGTTTTTCCAAGCCCCACTTCATCGGCAAGGATCGCCCCTTTTGAAAGAGGAGATTTAAATGCAAACAAAGCAGCTTCAACCTGATGGGGATTTAAATCAACCTGGGCATCAAGCAGGGATGACGCAAGTTTTTGAAGATTATTTGAAGAATTCCGTTTGGTCAGCTCATAAGCAAAATATTTTGCATGGTAAGGTGTTAGCTGCATATTTCTGGTAGATTATAATTCACTCTCTTCATTATTTTGATTGTATAAACCCTTGCTTTTTTTGGAGATGAACATATAGGAAAGGCGCTTGTGTGTCAACAATAGTGTTTGCGCAACATGTGGGGTGATGTGAAAAAATCCTGAAAAAAACAAAGATCCTTTCCTGAGCTATCATACGAACGGGTATAAGAGATCGGATTGAAATTTTAATGACTGAATATAAATCTTATGGAGCAGTTTGATTCGATTGATTGAATCCCAATGGATGGGGTCGTTTCATCACTTCTTTAAATGAGAGCAGCTCTTTCTCCTGCGGAAATCTGGCGATTGTCTCATCCAGGACCTTCATGGATTCTTTCTTAAAGCCCAGCAATGACAAGGCTTCTGCATATCCTTTTGCAAAATCCACATTTTCAGGCAAAGAATCATGTTTTTTCTGGTAGAGCAGCAATGCCACCTCATAACACTTTCTGGCAAGTTCTTCCTTTTGCATTTGTTTATAAACCATCCCCTTGCTCAGCCATGCGGGTGCAAAATCCGGATCCTTCTTTGTGGCCTCCTGCAAAAGCGCCAGGGCTTCATCATACTGCCTCTCAAATGATGCCATGTTTGCCTTCAGCCACAATGTTTTTACAGAGCCGGTTTCCGCATGTGAGCATGAAAAAAGAAAAATCATGACCAGCAGAAACAAACCCTTTTTTTGATTCTTTTCAAACCCTGTCCACATGATATATAAAAAACCTGTCTGTTGGGGAAAATGGTTTTCATCTCTTTTTATATCAAGTTTATATCCAACCGTCCTGAGTGTGTCAACTCAGCACTACATGAAATGAAAAACTTTTCCAATTGACATAAAACATTCAATTTGCTTATACTTCTGAAAAATAAAAAATAGGGCTCCCACCTTAAAAAAATTTAAAAAACAGGAAAGGATGAATCATGCGTAAAGTAGTATTTATCGGATGGCGGGGTATGGTTGGTTCGGTTTTGATGGAAAGGATGCTGGCGGAAAAAGATTTTTCCGGTTTTGAACCTGTTTTTGCAACCACGTCCCAGATTGGGCAGGCCGGACCGGACATTGGAATAGCTACACCTCCTTTAAAGGATGCATTTGATCTTGAGATGTTGAAAACAATGGATATCATTGTTACCTGCCAGGGAAGCGATTATACCAAAAAGATATATCCCCTGCTTCGAAAATCAGGCTGGAAGGGATTCTGGCTGGATGCTGCATCCGCGCTCCGAATGGAAAACAGCAGTGTCATCATCCTTGACCCTGTTAATAGAATGGTGATCGATCAGGCGCTTGCCGAAGGGAAAAAGGATTTTATCGGGGGTAATTGCACGGTCAGCCTGATGCTGATGGGGGTAAGCGCCTTATTCCGAAAAGGATATATTGAATGGCTCACCTCCATGACCTATCAGGCAGCATCCGGTGCTGGAGCCAAAAACATGCGCGAACTCGTATCCCAGATGGATAGGATCGGCAGGGCTTCGGAAGAATTTCTGAAAAATCCGGAATCCGACATCGCCGATCTGGATCAAAGGGTTCTTGAAACCATGAATCATCACAACTTTCCGATACAGAATTTTGGCGCGCCTCTTGCCGGAAGCCTTATCCCTTGGATTGATTCACCAATGGAAAACGGCCAGACACGGGAAGAATGGAAAGGCGCTGCTGAAACCAATAAAATTCTTCAGACCAGAACCATGATTCCGGTTGACGGGATATGCGTTCGGATTGGCGCCATGCGCTGCCATTCTCAGGCGCTCACAATCAAACTGACCAAAGATATCCCTGTTGACGAAATTATAGGTCTGATTTCCGAATCCAATGAATGGGTGAAAGTAATTCCCAACACAAAGGAAGATACCCTGAAATATCTGTCTCCAGCCAATGTTACCGGCACCCTGGGTATACCGGTAGGCAGGATTCGCAAACTGAACCTGGGCAAAGAATATCTGACGCTTTTTACGGTAGGAGATCAATTGCTATGGGGTGCGGCAGAACCTATCCGCCGTATGCTTGCCATATTACTGGAACACCTTTCATCCTAGTATGAAACAACTTGATGATTTCAACCGTGAAAAAATGATTGAGCCATCTGACAAGAATGGAGCTGATCCAATCAAGGATCGCCTCAAGGAGAAAAACCGTTCAGAAAACGCCCTTCTTGAGCAATACATCCAACTGAAGCAGAAAAATGAATCGCTCGAAAAACAAATCCTTGATTTGAACCAATCTCAAAAAGTCAATCAAGTCCTTTTCCGGATAACCAATGCCCTCAACACTGCATTTGACTTAAACCAGCTCTATGGTCTGATTCATCAGGCCCTGAGCAAAAACGTCAATGTCCCCTGTTTCTATATTGCCCTCAACGATAAGGATCGAAACTCGGTTGATTTCCCATACTATTCCACAATCCAGCAAGATGATGATGAAAAGACTGCCGATTTGGAGCAAAATGAATTTCTCATCAAAAATATTGTCAAAACCGGCAGATCTCTCATGCTTACCCGAAAAGACTTTTTGCAAAAGTGCCTGCATGAAGGACAGCATCTCTCTTTTCGTCCTCCTGAAATCTGGATCGGAATTCCCCTAAAGATTCGCAATGAGGTTATTGGTGTGATGGCTGCACTAAGCTACACAGACCCGAATCAATATGACAAAACAGATATCAATCTCCTCCACGCGGTTTCCCACCATGTTGCAATCGCTATTGAACGTAAAAAAACGGAAGATTCCCTGAGGGAAAGCGAAGAGCGGCTCACCATGGCTCTTGCGGCAAACAGTGAGGGTATCTGGGACTGGAACATCGATACGGATGAGATTTACATTGACCCCCGCATGTTCCAGGTTCTGGGCTATCCGTCTGATGCATTCCCGAATACATTTGAACAATGGGAACAAAAATTTCACCCGGAAGATACACGCATCATGAGAACCCGGCTGCTTGACCACATGAAAGGGAAAACCCATACATTTGAATCTGAACTCCGTGTGAAAACACACAATGATTCATGGATCTGGATTTTATGCCGGGGAAAGGTGGTCAAAACAAACCGGAACCATCGTGCGGCTCGAATGATCGGAACCTTTACGGATATTACCGCTCAAAAAAAAGCGCTTACCGCACTGGAAGAAAGCGAAGAGCGATTTCGAACGCTGCAGGAAGCATCCTTTGGAGGAATCGGCATACATGAAAAAGGTGTCGTTCTGGATGCAAATCAAGGACTCGCAAGACTGACAGGGTACGCTCATAATGAACTGATCGGCATGAACGGCCTGCTGCTCATCGATGAATCAACCCGGAATATGGTAATGGAAAAAATAGTATCCGGATATGAAAAACCATATGATGCAGTAGGAATCCGAAAAGATGGATCCACCTATCCCCTGGAGATACAGGGAAAGGGGATTCCATATCATGGCCGCTCAGTCAGGGTAACTGAATTCCGTGATATCACGGAACGAAAAAAGGCAGAGGAAGCATTGCGGGAAAGTGAAGAAAGATATCGAGTTCTATCCGATGTTACCCTTGAAGGGATTATTTTCCATGAAAATGCGATCGCCATTGATATCAATAACTCTTTTGCAAAAATGTTTGGTTATGAACATCATGAGATCATCGGTAAAAATTATGTGGAGTTGCTGGTTTCACCGGAGTTCCGGGAAACCGTATATCAAAATATTGCTTCCCGCGCGGAATTGCCTTTTGAAATTACAATGATCCAAAAAAATGGTTCTGTTTTTCCGGTGGAGATTGAGGCCAGAAATGTGGAATACAAAAACCGATCCATACGGGCCGCATCCATCAGGGATATCTCCGAAAGGAAACGCACGGAAGACCGTCTTATCCAGCTCCAAAAAATGGAAGCCATCGGAACACTTGCCGGAGGGATAGCTCATGATTTTAACAATCTGTTAGGTGGAATACTTGGCAATGCCGCGCTGATGAAAATGGTTCTGCCTATGGACAGCCCCGCCCATAAAAAAGCACTGACCATTGAAAAAATCGTTCACCGCGGAGCAAATCTTGCCAGACAGCTTCTGGGGTTTGCCAGAGGCGGAAAGTATCAGGTTGTTCCGATTCAACTGAACAAATTGATACAGGATACCCTGGAGATGTTTGGCCGGACTTGTAAAAATATCCAAATCCATACCAACCTTCAAAAAGAATTATGGACTATCGAAGGAGACCGGACACAACTGGAGCAGGTGGTTCTGAATCTGCTTATCAATTCCAATGACGCCATGCCGGAAGGGGGAGATATTTTTATTGATACCCGAAACACCCATGTTTCTGAAATCGAAGCAAAGAAACATCTGGGAGTCCCTGGCGACTTTGTCTCCATAACCGTTCATGATACCGGCTTTGGAATGGACAAGGAAACAAAATCCAAAATTTTTGATCCATTTTTTACAACCAAGGAACAGGGCAAGGGAACCGGACTTGGACTTTCATCCGCCTATGGCATTATTAAAAATCATAACGGACAGATCGATGTTTACAGTGAGCCCAACAAAGGTACGATCTTCAAAATCTTCCTACCTGCATCCTCAAAAAAAATGGATCAAACGGAAAAAACCGATTATCAACTGAAAAAAGGAAATGAAACCATACTTCTCATTGATGATGAGTATGATTTCCGGGATACAGGGGAGGAGATGCTGAGAATCATGGGATATGAAGTGATCACAGCCAAAAACGGAAGACACGCTACAGAAATTTTTTCCACCATGCCGGATACAATCGATCTGATTATTCTTGACATGATCATGCCGGTCATGGGAGGAGGAGATGCATACAATGAACTGAAAAAGATCAGGCCGAATGTAAAGATTATCCTTTCCAGCGGATATACCACAGACAATGAGGCTGCTGAAATACTATCCAGGGGCTGCAATAATTTCATTCAAAAACCATTTGACATCATAGAGCTTTCCATAAAAGTGAGAGAAACTCTCGATTCCAACTGAAAGACACCATGGTATTGAAAAAAAACCATTTGACAAAATCTACCGGAGATAAAATGAATTACCTTTTCCCATCAAAACGAACTTTTACGATTGTTCTTCTGTTGCTCATCCTTTCCTTATCCGGATGTGCTACACCGAAAATCAATCTTTTTTCATTCGGAACCGAACCGCTCCAGGAATTCACACTCGAGGGGGATGAAGATGGAAAAATCCTGATTATCCAAGTAAAGGGCATTATCTGGGATGAACAAAAAGAAGGTTTTCTTCTCTCCGGCCCCAGCATGCTCCAGGAAATCGTATCCCAGCTCCGGAAAGCTGAAAAGGACTCGGATATAAAGGCAGTGATTTTAAAAGTTGACTCCCCGGGCGGAACTGTCACGGCCAGCGATATTATTTATAATGAAATTTTACGGTTTAAAGAAAAAACAGGAACAAAGGTTGTTGCGGTGATGATGGACCTTGCCGCATCCGGAGGTTACTACATTTCGCTTCCTGCAGATTATATTGTTGCCCATCCAACCACCGTTACCGGTTCCGTAGGCGTTCTTTTCCCCCGTTGGCAGGCATTTGGATTGATGGAAAAAATCGGTGTCCGAAGAGATGTGAGCAAATCCGGAAAGCACAAGGATATGGGGTCACCCTTCCGGGAGCCGACCCAGGAAGAAATCGATATGTTTCAAGGGTTGATAGACGGTCTCAACAGCCGTTTCATTTCCCTGGTTAAAAAACATCGCAACCTGAAACCCGAAGCCCTTGAACTGGTATCCACTGCTCGTATCTTTCTGGCCAAGGAAGCTTTTGATATCGGACTGGTCGATGAAGTCGGCTATCTGGACGATGCGATTGACCGCACGAAAAAAATGACAAACCTTCCGAAAAATGCAAAAATCATAACCTATAGACGAGTCGAACAACCAGATGACAATATGTACAACACCTCCACGACGCAACTGGGCACAAAACCGATCTCATTGATCAATCTTGGGATTCCCCAGGAAATGATTCCCCGTCTGCAAAATCGATTCTGCTATATCTGGGAGCCTGGAATTGAAAAATAGAAAGGAACTTCCTATTGGTTCTTGATTTCAAATGGCGGGGATGGGTTGAATAGTATTCTTGTAACACAACCGACCAGTGCCCAAATAAAATCAGCAGCAAAGTGATCTTCAATGGAACGGTCAAAAAGAACGGAAAGCCTTGGTTTGAACTCCTCATCCCCCTCCCACAACAGATAGTACAATAAAACCTTTGGAAAAGGAGAAAATACAACCCCTGCATCCGCTGTACTGGGTATGAAGCGTCCGCCCAACTGACCGGCAACCTTCCGGAAGCCGGCTGCGTCATTTCCATATCTCGCTAAGAAAGATCCTGTTTCCAGTTCATGAGGGCCCTTGAAAAAATGAGCGGACTTTAAATCTTTTATACCGACTCTTTCATGCCGCAAAGGCGCTGATGTGATTTGTGTCAGATAAACAACGGTGATCAGCTCTAACAATGGATCACGAACAAATATACTTTTCTCGCGGGTCATTCTCCGGATTGACCTATTTTGTGGGTGTATGAAAAAATCCCTGTCCAGCACCCGTAATCGTATATCACCCGTAGTTTCAAGCTGGGCCAATGCCAGATTGCAGATTTCAACCGGATCTCTTTTCAGCAGGTTATCCCAGTGCTCTGAAGGAACAGCAATCCTGTTTTCGGCACTCGATATTTTTGGAATTGCTTTTTTCAAGACAGCTGAGCCATTTTGAGCGTTATGTGCTCATTGTCGTCCCAAGGCCAGAATTTTGCAATAATGGAATAGTTCCCAAATGACCGCTCATACAGTGTCTGATTCAACCGTATCCCACCCGAAGCCCTTGTCAGAATCAAATCATCCTCGCTGGGTTTTACTCCTTTGGGTTTTCTTGGCAGGCCGAGAATCGATGTCAGAATTTTTTCCCAGCTCTGGATTTCAGAACTCAGGATAACTACCTCATAATAATCATTCTGGTTACACCGCATCTCGTGAATGGTTAACCCATGACTTCGATTGACTATTTCATTTAACATCATGATATACTTTCCTTTTATTTCAGAATTCGCCTGCAATATCTGTGATCATAGCAAGAAATTCAGGACAATACTACCAAAGATGCACAAACGATGAAAAATAGTTTTCCAAAGCGTATCCATTCTTTTTTCAATTTTTTTAAAAAAATTGTTGCTTTTTATTTTTTGTTTGTTTATATAATGAAACAAATAGAATTCAATTGATCGTAACCCTAATAACATCCGGATTAAGGTATTCACAATGCCGACATCAAAATTTGATTCTTTTCTCCACAGGGTCTATTCCGCAACTGGAATCAACTCCCAAAATGAGTTGGCATCTGCATTAAATATCAACCGGTCTGCCATTACGCAGGCTAAAAAAAAGAATGACTTTCCGGCAAAGTGGCTGCTGGACTTATATCGGTTATTCGGACTCAATCCAGACTGGATTGAAACCGGTAACGGCCCCACCTATTTAAAACCATCCGATTCCCATGGCTTTGAATTCAAAGGCATTCCCAAAGTAAAAGCCAGGCTTTGTGCCGGAGGTGGCTCCTTTGAGGTTGGTTCTGAAATTGAAGGATACTATTCCTTTCGAACCGAGTGGCTTCTTCAGAAAGGCAATTCGGACAATATGGTACTGATGGATATTTTTGGAAACAGCATGACACCGGAACTGAAAGATGGAGACACGGTACTGGTTGACGAATCCCAAAAAGCTGTTCTGGCTGGAGCATTGTATGCCATTGGAATCGATGATACCATTATGGTGAAACGGGTTGAAAAACATCCGAACAAGCTGGTGCTGATCAGTGATAACAAGGATTATTCTCCGATTTTTCTGCGTAATGAAGAGATGGATACGATTCGTATTATTGGAAAGGTCATCTGGGTATGCAGAGAATTTCGATAAAAAAATCATACAATGGCGCCTGCATGTTTTTTTTATTTTCGCAGTGTTTATTTAAATATATTATTTATTATATTGATAAACAAACTTGTTTTTCTCTTGAAACAACCCTTGCTTTCAACAGGAGATCAAAAAAATGACCAAGCACATCTTTGTTCAAAACCACCACGAATATTTTGAATATCATGGGAACACGATGGTTGTAAGGATCAAAAAAGGAACTGGAAACACCATAAGCCGCGATTGGATAATGTTTGATTCAGTGGAAGAAGCTCAGGACTTTTTTAATGACAATATCGAAGGTCCATAAAATTCTGCTCAGCCATCATTGGGCAAGCTACTCTGTTTAGATAAAAACGGAAACCCCCTGTTTTTTGACAGAGCAGCACGAAAAAAGCATGCGGAGGGAGAAAATGATACAAACAATAATTGATTATTTATTGGAATGTATGTTCATGTTCGTCATTCTCAGTGTTTCGGTACTGGGAACACTGGTTGTGGGATTGTAAGTCTTACCATTTGGAAAGAACGAATCATTCCGATTTTAACGTTATTCTCAAATTGTGATCCACTCTTGTTATATCGTATTAATTTTTTCAGGCTCCTGAGTTGGCTCTTTTTCCGCTCCTGAAGTATCCATCTCGTCTTCAGAGGGCTCAGCCGCCGGTTCTTTATTTTCAACAGGTGGACTCACATCCGTTTTTTCCGGATCTTCCGGCGCCGGCGCTGTAATCTCTGAATCCTTCCCTTGTTTTTCCATGGGTTCATTCAAATTTTCAGCTTCTGTCTTTACCGGTGCTGCCTGTTCGGTTGCAGTTGGAAACCGTCTTTTTTGCCGCTCTATTCTTTTTTGAAGTTTTCCTTCCAGCGCCTCGATCGCTTCCTCCAGGGATGATGCCATCGCAACAACCTCTCCCTGGCTCACGATCAACCGTTTTAATTCCGGTATCTTCAGGCGTGTGGCTGAACTCAGATAGACCGGCTGAATATACAATACAATTTTCCCTATCGGCAGGACAATCATCCGGCCTCGGATCACCTCGGAACCAGCCTGATCCCAGAGAGTAAGCTGCTGGGAAATATCCGTATCCTGATCGATCAGTGTGTTGATCTGGGAAGGACCGTAAACCTGAATTCCCTTTGGAAAAGTATAGATGAAAATCTTGCCGTAATTTTTTTCATCACATCCTGCAATCGCCAGTGCACTTAAATTACTTCTTCCAATCGGACTCAACGGGCTTAATAACAGAAATTCATGTTTTTTCGGATCGATCAAATTCAATGTAAGATGATATGGTTTCATGGATACGGACTGATCTGCGGAAGAAGGCCTGGGCAGTTCCCAGGCATCCGCATGAATATAAAACATCTCCGGATCTGGTTGATGATAATCGCCATACATCGCCAGCTGACAGCCAAACAGATCTTTGGGATAAGAAAGATGCGGTTTCAGTTCCGTATCTATTTCATCAAGGGGTTTGAGCAGATTCGGATAAATTGTATCATATGTAAGAATAATCGGATCGTTTTTCGAGGCAATGTAATAATCGATGGACCCGTTGTATGCGTCCACAACGATTTTTACCGAGTTTCGAATATAGTTAAATTTTCCTTCGAACGGCTGGGCATTGGGATAGAGACCGGAAACCGTATAGGCATCCTGAATCCAGAAAAGGCCTTTGGATGTAGTCACCATATATGGATCATCGTCCAGATGAAAAAAGGGCGTCAGCAATTTGATGGCTTCCCGAATGTTCCGCCGGAATAAAATCCGGCTTTTTTCCATGGTCTTTGTTGTGGTTATGATATTCCGGTCATGAAAGTAGACGCCAAACATCAATTTCTCGAACAAAGATGAAAGCGGTATTCCTCCGGTTCCTTCATAGCCTACCAGTGTATTGGCTTCATCATTGGGATGATCGATCTCTCCCTCTTCGTTGGGTACAATGACATAGTCATATTGGCCTAGCCCATAATAGATACCCGGATTCGTTACCTGCATGCCATAATCTGACTTGATGGGCATGTCACGGAGAAACCAGGTCATGGATTCATCTCCTCCCTGGGCTGCAGGGGTCATGACAATACCGTATCCGTGAGTATACTGCAGGTGTCTGCTCTGCCAGGTCCGTGCAGAATCCGGAAGATTTTGAAGATCCAGCTCTCTTGGAGCCAGATATACCTGCTGATATCGACCCGAAATATGATACCTCCCGACATCCACTCCATGGAAATTATAATAGGGTTTGATCCCCTGGATCTGTTTGTACACATCATCCAGAAGGTTCCTGTCCCAGACAGGGATGTTCCGAAGATTTTCCCGGACGACCGGATCTCCTATGATATTGAATGTCTGTTCAATATCATAACGGGTCTTTTTGATCCTGGTTAAATCATAAGCAGCCAGGGTGGACTTGATATTGTTTTCAATATACGGCTTTTCATACGCAACGACATTGGCCTCTATCAGATTTTGTTCAATCTCTCTAGATAAAAAATCAGAATTGGCTCCAAGCAAAGAGATCACCAGCAAGATGCCAAAAACAATAATTTTCTTAACCCCTTTCCCTTTTACCATGTAATAGATAACCGAAACCGCCGTACAGACAAAAAAGATCGCCGAGCATACAATCAGGGGCAGGATAATCATCATCTCTGTATATCCCGGGCCAAAAAATTGAGGCTGATGTTTGTCCGTGTAAAGAAGAGAGTATCCCTGCAATACAAATCCCCAGACCTGGATGGCTACAGCAAACAGAAGCAGCAGGCTGACATGAATTTTCGCACCTGCTGGAAAATCCTGATCTTTTCCTTTCAGAATCCTTCTTTCAATCCAGTACAGAAAGGCGATACTGATCAGCAGAAGCAAAGAGATCAATAATAGTTCGTTCTGAATGAGCTTGAAAAACGGAAAGGAAAATAGATAAAAACTGATATCATGCCCGAAAACAGGGTCTTTGACTCCAGAAGCCTTACCAAATAGGAATAACAATCCCTTTTCCCATTGCTGATAAAAAGGAAGGGCAATCGGTATTGCCAGAACAATGGAAAGTGGGAAATAGATTTTCATGGACCCGGATCGAAACATCTCAATGAGTTTGCGATAGGCTTTCTGATTTACATCCGATTCGGATGTGGACCCGAGATACCGGGAAGCGATCCAGAAATTGAAAAAAAAGATACCAAAGAACACCGCGATGACCCCGCCAAATGTTACATACTTATAGAGAAATCGCTGCCAAAAATAAAACTCATACCCAAGGGATTTGAACCACCATCGATCGATGAAAAAATCAAGCGACCGAAAGGTGAAACCCAGGTAAAAAATGCCGCCGGCAATAATGAGGCTGCCCAGAAGGAGTACCCAATTTTTTAAGTTCCGCATATTTTTTCCTTTTCCTGTATCGATATTTCAGTACAGATATCATTACATCATTCAGAAATACAAGATTTTGTGCAATATTTTTTGATCCATGACTGATGAAATACACTTATCTTCTTGGTTATAAAAATCTCTCATGATGGTCAATGAAAAAACTGTACGATTTTCACATCATAGGATTGATTGTTGCCAAGGATCTATTTTTGAATATACAGCTTCCTCAGGCCCGGATTGATTTTCGATATGTCTTTCCTCATGTAGGATACAAAGGAGGGCTTAAAAAAAATGTGGGTCTTTGCTTGGAAATTGATCGAGGAACCCTTTATGAATTCCTGGAAGGCAGGGTAAAGTAAAAAGTTGTTCCCTTTCCAACCTCGGAATCCAGCCAGATCATTCCACCGTGCCGCTCAATGATTTTTTTAACAATGGTCAACCCTGCACCGATTCCGCCACCGTATTTATCTCTGCTGTGAAGCCGCTTGAAAATCATGAAAATTTTCTCTTTATGCTTTTCAGGAATACCAATGCCATTATCCCGAACATAATAAACCGGAAAGGTAATTTTTTCAGCCTGAGATTCAGGCGGATTCCATTTTCCCGTATTACTTTGTAAAAAACCGATCTCAATCTGTTTCTCCGGTTTTTCATTGTATTTGATTGCATTGGAAACCAGATTGAAGAATACTTCACTGATGCGAATGGCATCACATTGAATGGTTGGAAGACGGCTGGGCACGAATATCTGAACCCTCTGGTCAGGAAAAGAGGATTCTATGCTTTCTTTGACCTCGACAATCAAACCATTCAGATCCACAGGGGTATATATAAGATCGGTTCGTCCCACCTGAGAATAAGTCAGAAGAGACTGGATCAGGTCTTCTTCCCGTTTGCAAAGCCGCTTGAGGGTCTCGAGTTTATTTTTTCCTTCTGTATCGATTGTATCACTATAGTCTTCCATTAAAAAGGTTGCATAATTGGAAATGCCTCTGAGCGGCTCTCGCAAGTCATGGGAAGCAATGTAGGCAAAATCATCCAGTTCCCGGTTGCTTTTTTGAAGTGCTTCCTCCATTTTCTTGCGATCCGTCACATCATGTATAATGGAATAGAGCAGCTGTTTCCCTGCCACAATGATCGGACCGCTGAAAACCTCTACATCCCGGATCTCCCCGCTTGCCAGACGGTGATGAAAATAAAATTGATTCTTTTTTTTTTCATTGGCCAGTTTGATATCAACAGCCAATGCTTCCGGAGACATGGTATTGATATCCGATATTTTCATTTTCAGCAGGGTCTCCTGATCATATTGATAATAGATCGCAGCAGCAGGATTTGCATCCATGATGCAGCCATTTTCCGGATCGATCAGCAACATCACGGCATGGTTGTTGTGGAACAAACTTTTGTATCGCTTCTCGCTTTCCCGTAGCTTTTGTTCCGCTCTTTTACTTTCACTGATGTCTTCAAACACCGTAGCAAACGTTTCCGGCTTGGGGGAAAAAACCGACACCCGAAAATGCTTGTTCATTGGTTTAATATAGGTTTCAAAAAATGTCGGCTGCCCGGTCAAAGCAACATTCTTGAACTGTTCAAAATAGGGTGGTATCTCTGAATTGTTTATCTCCCGCCCGGTTTTGCCCATTGCCGCATCGCGGGATATTCCGGTGTGCTTCGTAAAGGCTGGATTGACATCCGTAATCTGATAATCCACGGGTTCACGTTCCGGATTGTACACAAGATCGTGAATTGCTATGCCCTCAATGGAAGCTTCAAAAAGCTTACGGAACCGATTTTCACTGTCAACCAATGCCTGCTGGATGATTTTTCTTTTGGTTATTTCCCGAAGAGAAAGAATTGTTGAGGTGTATTTTTCACTGACATCCAGCATGGAAGCGGATTGAACCTCAAAATAGCGTCTTTCAAAATTGATGACCGCGCTGCATTCTATTACACTTTCCGGTGTATCGTTGACTGAAAATTTCTTGATGATAGAGTCAATCCAGGGGAAAACATCCTTCAACGGGCATCCGATAACCGTGCTGCATGTCACGTTCTGATTTTTATCTGAAGTTTCAATTTGAAAAAATCGGTTGTCCTCCGGTTTGTAATAGATTGCGCCGGGTATGCTGGCTGAATCGATCAAAGACATGGCTGCATGGTTCACATTAACGATATCATGCCTTTCGTTCACAATTATGGCAGGATCGGAAAGGCTTTCGAAAACCGTCAGGTATGCATTTTTCTCATTGGTCATCCGGCGATTGTTGGCCTGAAGCTCTTTGATAAATGCATCCTGATCCTTGCCGCTCCAATCCTGGCAGAATGCGATCTCAATGCGATCAAAGCTTCTGTCAATAAAAAGACGGGCCAACTCAAGGTTATAGCCTTCATCTTTCTTTTCTTGAATCAGATCCACATAACTCTGGCGATAATACTTCATCAAACCCAAAAACATGGAAAGGCTGACACCGCGTTCACGATGGCGCCTGGCTTCGATTACTCCGAAACGGGTAAGCGGATCATTCTGAAAATCATCGTCCGGGTTCATCTCCGGAATACATCCATAATGATCCACTCCTTTTGTCAATAATTCGGAAAGACCTGAAATCGATAATCGCCAGGCCTCTGCCAGTGTGGAGGTGTATTTTGTATAATCATGAATTTTAGCATAATGGAGGATCCGGTGAATAAGCCAATCTTCGTTTGCATGGATGATTCTAAATACTTTTTCCAATGTCATGTAAAGACTCGCTTTCAGGATAATGGTCTCTTTTTCACTTTTATGGACTGACATTACTCCTTTGAGACAATACAGTTGCGACCATTTGATTTGGCTTCATACAGAGCCTGATCTGCAACGTTAAGGATGCTTTCCGCTGAATGAATTTCCTCTGTTGAAAACTTTGCGATACTGCTTCACCTCCTGTTTCAACCTGAATTTTTCCAGAGAGTTGGAGATGATTCGCGACAATGGCTTTGCGCTTAATTTGGATTTAGGCAGATAATCGTAAGCACCTGCCTGAATGGCCCTGGAGGCAATCATTTCGTCACCCTGACCTGTCACGACAACAACCGGAATATCTATATTTCGGGCATCCATTTCAATTAAAAATTCGATGCCGGTTCCACAGGGCAATTGATAATCAAGTAGAATAAGATCGATCGATCCTTGTTGAATCAACCGGAAAGCCTCATCAAATGATCTGGCGCGCAACAGCCGAAACTTTTCAAATGCACTCAGGATGTTTGTAAGGTTTTTGTAATCCTCATCCGTGTCTTCGATGGAAAGAAGGGTTACATTCTGATCGATTTTCAGGATGCTCGTTTCGCCGGGGTAAAGTTTGACTTCATGATGGCGGATGGTTTGTATTTTTTTAACAATGTCTGCGATACGCTGCCCGGCAACTTCAATCTTTTTAATATATTTCGAAATTTTCTCCGGATTATACTGATCCATTTCCAGTAGCTGAATATTTCCCAAAAGTACCATCAGCGGCTGATTGAGTTCGTGGGCGGTTGCCCCGGCCATCTGCAACAGAACTTTCAGACGTTCTTCTTCAAGCAGGGCTTTTTGCTGTTCAATGATTTGACGGTTGGCTTTCTCCAGCTCTTCAACGCTTTGCTGAAGTTCATTTGTCTTTTTTTGCAGAGCCTTCTCACTGATTTTTTTTTCAATGGCATAGGTAATGGCGCGGGATAGAAGATCCTGAGTAATCATATTTTTCACCAGGTAATCGGTAGCCCCACTTTTCATGACATTTACAGCAATCGTTTCATTTCCCTGACCTGTAAGAAATACGATGGGAATGCCGGCAATCGATTGGTCTGTCTTTAGTTCCGCCAATAGCTCAATGCCGTCCATATCCGGCAGATTGTAATCCATTAAAACACAGTCTATTTTTTCCGTGTGAAGCTGTTCAATACCTTTGGACGCTGTGTCTGCCTCAATAAATTCGAATCGTTGATGAGTGATGCCTTTCAGCAATCGCCGGTACAGCAAACGATCTTCCGAACTATCATCAATGATCAGCAAACGGTATTGAGAGCCACCCATTCTTTTTTTCACTCCTCCTATGGAAAAACGGCAATTTCAAACCAATATTCTTTCAATCGCCGGATTGCATTCATCAATCCGCTCAGATCAAGCGGTTTACAGATATAACTGCTGGCACCTGTCGAGTAACACCGGTCAATATCATTTTTTTCAGAGGATGTGGTCAATACAATGACCGGTATTTTTTTTAATCTGCCGTTGTTTTTTAAAGCTGCCAATACTTCATGGCCATCTGTCCCGGGTAGATTCAGGTCAAGCAAAATGATACCCGGTTTCGGTGCTTCAACCGGCGGCGCATATCGGCCCCGACAAAACAGATACTCGAGAGCTTCATCACCATCTTCACACCAGATAATCGGATTCACAAGCCCTGCTTTTTGAAAAGCACGTATCATTGCATGACAATCTTCCGGACTATCTTCAACCATTAAAATCGGTTGATGTGAATGAATGCTCATTGTTAATCCTTATTTGAATTTTGTATTCTCTCTGTATCAAAACCAAACAACCCTTTTTCATAGAGAAGGCAGCTATGTATGGATCGAAAAATGACCAATGGAATGCCCCGCATTTCACTTACCGTTTTTCATAGGGTGAGGTTGTGGTGTGGAAAAAAAATCGAATAGCTGAGTTTGATTATGTCTAATAGGCATTATATCAAATCCGGCCTCTGAGAACAAACAGAAAAGGATTGAAATATTGAGCCGATTTCAAAACGACTGAAAAGCGTCACACCGGCGAAAGTCAGTGCCCAGAAAAGAGCCGAAAATACTGGATAGCGCTACGCTTCACTGCGTGTCTAGTTTTCGCCGGAACTACAACAACAGACTTTTGAAATTGGCTCTATTGAATGGGAGATCAATGGATTTTCATCGTAAAGTGCTTACGGGCTAAAAAAATAGTTCCTTACCTCTGCCGCCTGTTTTTTTTTGCGCTTTTTTTCTTTTTGCTCGGCGGTTTTTTTTCTGCATATTGGATCATAACAGCTCGACCATCGATCTTGGCTCCTTTCATGGTCTTTAAAACCTTATCCGCAACACTGGTTTCAATTTCGAAAAAGGAAAATTCACGAAGTATTTCAACCTTGCCGATTTTCGTCCTCCGGATACCTGCTCTTTCACAGACCATTCGAATAACCGCTCCTATTTCAATATTATCCATCTGCCCGGCATTCATAAAAAAACGGCGCACACTTTGAGGGGGTTTCCGATCATCGATCAGCTCTTTTTTTGGACCAACATCTTTTCTGGATCCTGACTCATTGATATCGACTGCATCTTTATAATAGGTTAAGAAACGGTTGAACTCAAGAGAGATAAACTTCTGGATCAGGTCTTCCTTGGTCAGATCAGATAGCGTATGATATACGGGGTTCAAAAATTTATCGATTTCATCATGATTCACTTCAACGGTTACGAGCCTGTTGATCATTGAATACAGTTGATTCTCACATACCGCCCTTCCCCCGGGAACCTTCATGTATGTGAACTGAATCCCGGATTTATTTTCAATACTCCGGAGCTTTCCTGTTTCTTTGGTATTGATGATGGAAACCGACATTCCGGATTTTCCGGCACGACCGGTCCGGCCGCTTCGATGGGTATAATTATCCGCCTCGTCCGGAAGCTTATAGTTTATAACATGGGATATATCCTGGACATCAATACCTCTGGCTGCGACATCGGTTGCAATCAGTACCTGAATGGCTTTTTCCCTGTACCGGCGCATTACCTGATCCCGGACCTGCTGAGAAAGATCTCCATGAAGGGATTCCGCATTGTAACCGTCTTTAATCAATTTTTCCGCTATCTCCTGTGTCTCTTTTCGAGTACGGCAAAACACAAGACCGTAAATATCCGGATGAAAATCAATTATCCGTTTCAAGGCCGGATATCTGTTTTTTTCCTTTACGACAAAATAGATATGTTTGATATTATCAGCGCCGCTGTTCTTTCTGCCGATGGTCACTTCTTTCGGGGCATGCATATATTTCTTTGCAATACCGGAGACTTCTTTCGGCATTGTCGCGGAAAAAAGCCAGATCCGCTTATGGGTTGGTGTCTGATCCAGGATGGCATTGATATCTTCCTGAAAACCCATATTCAGCATTTCATCTGCCTCATCCAGTACGACATAGGACACTTTTGATAAATCAATCACCTTGCGTCGTATAAAATCCAGCAACCTTCCCGGCGTAGCTACAATAATGTGGGCGCCCCCCTTGATGCTCCTTCTCTGATTCTCAATACTTGCCCCACCATACACGGCAACAATCTTTGCTTTAGGTAAATACTTACAGAATAAATTGATATCATTTGTAATTTGCAGACACAGTTCCCGGGTAGGGCACAAAACCAGTCCCTGCGTCTGGTTCAAACCGAAATTGACCAGATGGGCCATCGGCAATCCAAATGCAGCGGTTTTTCCGGTACCGGTCTGCGCAAGTCCGATGAAATCCTTGTCTCCGGATATAATCTCCGGAATGGCCTCTATCTGAATCGGGGTAGGATCAACAAATCCAAGATCGTTGATCGCTTTCATTAATTCAGGGAATAAATCAAAATTTTCAAAACTCATTTTAATGCTTTCTTTGTCTGTTTCTGTTGATCCTCTATCCTGGTTACGAAAATCTATCTTATGGATGGACGCTCGCGATGTATCAAAAAAAAGAAATGTGTTTGCTGACTGGCGGTAATGGATGCGAATTCACTTTTTTTCGAATATGAAATATAATGTATGAAAAATCAGAACCTGTCAATAAAATTTCAAAATCCTTGAATAAGGCTTTTTTACATGTCATAAAGATCGGCATAAAATTAAAAAACACAATCATGATCATACAGAAGATAAAAAATATCATTCATTTGACTACGTCTTCAGGCTCGATGTGATGAAACATAAAAAAATAGTGATTTTACTTTTATTGGGTTTCTGCCTTATTCTTGGTTTTTGGATGAGAATCGTTTCAAATCGAGAAACCATTGTTACCGGACCTCTTTGGGGTGATGCAGGAGATTATTATTTTTATGCTTATAATCTGCGTCATAACCATACCTATTCAAGACATACCCCACCTTCTGAACAGCCTTCAACCGAATTAAAACCTGATGCGTTAAGAATGCCGGGATATCCGATATTTCTCCTCCCTTTTGTAAATTCGTTTCCCACAGACCGTATCATACATCGAATTGTTTTTTTTCAGGCACTGATCAGTACATTGGCTATACTAATTGTCTTTACTGGATTTCGACGCATGATGCCGGATCACTTCTGCATTATTGTTTGTGGTTTAATGGCCATAAGCCCCCATTTGATTACCGCTAACCTGTATATGCTGACGGAATCGTTATTTAGTTTTATTATTGTCCTGTTTGTCTGGAATATCACAAAATTTTTTAAAACATTGTCTATGATATGTTTATTCAGTGCCGGTATTCTTATGGGTATCGGTATCCTTGTCCGTCCCAGTTTGCAGTTTTTACCACTCTTTCTGATTCCATTCTGGACATGGTATTATGGCAAATTGAAAGGGTTTCATTTTTTTGCCGTAACGGTTCTGGGAATAGCACTGGTTCTCACGCCCTGGTATATCCGCAATATCATAACTCTTGGTAAAATATCGGATGATACATTAAAAGTATCCTTTATACAGCATGGAATTTATCCCGATTTCATGTATAACGATCTGCCTGAGAGTTATGGCTTTCCATACATATTTGATCCAAAAACAAAAGAAATAAGAAGGAGCACGAAAACATTATTCCAGGAAATTTATCGGCGTTTTCAAACCGAACCAGTGAAACATGCAAAATGGTTTTTCTATCAAAAAATAGTTACATTCTGGTCTTGGAGTTTTGTACAAGGAAGCGATGTGTTTATTTATTCTGTAAAAAATTCTCCTTACTTTCATAGACCTTTTTTTATTGCAACACACAAACTCATGAATTTTTTTCATTGGCCGCTCAATCTATTCTGTTTTGCAGGATGTTTTCTAATTTGGCTTCCGATGAAACGCGATGTTATTCCATATGAATCGATTCAAATCGCCCGATTTGTTTCTGTTATTCTGATTTATTACACATTACTTCATATCATTGGCGCTCCCTTTCCCAGATATTCGGTACCTCTTCGCCCATTGACATACGGAATGGCTGTTTTTTTGATCTTTTTTTCTATCCGGTTATTCAAAAAAAGATGTTCCCGTTTTTCAGGACAGAAATAACGACTCTGCAGGGAATTAATATTACTTAGAAACCTTATTCCCCTCCAAGAGACAAAGAACCGCTCTGGTAACTACATCTGAAGCACTTTCACCTGTCTTATTCCGCTCTTCTTCAATAAATTCATAAATCTTACGATCAAGACTGATCTCCAGTGTTTTTCTAGCCTCCTTAATAAAAACACCGTTTTCCCATAAGCCTTCCAGAGATATTCCATTGGGCAATTGATAAAAGCCCTTTCCGTGCTGTCTTCCCTCTTTCCACTCTCCTTTATAGTAGGCTTTGTCAGATCCATAATAAACCCCTGTACCATCTCTTTTATTATTTTTCCATTCTCCTTCGTAATAAGCGCCATTCGGCCAATTATATGATCCGTTTCCATCACACACATCGTCTTTCCACTCCCCCTCATATGTTGCTCCATTGGGAAGTGACAGCTTCCCCCAGCCGGTTCTTTTCCCTTCCTTCCATTCACCACTGTAAACATCGCCGCTTGCCCACCGATATACACCTTCACCTTGCTCCAGGCCCTTATAAAAAAAACCTTCATAGGAATCTTTTCCCTTTGCCTTTCCTTTTCCGTTTGCCAAACCATTCAGACACTCCCCTTCATATGAATCGGCAATATCTTTATCCAGGACTTTACAGGATGCCTTTTCCGCAGCCAATACCTCCGAGCAGACCGATAGTAATATTATCATGCAGCCGTAAGTGACAAATAACCTGAACATTGTTGCAAGCCCTCCCCAAATTTTTTTTTGTTTCAGCAAAAGACGGATAGCGATTTTTTTATTCAAACCCTCGAACCATTATTCTTCCTATTGATTCCATGGTTGCATCTTCTTTCCTGACAATAGAACAAACTCTTCCCCGATATATTACCAAGATCGTGTCCGAGAGCGACAGGATTTCATCAAGTTCTGAAGATATCAACAAAACCCCCAATCCTTTATCACGTAGCATGATTAACTGTTTGTGAACATATTCAACGGATCCCACATCCAAACCACGGGTAGGTTGATTCGCGATAAGGAAGGAACTGTCTCTGCTGAATTCTCTGGATATTATTACCTTCTGCTGGTTTCCTCCGGAAAGATTCTGAACAGCTTCCTCAGGTCCTCTGGCTTTAATATGAAAACGATTTATCAATTTTCTGGAATTTTTCAAAATGGCTTTTGGATTGCGCCCGAAAAAGTGAACATAAGGTCTTCGATAATAGGTACACAATATCTGATTATCTGCTATGGAGAAAGGAAGAACAAGTCCGTGTTTCAAACGATCCTCTGGAATGTGGGCCAATCCGTTTTCAATCATTTTACGAGGATTCAATGCCGGCATTCTCCTACCCGAAAGAGTTATTTCTCCGGATTTTATTTTCCGAAGACCGGCGATTGATTCCGAAAGCTCTGCCTGTCCATTTCCCTGGACACCGGCAATTCCGACAATCTCTCTTTCCCGGACACGAAAGGAGACATCTGAAACCGCTTCATATCCACGGGAATTCATTACTGTCAGTTTTTTTACTTCAAACACGATCTTTCCCGGCCTGGCAGGAAGATAATCATTTTTCAGTAAGACCTCTCTGCCGATCATCAATTCTGCAAGGGCTTGTTCATCTGTCTCCTCAGGAGAAAAAACCCCCTTGATCACGCCCTGCTGCATAACGGAAATGGAGTCCGCAATCTGCATTACCTCCTGCAA
Source organism: Desulfosudis oleivorans (assembly GCA_020723305.1). Lineage (GTDB taxonomy): Bacteria > Desulfobacterota > Desulfobacteria > Desulfobacterales > SURF-7 > QZKS01. Next base: position 194,982 of record DYJC01000005.1, read on the forward strand.
TTTATGGGTAATAAAAATAATGGAGATATTTTTTTTAACCAGCTTACGCAAAATCTTGAATAGCGTATCCGTTTCCTGGGGTATGAGAACTGCCGTGGGTTCATCGAGAATCAAAATACCGGCGTTTCTGTACAATGCTTTAAAAATTTCAACCCGTTGTTGAATCCCTACTGGAAGATCTTCCGTGACCGCATCCGGATCAATAGAGAGTCCGCAATCATCCGATAGAATCGCTATCTGCCGTCGGGCTTGTTGAAAATCAATCGTCACACCCTTTATCGGTTCACTCCCCAGAATAATATTCTCAAGAGATGTAAAACCCGGAACAATCATAAAATGCTGATGGATCATACCAATACCCAATTGAATCGCTCTCCTTGGGTTTTGGATTTTCTGTCTTTTCCCATGAATAAAAATCTCACCCTTATCCGGCTGAAGCAATCCGCTGATAATATTCATAAGGGTTGATTTTCCAGCACCATTTTCTCCAAGAAGCGCATGGATTTCACCTTTTTTCAATGTAAAATCCACATCAGAATTGGCTCGAACACCATGAAATGTCTTCGAGATTCCTTTCAGTTTCAATACGGTAATATCATCCATTACTTATTTCTTTTCATAGGGAACACCAAGTGATCCTGGAGGACGATTCCTTTTGATAAAAATGGCAAGAACTATAATGGTTATCAGATAGGGAAGCATCCCGGTAAACTGATGCGGAATGGATAACACCTGATCAAACTGCAACTGTGTCTGAACAGCTAAGGCCAGCCCGAAAAGAAGAGCTGCCCCCCATGCACCGATGGGAGTCCATTTCCCAAAAATCATTACAGCCAAGGCAATAAACCCTCTTCCATTCGTCATTCCTCTTTCAAATACTCCAACTGCCTCCAATGATAAAAATGCACCGGCAAGACCGGCAAAAAAACCACCGATGATGATGTTATAAAATCGAACAATATTCGCATTGATCCCCATGGTATCGGCAGCCCTTGGATACTCTCCGACCGCTCTTGTCCTCAGTCCCCATTGCGTAAAAAATAATAAAAAATGTACCAGAAAAACCAGTATGATCGTACTAAACACAATAGGAGAAACCCGAAACAACACAGGCCCAACCAGGGGAAGTTCTGATAGAAACGGGAAAGAATATGCTTTGAGCTTCCCTGTAGCGTTGATTCCTGTTGGATAAAAATAACCGGTCAATCCAGCAGCCAGCAAATTCACGATTGTTCCACAGATGATTTGATCCATTTTCATCGAAACAGTCATCAGAGCAAATATAATACCGGCGAGCATACCTGCTGCAATGCCTGAAATCACCCCGAGCAGCAAACTTCCAGTCCAGACATTTACCAGAAACCCAAAAAATGCGGCCAACAGCATCTGACCCTCGATACCGATATTCATAACACCGGAACGCTCACATATAAGGCCGCACAACGCACCCAGTGCCAATGGAGTAGACTGTCTGAGTGAGGATGTAAGTATGGCAACTGTAACCAGAGGAGATATCCAATAGCTATAAAGAATAATCGATAATAGTAATATCCCGGAAAGAAAAAAAAAGATTCTGTCTTTGCTATCTGTTTTTGCTTTGGAAGCGGTAATCATACCTTGCCTCCCCATCCTGCACGGAGTGACAGCTTTTCACCTTTTTGCCATCTCATACCTGGAATCATCTTTTTAAAGAACACTTCCGCTGTGACAAAAAATAAAAGCAACGCCTGAATGATATCAATGATCTCACTTTCTACTCCGGCTGAAAACTGCATCATATTTGCCCCGGCTTTCATTGCGCCGATAAGAACCGAAGCCGGAATAATACCAAAAGGATGAACCCGGCCTAATAAGGCGATTGTGATCCCTTCAAAACCAAGACCTGTATGAAAACCTGGTTGAAATCGATGCTCGACTCCCTGAATTTCAAGTGCTCCGCCCAGACCTGCAAGCGTACCGCTGATCAGCATGGTAATCAGAAGGATACGTTGAACCCTCATGCCGGAATAGCGGGCAGCATCTGGTCCTGCCCCTACCGTATTGATTTCAAAACCCAAAACCATATGTTTCAGAACCCACCATACCAGAACAGCAGATAGTAACGAAATAAGGAATCCACCTGGAATTCCTTCGATATCAGGGAGATAGCTCGTCTCAAGAATCAGTGGTGTTCTTGCAACAATATTGCCCGGAGATGTATCCCGGAACGGATGATTTACTAAATAATCCGTTATATTAATGGCAATATAGTTACACATGATTCCGGTAATCACTTCATGGGCGCCGGAATAAGCCTTCAAAGCCCCCTGGAAAGCCCCGTAAACCCCTCCGGCAATCCCTCCGGCAATCAAAGCAAGGAAAATGTGGAAAACAGGAGGAACACCTTGAATAAAAAAACCTGCAACAGATGCAGCAAAGGCTCCAAAAATAAACTGCCCCTGTGTCCCGATATTGAAAAGTCCGGCTTTAAATGCAAATGCAACTGCCAGTCCATTCATCATCAAAGGGGTTGCCTTTACTAGCGTGCGTGTAATTGAAGTCATACTGCCGAAAGCACCTTTTAAGAGAGCTGCGTAGGCTTCAATTGGATCTGAACCCGATAGGAAAAGAACAATCCCTCCAATGAGGGAAGCAAAAATAACCGAACCGACTGGTATTATGAATGATCGTATCGTCGCAATCACAGTTAATGAATATCTATTCGTAATCCGGGATCTTGATTTTTCCGGATTGTATGTTGTTATCAATCTCCAAGAGTCGGTTTTTGATTCTCTGCGGTATTTTTCCTTCAAAATCATGAAAGGAAGACAGAGAAACCTCTCCATAATAATTGCCTTCAGGGAATTGATTTTTATAAGCCAGTTTTATTAATTTAATAACAGAAGGAGAAATCCGTTTCATTGCACACGAAACAAGACAAGCCCTGGCAGCGGGAACCGTATCCCATTGATCCGTATCCACACCAATACAATACTTTCCCTTATGCGTTGCCGTCTCAATCAGGCCACCGTTTCCAGTTAACCCTCCTGCAGAAAAAATAACATCAGCGCCTTGATCAATCGCCTGACCAGCTGTAGAAGCACCCCACTCCGGATCGGTGAATGAGATATCCAGCCCTCCAGGATGAAATGTGGAAATAATTTTGATATCCGGATTAATATAACGTGATCCGGCTTCATATCCCCTATTAAAGGCGGCAACAGGCGGAACCATATCCGTTGCCAGCACAGCGGCGATGATATTTGTTTTTGAAAGCATTGCTGCTAATGCACCTGCCTTGAAGCCGGCAATATCTTCACGGAAAACCAGACCCACAAGATTTTTAACAGGCTTGCCCTGAAACTGATCAATGCCAATAAAATGTATCTTTTGATACTTTTTGGCTGCACGGATCGTTGCTTCACCCAGTGCAAACCCAACGGTCACAATCACATTGTAATTATTTTCTGCAAAAAGCTCTATATTTTGCTCATAATCTTTGGCATCCCTTGTTTCAATATACTTTATGGCAGCTCCCAGTTCTGCTTTAGCCTGCTGAACTCCCTCCCAGGAAGACTGATTAAATGACTTATCATCAATCACACCCACATCGGTAACAAGTCCGATACAAAATTTTGTTTTTTCACCACACCCGGCATGGTTCTCAGCCGGAGAAAAAACAATCATGAAACCAGTTATTGCAATCCAGATTATTCTGAACGTCCTTTCATGCATTTTTAAACTCTCCCAAGCCAGAATGAATAGAATTGATTTGCCGACTGTGATGAAAATTCAGTAGTGATCACGCTAAATAGTTGTTAATATGGACGAAGTGCTAAAAGGTGTCAAGCGGGAATATCGATTCCGTGAAACTTTCACAAGATGCTGTATTCATTAATTTCTTGACAGATGAATCCATATTGGGCATACTGAACATGCAATAACAGCATCTGTTCATCCTATCTTTTTTTTATAATTTCTTTTGAATTACGAACATATTGATCACCGGCAAGGTCGACTTATATTTTATTCAAAATGAACTGAAATCATTAAATCAAATCGGTAAACCGTACATATTGTTCTGACCGAAAAAAAACAATGCCGGAACTACAACAGCGGACTTTTCAAACCGGCTCTAATGGAATGCACAATAAAGGAAAGAAATGAAAGCTGAATATATTAATCCTTTTATCAAAGCTACCATTGATGTGGTTAATGTAATGGCTTTTGTGAAGACAAAAGCCAAGAAACCTTATTTAAAAAAAGATGACCTTGCTACCGGGGATGTAAGCACCATTGTCGGGTTGACCGGTGAGGCAACTGGTACTTTTTCAATCAGTTTTGATGAACCGTCAATTATCAAAATTGCATCAAACATGTTTGGCGAAGAGATAAAAAAGCTGGATCGAGATGTTACTGAGGTTGCAGGTGAACTGGCAAATATGATTTCAGGGCAAGCCCGACGTGAAATAGAATCCCTGGGCCTTCACCTTGATGGTGCGATACCATCCATTTTTTCCGGAAAAAATCATACGATCTATCATATGACCGATGGTCCAAAAATTGCGATCCCCTTCATCATGGATAATGGATCTTTTACAATGGAAGTATGTTTTGACTTTTAGAAAGCGAAAATAACAAGGTATTGACTGCCCTGTTCAATAATCCGGAAAAAATCCATCAGCCGGCTTAATCGCCAAATATTAATTATATAAACATTACGATGACAACAGCTACATATCAACAATATACGAGTTCAGATAAGTCTTCTGTTTGTCATTTAGCAGAAAAAATGCCACCCCAAGTCCCTGTGGAGTGGTTCTTGCAACACTCCCGGTTAGCTTGATATTTTCCTGGCTGCTTGGAAGTGAAAAGGTCATCGCAATGTTTTGACCAATTGGCAGCAGATGGCGTGTTTCGATAAAAGCTCCTGCTGTACTGATATCTTGAATAAATTCCTGATAGGCTCTGTCATCTGTGGCGTAGTTCACGGAAAGGAAACATGGTTTCCTTGGATATGTTCTTCTTTCCCTGGACATATTAACGTTTTTCCTTCCATACCACCAAAGTAGTACTTTCCCGCAGTAATAAAGCAAACATGTTGACAGGCATCGTATTCATTACCATCCTTTAGACGTTGCTGTTATAAATCATGACTATTTATATGTCAAAATAAAAACTAGATCATCTTGAATTATCGATAATCACGGTAATCAATATTATACTGTTTTGCCTTATACGAAAATTTCCTCACAGTAGTTTCGAGCATCGTTGCCGCAGTGGAAATATTACCTCTCGCATTTTTCAATGCATCAATAAGCATGCACTTCTCCAAATTTGCCACTGCATCTTCAAGAGATTGAGCTGGAAGTGTATTGGATTCCTTTCCTGTTTGTATCGTTGGCGGAAGATTATAGCTATGAAGTACGCCCTCTTCACATAATAGGACCGCTCTTTCTATACAGTTTTCAAGTTCACGAACATTGCCCGGCCAATGATAGCCCATCAGCATGTCGATGGCAGGTGTGGACAATCGTTTAATCTCTTTATGATTTTCGTTTGAATATTTTTCGAGGAAATAATCCGCAAGCAGAAGTATATCTGTCTTTCGCTCCCTGAGAGGCGGCATATATATTGGAAAAACATTAAGACGGTAATAAAGATCTCCACGAAAAATCTCTTGCTCCACAGCCATTTCCAGATTTTTATTGGTTGCCGCAATGATCCGGACATCCGTCTTGATCGTATGATGCCCTCCCACCCGCTCAAACTCTTTTTCCTGGAGAACTCGAAGCAATTTGACCTGGACTTCCAAATCAATCGAACCGATTTCATCCAAAAAAATGGTTCCTTTATGTGCGAGTTCAAATTTTCCCATTTTCTGTTTAATAGCCCCTGTAAACGACCCTTTTTCATGACCAAACAGTTCACTTTCAATCAGGTTGGAGGGTAGCGCTGCGCAGTTCACCTTTACAAAATTCTGTTTGGACCGGGGACTGTTATAGTGAATTGAGTTGGCGACAAGCTCTTTGCCCGTACCACTCTCTCCCCGAATCAGCACAGTAGCGTTACTTTTTGATACTTGTGAAATCATTTGATAAACTTCACGCATTTTATTACTGTTGCCCACGATATTGTTAAATCGATACTTATTTTCAAGTTCATTTCGAAGCCTCGTGTTCTCATTTTTCAACTGTTCTTTTTCCGTGCGTATTTTTTCAAGATTGATCACATGATTCGCAATCATTGTTGCAACAACCGAAAGATATTCCACCCCTTCCTTAAGAGAATAGTCTGGCTGATACACCCTGTCCACACTCAATGCCCCGATCACTTGATTGCCCTTTTTAACTGGAACACAGATAAATGATAACTCATCTTTTAGTTTTTTCTTTCTTGTTGCCGTCCGATCTAAAAAAAGCGGCTCTTGACTTATTTTTGGAACGGCAAATGGCTTTCCGTCCTGAATCACTCGTCCGGTTACACCTTCTCCAACTTTATATTTTCCTTTGATGATTTCACTTTGAGAAAGACCGTGGGCGATTTCAATACTGATTTCATTTCGAAGGGGATTTAGTATGGTCACGGTTCCTCGAACCATTTCCATTGAATTTGAAAGAATTTCCAAAACCCTGTATAAAGACTTTTTCAGATCCAGATGTTCATTCAAAGCCTTGCTGATTTCATAAAAAAGAGTTATTTCTTCTATGCGTTTCATGATGATAATCTTTCTAAGAATTATTAAAGATTAAAAAATTTAACTATATTGAATGCACTCATTTGAAAAATAACATTTTTGTAACATGGCCATTTGAAAGTTGTCAATCAGATTAACACATCTGACATTTTATGATTCTTCACATAGGCTTCAAGATTGGGATTAAAATTTAAAGAACAAACCGTTATGAAAGAATGTAATTCGCAGCAGGAAAGCATCACAAACAGCAGCCAACTTACTGAATATTTTCAGATCGATCAAAAATCGATTGATCTGGTCATTCAAAAATATCCCATGAAGATCCCGCGCCATTACCTTTCTTTAATCAAAAAAAATGGTGATTCGTTATGGAAACAAGCGATTCCGGATATTAGAGAACTTGAGATTAATCAGCTGAAAGAGGATCCTCTCCATGAAGAGAGTCAGTCTCCCACGCCGAATTTAATTCATCGTTACCCTGACCGGGCAGTGTTCCTGGTCTCGGATCAGTGCGCCATGTATTGCCGGTATTGCATGCGAAAAAGAAAAATCGGACAGGATGTCCTAGTTGATCATGATTTTATTGAAAAAGGAATCGACTATATCCGGAAATATAAGGACATCCGGGATATCATCCTGTCTGGTGGTGATCCGCTCATGCTTGATGATAAAAAACTGGATAGCATCCTGAAACGCCTGAAAAAAATAAACCACATTGAGATGATCAGAATTCATACTCGAATCCCTTGTGTACTTCCCCAGCGAATCACTCATGATCTTGGCAATATTCTTCAGAAGTACCATCCAATTTACCTGAACACGCACTTTAACCATCCGGATGAGATAACACCCGATTCCAAAAAAGCATGTGCTATCCTTGCCGATGCAGGCATTCCTCTCGGCTGCCAGACCGTGCTGTTGAAAGGTGTAAATGATTCCCCACAAATAATGCAAAAACTGATGCAGAAACTTGTTCAAATTCGTGTAAGGCCATATTATATTCATCATCCCGATCCTGTTCGAGGAACCGGTCATTTCAGACTTCCGATCCAGAGCGGCTTAAAAATCATGGAATACCTTCAAGGAAATATATCTGGATTATGTATTCCTCGATACATGATTGACCTTCCCAAGGGAGGTGGAAAAGTGCCGCTTCAACCGGATTATATTGATCAATCAAAAAGCCCGAGATTGATTGTTCGGAATTACAAAGGTGAGTTATTTGAATACCCAGATGGCTGAAAACTGAAACAGCCTTAGGAAAAATTTGAGCCCCTCGACTTTTTGATTCGAATAATCCGAGGTCGATATTGATCTTGCCTGCCCATTTTATTGGCTTTTAACTTGATAAAAACAATCGAGACCAGAAAAAAAAGAAACCCGGAAATGGCAGATGAAGCGGAAACACCAAGCTGGAGAACTGGAGCAATCTCCTGGCCGATTAAAGCACCTGCAAACATGCATAGAATTGGAAAAACATATAACAGAAATGTGGCCTTAAGCAGGGAAGAGGTTTCAAAACTGATTATTACCTGATCCCCAATTGATGCTCCGGCCTCATTGATTACTTCCACCTCCATTTCATCACCGCCACCCATTACACTGCATGATTTTTGAGAACTGCATGACTCACATGCACTCGATTTTTTGGTTTTCACCCATGCAGTCTTTGCATCCAGCTTGATGACAATCCCTTCTTCAGTTGCCACAGATATCTCCTTCCGATCCATTCATCTTCGAATGTATTCGATCCATTTCAGATAGCAAAATCAGTTCTGCCTTCAAAGTTGATCCTATGAGGATATCTGCATAGGAATTTCAACTTTATGAAAATATAACTTGTTGACTTGTTGTGATTTATAAACCTATTGGTCATGTTTTCATATGAATTGCAAAATGTCAATGATATCAAAAAACCATTTGTATGTCTTTCAGGAGTCGATGCTATCTGTGAGGAATCCGGATTTTTGTGGAAAAATATGAAAACTTCGGAAACAATTTATTCATACATAAATGTAATAATATTAAATAATCAATACAAAAATGAAATAAAACTCTCAAGCCACATACGATCCTGAAACGATAAAATATGATAACAATTTGAAATAAATTGTTAATTTTATAACCTTACTCCAAGTAAAAAAACTGGCATACCGGATGCAAACTATTCAGACTCAAAGATATGGGAACAATGACACCGAAAAGGAGGTAAACAGAATTCATTGATGATTGTTTAAATCAGTTTTTTATTCAATTTTACTCAGATCGTTTACAGGTTTTTTCGCTTCCAGCTCTTTCATTTTATCACACTGGATCCAGAATCTGTAAATGTATCAAAACGTAGAAGTTAATTAAGGAGGAAATTCATGAAGAGGTTTTTTTACTTAGCAATTGTGGTTATTTTTTTATCTGGAATGTGGCTGAAAGACTCTTTGGCAGCGGAAGCAACCTTTAATACGAATGTGAATTCCGCTTATGTATGGAGAGGAATTACATTCAATGATGGTGTTGTTGTTCAACCCTCTATGAATGTAGCAAAGGGAGGATTTAATTTTAATGTCTGGGGAAATCTGGATATTGATGATTATGACAATACCCTGGATGACGGGGAGTTTTCAGAAGTCGACCTGACACTTTCATATGGATTTGACATCAAATCTATTTCCATCTCTTTTGGATATATCGAGTATTTATTTCCGGCAGGCGCATTGGGGACACGCGAGGTATACGGAAGTATCGGTATCGAACCATTTACTGGATTTACTACCGGGGTTAACGTATATTATGATTTTGATGAAGTAGAAGATTATTATGTAAGCCTAAACATCGGCTACAGCCGGGAGCTTGTCGAAAAATTAAGCATGAATATAGGCTTCACGGCAGGTATTGCAGGAGAAGATTTTTCGGAAACGTATGGAGGAACAGATGACGGGTTTTATGATTATAATGCCTCACTGGGGCTTGGATATGCCGTTACGGACAACCTCTCTGCCTCTGGATTTATCGCTTATGCAGATTCCTTTGATGAGGAAATTCTTCCGGAGCAGGATGTGGATGTGTATGGAGGGTTAGGAGTATCTTACAACTTTTAGAGGAAAAATATTATATCCCTATGGCCGGTACAGTTACCGTACCGGCCTATCTATATATTTTGATTCACATCCTGACCGATTTAAGTAGCAGATGAATTTCTTTTTCGGAAATCACCCCTTCCCGAAGGATTACAGGAGGAGTCGTTGTCACGTCAATAACCGTTGAACCGACACCACCTTTCAGCAGGCCGGCATCCAGAATCAGATCTGAGCATTGAATGACCTCAGGGTCTATTCCTGAGATATGCGAACACCCTCCCTGATGAGATAGATTCGCGCTGGTTCCGATAACCGGATTTTCAAGCACACTCACAAGCGCAACAGCTACTTTATGTGCGGGTATCCGGATACCGATTTTTCCAGTTCCGGCTGTAAGAGCCTGCGGCAGATTTTTTCCTGCGTTAAATACCAGGGTCAGCCTTCCCGGCCAGAATGCCTCCATCAGAGTATCAGCGACAGGGGGAATGCCTGTGACAATCGATTCCAGCGCTTTTCGATTTTTCACCAGCACCAATAAAGGGTTATTCTCAGATCGCTGCTTGGCCTTAAAAACTTTTTTCACAGCAATTGGATTTAAGGCATCCGCAGCAAGGCCATACAAACAGGTTGTAGGAAAAATAACCACCCCACCATTCAGAATAACGCCGGCAGCGTTTTGAATGAACTCCGGCTGTGGCGAACTTGAGTCAATTCTGATTATCTTATCGGATGTTTTCAAACTTCTTTGCTTTTTGTTCCACTGCTGCTGCCATTTCTGATTTAAAAACATCCAGCATTTTCGCAAGTTCAAGATCGGAAACCGCAAGGATTTGTACAGCGAGTATTCCTGCATTCCTTGCACCTGGCTTATCAATTGCAACAGTTGCAACCGGAATCCCCGGTGGCATCTGCACTGTTGAAAGAAGGGAATCAAGCCCCTGAACAGAGGAAGCATTGATTGGGACACCGATAACCGGCAAGGTTGTATGCGCTGCGATACTCCCCGCAAGATGCGCGGCAAGCCCGGCTGCTGCAATAATCACTTTCAAGCCTCTATCCCGGGCGGTTGAAGCATATTTTGCCGCTCTTGCCGGGCTTCTGTGCGCAGAGGCTACAGTAATCTCAAAAGGAACACCAAACTGACGCAAGGCAGCCATGGTTTCCTCCATAACCTTGAGGTCTGAATCGCTCCCCATTACAATACCCACCAGAGGCTTTCGGGCAATACGTTTCACCGCTTTCTGTCCAATATCTTTACGAAAATAAACACCTTCCCAATCGATGTTCGAAACAGCTTCATATGATTTTTGAATCGCTTTTTCCACAGTATCTCCAAGGGATGTCACTCCTAAAACACGACCTCCGGTAGCAACAATCCTATCCTTATCTTTACTGGTTCCTGCATGAAAAACATACGTATCTCGCATGCGTTTCACCTTATCGAGCCCGGAAATCGGCATTCCTTTTGGATAGGAGCCGGGATATCCCCCGGAAGCCATAACAACACAAACCGTTGCCCGATCATCAATTTCCAGAGCGCATTCATGAAGGCGCTCTTCAGAAATTGCCTCCATAATCGGAATGATATCACTTTTCAGTCGCATCAGCAGAGGCTGAGCCTCAGGATCGCCAAACCGGGCATTGAATTCAAGAACTTGTATGTTATCATTATCGATCATCAGACCAGCATAAAGCACGCCTTTGTACTTTCTGCCTTCTGCCGACATCGCCCTGACAGTTGGAATCATCACTTCATTCATAATTTTTTGATGAAGACGTTCGGTTACAACAGGTGCTGGAGAATAGGCTCCCATTCCACCAGTATTCGGGCCTTTATCATCATCAAAAATTGCCTTATGGTCTTGAGATGACGGCAGGGCAAGAACGGTTTTTCCATCCGTAAAAGCAAGGAATGAAACCTCCTCCCCTTTCAAACATTTCTCAATCACCACTTTTTTTCCGGCATCTCCAAATGCTTTTTTTGTAAAAATCTCATCTAAGGCTTGTTTTGTGTCTTTTTCAGTAGCACAAACAAAAACTCCCTTACCAGATGCCAAGCCATCTGCTTTGATCACAATGGGCGTTCCCACTGAATCAAGATATTGTTTTGCTTTTGAAAGAGAAGTAAATGTTTTCCCCTTTGCGGTCGGGATATTATATTTATTCATCAGTCTTTTTGCAAAAGATTTGCTTGCCTCTATTTCAGCTGCTTTCTTGGATGCACCAAAAATTTTTAATCTCTGCTTTTCAAAAATATCCACAATCCCTTTTGTAAGAGGGGCTTCCGGACCAACGACTGTGAAATCAATTTTTTCTTTTTGGACAAACTCGAGAAGCTTATAAATATTATCTGAATTGATCGGAATACATGTGGCCAGATCCGCAATACCTGCATTCCCGGGAGCGCAAAAAATTTTTGTTACTTTTGGACTTTTTGCTATTTTCCATACAAGGGCGTGCTCTCTGCCACCACTTCCGATCACCAGAATCTTCATAAGACCTCCGTTCGAGTATTGATTCCCAAACCGGGAAATTACTTTTTTCCTTTTGACCGCTCTAGACACAACTCAATCAACTTATCCAGCAACTGCCCAAAAGGGATTCCCGCTGTTTTCGCAGCAAGTGGAAAAAGGCTTGTATTCGTCATTCCTGGGATGGTGTTTGTCTCCAGAACATATACATTCTCTCCATCCACAATCATATCTGTCCGGCTGTAATCATTGCAAAACAGTGCCTTGTGTGCAATCTTGGCACATTCTTGAACCCTTTCCGTCAACTGCTCACTCAGACGGGCAGGACAGATCTCATTGGTGGCTCCTGGTGTGTATTTTGCTGTATAGTCAAAAAAATCATATGCTTCATTCGGAATGATTTCAACAACCGGAAGGGTGATTATCTCTTTGTTGCCAAGAACCCCCCCTGTCACTTCAATACCTTTGATATACTTTTCAACAATAACCGTATCATCGCGTTGAAAAGCAATATCAACGGCAAATAGTAGATCTTCTTCAGATCTCACAATACTCATCCCGATGCTGGACCCGCCCTTTACCGGCTTCACAACAACAGGCAACCCAAGTTTCTTAATAATCTTATTTGAATTAATGTCTTCCCCTTTGTTGATTACCTGATAGGGAGGAGTCATAAGACCGGCCTGCTCATAGATCTGCTTTGAAACCATCTTGTTCATTGCAAGAGCGCTTCCAAGCACACCCGTGCCCTGATAGGGTATGTTCAGAAGATCAAGAAGCCCCTGAATCGTACCATCTTCTCCATGAGGGCCATGAAGGATAATCAAAGCCACATCAATTTGTTCTGCTTCAGCGACAAGTTTTCCAAGATCGTATTTCGGATCAAAACGGGAGATCTGATATTTTGTCTTATCCAGGACATCAAATACCTGATCGCCGCTTTTTAATGACACATCGCGTTCAGAAGAAATACCACCGGAAAAAAGAGCAACTTTTAATCTATTCATGAATTAAATATTTTCTGTTTGGCCTTATTATACTCGTCAAGGGTTATCAGATTTTTATCTAGCATGTGGACTAGCGTTGTCAGTTCCCGGATATGAACTGTTTCCGGATCCTCTAAAAGACCTTTTGCATTAAAAACCTGGGCATCAATCCCTTTACCCTTCCCTGAATTATCAATCTTTAGGGATGCAAGTCCTCCCAATACGCTTATTTCAACCGATTTTCCCCTGAACATGGGTAGTGACAACATATCGTTGAGCGACTTTCCTTCCGCTTTCATTCGCTTTCGCGTCAGGTACCCCATTAAAATTATGGCTCCTGTACCTCCTAAAAAAATCCACAGCATGTAACTTATGATTCCTCGAAAAAAAAGAACGAGTATCCCTAACCCTGCAATTAAAAAAATATGGAGTACCAGAATAAAATATGCCGTGAAAATACTTTTAAGAACACCTTCTTGATTGGTTTTATCTTTCAGTTTCATGGTTAAAAACTGCCTTACGCTTCATTATTGTTTAAAAAAAATCGATATCTGTTGAAACTCACTTTTTTGATTCCAAGGCATTGGATACCTTTTCCAAATAATACTGAGGCATGTCCAATTCCACGGTTGTATTTCGAATTGAATTCAATTTAAAGATCATATAGTTCAACTTCTTGATTGTCTTATATCGCTCTTGGGTATCCTTCATTCCAGACAACATATCCTCTGTTTTTTGAATCTGTTTCCGCAATTCAATCTCAGGCGGAAGAAAATTGGCATTTTTTAAAATTTTATATGCTATTCTAAGATCTTCCGGAATATTGGCATCTTCGAACTGAATTGGCTTTCCAGCGCCAGGAAGATTTTTAAACACCCCATCCTTCTGTGCTTTTATAATTCTCTCTTCAACAATTTTCTCAAAACCGGAGAGCATCATATCTCTATTGGTTTTAACTCCTTATTATCAGATCATCATACCGGAAAATAATCTCAGCAACTATTTAAAAAAACAAGAAATGGATGTAAAAGATTCGTATGAAAAAGTCAAGTTACAATAAACACTTGCGTAACTGGATAGTGATTATTTTTACGCAATACGTTTCAATTCGTGTTCTTTGGTCTCCTGTGATATTGTTTGTTTATTGTATATTATTACTCCCATCAGGAAAAGAAAAATATTTTGAAACCAATTGAACAAAAATTGAACAAATGGCTATCACCGGTAAAAGAAGACCTGCCCCCCCTCTATCTTGTCGGAGGGGCGGTTCGGGATCATCTTCTGAATCGAGAAATAAAGGATGTGGATATTGCTTGTGTAAAACCAGAAGAAACCGCAAACCGTATAGGACAATATCATGATCGTTCAATCGTTCTCTTTAACAAAAAACGGAATGCGGTCTGTTATCGTGTTATCGATCGTAACCATAAAGACGATTTTCTTGATATTGTTCAGCTACGGAATAACTCCATCTTCGAAGATCTTCAGGAACGAGACTTTACATTCAATTCTATTGCTGTTCAGATCAATTGGAAGGGACAGATTGAAAAATTTATTGACCCCCTGAATGGCGTGGAAGACCTTCAAAACCGCCTGATCAGAATTTCCTCTTTACACGCTTTTCAGTCCGACCCCTTGCGAATCCTTCGTGCTTTTCGATTTTCAGCAGAGCTGGATTTTTGTTTGGAAAAAAAGACAAAACAGCTGATCATGGATCAATTCTCAATAATTTCATATAGTTCAATTGAACGGATCATGGCCGAATTTTTTAAGATTTTCACAACTGAACACTCCGCCCGACATATCCGCCATATGGATGAAATCGGCCTTCTTGAGATCATATTCCCTGAAATCAAAAAGATGAAGGGTTGCGGACAAAATGATCATCACCATCTCGATGTATGGGATCATTCCATGATGGTTCTTGAGAATTGCGAACAAATAACATCTAACCTGAATCATTATTTTCCCGAATCCGCCACTCAAATTCAAAACGCATTGAGTATAAACAACCGTCTTGTCCTGATGAAAATGGCTGCTTTGCTCCATGATATCGGAAAACCAGATACCCGAAAAATGAGCGAAAATTCATATGATATCACTTTTCATAACCATGACCGGGCAGGACAAGAAATCATTTGCAGACTGTCTAAAAGAATAAAGATGTCCAAACAGGATCAGATATTTCTTGAATCAATGGTGGACAATCATATGCATATCCTTTTTTTATCCAGACCCGATGTCAAAGAAAAAACCGTTTTAAAATGGATTCGCAAATTAAGGGACAATTTTATTCCTCTTGTTATTCTTGAAATGGCCGACTGTAAAAGCACCCTTGGACCAGCATCCAGCAAAGCGTCCATTGATCATCATCTGACCTGGTCAAAGAACATGATCAACAACTATTTTCATGAAATCAAACAAAAAATAGAGAAAGAAAGTCTGATCAAAGGTAAAGACCTGATTGCCCTTGGGATGCCGCCTGGGCCTCGATTGGGCCAAATCCTGAGAACCATAAGAGAAGCACAAGACATCGGTACAATACAAAATTACAATCAAGGACTTGCACTGGCAAAAAAAATTATTCAAAACCATGGCCGGTTGCATTCCTGAGCTTGCATGCAACCCATTTTTAAATTTACAAAAAAAGCACTTGACATTAATTGAAAAATCAATATTTTTTCAATTTTCATAAGCATATAAAAAGGAGAAAAAAATGATCCGTGTTGAAAACCTGACAAAGTATTACAATGAATTTTGCGCCGTGGATCAAATCAACCTCCACATCCGGAAAGGTGAAATTCTCGGTTTGCTCGGGCCGAATGGAGCCGGCAAAACAACAACCCTAAGGATGTTGACAGGATTTTTCCTGCCAACATCCGGCAATATCCATGTAAAAGATTTTTCCATCTGGGAGAATTCTCTGGAAATCAAAAAACTGATCGGCTATCTGCCTGAATCTGCCCCCCTTTATCACGGCATGCTTGTATATGACTATTTGAATTATGTGGCCAATATTCGTGGTCTCACTCCAGACCAGAAAATTTCAAGATTGAAAAAACTGGCTTCTCTGTGCGGCCTGAATAATATCATGCATCAGCCCATCAGCGAGTTGTCAAAAGGGCTGAAACAACGAGTCGGAATTGCACACGCCATGATGAGTGATCCGGAAATCCTTGTCTTGGATGAACCCACCTCAGGACTGGATCCAAACCAGATTGTTGAGATTCGTGAAATCATTCGTCAGATTGGAAAAGAAAAAACCATTGTTCTGTCAACGCACATTCTGAGTGAAGCGGAAGCAGCATGTGATCGTGTCGTTATCATCAATCAGGGAAAAATTGTTGCAGATGGGAGTACGGAATCCCTGAAACAGACCGGTAACAGGGAGTATGGAATCAGACTTTCTTTGATGAATGCAACCGAAGATCATGTCAAAAAGAAGCTAATCGCTCTGGAAGGAATTTCAAACCTGGAAACGATTCCTTCGGATGACCCGGAGATATTGAGTCTGATGCTCACCTGCAAAAGCAAAGATGATATTCGTGGTATGATTTATCAAAGAATAAAAGAAACCGAATGGATATTGATCGACTTCCATCAAGAAGGTAAGTCATTGGAGAATATTTTCCGTGAACTGACCAAGGAGAACTGATATGAGGCAGGTAACCCATATTTTTAATAAAGAATTCAAAGATTATTTCATCTCCCCGATTGCATACATCGTAATATCCGTATTTCTTATTGCAACTGGTTGGTTATTCTTTTCAACATTCTTTTTGTATAACCAAGTCAGCCTCCGAAACTTTTTTTCACTGCTGCCACTGATTTTTTCTTTTGTGATCCCGGCCATAACCATGAGACTTTTTTCTGAAGAAATCAACATTGGGTCCTATGAAATCTTACTGACCATGCCTGTTACATTCAAAGATGTAATTTTCGGAAAACTATTGGCCGGTGCAGCGATGGTGGTAGCCATGCTGGTGCCGACATTTGCCTACGCAATTACCGTAGCATTCCTTGGTGAACTCGACTGGGGGCCGATTGTGGGTGGTTATTTCGGTGCCATTCTTTTGGGAGTGGCCTTTACCTCAATCGGTTTGTTCGCTTCCTCTCTTACCCGGAATCAAATCATCGCTTTTATCATTGGTATGGCCATCTGCTTCAGTCTGACGCTGATCGATAAAATGCTGTTCCTTTTTCCTGGTTCAATACTTGGTGTAATTGGATACATAGGCGCAGATTTTCATTTCCAGAATATCTCGAAAGGCATCATTGATTCCCGGGATATCATTTATTTTCTCAGCGTAACTTTTATCAGCCTTTATGGTGCACAGCTTGCGATGCAAGAAAAGGAATAAGGAGAATATGATGGGCACGACAAACAGATCCGGGAAATATATTAAATTTGTTATCTATCTGATTATCATTGTGCTACTCAATATTGTCAGCACGACTTTATTTTCAAGGGTTGATTTAACCAGTAATCAAATATACTCTATCTCTGATGCGAGTAAAAAAGTAGTGGCAACTCTTTCAGAGCCTTTAACAATCAACGTTTTTTTCACGAAAAATCTTCCTGCACCTTACAATAATACAGAACAATATCTTCACGATCTTCTTGAAGAATATTCGATTTACGCAGGCAAACACAATAACTACTTCAACTTTCAGTTTTATGATATCAGCCCAGATGGAGAGGATGGAAGCGAAACCAGCAAAGATCACCGCGAGCTTGCCAAAAATTACGGAATCACACCGGTCCAAATCCGGGCAATCGAAAGAGATGAGATAAAATTTAAAAACGCATACATGGGCCTTGTAATTATACACGGCGATATTATTGAAAAAATACCCACCATTGCTTCAGCAGATGGCCTTGAATATAAAATCACCACATCGATTCAAAAGATGAACAACAAAATCAGTGCCCTTCTTGCTTTGAAAAAGAAAATAAACATTACACTTTATCTTTCTTCTTCCATGAAACAGGTTGCTCCCTATATGGGGTTAAAGGATCTTCCATCGCTCCCTGATAGAATTGAAAAAGCAGTTGAAAAGTTGAACGGAAAAAACTACGGCAAACTTGAATTTACCTATCTTGATCCCTCAAATGATCCAGAGCTTGTAAAAGAAGCAAACCAGCAAGGCTTAATGACCCTGAAATGGCCGGCTGTCCCGAATCGAAATATACAGCCTGGTTCAGGGGTTATCGGTCTTGTCATGAAATATGGCGAAAAGGCAATTGATATACAACTGCTGAGCATGTTTCAGTTCCCCCTCATTGGTACAAAATATCAACTGATAGACATGGCGGATCTGGATGACATGTTGAATGAAAAT
This sequence comes from Desulfosudis oleivorans, assembly GCA_020723305.1. Lineage (GTDB taxonomy): Bacteria > Desulfobacterota > Desulfobacteria > Desulfobacterales > SURF-7 > QZKS01. The sequence goes on from DYJC01000005.1 coordinate 213,529, forward strand.
ATTGAAACGTTGATTGATATTAATGAAAATATCGGATTCCTTTCCGATCACGGAACATTAAGCCTGTTTAACAACCCGCAGATGAATCCAATGGAAGGAGGACAAACCGAGGGGCTTTCCAATTTCAATTCTTTGATATCTCAGAATTATTCTTTTAAACATATCCGTCTTAAAGAAGAAAATATTCCTGAAAGCCTGAATAGCTTGGTGATTGCCGGGCCTGCGGAAAACTTTACCGACTATGAACTATATCAAATCGATCAATTTTTGATGCAGGGAAAAAGCCTCGCTGTTTTTGCAGATTCGTTTCATGAAGTAATGCCTCAAAACCAACAGCCTTTTGCATTTAACCAGGGGCCGACCTATGTGCCGTTGAATACCGGCCTTGAAAAACTGCTCCATCATTATGGTATTCAAATAAAAAAATCATTTGTGCTGGATGAGTATTGCTATAAACAAGAAAAACCCGCTCAATTTGGCGGAGGTGAAACGCCAATCTATTTTGCACCCATTATTCAACAGGAAAATATCAACAACAATCTGCCTTTCATGAAAAGTATAAAGGGCTTGATCGCTTTCAAAGTTTCCCCTCTTCAACTGATTGAAGAAAAACTAAAAAACAATAACATCACAGCGACGAAGCTCTTTTCGTCTTCCGAAAAATCCTGGGAGATGGAAGAAAGAATCAATCTGGACCCCCGGTTTATCAGCCCACCAAGAACAGAGGACAAAAAAGAAAGCTTTCCGCTTGCCTATCTCCTGGAAGGCGAATTTCAAAGCTTTTTTGATGGAAAACCCATTCCGGAAAAAATCATGGAATCGGATGATTCTAAAGAAAAGAATATTGAAAATATTGGGCCCCGGAACAAGGATGAAGAAAAGCCGGAGATAGACCCTTCAACAGTTGAAGGAAAAGCTAAATTTATCTCCAAAAGCAAGCCTGCAAAAATTTTTATTCTCGCATCCTCAGAAATGTTAAAAAACAATATTCTGGATGAAGAAGGAAAAGGACCGAACACAACCTTTATCCTGAATACCATAGACTACCTGAACAATCGAAATGATATTGCTTTGATGCGCAGTAAAGAGCAACGTTTAAACCCATTATTTGAAACCGATGCGTTGAAAAAATCCATTATCAAAGCTTTTAATATAGCAGGATTGCCGATACTGGTTGCATTTTTCGGTCTTTTTGTGTGGTTCAAGCGACATGCCAGGAAAAAACAGATACAGATGATATTCCAGAATAATTAATTATCCTAACTAACTCTTTTAATACTAATAAAAAGGTTATCGATCAAAATGAAAAAAGAAGCTATTGTACTTGCAGTTATATTTGTCGCACTATTACTATACCTTGTTTTTCATCAGTCAGATAATATTCATTATCAGCTTCCCGAGATTTCCAAAATCCCACAAAAAACGATTTCCAAAATCGAAATAACAAAAGATGCGGATAAAATTATTTTAACCCGGAAGGATGACAAATGGCTGATTATGCCGGAGCAGTACCCGGCAGACAGTGGAACGGTCAATCAGATTATCGATATCGTTAATAATCTTTCTGTAACCGCATTGGTTTCTGAGTCTGAAAATTATCTTCGATATGAACTGGATGAAAAAAATCGAATCCATGTAAAGGCCTTTGCGGGAGATGACGTAAAAAGAGAATTCTACATCGGGAAAACTGCGCCCTCCTTCAACCATACCTTTATCCGGCTGGAAAAAGACCCCAGAGTGTATCATGCCCGAGATAATTTCAGATCCAAATTTGATCAAACAACAGACAATCTGAGAGATAAAACAGCCCTGTCTTTCAATATGAATGACATCCAGGAAGTCATCATAGAAAAGGAAAAAAGGCAGATGACATTTATGAAAAAACAGATTCCCATTGAGTTAAATGCCAATAAGTCCAAAAAGCCGGATCAAAAAGAGATATCTCCGGAAGTAAAACAGATATGGCAGGATGTTTCAGGAAAAAATATAGAGGACATGAAAATTAACAATTTTCTCTCCACACTCTCAACCCTTCGTTGTAAAAATTACGTAGCAAACAAAACCAAAGATGAACTGAAAAATCTTATTTTTACAGCAAAGTTGAAGGGGACAAACGAATATTCCATTTCAATCTTTGCTATTGAAAAGAATAAGGAGGAATACCCGGCGACCTCATCCCAGAATGACTACCCTTTTACGATTGACAAAACTACAGCTGATTCAATCCTGTCTGCACTTAATGAAAAAGAAGAGAAAAAATCTTGATATTTCCTTTTGCAGGCCAATCGAAAATCGATTGGCCTGAATTTTGTCTTTTCCGGCTTGAAGCATGGAACTGGATATCCAAAAGATAACGATGGCCAAGAGATAAAAAAACACAAGTGGAAGCATCAAATCAATTTTTCCACCAGAAAATAAAAAGATACTGCGCTACCGAGATAAAGCCGCATTACAACAAAAGCAGCCACTACTTTATGCAATAGATTTCGATTTTTAACAATCTTGTAACTGTACCATGCTGCAAGGCCCAATATAATTTCCGGAACAAGAATATAGAGAGCAACATGCCCAACCATGGTTATGTTCTTTGCATACCACGAATCCAGCATCCATAGTGTCTGCTCAGAGCCCCCAAAAATGATAAGCGATAAAGCCGCAACAACAAGAACTGCTTTCCCCTGTGTATATCGTTTTTCAATTTGTTCACCAACAAACAGTATCATAAATAATGGAATCGTCCACAATCCCATCATGTATCCGGATACGGTTCCAATCTTGAACAATCCATCCTCAGGGAAAACCAGAATATCCAACTGTGCTGATAAAAACCAATCCGGAAAAACCTGAAACACACTCAGGATTGCGGAAAATATCCAAAGCTGAAGCCACTCATCATCCTTGCGAATCCACCCGACGAACATAAGAATCAGGTTGTAAACAGCCACGAGAATAAAAAGCCTGACTCCGGATCTGATACTAATGGGCGCTGAAATCAACAGAATGGAGATCAGGATAAACAGGATGTGAACAACCACGGCGTCCCTTTCCTGGGTGGTAAAACCAATTGATCTCAGAAAAGTTTGCATCTAGGCTCCTTTTTTTATCCGAAACTCAGAACGTGTAACTCAACTTTAAACCCAAAGAACGGCCTCTTTCCGCCCAATACCCGGCCAATGGAAGTGTGTATTTTGAATCATCATTATCCAAAATATTTTTTACATAGAAAGATATATCTAAAGTTTTCCAGTACACATCTCTGAATAAAAGGGTCACATCCACAAAATGCTCTGGACCGAGCGTCTCATAGGTTGTTGAATTGTTCGGAACCTGGCCTGTCATCCAGTGCCATCCCCGGTAATGAAAATTTGTCATAATATTATGAGGAAAACTCAAATCAATTCCAAGATTCCACATCTGGTGAGGGAAATGAAGCAAGGTCCGATCATCGGCAAACAGAAACTGACCTTCAAAACTGTAAGTAACGCCACTTGCCGAACCTTCCAGATTATCGATCTTTGATCGAAGTACTCGGGAATAATTCCCATACCAGGTCACCATTTTATGAAGTTTATGGCGTACATCCCACTCCAAACCATTGGTCACAATATTATTTGAATTTACATAGAAAAGAATATGGTCAACACCGTTAACGGTAACAGGATATCCATAGTAATTGAAAGCATTTTTAATTATAGTATGATACCCGGTTACACTTGTATGGATATTTTTCGTAGAATAGATGAGTTGAAGATCATGGGAATCGACCTCTTCTGACTTATTTACACCAAGATACGGTTTCGGTTCTGTATCCCACATTCCTTGAAGCATTGGAATTTGACCCAAAAAACTCTTGGCCACCGGCGGCCTTACATATCCGGTGTTATAAAGATATTTTGTGGTCCAATTCTGACCGATCCCTAAAATCGACGCAAATCTGGGCAGCACTTTTGTTTTGTCTTCACGTAAATCATTATGATCTAAACGCAGACCAAAGATTAAGTTCAGATTTTGAAACACACTCCAGTTGTCTTCTATGTAGGCAGCCATGGTTACATCCCGATCTTCTGGAATCACCAATGGGACAACCTCCATCGTAGTCCCGGTTGTATCTTCAGGCAAGGGATATTGAAGGCTCTGATAAATGGGATCCACCTCTGTTTGAACCATGCTGACTCCGGAAAGCAACTGATGTCTGTTTATCACCCTTGCCCGCAGCATGCTTTCAAATCCCAAACGTGTTTCTCTACTGTAATAAGATTCTTCCAGCTTGGTTAAACCGGATGTAACAACCGGATTTGCCTGGCCTTGCCATCGTTCCATCATGTCTGTAAAGATTCTGGTTTCAAGGGAACTGTTTTTATAAATATCTTTTTTATGTCCAATATCGATATAATAATGCTTTTTTCGATTATACTCTGCTGGAAGCGGGGTATTGATATCAAACCAGTTCGGTGTTGAATCCAGCCTGGAATCAAGGAGGTCTGCGGCTCTGGCCGTAAAAGTGAATTGGCGCTGCTTCATTTTTCCATAAAGCTCCCACGAATCCTTAATCTCATCCATCGGACCTAATTGAAAAAAATTCTCGTGCGGGCGAAATCCATCTTCAGGGTAACCATCCGATTTCGCACTTGTAAAAGAAAGCATCACATCATGATCATCATCCTCTTTATTGCCATACAATATATTGGCATATCGATATCCGTCTTCGGTCGCACCATCAACTGTCGTCTGTAATCCATTGATGTCTCCACCATCCTTGGTGATAATGTGGATGATTCCAAGAGCAGCATCACTGCCCCATAACGTTGATCCTGGCCCCCGGACAATCTCGACCCGTTTTACTTGGGAAATCAACGGAAAAATAAAATAATCGTCAGGCCCTTTGTCGACAATACTATTCATATTATGACCATCAATTAATAGAAGAAACGGTTCATTCTCGCCTGCGACAATTCCCCGTGTTCCAATCAATGGATTTGCTACGTTTCGTGTGGGCATAAATCCGACAGTTCGCGCTAACAGCTCATTAACATTACGGATTCCTTGACGCTTGATGTCTTCCGACGTGTATACGGTAATTACTGACGGAGCATGTAGAATGGATTGTTCATTTTTGGATGCTGTGAGAACAACCCCTTCTGCCTGAAGCCACTCGATCTCATCTTCAATCCCACTATCAGCCTTTCTTGAATTCGGAATATCTTTCTCTATACAATAGGCTGTAAGGCTGCTGGAAAATATGATCGTTAATGCGAGGAGAAAACCTTTGCTTAGTTTTATCATAACCACCTTCCAAATAAATTGTGTATATAAATTCATTGCTTTGCAAGCTAAGAAAAAGCAGGCACTGTGTCAAGGAAGAAATTTATAGGTAGGAAAACAGACAGCTCTCAGGAGAGCTGTCTGTTCTAATTCAATCAAGGTTTTATTTGGCAAGAATAATATCCGGATTGGCCTGCCCCAGTTCACTCGGATATTTTTGAATCGTTATTTTCAATGCATCTGCCACTTTTGCAATAACTTCATCTGACATACCATGCTTTATTCGGATGACCTCTACAGGCAGTCCATCTTTTCCAACAATATTCTGATTGCGAACAGGAACCACATAAATACCATAATCATCTCCCATTCTATCCGCGCCTTTATGGTTTATATTTACCATATCAAACATTCCAGATCTATTTTTCATCCACTTCCAGGAGAGCGCTTCTGATAATTTATGTCTGGAATCTCTGACGATCGTAACAAATGTCTGGTTGTCTTTTTCATGTGCCTCTCGAAGAGATTTATCATTGGCCATTTCGGTTAAATGCGACCAGGTATCCGGCATTGCCAGAAATGAATTTCGGTTTTCTGTAACAAGATAACTAGATATTTCAGATCGTTGATCTCCGATTCCCAGGAAAAGATGATGAAAAGCAAGCCTGGATGCATATTTATCTTTTTTACCGCGGGAACTCTGAATACCATGTGGAGCCCCTATCTTTTTTAGTATCCTGTAAATTTCACTGTCCGGATCAAAATCCGGATCAAAATTCGGATACGCAATATCATGTTCACTGTAAAACCGTTTATCAACGAGAATCTGAACAATATTCTCATTATCCTCTTTTGTTCTTCTGGTTCCGATAAAATTGTTGCCGGTACTCATATCAAACAGAAACATGGTGGTTTTGGGATCCAACATCTCCGCTGCTTTTTGAAATGATTTAAAATCAAACTCTCCATTTTCGTTCATATACCGATACCTAACAATTTTTAAGTTATCAAAGGTCGCAGCGTAGGCTCCATAAAAATTTGTACCCATAACAATGGTATCAATGGAAGGGAGATCCAGAGAATGACGAACAGAATTCAGTACCGGAATTGTCAAATGTTTATATCCACTTGCCATTCCAATAGTTTGATATGAGATGGTCTTTTCCGCATCATACGCCCCTTTGCCATATATGTCTTCTCCATCAAATTGAATAGCCACTTGAAGCGCAGGGGCAACCGGTGTTCCATATGCTGCTGGATTTTTGGTCAGATCATCGCCAAACTGATGGTCTCTGTATCTTTCAAGGGCTCTTTGTTGAGCAATAAACACAGCAGGAGAATGAAAAATCTTACCTTTTTTATTTTTAAATATCTCACACTCTTTATGGGTGTATCCTTTTTCCTCAGCCTCTTCTATAGAATCATACCAGGAGTTACTTTTCCTATGGTATACTCTAATTCGGTCTTTATCATTAAAAACCATCCCCTGAGCCAAAGACACTTTATCCGGTCTTGCATCCGAATTATATAACGCTTGTCTTGCAGCAATAGGGTTTTGAGGTTTTTTTTGAACTTTCTTCCCGTTATTTATCCACAAACCGGCTGAAAAGTTTTTGGCGCTTTCACATAACTGATAAAGATCTATCATTTTACTATCCTATCCTGATTAAAAATGTTTTAAGAGTTAAAGATATTGTTCTTTTTCTGAAAAAAACAGTTGATTATAGGCATCTTGAGCTTTCTTCAGCCTTCAACTATTTTCTGCTATATAATCAAAATCACGTTCATGTCAATAAGGACACAGAACTCTCTTTTGTTTTTCATGTTTTACAGTATACTTGGTAACATACAGTTATTTTATGACATTTTTTCTCATAACCTATTTATTTCCTTGACACAATCAACAAATCAACGTATTGGAGTATACGTTTTCGCGAACATCCAATACGTTTCAGCAGATTCAGATCGACTGAAACGGCTTAAGGGGGAAATTTGTCTAAACAACATCCTGAATGTCCTCTCTATGCTCACACAAACTGCAAGGAGTTGGATAATGAAAAAATCTGTGCAATCGTTCGGAAAGATAAGATCTGTCTAAAAAAAAAGAATAAAAACAACAAGCAAAAAATAGAATAACCCCCTGTAATACTATTTCTTCATGAAGTCATTCTACATGTCGAGTAAAATCTGCTTAACAACATTGCCATCTGCGGATGAACCAAAATGGGACATAATCGGTTTCATGGCCTGCATTTTGTTCTTGAATTCTGAAAAATTAATATTCCGATGAATCCAATCCAATATTTCATCCCTGGAAGCCAGTTTCGGCAGATAGGTTTCAAGGATTTGAATAAAGATAGAGTCATCTTTCATACCTTTTGCCACCAGCATTTCCTTTTCGGAATTGATCAATTTTTTTAAAATCCGGATGGCCTCTTCATCGTTCAACTCCTTCTTATCATTTCTACCAAACTCTCCCAACGCAACCCGAATCGCATTTTTCCTTTCTTCATCCTTGCTCTTCATCGCCGATACCAGATCTGCTTTTATTTGAGCCTGAATTGTCATCATTCGTCTCCTCAGCCTAATTTATATAATATACAAATACATACTTTTTTATATAAAATAGTAAGATAATGATAAATATCAAGAAAGCAATCCATCCTTCTTATCTTGAAGGAATGGAAAAATAAAAAACCGTCATTATGTTATCTTCATAATGACGGTCACTCTCTTTAAATGGCGGAGAGACCGGGATTCGAACCCGGGGTGCAGAGTTACCCGCACACTCGCTTAGCAGGCGAGCGCCTTCAGCCGACTCGGCCATCTCTCCAAAAAAAAAGAGCGGAGGGAGTAGGATTCGAACCCACGGAGCTTTGACACTCAACGGTTTTCAAGACCGCCGCCTTCAACCACTCGGCCATCCCTCCACATAACACGAATCGTTTTATTAGCATTTAGATAATTTCAGGTCAATCTTTTTTGTACAAGAACCCCCTTTTTCAAGCAGTATCAATCTAAAGATTTTCGAATTACTATTGCAAAAATTATTAAACTCCTTATAATGGTGCGCTCGAATGTAAATTTTTTTAATCCAGAGGATAAATCATGAAACAAAAATATAGTATCTTGCTTGGTGAAAATGATAATGAGCTTATCATAAAAGAATCCGGAGAGTTGGATAAAGGTATATTTTCAATTGTATTTGAAGAAAAATATAACCGAGAGACAATAAAGGCTGCTTGTGAAAAAGATAACGCCACTTTAATTTCAACATTTAGAACATCTGGATTCTATCCGGTCAATGCCTGTGCTGAATTAATTGCAGATGGGATCAGGGATTTTTTTAATTCGGGTTGCATCGAAACCAAAGAAATCTCTTTTAATGACGTTAGTATGCTAAAAGATGTTTTTCCTGAAAGTCTTTTGGATGACGTTGATGCCAATCCAGTGGAACTTGACAAACTGCTAGAAGATGAAACCAGTATCGAGGATGACAGCATACTCGAAGATGATGAAATAAATCCTATTGCATCTTCGCCTTCTTCAATTAAAATTGCAGATGACGATGGTATACAGGCTGACGATGACCTTTAGGATGTTGAAATGTTTTTAACAACCCTTTATTTTTCTTAATTTCAAGAAATGACTTGTGTCCCTATAAAACCACCCGAAAGCTGGGTGGTTTTGTTTTGTATGTATGTAAAGCTGACTTGAAAATTATAAATCGCTATGAATGATAGCTTAATAAAAAGTGTTAACCTTTTTTTCTCCGATAAACAAAAAAACGAAACTGTATGAAAAACAAAATTCAAAATCTGACTCAAAAGGCAACAGAAAATGCATATAAAAAAGGTTTATTGCCATTTTCTGATTTTCCAGAGATTGAGGTCGAGGAACCAAAAAATGAGGTCCAAGGAGACTATTCTACAAATATTGCGATGAAGATGGCCAAGATTCAAAAAATGGCTCCTCGCAAAATTGCGGAAACCATTGTCTCTGCCATGGATGATCCGGAAAAAATTCTGGAAAAATGTGAAATCGCAGGACCAGGCTTCATCAATTTTTTTATCCGTAACGAATCCTGGTATCCGTTTTTAAAAAATATCCATGAAAAAGGAAAAACCTATGGCTCATCCAACATCGGTCAAGGCAGAAAACTTCAGGTCGAATTTGTTAGCGCTAATCCCACAGGCCCTCTCCATGTAGGGCATGGCCGAGGTGCAGCGGTTGGTGATAGTGTGGCAAACATCCTTTCCTTCTCTGGATATGACGTACAAAGAGAGTACTATATCAACGATTCAGGTCGTCAAATTCGAACCTTGGGCCTTTCCGTATTTCTTCGATATCAAGAGCTTTTTGGTGAACGAGTGGCCTTCCCGGATGATTGCTATCAGGGTGACTATATCAGAGATATTGCCGGCGAGTTGCAGAAAAAATATGGTCGTGAACTGCTGGATCAAAAAAAAGAAGAGGCTATTGACCGTTGTGCGAAATATGCAGCGGAAATCATACTGGATGGAATCAAAACGGATTTGATCGATTTTCATGTTATCTTCGATAAATGGTATAGTGAACAAAGCTTGTTTGATTCCGGAAAAGTGGACTCCATTATAAGAGAATTTAAAGAAAAACAAATCATTTATGAAAAAGATGGGGCAAATTGGTTCAAAACCAGCAACTATGGTGATGAAAAAGATCGTGTTGTCATTCGGGAAAATGGCCTGACAACCTATTTTGCCGCTGATATCGCTTATCATAAACATAAATTTTTAAGAGATTTTAACCGGGTAATCGATGTCTGGGGTGCAGATCATCACGGTTATATTCCAAGGATAGCTGCCTCTGTTGAGGCTTCCGGCTACAATAGAGATCAATTTCATGTGATCCTTGTGCAACTTGTCAATCTCCTCAGAGGAGGGGAACCGGTTGCCATGTCCACACGATCCGGAGAATTCGTTACATTAAAAGAGGTTGTTGATGAGGTCGGGAGTGATGCCGCCCGCTTTATCTTTCTTACCCGGCATTATGAAAGTCCTCTGGATTTCGATCTGGAGCTGGCTGCAAAAAAAACAAACGAAAACCCGGTTTATTATGTTCAATATGTGCATGCCCGTATTTCAAGCATCGTAAGAAAGGCATCAGAGGAAACAATGATCAACGTTATGGATTGGGATGAAAACGTCATTCATTTGCTTCAGGTACCGGAAGAGATTCAACTGATCCGACAAATGGTCAAATATCCGGAGACGATAAACTCAAGCGCAGAAACGCTGGAGCCCCACCGAATCACATTTTATTTAATGAATCTTGCATCTTCATTTCATGCATACTACAACAAGCACAAGGTGCTATCGGAAAATAAAGATCTGACAAAGGCCAGACTATATCTTATTGTTGCAGTAAAAATTGTGATCCAAAGCGGGTTAGCACTTCTTGGCGTTTCCGCACCGGACAAAATGTGATCGACAGCTCATGGAAAAAAACGATTCAACATCTCAGGAAACACCATGTAAGGATGAGCAACTGGTTCAATTACCCAGAAAACGCGCCATGGGATGGGTTGTAATATTTTGCTTCACTTCTGCATGGATTTTTTTATTGGGTATCCTGGTCGGAAGGGGGATGTCTCCCGTTAAATTTGACATGGATAATCTTCAGAAAGAGTTAACCGCCCTGAAAATTGCTCTGATAAAAAAAGAGCAGCAATTGACAAAAAAAGATACCAATACCCTGGCTGAAAAACCTGATTTTGAATTTCATGAGAAACTAAAACAACCAAAGCCGGATACAACACTGAACTTTCAGAATGTAGCCACAGAGCCGATCGAACCTACCCAGAAAAGCATACCTTCCCATAAAACACAAAATGTTACCAAAAAAAAACAGCTTTTAGAAAAACCGGAGAAGCCTCCCTTCAACAAACCGATTGCAACTCCGGAAGACACTGATTCAGCGGAAAAACAATTCACAATTCAGGTCTCCTCTTTGAAAGATCCCAAAGTGGCTGACCAGATGGTAACCTCATTGCGAAAACAAGGCTTCCCAGCCTATCAAACTGCGGTGACAATATCGAAAAATAACATCTGGTATCGGGTTCGAGCCGGACGCTTTAGCAGCAAGGAAGAGTCACAGACCATGATGACAAAACTAAAACAAGAATATAAAGATGTAATTCTGATAAAAAATTAATTTTTATTTTGAGTTGTATCGATCAAAGCAAACGAAAAAACCTATCAGAAAAATCAAACATGTACCAGGATAGGAGTTGGTATGAAAATTACAAAAAATGAAATTATTCATGTGGCCAATCTTGCAAGACTTGAAATTGATGAGGCCTCTCTGGATAAAGTTACGGAACAGATCAGTCGAATTCTTGAATACGTTGATACACTGAACCAGATTGACACAAAAAATATTCAAGGAACCTCTCATGCGATTACCCTGACCAATGCATTCCGAGAGGATATTGTCAAAGAAGATCTTACAAATAATCAGGCGCTTTTCAATGCGCCTGAAAAAGAAAATGGTGCTTTTGTTGTACCAAAAATTGTCGGGCGATGAAAAGAGAAAAAAATGAAACTGTATGAATTAACCATTCACGAAGCACATGATCTGTTAAAGTCCAGACAGATATCTTCAACCGAACTGACCAGGGCTGTATTAGATCATATTGAAAAAAAAGATGACAAAATCGGTGCGTATCTATCGGTTTTTGAAGAAAATGCCATGATTCAGGCCCGGGAAGCGGATCAGATGATCGCCAGAAATGAGATCCAACCCCTCACCGGCATCCCACTGTCGATTAAAGACCTGATCTGTACCAAGGGACTACCGACAACATGTGCCTCAAAAATTCTTGAAAAGTTCATTCCGCCTTATGATGCAACCGTAATGACAAAACTAAAAAATGCCGGCGCTGTTACCGTTGGCAAGACAAACATGGACGAGTTTGCCATGGGCTCATCTACTGAAAATTCCAGGATGCACATTACCCGAAATCCATGGGATATAACAAGAATTCCAGGTGGATCTAGTGGTGGTTCAGCTGCATCTGTAGCTGCTGATATGTGTATCGGTTCCCTCGGATCCGATACAGGCGGATCAATAAGGCAGCCCGCATCCCATTGCAGTGTTGTCGGAATGAAACCCACTTACGGCAGAGTATCCCGGTATGGTCTTGTGGCATTTGCATCCTCTCTTGATCAGATCGGTCCGATTACCAAGGATGTGACGGATTGCGCCCTTCTCATGAATGTGATTTCAGGGTATGATCCACAAGACTCAACCTCTGTACCAAAAGATGTCCCTGACTTTCAAAAATCATTAGAAGAAGGATTAAAAGGTCTGAAAATCGGATTGCCGAAAGAGTATTATATCACAGAGGGTCTGGATCCGGATGTTTCTGCTGCCATTGACAATGCAGTCAATACAATGAAAGATCTTGGAGCGGAATTTGTTGAGGTTTCTCTTCCTCATACGAAATATGCCGTAGCTGTCTATTATGTAATTGCCCCATGTGAAGCCAGTTCCAACCTGGCAAGGTATGATGGGGTTCGATACGGATTTCGGGATAAGGATCCGAAAGATTTACTGCAGATGTATCGCAGCACCAAATCAAAAGGGTTTGGCCCGGAAGTCCAGCGGCGGATTATTATCGGGACCTATGCTCTTTCCGCAGGATATTATGATGCGTATTATGGAAAAGCCTCCCAGGTCAGAACACTGATGATAGAAGATTTCAAAAGTGCATTTCAAAAATGCGATGTACTTCTTTCTCCGGTTACTCCGAGCCCAGCCTTTACAATCGGAGAAAAAACAGATGACCCGTTAAATATGTATTTATCTGATATTTTTACATTATCTGCAAATCTTGCCGGTGTGCCAGGGATTTCCATACCTTGTGGTTTTTCCAAAAATAATTTGCCTATTGGTCTGCAACTGATGGGCAGCCATTTTAATGAAGAGATGCTTATCAAGGTTGCATATAATTTTGAACAAGCCACTATGTTTCATAAGAAAAAACCGACCCTATAAGTAAGGATATATTTTATGAGTATTGTACCTGAAGGAGAAGCATTGCGTAATGCAATTAAATGGATCTCGGAAGAACATGAATGTCGCCCGGATGAAAAAATGAATACACTAATTAATAAAGCGTGCATTCGATTTGACCTGTCTCCCAGTGATAGTGAGTTCATCATCCGTTTTTATAAAAAGGGAAGTGCTTCTCAAGAAGAATAAAAGAATAAAACTGTGTCCAGAATTATAATATTACCGGATATTCTGTCCAACAAAATTGCTGCCGGGGAAGTTGTTGAACGTCCTTCATCTGTCGTGAAAGAACTTCTTGAAAATTCAATTGATGCCAATAGTTCTCGAATCATCATTGATATTGAAAACGGAGGCCGTTCCTTAATCCGTATTTCAGACAACGGATCTGGAATGAATCGGGATGATGCAATGCTCTCCATTGAACGATATGCAACCAGCAAAATCCGTACGGACGCAGACCTGTTTTCCATCAAAACACTTGGTTTTCGTGGTGAGGCTCTCCCCAGCATTGCATCTGTTTCTCACTTTTCACTCATTACAAGAGACGAATCTTCAGAAACCGGCACACAAATTCTGGTCGATGGTGGAAAAATCAAAAGCGTTACAGAAGTAGGCGCTCCTGTTGGGACGATGATCGATGTGAAAAACCTGTTTTACAACACTCCTGCCAGACGAAAATTCTTAAAATCAACCAATGCGGAAATGGGACATATCGCAGATATACTATCCGGAATTGCTCTGGGTCGTCCGGAAATCGGATTTCAGCTTGTACACAACGGAAAAATGGTTAAAAAATGGCCTGTTTCAAGCAATCCTCTTGATCGGATTTCAGCTGTGTTTGGACAGGATATCCGAAGGGAACTTCACAAAATTGAGTTGGAAACCGAAAACGCCTCTGTTTTTGGATGGATATCATCTCCTTCCATAACGCAAAGCACATCGCAAAAAATCTATCTATATGTAAATGGTCGTTTCATACGAGACAGGGGTCTGCAACATGCCTTGTTTGAGGGCTATCAGGGAAGACTCATGAAGGGACGTTTTCCGATTGCGGTCCTTTTTATCAAGGTTCCATTTGAACAGCTTGATGTAAATGTTCATCCTGCAAAGCATGAAATCCGATTCGCGGGTTATCGTTATGTATATGATACTCTCAAGGCAGCGGTTTTTAAAGCATGGAATATAACTGACCCAAATAAGCCTAAACCAGTTTCGATTGAATTGCCAACACACAGCTACATCTCCCGAATCGATCGATCGTCGGCAGCAATCTCTTTTTCTCAGAATCGACATGAAGCAAAAGAATTTCCTTTTCAAACCCCTTCTCAAAAAACAACCTTTACGTATGATGAGTCATCTGAAAAAGAAACCATATCTGAAAAACAGGCGCTATACAGCGCCTCCATATATTCCACTATTCAGAATAAGAGCCTTCTCCAACAAGGAAATTATACTGATCATCCTGAAGCCCAAAAGGGCCATTATCGGTCAACCGGAATTCAAATTCCCTTCCGGGTTATCGGCCAGTTTCATAATACCTACATTGTCTGCGAATCTGAAAATGAATTCATCTTATTGGACCAGCATGCGGCCCATGAACGAATCGTGTTTGAACAACTAAAAAGAAAAGCCCACAAAGCCGGCTCGCCGGCCCAGAAATTACTGATACCTGAAATCATCGATTTTGGATATTCGGAAAGTGCAATACTGGAGAAGCTTTTGCCCGGACTTTTGGAATTCGGTCTTGAAATTGAACCGTTTGGTGGTAATACTTTTGCTGTCAAAGCGATTCCAGCTTTGATATCGGACAGGGAGATCAAACCATTGATTGTAGAAATGGTAGAAAAAATCAGTGATATTGGTTTTGCCGACGGTATTGAAAAAACGATAGATGATTGTTTAATCATGATGTCTTGTCATGGTGCAATCCGGGCAAATCAGGCGCTGTCTGAAAAAGAGATGAAGGGGATTATTGATCAACTTGCTCTGTGTGAGAATCCTTCACACTGTCCCCATGGTCGACCCATCCGAATCCGTTGGTCTCTATCTGAACTTGAAAAAAAATTTAAACGGATTCCGTAGACAGAGACAGCATTCCATTTTAGTAATAAAATTGCTTCCCAAAAAATAGAAAAAATAAATGAATACATTATTGGCATTGACCTGAATCGGCTGCCATACTATTATAACTCAATTTGATCAGGGATACTTTTTCATCCATGTTTTTCGGTTACCCCAGAATATATCTGAATTCTATCACGAATAGTAAAGGCAGAATGTTATGGAAATTTTCAGCAGAGATGGGATTGATTACAATATTGAAGACTGCTCGGTCATTGATATCTTTAATTATAACGAATTGATGGTGCTTAAAGTAATCCGAGAAATTTTACACGAAGATCGTTCATTATGCAGATGTCCCATTTGCCTTGAAGATCTTTTTGCATTGTCAATGAATTCCATTCCCCCGAGATATATTCAGATTACCAGCATTAAAAAATATATGAACAGCGCCAGTTTTATTGACGAAAAAACAATTCGAAAAAAAGTGCTGGAAGCATGGGAAAAAATCAAGGCAAAGCCCGGGCATTGAATACCCGTAACAATCCAATAAAATTTTAAAAAATGCTGCTTGATATTATCTGCCTGAAACCAACGAAACCAGCTTTTCAGCGATTTTAGAAAAAGATTCTGTCACTGCCGAATTTGCATTCCTCTCTTGAAATGAAACGCCTTGATCTCCACAGGAAACCATTTCCATGTCAAAAGGTATCCTGCCCAGAAAAGCAATGCCCGAATCCTTGGCTGTTTTTTCTCCACCACCAGTGCCAAAAAGATTAACGGTTTCATTGCAGTGGGGACAGATAAATCCGCTCATATTTTCGATCAGTCCAAACATCTCCATTTTAACCGTCCTGCAAAAACTAATGGACTTTCTCACATCTGCTAAGGATACCTCCTGAGGAGTTGTCACAATAATTGCTTTTGTGTTTGGTATGAGCTGAGCAATTGTCAATGGTTCATCGCCTGTTCCCGGAGGAGCGTCTATTAATAGAAAATCCAGATCTCCCCAAGCCACATCAGAAATAAATTGCCGGATTGCTGAATATTTCATCGGTCCACGCCATATAATGGCATCATCCCTGTTTATACTCAAAGATTCTACGGATATGACTTTTAAATTCTCTGAATAGGCTGCCGGCACCAGTTTCTGATCTGAATTTAAATCCAGCATTTCAGAAAGACCAAGCATTCTGGGAATATCCGGACCATGGATATCCACATCCATAAGACCGACTTTAAACCCTCTGTTCGCAAGAGCAATGGCAAGATTTACGGAGACACTGCTTTTTCCAACTCCCCCTTTCCCGCTCATAATAATGAAGATATTTTTTATTTTTTGTAAAGAATAAGTCAACCCTGCATCTTTATCAGGATTCTTTGCTTTATTTGGACTTGAGGCGATACTAATGCCATCTTGACGGGATTTCATTGTAATATTCCTTTTTTTTCAACAAGTAAGGGGGTCACCAACAATAATCATTCCATAGATCATCATTACCTGAATGATGGACATCATCGTTGTTCCTTTCCATCAGACGAATTACCATATGCCATATCTGCTGCAAAGCGAAAAATCAACTCCGCACACTGAATATCTTTTCATTTGACACTTGCTTGTCAAGTGGAGTAACTTTTCTGAAATCCAGATGCAAATAAAAATGGCAGCTCTCGGTGCCGGAATCATCATCCAGAGATGGTCATCCAGACAATTCCAAATGATTATCAGGAGATTACAATGTGTAATTTACAAAAATCTTTGATTTTCTTCATCCTGGTTGGTTTTTTTATTACAGGATGCACCTCTCACCTGAAACTGATCAACCTGGATTCCGGAAAAACATTGGAAGGCCGATATGATTCAATTTACTCAGAAGTAACAGTTACCATGCCAAATGGAGACATTTTAAAAGGCAAGTATCGCCCGGCAAAGGACACTCCCTTTCCCTCCAGAGAAGAATACGAACAAACAGATCCCCCCCCAAAATCTGGCTTTGGCTCAGGAATACCTCATGGAATCCGGGCAGATGTTTATGCTCTTCTGAAATCAGAAAAAACCGATCTGATGATGGAGGTATTTCTAGGATATGATTCTTTTAAAGGCGGAGACGGCTTTGGTTTTGCACGAACCAATGATAAAAGATCCTATAAAATTAAATATTGATTACAAAATCAGATGCGTAAAAAAGAAAAGCCTTGGGTTATCCGACATACCATAATGGCCCAATTCGAGTACTGATGCTGAATCCATGTATAAAAACAAAAAAGTTATCGTTGTCATGCCGGCCTATAATGCCGAAAAAACCTTGAAAAAAACTCATGATGAGGTTCTGGCTCAAGAAATCGTCGATCTGATCATTATCGTTGACGACAGCAGCAGCGATCAAACCGTTACGATCGCCAATAAACTCCCCCATACAATTGTTCATCAGCATCCGTCCAATCTCGGATATGGAGGAAATCAAAAATCGTGTTATCGATTAGCCCTTGACCATGGTGGCGACATCATCATCATGATCCATCCAGACTATCAATATACCCCCCAACTGATCCCTGCCATGGCATCCTTGATCGGAAACGGATTATATCACTGTGTGCTAGGTTCAAGAATACTGGGAGGATATGCCCTGAAAGGCGGTATGCCGATCTGGAAATATATTGCCAATCGATTTTTGACTTTTACGGAAAATTTATTAACCGGTGCCAAGCTTTCAGAATATCATACCGGTTATCGAGCGTTCTCCGGACAACTGATCAAAAAGCTTCCTCTTGAAAGGAATTCAGACGATTTTCTTTTTGACAATCAAATTCTGGCACAAATTTTATGGCTCGGATACACAATCGCTGAAGTTAGCTGCCCGACAAACTATTTTCCAGAAGCATCTTCCATTAATCTTTTAAGAAGTATTAGTTATGGAATCGGATGTCTGGTCACTTCTTTTCGGTTTCGTCTTGCAAAAATAGGGATACTGAAATCAAACCTGTTTCCAATGCAACCGCATAGAGAGGCAGAATGAATAAGGATGAGCCCGTCCATTTTTTTAATGATAACACCGTCATTTTCGATATTCAGAGATTTTCGCTTCATGATGGTCCAGGAATCAGAACGACCGTTTTTTTCAAGGGGTGCCCTTTATCCTGTGCCTGGTGTCAAAATCCGGAATCACAAAATGTCCGGCCGGAACTGATATTTTACAAAGAAAGCTGTATCCAGTGCTTTGACTGCAGAAAACACTGCCCGGAAAATGCAATATCCGATCATTCGATGCTCCGGTTTGATCCAAAGCGATGTACACTCTGCGGTCAATGTGTTACACAATGTTTAACAAACAGCCTCCGAATGATCGGTAAAAAATGGAGTGCTGCAGATCTTCTGGGAGAAATTTATAAAGATATTGATTTTTTTATAGATTCAGGTGGGGGAATTACTCTGTCCGGTGGAGAACCATTGCTCCAGGCAAATTTTTTATTTCAATGGCTTCCTATGGTAAAAGAAAAAAAAATTCATACGACACTTGAAACCTGCGGCCTGGCCAATTGGATGCAGATTGAAAAACTGCTGCCCTGGATTGATATTGTCTTCTATGATCTGAAACATATGAATGACTCCATTCATAAAAAATTTACAGGTTGTGGAAATGCCGGAATTCTGGAAAACTTTTCCAGACTGTCCAGGAGCAAATCCGGACTGCAGGCAAGAATGCCGGTTATCCCGGGTATCAACAACTCCGTTGAGAACATTCAGGCCACTGCTAATTTTCTGAAATCCAATCATCACTTTTCCATCCATTTGCTTCCTTATCATAATCTGGGAGAAGCAAAACTGAAAAGAATGTATTCTCAACAGCATCCCATGAACATTGCACCACAAAATTCCGAACAGTTGAAACAAACCCAAGAACTGTTTGAAAAGGAGAAAATCCATGCTGTTCTATACGACTGACCACCTGGGAAGGCCTGTGGCAGAGAAAAAAAATCTCTCTCGAATTTTTCGTCTCAAAGAAGCTGTACAAAAAGCCAATCCTGGAATCTGTACGGACCGGTCTGACATCTGGACATCCTATCACAAGATACCGGACAACCGAAAAAAATCCCCTCACATCCGGATAGCGGAAGCCTTACGCGAAGTGTTGATGTATAAAAAGATTCACATCTATCCGGATGAATTGATTGTTGGAAATTATTCTTCCAAAAGAGTCGGAGGATCTATTTTTCCAGAGCTTCATGGCGTTCCTGTATTGCTGGATATTTTCAAGTTTTCAAAACGGAAGGTCAATCCGCTTCAAGTCTCTGGAAAGGAAACCTGGAAACTGCTGAAAATCATTCCATTCTGGAGTTTCCGATTTCTTGCATTAAAAGCCTACCGATCTCCGTTTCAACTTATCCGGCTGCTGATTCATCAACTCAAAGGACATTTTTATATTATCAATGAGTCTGGCGGAATCTCCCATATTGCCCCGGATTATGCAAAACTGATTACCGTGGGTACCGATGGCATCGTGGCGGAAGCGACCAGATTTCAGGAGAAATCGGGCAAGGACACGGAAAAATGGTATTTTTATGAAGCGGTAAAAATCATCGCCAATGCACTTGCAAAATTTGGAGACCGCTATGCAGATCTTGCTCAGAAAATGGCTGAGTCGGAATCCGATTCCAATCGAAAGCAGGAGTTGCTGGAAATCGCTCAAATCTGCAGAAATATTCCCAGAAAAGGAGCCTCGTCATTTCAGGAAGCAGTTCAATCTCTGTTTTTTGCCCAGATTGCCATCAACCTGGAAAGCCTGGATAACTCTGTCTGCCCCGGGCGGATGGATCAATATCTGTATCCTTTCTATTTAAAAGATATTCAACATCATAAACTGACCAGGGACAAGGCCAAAGAAATCCTGTCTGCTTTTTCAATCAAAACATCAGAAATCATACCTGTTTTTTCAGAATATTTGACAAAAATTCATGGCGGCATGTTCAATGGCCAGGTGGTTACCGTGGGTGGATTACAGCCGGATGGAACAGACGGAACCAATGATCTGACCTATATTTTCCTGGAAATCATGGATGAACTGCGTATGCGTCAACCCAATTATCATGCACGAATATCCAATCATTCTCCTCAAAAATATATGGATCAAATCAATCAGATGCTATCCGGAGGAAGCAATTCTCCAGCGTTATATAACGACACGGTTATTGTGGATACGATGGTTCAACACGGATACTCGATCGAAGATGCTAGGGATTATACCGGAGTCGGATGCGTTGAGCCGGTGGCACAGGGAAAAAGCTTTTCATCAACCGATGCAGCGCTTGTGAATGTCCCATTAATTCTGGAACTGGCGCTCAATCAGGGCAAAAGGTTTGGTTCCTGGTTCAGGTCTGGGGCGAAAAGTATGCCGGTTGAAAAAATGCAGTCCATGGATGATATGAAAACAGCTTTTGAGGTTCAGCTTGCCGACCAGTTATCCCGTTTGATGAAAGATCTACAGGCCATTGAAATAGCAAACCGAAAATACCATCCGACCCCTCTTTCAAGCTGTCTCCTCGATGGATGTCTTGAGAGCGGCACCTGCTCCACAGCAGGAGGTGCTCGCTACAATTTTTCCGGTATCCAGTGTGTGGCCCCCGCAGATACGGGCGATTCCCTTTATGCCATTGAAAAATCCGTATTTATAGATAAAAAAATTACACTCCCCGCTTTGGTGGAACAACTCATCCAGAATCTGTCTGACAAGCAACTCCGGTCATATTTAAAAGGGATAGAAAAATTCGGCAATGATCACTCAGATGCTGATAAATGGACGGTTTATGTGATCAATAAATTTACCGATGAATTGAACAGATATCAAAATACTCGCGGTGGCCGTTATGTTACGGGCCTCTACTCGGTTACTTTACATGAATACTACGGAAGAATTACAGGTGCTCTTCCAAACGGCAGGAAAATGGGAGAAAGCTTTTCTTCCGGCATTTCTCCCTCCAATGGAATGGACAGACTTGGACCGACAGCGCTCATCAATTCGATCAATCGGATTGATTTTACAAAAACCGCCAATGGAATCAACTTTAACCTGAAATTTGACAGCCGGACACTCCGGGGATCGACCGGCAAGCTTGCATTAAAAAATCTGTTGTCCACCTATTTCAGAAAAGGAGGCATGCAGGCCCAGGTGAATGTCCTGGACCCAGCCATATTGCTCGCTGCAAAGGAAAATCCGGATCTGTATCCCAATCTTCTTGTTCGGGTTTCCGGATATTCGGCCTATTTCAACGATCTTTCATTGGAAATGAAGGATGAAATTATCCGGAGAAGCAGTCTTACAAACTAACCGGTGAATGTTTCATCCCAAAAGCACTGGCAACCTCTTCGCAGGTTAATTGCCCCTTGTAAACATTCAGGCCCTGTTCCAAAGCTGAATTTTCCTTAAGGGCTTTTTTCAAACCTTTATTGGCCAATTCAAGAACATAAGAGAGCGTTGCATTGGTCAATGCATAGGTTGATGTACGCGGTACAGCACCCGGCATATTGGCAACACAATAATGCACGATGTTATCAACAATATACATCGGATTATCATGGGTTGTTGGTTTGCTCGTTTCTGCGCATCCTCCCTGATCAATAGCTATATCAACCAGTGCCGAACCTGGTTCCATGCCTTTAAGATAGTCTTTTTTAATCAGTTTGGGCGCTTTTGCTCCGGGTATCAAAACCGCCCCGATCACCAAATCTGCACTGAGAATACTTCGCTCCAGATTAACGGGATTTGACATCAATGTCACTGCTTGTGAATAAAAAAGATGGTCTAGATAACGAAGTCTTTCCTGATTGATATCGAGAATGGTAACCCTGGCACCCATGCCAATGGCAACCTGTGCTGCATTAATCCCGGATATCCCTCCTCCGACAATGGTTACACGCGCAGGCGCAACACCCGGAACACCGGATACAAGAAGTCCCTTTCCTCCGTTTTTTGCCTCCAGACAGGCACAACCCATTTGAACAGAAAGCCTTCCGGCTACCGCACTCATAGGCGCTAGCAAAGGAAGAGATCCATTTTCAAGCTGAATGGTTTCATAGGCGACTCCGATCACTTTACGATCCAGCAATACCTGGGTCAATTTCTGATCCGCTGCAAGATGCAGAAATGTAAATAGAATCTGGCCTTCCTTCATTAAACCGAATTCCGGTTCAAGCGGTTCTTTCACCTTAACAATCAAGTCCGCTTCAGCCCAAACAGCATCCGGAGTATTTACAATTCGAGCTCCGGTTCGTACGTACTCCTTATCGATAATTCCAGAACCGTCTCCCGCCCCTTTTTCCACATAAACCTGATGCCCGCTCTCTACAAGAGCCGCAACACCGGCTGGTGTTACTGAAACCCTATTCTCTTTGACTTTTATCTCTTTTGGAACCCCGATTTTCATGGCAAAATACCTCCTGAATTAAAAATGTGATAATGTCTGCTTGTTTCTATTTCCCCGCCTTTGGATGTGAAGAAAGTGCATTTCTAATAAAATGCATCATTCCCTGAATGATTTTTTCATCATAGTCATCAACTTCTTCACCGACGAATATCTTCATTCTCTCCCGAAAATAATCGGTTGTATAAGAATACTGTAATAAAAGGATCAAGTTATCCAAACAAAAGGAGGCAATGTACTCATCTATTTCAGGATCAACGATTCCTGATTTTTTTGATTCTGAGAGCATGGAACGATAAAACAGTGCAGAGATCGTTTCCATCTTGCGGGAAAGCAATATTGAAAGATGTGATAGCCCTTGGGAGGTAATATCAAGATAGATCTGATTTAACTCCGGATATTCCTTTGTGTACTTCTGGGCAGCCCGTAAGAGTCTCTCAATTTTATCAAAAATATCCCCTTTTTCAAGATCAATTTCAGAAATAACCTGTTCAAGAACCTGATAACCGTAATCCATAACCGTCAAAAACAGGTCTTCCTTGGAATTGAAATAGTTGTACATGGACCCGATACTGACACCTGCCTTTTTTGCAATAACATTGATATTCGCAGCTTTCAGTCCATGCTTTGCAAATTCCGAAACAGCCACGGTTTGAATTTTCTCCCGCTTTTCCGGAGAGATCTTTTGAAAAGCCTCTTTATAGTGTTTCAGCCGTGTATATCCATTTTTTGGATCTATCTCATATCTATTTTTCATAATACAAATTCCACTTGACTTTTATACTCTGTTTTGATTTATAAAAAAATACTAGAGTGAGTTATCACTCATTATCCAAGATAGCATATTTTTTTCCCCCAGACAATAGGAGGATTTTTTCATGGGTCATGAACTGATTAAAGCCCGACTCAACCTCTATGCTGTAATGAAAAACCTTGAAAATCTCGTTCAGTTTGATCCGGAAATGGCCGCTCTGTCCAAAACGTGGAATGTTTCCATACAATTTTCCGTACTATTCGGGCCAAAGGCATTTATCGAATTTAAAAACGGAAGATGCCGGGTAGAAAAAGGCAAGCTTCCCAGACCCACCATCAGGCTGTTCTTTATCTCTTCCGCACATTTAAACTGGATGATGGATGGCAAAGGATTCCCCATTCCTTTAAAAGGATTTACAAAAATATCATTCCTGAACGGCGATTTTCAAAAATTGACGAAGAAACTGGAATACTACCTTAAGCCGACGGATGATCTCCTGAGAGATGAAAAATTCGCTGAACTCAATACCCGATTCACATTGAACACGGCCGCCCATGCCATTCCGGAAATTGGGAACCTGGATCGGGTTGGCAAACATGCTGTCTCTCATATCCAAACCGGTGATATTCTCATGAAGATCTTGCCCGATGGGCCGGCCGTAACCTTACGGGTTCAAAACGGAATCATAACCCCCCTTTCCGAAGAGACAGACAGGCCCATGGCGTGCCTGTATATGAAAAATATTCGGGTTGCTAACGATTTCCTGAATGCAAAACTGGATGCATTCACGGCGATCGCATCCGGCGATGTGATGATCAAAGGTCAAACCCCCATGCTGGATTCCATGGGTCTGATATTAGATAGAATCCCGGCCTATCTGGGATAAGCATTGAACAGATAATCAGGGCTGTCTATCCGTAACAATGAAGGAATTGCATATGAAATCATACCAATATTCAAAATCACAGGAACTGTTTAAGCGGGCCGCAAAGGTGATTCCTTGCGGTATTTACGGGCATTTCAGTCCTGCCCCTCTTGTGCCCGCAACATCCTATCCATTTTATACAGCAAGATCTGCTGGTGCCAGGTTCTGGGATGTGGATGGAAATGAGTTTATTGATTACATGTGTGCTTACGGCCCCATGATTTTGGGATATAATCATCCGCTTGTTGATCAAGCTGCAGCCAATCAAATCAAGTTATCCAATTGCACTACCGGTGCTCCCAGTGTCATGGTTGAACTGGCTGAGTTTATGGTAGATCTGATTCCGGCAGCCGACTGGGTGTTTTTTGCAAAAAATGGTGCAGATGTAACCAACTATTCGACCATGATTGCTCGGGATGCGACTGGAAGGAAAAAAATTGTTATGATCAAAGGCGCCTACCATGGAGCTTCCTCATGGATGCAGTCGCCTGGTCACCATGGGACGATAGAAGAAGATTCGGAGAATATCATCCGTGTGCCCTGGAATGATGTTTCTGCATTTGAAAAAGCAATAGAGGAAAATCCAGGTAACATTGCTGGGTTTATCGCTACTCCTTATCATGTCCCGGTTTTTGCGGACAATGATCTCCCGAATGAAGGGTATTGGAATAAAATTGAATCCCTTTGCAGAAAAAATGGAATTGTTCTCATTGTCGATGATATCCGGCACGGCTTCCGTATGGATATGGGAGGATCAAATGAGTATTACGGTTTCAAACCTGATCTGATATGCTTTTGCAAGGCGCTGGCAAACGGATATCCTATCTCTGCTCTTGTGGGGAATCAGGCACTGAAAGATGTCACGGCGAGGGTTTTTTATACCGGAAGCTATTGGTTCCAGGCAGAACCCATGGCCGCTGCTCTTGAAACCCTGAAAGAGCTGAAACAGTTGGATGGCCCAAAAAAAATATTATGCATTGGTAAAAAACTGATGGATGGTCTGGTTAATTTGGCCAAAACATACGGGTATAATTTGAAGGTTACAGGAGCTCCCTCTATGCCTTATCTGCGTATTACCAATGATGAAAGCCTGATGCTTCACCAGGACTGGTGTGCGGAATGTACCCGACGGGGGGCCTACTTTACATCTCATCACAACTGGTTTGTTTCAACAGCTCATACAGATGAAGATATTCAGCAAACACTTACCATTGCAGATGATGCATTTCACTCCATCAAAAAACAATATGGTGATCGATTTTAGCAGGACGGAAAAGAAAAAAACTATAAGCACGATAAAAATCCAGCACAACAGGAGGAGAAAATGCCGGTTACAGATCAGGAAATAAAACTATTACAAGAAAAGGCTTGCCAGTTACGGAAGGATATTATCGATATCACCTACTGGGCCGGGGGGGCCCATATCGGTGGCGCCATGAGCATGGTTGAAATACTGATCCTTCTCTACTACAAATATATGAAAATTGACCCAAAAGATCCAACCTGGAAGGAGAGAGACCGGATGGTTCTGAGTAAAGGCCATGGCGGTGTTGGATTTGCCCCGCTGCTGGCCCGAAAAGGATATTTCGATTTCCAGGATCTGAAAGAATTCAACAAATTCAAATCTCCCTTTGGAATGCACCTGGACAGCCTGAAGGTGAAAGGCGTGGATGTTTCCACCGGCTCCCTGGGTCATGGCCTTCCCATGGCTGTCGGAATGTCACTAGGGGCCAGGGTACAAAAACAATCCTGGCGCACCTACTGTATTTTAGGAGATGGAGAATGCAATGAGGGCTCGATCTGGGAAGCGGCCATGGCCGCCGCTCAATTTAAACTGACCAACCTGATCACCTTTGTGGACCGGAATAAGCTGATGATCGACGGTACGACAGAAGAGATCATGGGGCTTGAACCTTTTGCTGATAAATGGAAAGCATTTGGCTTTATTGTAAAAGAAGTGGATGGCCACAATTTCAATGCTCTCGCCGATGCAATCGAATCCGCCCAAAAAGAAACAAAAGCTCCGGTTGTCATCATCGCAAACACTTTTAAAGGCAAGGGCGTTGATTTCATGGAAAACAATGTAAAGTGGCATTATGGAGGTCTGGATACAGATCTGGTAGAAAAAGCAAAGGCATCTGTAGACCGAATGTATGAACAGGCGATTAACCTCAAAAATTAGTGACCCGTTTGAAAAAATAAAGAGGAGGACGCAATGACAGAAGGCTTAACATGGACAGTCTATGATGCCGATACAATGACCCAGGCAGAAATATATGGAGAAGTGCTTTGCCGGTTAGGAGAAGAAAATCCAAAAATCGTTGGTCTGTCGGCGGATCTGGCCAACTCCACAAAGATCGGAAAATTCGGTAAAAAATTCCCGGATCGTTTTTTTAATGTTGGCATTGCCGAACAAAACCTTTTTGGTGTAGCCGCAGGTCTTGCCAAAACAGGTCTGATTCCCTTTGTCTCAACCATGGCAGCATTCACAGCTATGCGGGGAGTGGAACAGGTAAGAACAGACATCTGTTACCAGAATCTGAACTGTAAAATCATCGCCACCCATGCAGGTACTTCATTTGGTTCCGCCGGCACAACCCACCATTGCACGGAAGATCTTGCCATCATGAGGTCTTTTGCCAATATGACAGTGATTGCTCCGGCAGATGGAATTGAAACCGCAAAGGCAGTCAAGGCATGTGTGGACTATCCTGGACCGGTGTATATTCGCATCGGAAGGGGATTTGAGCCCAAATTTTATGAAAATGAGGAGTATGATTTTCAAATCGGAAAAGCAATTGAGGTGAACCCGGGCACGGATATCACCCTGATCTGCTGTGGCGTCACTGTACTACAAGCTGCTGAGGCGTCAAAATTTCTCAAGGAAAATGACGACCTGAGTGTACGGGTGCTGAACATGCATACCATTAAACCTTTGGATGAAGAGGCAGTCCTTTCCGCTGTAAAAGACACCCGGAGAATTATCACCTTTGAAGATCATACGGTTCTTGGTGGGCTTGGAAGCGCGGTTGCTGATGTAATCGCAGCAAGCGGCAAAGGCTGTGCCTTTTCCAAGGTTGGTATTCCAGACTGCTATTGCATTGTAGGTTATCCGGAAGATCTCTGCAGCTACTACAAACTGGATACGGATGGAATCATTGATAAGGTTCGGGAAGTCATGAGCATGGATTTTGAAGAGGATGATGACTGGGAAGATGAGGTATAACATGGCAACTGAAAGAGATCTGCTGACTGCACGATTGTTTTTACGGGCGCTGTTTCCGGTGATGAAGGTGGTTCTTTCTGATGTTCCGAAAATGAAAAACCGCTTTAAAGACGTTACCGCAAAAGTCCAGTTTGCGGCTCAAAACAATGCAGGAGAAGTGGGTGCATATCTTGATTTTCAACAGGGAAACCTCGAAATCGTTCAGGGGATCTGCCCAAATCCGGATATCTGTTTCGGGTTCGGCAGTGTAAAAAAAATGAACGATATGCTGGCTGGAAAACCGGTAATACCCAAGATTAAAGGCTTTCTGAAGCTCGGGCTTTTAATCAAAATGTTCAGCCTTCTCCTGAGTTTGAAAATCCTGATGCCCAATGTAAGACCAACTGCCGAAGATAAAAAACGGCTGAAGATCAAAATGACCATTTACATGATTACAACTGCTCTCAGCCAGTATAATAAAGGAGGTGATCCGGAAATGGTGCGCTGGACATCCAAACAGCCGGAGCGGATTTATCAGATGTCTGTCGATCATGAAGAAATCGCAGCGTATCTCCGGGTAAAAGCAGGTAAAACAAAGGCTGGAAGAGGGTTTTACAAACGACGGCGTCCCTTTGTTCATATGAGGTTCAATGGGATTGACGGCGCGCTTCCGGTTATCCTGAATGAAGTGGACATGGTGACCGCAGTGAAAAACGAATATCTCCTTGTAGAGGGATCACCGGAATATGGACGCGATATCGGGGATTTCATGATGCGGATTCAGAATATGATTACGTGAGAAAAAAGACGATTACGGCCATTCCTTAATACCCCCCCCCCCCCCCCCCCCGATAATTGTGCCATATGGCACAATTATCGGGGGGCATAATTTTTGACAAAACGCTTCGAAAGCTTCGGCTAGAATGTCATAGTCAGCCGGCTGAAGATGCAATAGATATCCTCCAGATCTGTTGTTGCATTTCCTTGCTTCCAGTAATCTCCTGCGGAAAGGTAAGCAAAAGTTGCCTTATATTCAAGGTTATCCATGAGCTGCCAGGTAAACTTGGCATCCACTTCTACACCCTGATCATCATCCCAGCCTGTGACTGTATCGTCTGCAGTTGACATGGCAGCCAGAAGACCGATGGTGATGTCATCCCGTACCGAATAATCTGCTCCTATGTACGGCATCTGAAAGCCATCCAGCAACGGTCTTGAAAAGGTGATAAATCCATTACCGACATGGTTTCCAATCCCGGCCAGGGATGTATTCAGGCCATGGTAATCGGTCGAAAGGATAAACATCTTTTCCCAGTCAATACCCGGTGCGAAATATCCCATGCCATTTTCATCCGTATCGGTTTCATCCGCATCGCCGGACCGGTGTGCCCAGCCTGCCTGAACAGTTACCGGCCCTACATCATAGGTGCCTTCCATAAAATAGGAGAATGCATTCACGTCATGATCCGGCACTGCATATCCATCATCTGAATATTCCACTGTTCCAAAGCAGTAATCCAGTTCTGTCTGAATACCGAATTTGTCAAATTTTCCCTTGAAATAAGGAGATAACAGATATACCTGTGCCTCACCAACACCTCCTCTAGTCATCAAAACATTCATCGGAGTGCCTGCTGATGTTGGAGAACCCAGTGTAAGAATTTCCGGGTGTGCGGCAAGATATGCTAGTGTGTTTGCTCCTGCTGTACCACCATCTGCTACAACTGCTGCTGCATAACCCGTAAGCACTGCCCCATAAGCAGTAAGCCCGGTCGCATCTGCCGTATATCCGGCATCTACAAATTGGTCGATTGACTTGCGCTGTCCGGGATCCGGAACACGATTAAAATCATACAATCCCAGCAGCAGGCCGCCGTCAAAATTTTCCCGTTTATAAATTGTCCCAAGGTAATACTTGTCATTGTCCTTTCCTGTGGTGATATCCGGATTCGTATCGTTTTCCGTTGTTTTTTCCGCAATCAGGGCAAAGATCAATTTGCCTTTGGCTACATCCAGTGGAAGTACCCACTTGAAGCGGTCTGTATCATCCTCATCATCTGCCCAGGTCGTACCCCAGGTGACCCCTTCCTGTCGGCCCAGCATGAACATACCGACTTTACTGATAATAGTCATGTATGCCCGGTCAAAATCGATATTTTCAGCATCCACTTCATTCGTAAAGGCTGAATCATCTGAATTCCATACTTTTTCAAGCGCATCAAACCGGGTCGTGAGTTTCAAATCTTCGGTCACCTTGAAATCAGTCTGAACCCGGAGTCTCATCTGACGGTAATACCTTGCCAAATCTGTATCTGACAAGTTTGGATTGGAGTTATAGATTCCCTCAATATAATATTGACCAGTGAAATCCACATCCGCAGCCAAACCTGTGCTGACGGCCATCAATGCAACACAGATTGCAAACAATAAAATGGTTGGTTTTTTCATTACTTATCTCCTTAAGTATCTGTTATTCAAAAAAAGAAACAAAACAAATCTGTTTATTGTATCAGATGTAACCTTTCCAGCATCCCTCCTTTCATAATATCAGGTCGTTGATCGTAATTTAGAAGTAAAAAAAATACGTTACGCTGATTGTAAATAGACTTATTTTCTTAAATTTAGTCTCGGAATTCAATATGTTAATGATTTTTTATTATGGCTTTTGGTTATTCGTTACTGGTGTTTGGGACAGGATAGTTACGATTTTCATTAAATCCAAAATAGTGTTGATACTTATTATCTACCCGATGAAGCCGAATGTCAAGTAGTTATATAAAATCATGGATGTTGAATGATTAACTCAGACAAATTCTCGGTTGCGATATAGCTTTTCCCATTACGAAAAGCACTCTCTCTATCTGTAACAAGAGCATAGATCAGCTCTTTCCTATCATCGTTGTTTACATCTGCGACACAAAAATCACTTATATATCCGGACAGATCTTGAGATCTTCGGCTCATTGAGAGGCCCATGCCATCCCAAGCAAATAATAGAAACCTTGAATTGCTGTAGCTTCGAAATTTTTGGAAAAAACGACCGGAAGAAGAATCATTGAATGGAACAATCACGATCGGTTTTTCCTCAATCTCTATCAAAAATGTTCTTTGTGGTAGATAAAAACGCTCGCCTTCGTTCTTCTGATTATCCTCAACGGTCTTGACAAATCTTTCTCTGCCGCCATAGGGGACATCACTTTTCCAGGCCACGCTGCCCGTTTCCCTGATCATAATCAGTCGATCACTTGAATCAAAAGCTGCGACAAAATCCTTATTCTGTCCGGTAAATCCATTTGAAACGCTAAAAACCATTATATCACCCGGCAAGGACTTTTTGCTACCCATCACCAAAGTGGTATCTTTCCACGCAAGTTCATAAATTTCATTCATATATGCATCAGAAACTCCCTTTTTCTGCCCCAGAAGCTGATTACCCTTTTCCGTGCGAACCACCTGGAAATACCAGTTTTGATCCTGGATGATCGGAGAGAACTGTTTGCCATCCCACTCTATTACAAATGACGATAAAGAACCGGATATAGAGTTCTCACATGAAATATAGATTTCTGCTGTTCCATTCTTGTTGACATCCGCAACATCGATTGAAAGATAGGAGTGATATTTTTCTCCCTTGATCTCCCCGTGATGAACAACCTCATTCCCTTGAATATGAAAAATATGGATATCATGACCCGTTGCTGCAACCATTTCCATCTTTCCGTTTGCATCGATATCACCTGCGCCAATAGCAAAGATCTGAAACGGGAGTTCACTGCTTTTCCAGAGGCCGGCATTTTCATTTTGCTTCCTCTGAGGTGTCAGATGATCATTTTCTGCTGAGGAAGAAATTGCTTTGCCAGGAACAGTTGGTTTGAAAACCTCATTCCCGATATCATTTGCAATATCTTCTGTTGCTGGAATGAGATCATCCATGGTATTTATTTTCCTGAAAAAAGACCAGGGACCTTGATCTCCGGACATATTCACTACCTTTACATCAAGACTCGCATGTTTTCCTACGATGGTAATACTCCCATAAACAATATAATCGGTATTCCATTCTTTATAAGTGTTGCGGAGCTCATCCAGACGGGAAGCGCTTTTTTCAAAGGTTTCAAAATCCGCCTTTGCTACCGGACTGACAATCACAATCTCCCTTATACCGGCAAGACGGGATTCCAGTATTTCGGAAACACCCTTCTGTAAATATTCCATTTTCTTTTCTGCATTGATTTGAAACGGCAGAACAGAGATACGCTTTCGATCTGCTGCCATTACATAGAAATCCAATATCCAACCATGAAAAAATATAACCATAAAAATTAATATAAAATCAAGAATATAGAATCTTTTCACTCCCGTAGCTCCCGATCTTTTTCAGCTTTTTCCAAGTTATTTGTTTCCAACAGATATGCTTTTTGTTCAATAAAACAATTATATTATGACTGAGATACCATATTGCTTGGTATTATGAAAGAGGGTAAGAATAACTTTCTGCATTTATTGCCAAAATGTCTTGACTTTTCCATGTCTGCTTGATAGAACTACGGCAAATTTTATTTTTTATCTATAAAAAATCGGTTTGATTTTAATCTGTTATAGAAATGAAAAGTCAAAAAATATTTCCTCTTTTTAAATTAAAAACGTTGAATAATCGGTTTTAAACAAAAAACGAAAACAGTCAAACATTATTAAAGTTAAAGACTAAGGCAATCCATATCCATTACTGACCATTTGCTACTATTATGAGTTTTATCGCGAATTCTTTTAAGGAGGTGGTGCTGAAGCGAAGTAATTGTCTGCAAAACGTTTATTGAATTTTAATTCTGTATAAAAAGGAAAACACAAGCTTTTATTTCTATTAATACAAATTTAGGAGGAAACAGATGATGAAAAAACTTGTTATTTTATTTGCAGTCTTTACACTGGTTGGTAGTTTTGCCCTATCTGCTACAGCGGCAGATTGGAGTTTTTATGGTTCAGCTCGAATGAAAACATTTCATGAAATAGATGATAAAATCACTACTCAGACCGATCCAGATGACGGGGATACGACCTGGGATCTCCAGGGCAATGCCAGACTTGGTGCTACCGTGAAGAATGGTGATATCGGAGGTTGTTTCGAGTACGGTTCAACGCCTAACCTGAGAAAACTGTATGGAACCTATGCATTTGGCAATAATGAACTACTTGTTGGACAGACCTACACTCCTGTCAGCAACTATTTTTACGCCAACCAGGTTTGGGGTGATGACAATGACCTGCTTGGTTTAGGTCAAGCCTATGCTGGACGCTTGCCCATGATTCAGCTGACCTTCAACAAAATGGTTAAAGTTGCTCTTGTGAGACCTTCAAGTACAATAACTATTACCGGTACTGATTTCGATGCCGATGGAACAGTAGAAACTTCGGAAAACCCGGATACGGATGTGATGCTACCAAAACTGGAAGTTTCTTTTAACATGGCCAAAGAAAAATTTTTCGTAGATGTTTTTATGGGAGCCCAAACCTTTGGTGTTGAAAACATCGGAACTGCGGGTCGAGATGATGTAGATGTTACTTCTTATGTCGTTGGTGCCGGCGGTGGGGTAACCCTCGGCAAGGCTTTTGTCAATGCTGGACTGAGCTATGCACTCAACGGTGGTAACTACGGACTTGCCTCAACAGGCAGCAACAACAGAGGAACATACAATGCGACCGCTGTTGATATAAATGACAACACAACCTTATCCGGACTTCTTGTTGCCGGCTTGAAACCCAATGAAACTGTTACGGTTGAAGTAGGTGTTGGATATGATACTCAGGATCTGGATGGGGCTGCAGAAAAAGATGACACCATGTGTTACTATGTGAATACAACTTACAACTTTACCAAAGGTGTGTTTATCGTTCCGGAAATTGGGTACTTTGATTATATGGACAACAATGCAGGCGCTGATCAGGGATCAATGATGTACTTTGGCGCCAAAACCCAGATCAATTTCTAAGTCAATTGTTTTATAAAAATAGCAATTAATCATTGAAAACCCGGATATGAACATTGTATCCGGGTTTTCTCTACAATAACAGACTTTTATTCTTTGATCTGCTTTAAATCATATGAAACCAGAACGCTTTTCGGATGACCTCCCAGAACAGATTCTGTTTCCAAAATCAGACTGGCAACCAGTTCTTTTTCCCCATCCTGATCAATATCATCGATTACAAAGCCGGTAATGTTTCCGGATAAATTTCGCGTTTCCCAGCTTGGCGCAAAGCCAATCCCATCCCAGGAAAGACCCTTGATATGTGCTTGATCGTTTGAACTGAAAAAACTCAATAACGATCCAGAATTGTTTGGATTATTAATAACGATAAGTTGATTTTTCCCATCTTCGGTATTATTGATCCCAACCCGCATGGGATAATACTGCCGGTTTTCAACACCCGGTTCCTCTTTTTGCAGCAGGAAATAAAATGGAAGCGGTGCATATGGCCCTTTTCCAGACCAGCATCGATTACCCGAAGAATCGATAGCTATCAGTGAACCATCCCTGGTCACAGAAACACATATATCTTCGGCAGTATTCAAAAGTCTTCCAAAGGCCAAACCCAATGCATTGGCCGTATTTTCAGGCAAAACCGGATCAGTCGGTTCATACTGGCTGTTCTTCCAGACCATCCGGACAATTGCACCGCTGAAAATATCGGCACGACCTGTTCTCTGCATCTGACCCAATAATTGTTTTCCCAGGGTCGGATGTTCAACCACCTTAAAATACAAGGAGGAATCTTCGATTATTTTGGAATAAACCCCCTGGTTATATTCAATTACAAAGGAAGAAACCGTATTTTTAAGCGCATTCAGACTGGTAACAAATATTTCTGCAAAACCGTTCCCATTGATATCAGCGATATCGATACTTATCAGGTTCAGGTCATCATCGGAAAAAATCGTTTGTTTTATTACAAGCCTTGATTGGTGAATTTGATAAAGATCAACTGCATGGGGTGAGAGGATCACAATCTCTTTGATACCGTCATTGTCCGTATCACCAACAGCCAGACTATGGATTATTGTATCAATAGGTTCACTTTTCCAAAAACCAATCATAGCTTTTTCCTCTGAACCATGATGTGTGATAATGTATGATGAATCTGTGCTCTTGCTTTTTTCGGATTCCATTGCACCTTTTGTATGTTCTTGTTGAGCAGCGGTGATAAAAAATGTTTTTTTAATTTCTCCTGCAAAACCATTTATCTCCGGAATGATTCCATCCACAGAAGACAATTCTTTGGATAAGTGTACCGGTAATTTCGATCCTCTCAAATCAAGCGCTTTTCCCTGGACAATCACTTGATTGCCAAAAACGGAAACGCTGCCATATACAATATAATCCGCCTTTAAATCCCGGCCCAGCTTTTCTGCTTTTTCATAGGTCAGTGTCCCCTTAATATCTTTCATTGCTTCAGCGATATGTTCCTGATCTATCACTTTTGTTTTTCCTTGCGTTGACAAATGAAAAGTCAGCATCTCCGTAATCCCGTTTTGCATATATGAATAATCCTTCTCCGCATTGACTGTAAATGGGATGACAGCCACTTGTGGCAGGGAATTCGCCAATGCCTTCAATGGAGCAACCGGAATTAAAAAAAAGATCACATAAAAGAAAAATATACGATTCTTTAAAATCAAAATTTTCACAGATTATCCTCCCAATTTGTCCTGCAGGATCTTGTTCACTATTCCGGGATTTGCCTTGCCACTTGTTTCCTTCATAACCTGACCCACAAAAAATCCTATCAATTTTCTTTTACCGCCCTTATAGGCTGACACTTCATCAGGAGAAGCATCAATCACTTTTTGCACAACCGCCATAATGGCAGAACTATCCGTTACCTGAACCAGTCCTTTTTCAACCACAATCTGTCTGGCAGACTTCCCGGTTTCGGCCATTTCATCAAAAACAGTTTTGGCAATCTTTGCACTGAGCACATCTTCTGAAACCAGTTGTAACAATCCTGCCAAGTTTTCAGCAGTCACCGGCGATTCCGCTATGGTCTTGCCCTGTGCATTCAAAAGTCCCAGAAGGTTGCCTGTAATCCAGTTGCAGACCGCTTTCGAATCAGAAAAAATGGTCACACATGCCTCAAAATAATCCGCCAGCTCTCTGCTCGAGGTAAGCCGTTCGGCATCCTGGACTGGAAGTGAATATTGATGGATAAACCGGCCGGTTTTCTTATCCGGCAGCTCCGGCAGCTCATTTCTTACCTGATCAATCCATATCTGATCAATCACCAGTGGAAGCAGGTCTGGATCTGGAAAATACCGGTAATCATGAGCTTCCTCTTTGTCGCGCATGGAATATGTTTTCTGGGAATCCGGATTCCACAGGCGTGTTTCCTGAATTACCTGCCCACCCTCCTCAAGAATCGCCTGCTGACGCCGAATCTCATAATGAATTGCCTTTTCCACATGTTTAAAGGAGTTTAAATTTTTCAACTCTGTACGTGTCCCAAATTTTTCAACACCTTTTGGACGAAGCGAAATATTCGCATCACAACGAAAACTTCCTTCTTCCATATTTCCATCACAAATTTCAATATACCTCGATATTGAACGCAATTTTCTCAAATAAGCGCCAGCCTCTTCCGGAGATCGGATATCTGGTTCACTTACAATTTCAATCAATGGAACGCCGGTTCGATTCAGATCAACATGGCTCATTGGGCGATGAGGGTCATGATTCAACTTTCCGGCATCCTCTTCCATATGTATTCTGGTGATCCCGATTTTTTTTATAGTTCCATTCACCTCAATCTCCACCTCCCCGAACGCAGCAATGGGAAGTTCATACTGGGAAATCTGATATCCTTTGGGGAGATCCGGATAAAAATAATTTTTCCGTGCAAATCGACTGATTTCAGCAACTTGGCAACCCGTTGCCATTGCCATTCGCAAAGCATATTCCACTACCATCTTGTTAAGCACGGGAAGAACACCGGGCATTCCAAGACACACCGGGCATACATGTGTATTGGGTGGTGCGCCGAATGCTGTTGAACAGGAACAAAAAATTTTTGATTGGGTCTTAAGTTGGGCATGAACCTCAAGCCCGATAACTGGTTCAAATTCCATGTTAATTCCTTTGTTGCAAATTCATCCTGTCGATTGAATCTTATCATTGCCCTCAATAAATAAAATTAGGTAGAAGCAAAAACCTAATTTACGATAATCGCATAAGAAAATCACCCTACTAAAATCACTCAACCCTGTCAATTTGATTGATTTCGACAGATATTTCATACTTGCCGCTATTTTTTTTTCATGATAGTGGCCTTTGTTGACTGTCGGATTGAACTATTTCCGGTGAATTCAATCTCAATAAACCTGCTTACAATGAAGATCAGATGAGATCTCGGAAGGTTATTATGACTTTTTTTCTATGTGTTATTGGGATGGTAATGATTCTAGAAGGATTTCCATATTTTGCATTTCCGGAAAAAATTAAATCTTTTATTTTAAAAATTTCGGATACCCCAGACCAAACGCTGAGAGTGGTCGGTTTTTTATTGATGCTCTCCGGACTTGGTCTTGTGTACCTTGGGAAGAAAATTAGGTAAATAAATCATGTATCAGTTGTTAGACTACGACTTTACACTTCCGGAAATGCTGATTGCACAGAAACCAAAGATCAACAGAGATCAATCCAAACTACTTGTCCTTGACAAAAACTCAGGAAAAATTACTCATCAATCTTTTTTTGAAATTGTTGAGTTATTATCACCATCAGACCTCCTGGTAGTAAACAATACAAAGGTAATCCCTGGCCGACTCTTCGGGCACAAGGAAACCGGAGGTCAGGTTGAACTTTTATTGTTGGACTATATGGAAGGCATGCAGAATCTCGAGAATAAAGGAAAATTTGAATGTCCTTGCCTGATTAAAGCATCCAAACATCCCCAAAAAGGATCCTGGTTATATTTTGATATGGATCTAAAAGCAGAAATAATTGAATTCCATGAAGGAATACACCGGGTTCGTTTTTGGTCCGCCGGGCACTTTGAAACCATTTTAGAAGCTATCGGCAGGGTTCCGCTTCCTCCTTATATTAAACGGGACAACGATTTGAATGCGATTGATGATCGAAACACCTATCAAACAGTATATGCAGAAAAAAAAGGAGCAATTGCCGCTCCAACTGCAGGACTTCATTTTTCTCCACAGCTTATTGAAAAAATACAATCTGATGGCACCCCGATCGTTGAAATCACTTTGCATGTAGGATATGGAACATTTCTTCCAATCCGAGTAAATGATATCCGAAACCATAAAATGCATTCGGAAAGATTTTATATTTCCAAAAATGCTGCTGACATGATCAACCAAAAAAAGAAGGAGAATGGCCGAATCATTGCTGTAGGAACCACATCGGTCCGGGCACTTGAGTATGCGACCAACAAAGACGGAATTGTTTCAGACGGTCCAGGAACATGCGATCTGTTCATCTATCCGGGATATCAATTTCAAACTGTAAGCGGTATGATCACCAATTTTCATCTTCCCAAATCATCTTTGATCATGCTGGTATCTGCCTTTGCCGGCCGTTCAACGATTCTCTCTGCCTATCAGGAGGCAATACAAAAAAATTACCGTTTTTTCAGTTATGGTGATGCAATGTTCATAAAATGATCGCAGGGATACCCAAATTCAAAATATGTTACGCTTCACCACAATAGCC
This sequence comes from Desulfosudis oleivorans, assembly GCA_020723305.1. Taxonomy (GTDB): domain Bacteria; phylum Desulfobacterota; class Desulfobacteria; order Desulfobacterales; family SURF-7; genus QZKS01. Next base: position 251,928 of record DYJC01000005.1, read on the forward strand.
AAATCAAATGAAACGAATGCCCGAGCCGGAATTATCGAGACCCTGCATGGCAATATCGAAACTCCCATATTCATGCCAGTGGGTACGCTGGCAACGGTAAAATCTTTAACAACAGCCGATCTGGAGGCCTGCGGCGCACAAATTCTTTTGGGGAATACCTACCATCTTTATTTGCGACCGGGTTGTGACGTAATCGAAAAATTTTCCGGCCTGCACCAATTTATGAACTGGAACCATCCCATCCTCACCGACAGCGGAGGTTTTCAGGTTTTTTCTCTTGCAAAACTGTCTAAAATTTCAGAACAAGGGTATTCATTCCAATCCCATATCGATGGATCAAAACATATGCTGACCCCTGAAAAAGCGGTCGAGATCCAAACCAGCCTCAACTCCGACATCCTGATGTGCCTGGATCAGTGTATTGCTTATCCTGCGACAAAAAACGAAGCAGAAAATGCACTCGAATTGACAACAAGATGGGCCCAGCGATGCAAACAGGCCTGGATGAAAACCCATCTAAACAATTCTCTGTTTGGCATTATTCAGGGCGGAATGTTTCCGGAGCTGCGAAAAAAATCTGCAGAAAATCTGATCCATCTGGATTTACCTGGATATGCCATTGGTGGCCTCAGTGTCGGCGAACCCAAAAATCTGATGCTCGAAATCGCAGAGGAAACCCTTCCATTATTACCTTACGACAAACCTCGCTATATCATGGGTGTTGGAACACCTGAAGACCTGGTGGAGATGGTTTCCCTTGGGGTGGACATGTTTGACTGCGTAATGCCCACCCGTAATGCCAGGAATGGCCAGCTTTTTACCAGCAGAGGCACCATCAATATTACCAACGCCCAATTTCGAACAGAAACCAAACCTGCCGATCCGGATTGTGAATGCCATACATGCCGGAATTACTCTTTGGCTTATCTCCGGCATCTGTATATGAACAGAGAACTTCTTGCATATCACTTAAATACGATTCATAATATACACTATTATATCCATCTGGTTCAAGAGATGCGCCAGGCGATTACCCAAAATAAGTTTCAGGAATTTAAAATTAATTTTTATAGTAAACAAAATCGAGTCCGTTGAAAACATAGGGTAACTACCTTTTTTTCAGCGCTTTTAAAACAACAACGCTATTATTTATTTTACCGGAGGTTTGTATGACAATTGCCGGAAAAATCGAAAACTTTATTTCCAAATCATCCTGGATCAGAAAAATGTTTGAAGAGGGGGCCAGGCTCAAAAAACAGCACGGTGCAGAAAATGTGTTTGATTTCAGTTTAGGCAACCCATACCTTCAGCCACCGGATAAATTCAGGGCTGTGCTTCAGAATCTGGTCAACAACCCGGGCCCTTGTGACCATTCCTATATGCCCAATGCCGGATATCCATATGTTTGTAAAAATGTGGCTGATTACGTTTCTGCAGAACAAGGTGTGCAGATTTCAGACAGTGAGATCATCATGACCTGCGGTGCAGCCGGTGGTTTGAATGTAATCCTAAAAACCCTGCTCAATCCGGATGAAGAGGTTATCACACCCGCTCCGTTTTTTGTGGAGTATGGCTTTTATGCAGACAACCATGGGGGAAAGCTGATAACAGTTCCAACAAATGAAGATTTTACACTCGATCTGCAAAAAATCTCCTCTGCCATTACCATTAAAACCCGTGTGGTTTTGATCAATTCACCCAACAATCCGACCGGACAGGTTTACAATCGAGAAAGTCTTGAGCTTTTAGGTTCCTTGCTCAGAAAAAAAAGTCAAGAACAGGGGAAAACAATCTATCTGGTTTCCGATGAACCCTATCGAAAAATTGTGTATGACGGGATTATAGTACCCAGCCTGTTCACCTGTTACGATGACAGCATTATCGTTACCTCATTTTCAAAGGATATTTCCATCCCTGGAGAAAGAATCGGTTTCATTGCCGTAAACCCAAAAGCAGAACACAAGAAAAAACTGACTGCTGGGATGGCCCTGGCCAATAGAATCCTTGGTTTTGTCAATGCCCCGGCTCTCATGCAACGAGTAGTAGGCGAACTTCAGGGTGAAAGTGCGGATATGAGCTTGTATGCAAAAAAACGGGAAATTTTGTGCAATTCACTTTCCGATTTTGGATATGAATTTAAAAAACCAGCAGGTGCTTTTTATCTATTTTGCAAATCACCCATTCCGGATGATGTTGCATTTGTAAAATCCTTGCAGGAAGAACTGATTCTCACGGTTCCTGGAAGCGGATTTGGAGGGCCTGGTCATTTCCGGATTGCCTTTTGTGTTGACAATGATACAATTATCAGAGCATTACCAGGCTTTAAAAAAACCATTGAAAAAATACGTTGATCGTCAGAATCGTGTAACCAGAGTAACACCTGATCGAGATACGAATTTTGAAAGCTGTTTGGCTTTGTTAACCATTTAACCATAATAAATGTGTGCAACTGCGCTTTGTGCAGTCGATGTCAGCGAGTACTAAAAAGGAGCGTCATATGAAAATACTAAAAATCGATCATCTTGGAATCGCGGTAAACAGCATCAATGAAGGAAAATCTTTTTGGACCGATGTTCTTGGCCTTTCGTTTGAAGGATCTGAAACAGTTGCTGAGCAGAAAGTAACAACCGCATTCTTTCCAGTCGGTGAAAGTGAAGTCGAACTTTTGGAATCAACCGCACCAGATGGGCCGATTGCCAAATTCATTGAGAAAAAAGGCCAAGGAATTCAACATATCGCATTTAGAGTTGAAAACATAGAAGCTGCTTTGGCAGAACTGAAGGAAAAAGGAATTCAACTGATTGATCAAAAACCCAGAATAGGCGCCGGCGGAGCAAAAATAGCCTTTCTGCACCCCAAAGCAACCAGTGGTGTTCTTGTAGAGTTGTGTGAACGGTAACACATCAAAGAAGTAGCCTTTTAGAATTTGTGCCGATTATTCATGTTTGAAAATAATCGGCACAATAACTCACTTCTGCGAACATAATAGTTTTTTTTGATATGAAGTTCCCTGCATGGACGCAACCTGATCACCTGTTTCATCGAAAATATCAATCTGGAAACATCCGATTATGCATTTCCAATGGGTTCTAGATAGACAAGAGTGTTTTCCCTATCCTGATCTTGCAGAGTAAAATCATTTTTTAAACGATTTTTCAGTACTTCAAGCATATATGTAACCTTTGAAATAATAAGCCCTTTTATCATGTAACCAATTGTAAATCGCTGAGAGGCTGTATGGCAGTCCATATTCAGTTTATCAAATATTTCATGAATCATGGGTGTAACTTTCTGGTAGATCTCCTCCTGAACCGTGTCCATTTTGCCCTTTTCCTTGGCTCCCCAGATTGCCGGAACAATATAGGTTACTGACTCATTCAACAATTTGCTCTTATATGCATCTACAATATCTAATGCTGCCTTATTCAACAAAGGTTCAATCAACCGGGGTACCCTCATGATATCCTCAGAAATCTCAACATCCTTTTTTTTCTCTCGCCTACCTAATCGCCATATAAATTTCACGGTATCAATACCCCCAGTATATTTGACTTCTTTAAAAGCTTTGTTTGTGTTAATCTTAAAATGTCAATTTTGGAATCAAAAAAATGTATTGTGCCCAAATATCAATTTGTTGATAAACACAGTGAAACCTCGTTCACATATTATACCAAAAGACATAATTACAAACCTCGGTACCTGTCAAGAAAAAGTTCAATTTTAATATTTTTCTTGACAAAATAAATTATAATAATACAATGCTTTGGTTTTAAACCTTGTTAAAAAAATTTTGTCATAAGGAGGTACTGAATCATGTATGCGGTCATCGCCACAGGAGGGAAACAATATAAAGTTGAAAAAGGTGAAATCCTGAGAGTTGAAAAACTTCCTGGTGAAATTGGAGAAGAGGTGTCCTTTGACAATGTTCTCATGTTTTCGGATGGTGAAAAAGTTAGAATTGGTCAACCTGCTGTGGAAGATATAGCTGTTCGGGGGCATATTGTAGAGCAGGGAAAAGCCAAAAAAATAATTGTATTTAAATACAAACGCCGTAAAAAATTTCGTAAAACCCAGGGGCATCGTCAGCAGTTCACTGCAGTAAAAATTGATAGTATAGGATCATAATACAATTGCTTACGTGATAAAGAGGAAACTGAAATGGCACATAAAAAAGCAGGTGGTAGCACTCGAAATGGACGCGACAGTAATGGTCAGCGTCGCGGAGTTAAAGTATACGGCGGACAAAACGTCAAGGCCGGCAATATTATAATACGCCAGGTAGGGACAAAAATTCACGCTGGTGAAAATGTGGGTACTGGAAATGATTATACTCTTTTTGCTAAAATAGATGGCAAAGTTACCTATGAACGGATGGGAAAAGATCGGAAAAAAGTCAGCGTTTATTCCACGTGAAATTTATTGATGAAGCGATTATTACTGTCCAATCCGGCAATGGTGGCCGAGGTTGTGTCAGTTTCAGACGTGAAAAATTTATTCCCCGCGGCGGCCCTGACGGTGGAGACGGTGGGAACGGCGGGGATGTAATATTTATAACTTCATCAAAAAAAAGGACTCTTTACCAATTTCGTTATCAGAAATTGCTACGCGCCAAAAATGGAGGTCCTGGTCTGGGCCAGCAAAAATCCGGGAAAAGTGCACAGCATCTGGTTATTGAAATCCCCCCTGGAACCATCATCAGCGACCCTGAAACCCAGGAAGTTATCCATGACTTTATCAGCCTGAATGACGAATACATTGTGGCCAAAGGCGGAAGAGGAGGTCAAGGAAACAAACGATTTGCAACATCCACCAATCGAGCGCCAAGATTTGCACAGCCCGGAGAACCAGGACAGACCATCAGACTGAAACTGGAACTCAAGCTCCTTGCTGATGTTGGAATCATTGGCTTTCCGAATGCAGGCAAATCTACACTCGTCAGTGTCCTTTCTTCTGCACGTCCGAAAATCGGAAACTACCCATTTACTACACTAACCCCCACACTTGGGATCGTTTATACGGACAGAGGAGAACCTTTTGCGGTTGCGGATATACCCGGATTGATTGAAGGCGCACATTCCGGGGCAGGTCTGGGCATAAAATTTCTTCGACATATCGAGAGAACCAAAATTCTGGTCCATCTCATTGATGCATCAGCAATAAATCCAGAAAAACCGCTTGATTTATATAATATCATCAACAGGGAACTATCTCTATATAGCAGCAAACTTGCTGAGAAGCGCCAGATCATTGCTTTAAACAAATTGGATATCACTGAAGCCCAAAAAAATGCAGCCGCTTTTCAATCGAGCATAAAAAATAAAAAAGTCATTTTCATTTCTGCAGCAACCGGCAAAAATATCTCAAACTTAAAACTAGAAATTATCAATCAATTAGAACAATTGTATGACGAATAATCAACAAAAAAATTTTTCCAATGCAAAACGGGTTGTTATCAAAGTAGGGAGTAATGTACTTACCGCAGACCATGGACTCAACACGCATACAATCCAGATCATCAGCGAACAGCTCAAACGACTGTTTGATAAAGGTATCGAAGTTGTATTGGTGTCTTCCGGTTCGATGGCTGCTGGTTTTAAAAAAATAGGCCTTCCAAGCAGACCTACCGACATTCCCGGCAGGCAGGCAACCGCAGCGGTCGGCCAAGCTGGACTGATTCTTGAATATGAGAAGGCGTTTGCAAAATATGATAAAAAGGTAGCCCAGATCTTACTCACACAAAGTGATTTGAATCATCGAAAACGGTATTTAAATGCCCGGAATACCATTAATACACTCCTTTCGTGGGAAATTCTTCCCATCATCAATGAAAATGATACCGTGGCCACAGAAGAGATTAAATTCGGAGATAATGATAATTTATCCGCCATGATTGCTCTTCTTATCGATGCGGATATTCTGGTTAATCTGACGGATATTGATGGGTTATATACAAAAGACCCCAGAACCAACCCAGATGCGAAACTGATTCCGGTAATTGATCATATTGATCTCAAAATAAAAAAAATGGCCAGCGGCATCCCCGGGGCCTTAGGAACCGGAGGCATGCTGAGTAAAATTCATGCGGCTGAAAAAGTTACGTCTGCCGGGATCCCTATGGTGATTGCCAATGGAAAAAATCCAAATACCCTTTTGGATCTTTTTTCCGGAAAAAAATTGGGCACCTGTTTTCTTGCCAAAACCAATAAGCTTTCAAGGCGAAAGTGCTGGATTGCTTTTTCTCGAAAACCAAAAGGAAAAATTCAAATCGACAGCGGGGCAGCAAAAGCGCTGCTTCATAATGGGAAAAGCCTGCTGCCTATTGGAATTATCGGTGTTGAAGGCTCATTTATGATCGGGGATTGTGTCGAATTCTTTTCAGATACCGGCCAGACACTTGGAATCGGACTCGTAAATTACAGTTCTGCTGATATTTTAAAAATCATGGGTCGCCGATCCAGCCAGATTGAATCTGTTTTAGGACACAAACCCTATGATGAGGTGATACATAGAGATAATCTTGCGATTAGAAGAGAAAAATAGTATTCAAATAAAACCTGCTTCGAAACAGACAGCAGTTGAAAGCAAGATCCAGAAAACACAGAGATAAAAAATTGAAGGAGAAATAATGTCCATTCAATCCACCATTATGGAAATGGCGTACAACGCGAGAACAGTGTCCAAACAAATCGCAACCTGCTCTTCCGATCAAAAAAATGCCGCTTTATTCAAAATTGCTGAAAAATTAAAACAAAACGCTTCATTGATTCAAAATGAAAATAAAAACGATGTACATTTGGCAAAAGAAAAAGGGCTTTCCAACGCCATGATCGACAGACTGACGATTACAGATGCAACCATCGCATCGATGATTCAAGGGTTACAGGAAGTTGTTCAGCTTCCCGATCCAATCGGCACGACATCCGCTTCCTGGACAAGGCCCAATCAATTGCATGTTTCCCGAATGCGTATCCCATTAGGGGTTATCGGCATCATTTATGAGTCAAGGCCCAATGTCACTGTTGATGCTGCCGGACTTTGCTTAAAGGCTGGAAACGCAGTTATCTTGCGAGGAGGATCAGAGGCAATTCATTCAAACCAGGCGCTTGCAAAAACAATACATGAAGCGCTCGCTGAAACCGGTCTTCCAGAAGAAATCGTACAGGTTGTTCCGATTCCAGATCGTGAAGCCATAACCTGGCTATTACATCAGGAAGAGTATATTGACCTGATCATTCCTAGAGGCGGAGAAAGTCTGATCCGCTTTGTTGTGGAAAACTCCAAAATTCCGGTATTAAAACATTATAAAGGTGTTTGTCATGTTTACGTGGATGATGGGGCTGATCTGGAAATGGCTGAAAAAATCTGTTTCAATTCAAAGGTGCATCGTCCTGGAGTATGTAATGCCATGGAAACCATGTTGGTTCATGAAAACATCGCGAAACGCTTTTTGCCTGTAATGGGAAAACGATTTTCTGATGCAGGCGTTGAAATCAGGGGTTGCGCTGAAACCTGCCGTATTCTGCCAAAGTCAAAACCAGCGAAGGAAGAAGACTGGCCAGAGGAATATCTTGATCTGATTCTTTCGGTTAAAGTTGTTGAAGATATGAATTTCGCTCTTGAACACATCCGAAAATATGGTTCCAATCATACAGAGGCGATTGTCACACAAGATTACAGTCGGGCACAAAAATTCTTAAAAGAGGTGGATTCCTCGGTTGTTCTTGTCAACGCCTCCACCAGATTTAATGATGGTGGGCAATTGGGCCTTGGAGCGGAAATTGGTATCAGTACTTCCAAGCTCCATGCTTTTGGACCAATGGGTGTGGAAGAACTCACAACAACAAAATTTATCGTCCTTGGAGAAGGTCAGATTAGAGAGTAAATTCCCAAAAATCTTTTTGTATAGGATTATTCATGCGAATTGGCCTGTTTGGGGGAACGTTTAATCCAATCCATTTTGGTCATATCAATGTCTCTAAGGAGATTAAAAAAAAATTTGATCTGGATACGATCTATATGATTCCTTCAGCAATACCGCCCCATAAAAGGAGACAGGAAGTAGCTGATGCTCAAGATCGCATGAATATGACCCGGCTTGCCGTATCCGGTCTGGATGGCTATCTTGTATCTGATGTTGAACTCATCCGGTCCGGACCTTCTTACACAATAGATACCATAAATTATTTCAGTAAAGTACTTCCTGAAAATACAAAAATGTATCTCATTCTTGGAATGGATGCATTTCTTGAAATCGATACATGGATGTCCTATAAAGAACTGTTTACCAAACTGCCTTTGATCATCATGTCAAGGCCGGGAACCGAATCCTTGAAATTTCAGCAACTCAAAACATATATTCAGGATAAGATTGCTGATAATTACTGCTTCGAGGAGGAGAAAAACTGTTTTATGCATCAAACAAAGCAATCAATATATGTTGTTACAGTTACACCTTATGACATTTCCTCTACTGAAATTCGAAAATTAATTCGTCAACAAAAACCCCTGCAAAATTTGATTCCAGATCAAGTTGAGCAGTATATCAGAAGTGAAGGGCTATATATATGACGTCCGATTTTGATTTATCCTTAGAACCTTATATCACGGCTGTATATGGAAAAAAAATAAAAGGTCTGACGATTCTGGATGTTCGCAAATTAACCTCCATTGCGGATGCATTTATAATTTGCAGTGGTAACTCAAACAGACAGGTTACTTCCATTGCTGAACACATAAAAAAAGAACTGAAAAAAAAGGGAATAAAACCATTACATATGGAAGGAATCAAGGAAGGACAATGGGCTCTTTTAGACTATGGCCATGTAATCATACATATTTTTTATGAGCCAGTGAGGATTTTTTATAACCTTGACGGTCTTTGGGAAGATGCCGGAAAAATAGATGCGAATCCAGATATGAATCCTGTTTCTGCCAACCATTCATAGACCATAGCGGAGCAATCGAATGAAAATAACAAAACCCTGTATACTCATCATTCTGGATGGGTGGGGCCTCAATCCTTCAATTATAGGGAATGCCGTTGCCCAGGCAAACCTGCCTTTTTTATCCAAACTCACTGAAACATATCCACATACCCAGCTTCAATGTTCCGGTGAAGCTGTTGGGCTTCCGGATGGAGTTATGGGAAATTCAGAGGTCGGGCATTTGAATATTGGTGCCGGACGAGTGGTATACCAGGATCTTCTCCGAATCGATAAAGCGATTCAGGACAAATCCTTCTTTAAAAATAAAGAATTAACAAATGCCATCTCAAAAGCAAAAGAGAATAAATCCAATCTTCATATCATGGGACTGGTATCGGATGGAGGAGTGCACAGTCAGATGACCCATCTGTTTGCCCTTCTCGAACTTGCAAAACAAAAAAAGCATAACAAAATCCATATCCATGCAATTTTAGATGGTCGGGATACCCCACCAGATAGTGGAGTAAACTTTATTAAGCAATTACAAGATATTATCAACAAACTTAATGTCGGGTCTATTTCCAGTATTTGCGGGAGGTTCTTCGCAATGGATCGCGATACAAGATGGGATCGAACCCAGAAAGCGTATCAATTATACACTCAATCACAAGGCTTGAAAGAATCAGATCCGATTCAGGCTGTAAAAAATGCCTATGCAAGAGGAGAAACAGATGAATTTGTTCAACCGATCATCATCAACCCAGATGGAACAATTACGGATGATGATTGTATTATTTTTTTTAATTTTCGTGCAGATCGGGCAAGACAGATCACACGAGCCTTTACAGATCCTGAATTCAATAGCTTTAACAGAGATCTTTGTCCCCGAATCGCAAACTATGTTTGTATGACCTTGTATGATGAAAATTTTAAACTTCCGCTTGCCTTTCCGCCACAACATCTGGAAGGACTCCTTGGTGAGGTTATCAGCAAACAGGGACTATCGCAGCTACGTATTGCAGAAACCGAAAAATATGCTCATGTGACCTACTTTTTCAATGGTGGAGAAGAAAAACCGTTCCCCGGCGAAGACAGATGTTTAATTCCGTCACCAAGAGAGGTTGAAACCTATGATCAAAAACCGGAAATGAGTGCATCACCCGTAGGTAATGAGGTTGTGTCCCGCATCCAATCGGGTCGCTATGATTTGATCGTTTTGAACTTTGCCAATATGGACATGGTCGGTCATACCGGAGTAATTCCTGCTGCTATTAAGGCCTGTGAGGCAGTTGATGAGAATCTAAAAAAAGTGGTCACAGCTATTCAAGCTTTTGGAGGGACAGCCCTGATCACCGCAGACCACGGGAATGCTGAAAAAATGCTTGATGATAATGGTCATCCACACACCGCCCATACGGTCAATCCCGTTCTATTGATTGTGGTGAACGAAGAAATGAAAAATATCAAACTCCGCCCAGGGATACTCGGAGACATCGCTCCAACTATCCTGGATATTATGGGAATTGCCAAACCCAAACAAATGACAGGGAAGTCATTGATTTTATGAAACACATAAGGATATAAACACCCCCCTTAAAAAAAAGGAGCGAAAAAAATTGATTTTCCACTCCTGTACTATCAAGATGATTCATGTACCGAATCCAAACGGAATTTAAACCCCGGCAACATCCTTTCCGCAATGCTTACATGTCGTTGCTCTCTTTTTAATGATTTCTGCACAAAACGGACATTCCCTGGTAAAAAAACGGTTATGAATTTTTTGAATCGATTCCTGAACAGCCTCGGTTAGCTTGACATTCCCGAAACGTGAACTCTGTAGGGTTTCAATCACTTCTGTATCACCAAAATCTCCTATCATTTGAGCTGCTTTTAACCTTACGCGGTTGGGTTCTGTAGCATCCACCAACAGCTTGAGCATTTCCACCCAATCCTTTGAAACATAACAATCCGCAAGGATTGAGAATCCCCGCTTTGTTGCTTCTTTTATTCTTTCCTGTTCAGCAAGAACTTCATCATCAATAATCTGTCCCCTTGCGCCATCAGGACTAAACACCGGAATGCATTCAAATTGATCTGTTCCAGGATAATTCATACAGCGGTGGGATGCATTATGAGAATAATTCTCTCTGATATTCTCCCATCCCCTCTTATACAAAGAGCAATTATCATTAAAACAAATATACAGATAAGGTGTTCCCCAACCCAACCCATCGCCTAATGAAATATCAGGTACATCCCATAAACTCATCACCATATCACAATAAGGACAGTTAGGCTTGTTCTGGGAAAGAATTTGTTCAAGTACCTGCTCTTTTGTCTCAAATGCCATCCATTTATCTCCCTAATTCGTTTTATATAAAACCCGGCCTGTAAGGAACAGGTCTTACTAATTAATAACAAATCACAATTTACATTCGATACTATCGTAGCCCAAACATAAGTCCCTTTTTTGATTTGTCAAATCTTGGATATACTGCACTTCTGTTTTTTGAAATTGGAAAGCATCTTCACATATCTTGTTTTTTAAAAAACTAATACCAAATTCATATTTGACAAACCTTATCTTTCACTTTATACTCAGAATGTTATCGAAATCTTGGTTTTCCTGCTTATGAATTCAAATCATTAAAAAATATCCATCATCACAAATTTCTTGCCATATAAAGAGTAAGCTTATTGGCTTGTACAAACTGACCGTTTTGCAGGATATCATACAGTACTTCTCTGCCCCATACCATATTGGAAAGGAATATTTTTGTGAAAATAATTATCGGCGTTTCCGATATGAAAATGAGTAATGATTTAGAGACAACCTTAATTACCTATTCCCTTGGATCATGTATAGGCGTTTCCATTTATGACCCCGTTGTCAAGGCAGGAGGTATTCTTCACTATATGCTTCCTGAATCCAGTATTGATGTGGTCAAAGCAAAAAACAACCCATTCATGTTCGCGGATACGGGTATTCCAAAACTTTTTAAAGCAACCTATGATCTTGGAGCAAAAAAACAAAGAATGAAGATCATCGTTGCCGGAGGAGCTCAGATTTTAGACCAGAAAGGTTTTTTTAATATCGGAAAAAGAAATCATTTAGCCCTCAGAAAAATATTTTTTAAAAACAATGTGATCATCAATCACGAAGAAGTTGGTGGAAACTGCAACCGAACCGTTCGATTGGATATTAAAACCGGTGAAACTTTTATTAAAATATCTGGAAAAGGGGAAATTAGGGTATGACTACAATAGAAGAACTAATAAAAAAGATAAAAGTGTTGAAGCCCATACCCCAGATTGCCAATCAAATTCTAACTATCGTTGAGAATCCGAATAGTTCCATTACCGATATTGCCGATATTATTCTCTATGACCCCTCCACCACGGCAAACCTTTTAAAAATTTGCAATTCTGCATATTTTGGTCAATTTAGAGAAATTGACTCTGTACGCGATGCAATTTCATTTCTCGGCATCGATCATATAATTGACCTGATTTTATTGAATGGCGGAGCTGAAAATCTAACAAAACGCCAGGAAGGGTATGGACTTCACGAAGGTGATTTGTGGCGACAGGCTGTTGCTTCAGCTCTTATTGCAAAGGATTTAGCTGAAAATAAAGGAATCGGCCCAAAAAAACATATTCTTTTCACTGCTGCCCTATTAAAAGATATTGGAAAGGTAATACTGGATCAGTTTGTATCGGATTCTTTCGAAAAAATATCGTACCAGGTAGAAAGCAAGGGGCTGAGCTTTCGAGAAGCTGAAAAAAAAGTCATAGGAATTGATCACGCTGAATTGGGCGGCCTTGTAGCCAAAATGTGGAAATTCAGCCCCAAAATGATATTTATTATTTCCAATCACCATCTATCCAGTCCAAAGGCGCAAGAGGATATTGAAACATCAATAGTCTATCTTGCAGATACGATCTGTATGATGATGGGTATTGGCGGAGGATCTGATGGACTTGCCTATCGGTTTCACAAAGATGTTCTCGACAGACTTGGGATAAATCACTACAGCCTTCAGGAAATTATTATGAGATTTGGAGAACGCATGCAAAAGGTAGAAGAATTGATAAAAGCGGTATAGATAATTGGGTTATTCTTGAAAGGAGCTTAATATGACCATAAAAATCCTCATCGTGGACGATTCTTTGCCTATGAGAAGGGTTATTAAAAAAACAATCAAGGCTTCTGGCTATTCTTCAGCCGAATTTTTTGAAGCGGAAAATGGAAAAATCGCCTTGGATATTTTAAAAAACACATGGCTCGATATAGTAATTACCGATTATAATATGCCTGAAATGAATGGAATAGAACTAATTGAGGCGATGAAGCAGAATGATGCTTTTCAATCCATTCCAGTCTTGGTTGTGACAACAGATGGAAGCAATCAAAAAGTGAGCGAGTTTCTTGAGAAAGGAGCAGCTGCTTATATCAAGAAACCCTTTACTCCTGAGGCAATACGAAACAAATTAAACAACATATTAGGAGCTACGGGAAATGAAAAATCTGAAAGCAGCGATGATGGCCTCGATTTCTGAAGTTCTTGAAACCATGTTCTTTATGTCGGTTGATTTTGACATGCATAAGACCATAAAAAAAAATATCGATATTTTTCAAAATGGAATAACCATGGTATGCCGCCTTGACTTTGCAGGACCATTCTCAGGCTGTTTTCTCCTTATTATACCTGAAAAGCTGCTTGCCGATATGTCTCAAAATTTCATGGGTATGGAACAAATTAAAATCAAACAGCAACATTTAGAGGGAACCATAAAAGAATTAACCAATATGATTGCTGGAAACACTTTCAGTACCCTGAACGATCAAATTGAATTTACCCTTTCAATTCCTGAGCTGATTGATACCCGGACTCTAACCTCCAACTACATGGGAAATCACGAAAAAGGAGTAGAAATCATAACAGAAACCACCGGTGGCTTTCTGGCTGTCAAGATAATCCTGCATGATACATGATACGTAACTCAAATGGTGCATAAGCGATTTCACAATGCTGAAACATATGTTATTGATGAAAGAAGTTTTACTGATTCATGATTTAAACTCGAATACCCTGTATGGAACGTAAAATCGGTTTAACCATTTCCCGATGTTCCGGTGGAATCATCAGGCAAGACAAAGCAAGATTTGAAATCAGATTTATCCCTGCCTTCACCTCATTCCGTTGATAATCTTGTCTAAATTCTTCGGACTTCAAATGTCTCAAAATATCGACAACATTTCCGGTTGCGCCTTGTGAATCAATATGCTCGATATATTGTTGGAAAATCGTATTTACTGTCAAGATATACGGATCGATCTGGGCAAAACCCGTTTCTCCACATTGTACAGCGGAAACAAGACAGCGGCAACCAAATGGTCGAAAAAGATATACCGGACATTCTTTGCCTTGTAACAAAGAACAAGGAGTCCAGTTCGGATCATTTTCTTCTTCAGGCGGAGTACCGCCATTTCTGCAAAAATCCGCAAGCCGGTTAATCGTCATTTTTGGAATAAATCGATCTTTGGACAGATCCAGATCCAAATAACCAAAAAAATCGTCCTTTTCTTTGGCAGGCATTTGACTGACAATATAGAACCCTTCAAGGGTTGTGATGGTCACGTTTCTGGTACAACAGAAAGCGCAAAATCTTTTACAGCAAACTTCTTGAGTATTTATAAACTCACTGTAAAGCTTGTATAGCTGCTCCAGAACAGCCAGTTTCATGCGAATATCCAAATCATTTCCTTTTCATTAATCGTAAATTATTGGACACTGTAACATAGACTTCCAATATACACAAAAGAGTGCTATAAAAATTTCATGATCCGAAAAGCAACGACAAAAGATATCCAGGTAATTCATAAAATTTTGAGTGAATATGGCAATAAAGGTGACCTGCTCCCACGACCGCTGAGTCAGCTTTATGATCATGTCAGAGATTTTTTTGTTTTTGAAGATATGGATACAAAATCAATTACCGGATGCTGTGCACTCCAGTTTTGCTGGGAAGATTTGGCAGAAATTCGATCCCTTGCTGTATCTGCTGAATATGGGAGACAAAAAATCGGGACAAGACTGATTGAAGCAACTCTTATGGAAGCCCGGTCTTTTAAAATCAAAAATGTATTTGCACTTACCTATAAACCAGATTTTTTTAGAAAATTTGATTTTCAAATCATTGACAAGGCAACCCTGCCCCATAAAATCTGGGCAGACTGCCTTTTATGTGTAAAATTTCCTGGCTGTGATGAAATCGCCATGATGAAGAAACTCGATGAATAATAACGATTCAAGAGTATATTACATTCATGGGAATAGGCGGATACTTCCAAACACCCGGTTTTGGAAGAACATGCTGTGATCCGACAATCAACCAGTATGGATCTGGATTAATCTCCCTCAGCTTCCCATCATCCGGAGGCCGAGCATGGTCTGTATATGCATAGGTTGCCTGAAACAAACAAACCGCCTCCTTGTTGTGTTTATTTTTATCTTCATATGCAATCACATAGTTTTTTGAAAAAGCCCTTGGAGAGATGTTATTACTCGCAGCTATCTGATCAACCTCCTCTTTTGAAAATTTAATTAATATTGCTTTCGAAACCCCTCTTTCAGAGATCCGAATTAATGATCTAGACTCACTGCTCCCGGCATACACGGTTGAGATGCACCCCAACTGTTTGATGTATTGAGCGGCCACAATAGCCGCTGTTCTTCGTCCACCTACCATAACCGGAAGGCCATAGTACTCAAACAATTTCTTCTGAACATCCTCTGCGTACTTATCCCCTTTTTCATAAATGTCTTTTGAAATATACCGCAGGCTTCGGGCAAGATTTTCAGCAGCATCTGCAATAGGCCAATCAATGCGAACATGGAAATGGGACATGGAGTATCTGTTTTTACTATGACTTGTGGGATCTCTCTGTATAAGAAGCGCATAATCAACCGGTAGAAGTTCTCTCAGGAAATCAAAAAAATGTGCAGAGTCCAGAAATTTTTGATTTCTGTCAAATTTATTTTCCAGAGACAACGCTTTTGTTTGAATCAGATTATTCTTTGTTGTTTTATTTGCATCAAAAAATCGAATATATTTTTTATGGACATCGGTGATGGTATCTTCCAGAAAAATTACCAGAAAAGAGTTTTGTAATTCATATTCCAGATTGGGTATTCGTGCTCTAGGCTTCAATTCACGTCGCTCTACAAAAGGATAGGGAATATTTCGATTGTTAAAATTTTGATAAGAATCTGTGAGTGAATACTGAAGAATAAACTGATCCAGTTCATCCCGCAACAACTCATAATAAGATCTTCTCAGCCGGTTTGCATTGCTCAATTCTTCTCTATATGCCCAGAAACCCAATTATCTTCTCCTGTATAGCTCATCACGGGTTTATCCAAATGTAAGTCCGATGGATGGTCCAAAAAACTTCCTATCTGGAATGCCGCCTCGTTTGAAGTCTGTTGACTGGACGAAATACTTAATTAATACCACTGTTTTGACGAATCGTCAATATGGAGATTTCTGATTCGGTCTTTCCATATAGTTGTACAAATTTTTTCGAAATCGATAGGTCAACAAAACAACTACCATGCTGATGCCAAAAATAATCATAAAGAGTCCATACAGCTGATCAAAGACATAAGACCCTTGTAAACTCAACATCAACGTCCCCGGCATTCGACCGACAGTTGAAATAATCATGAACACCTTTATGGGAAGCGACGTCATTCCCAATAATAAACAGAGGTAATCCTTGGGAAAGCCGGGAAAAATAAATAGTATTAATAAAACAAGAATCCCCTGTCGCTTTAAGAGAGGCTCAAACCTGTTCAGAAACCTCTGAGAGATCCATTTACGAATATATTTTTTCCCAAAAAAACGGCCGATCATAAAATTGATCCAGGAACCAATCGTTAAACCAATGCATGAATAACAAAATCCCTGAAAAGCGCCGAATAGATACCCACCGATAAAACCGGTTGCCTCGCCGGGAACCGGTGCAAATAAAACCTGAAGGAATTGAAAAAAAATAAAAATTACAGGTGCCCATCCATGGAATGATGAAATAAAATTTTGAATCTTATCTCTGTTCGAAAAAAAATCATAGCAAATCAGAATGGATTCCCAAATCTCCATTCGATAATGAATAGATAAGAATACTGCTATAAGCAGGAAACCACACAAAGCCATCACAGCAAAAAGAGAAGAAAAAATTAATTTTTTCAAGCTGATCTTTTCCTGCTCTCCCGAATATCCGGGAAACAAATACGAATCACCATAGAGCAACATTCACCGAAAAAAAATCTACTTATCAGTCAACGCAGCAACACCAGGAAGTATCTTTCCTTCTAAAAATTCAAGAGTAGCACCGCCGCCTGTCGAAACATGCGATACTTGATCGGAAACCCCCGACTGCTTGACTGCTGATGCAGAATCGCCACCGCCCACTACGGTAATGGCGCCTTTTGAAGTCGATTCTGCTAAAAGTCTGGCAATGGCATATGTTCCTTTTGCAGTTTCCGGGATCTCAAACACTCCCATGGGTCCGTTCCAAACAATCGTTTTGGCATCTTTCAATACTTTTCCAAAAATTTCGATTGACCCTTGTCCAATATCAAGACCAAACGACTCCCTCGGAATGTCTCTGCTTTTTACCTGTTTCAACGCACCGACCGTTCTTTTCTCAAAATCAAATTGATCTGAAACCATACAATCTTCCGGCAGTAATATCTTATCACCTGCATTTGCAAGAATCTCTTCTGCCAGTTTGACCTTATCTTCCTCCAAAAGAGAGTTTCCGATTTCATAACCCATAGCCTTATAAAATGTATAGGCCATACCTCCTCCAACAATCAGGCGATCGACTTTGGGGAGAAGATTGGAAATCACATCGATTTTACCGGAAATTTTGGCTCCTCCAAGAATAGCCACAAAAGGCTTTTCCGGGTTCTCATCAATGCGACCAAGATAGTCTAATTCTTTCATTAAAAGATACCCTGCAGCACACTGATCTATATATCTTGTTACGCCGTCTGTTGAAGCATGGGCTCGATGGGCTGTACCAAAGGCGTCATTGATATAAACATCTCCCAATCCTGCAAGCTTTTTGGCAAATCCCTGTTCATTTTTTGTTTCCTCTTCATAATAGCGCAAATTTTCAAGGAGGAGAACCTGACCCTCCATAAGATTTTTCACAGCATTGTTCACTGTCTCCCCAATACAATCATTCACAAAAGCAACGTCTTTTCCCAAAAGCTCTTTAAGAACCTTAGCACATGGGGCCAAGGACATTTCCGGAATCCGCTTTCCTTTTGGTCGTCCCAAATGGGACATGAGTATAAGCTTGCCATGTTGTTCAAGTACATATCGAATCGTAGGAAGCGCGGCATGAATTCGTTTATTGTTTGTAACTTTACCATTTTCAAGGGGAACATTAAAATCAACGCGCATTAAAACACGCTTGCCGGTAAGTTCAAGATCCTCAACAGTCAATTTTTTCATGTTACCTCCATATTTAAGCTTATTTTTTAAAAGATTAAAATGCCTACATGCCTTCTTTTATCTTGATCCGGATTTTGCGGTTAATGTCTTTTTTTCTGGACCATCTTTCGAAAAACCCGATCAGTCCGGATTCATAGGCTCTGTCAGCTTGCTCTTCTTTTACCTGTAAGCCATCCAATTCACCCATTGCAGACTGAATGCACCTTTTTTTTAAAAAACATGGCATACAGGATTCTGGACTATGCCGCAGCCCATTTTCACCTTTTGGAAATACAATCGCGAGTTTTCCAAAACATGCTGGTATTTCTTTGTTTGAATTGTCTTTCATTTTAATTGTTTTTTACAGCGAAACTACAGTTTGCTTTCATACTCATCATTCATGCGGTGAATATGGCCCTGATCTGCAAAACTGAAATACCGGTTATCACCAATAATGATATGTTCATGAACCGTTATTCCCACTACCTTACACGCGAACAGCAACCTTTTGGTGATATGAACATCGACCTTCGAAGGTTCCGGATCACCGGATGGATGATTGTGAGCAAAAATAAGTGCGGCAGCCCTTTGTTCAAGGGCAACTTTCACCACTTCACGGGAGTAGACAGCGCTCTCGGTCAATGTGCCTTTGAAAAGAATCTTTGAATCAATCACCTTGTTTTTCGCATCCAGAAAAATAACCGAAAAACACTCCTGTGTTTTATCTCGTAATGTTTGATACAGATAATTGTAAAGATCTTGTGAGTTTTGAATAAGTTCCTTTCCCAGCAATTTTTTTTCAAGAAATCTATCTGAGACCGCCTTTATCAGTTTGATACCGAACATGTTTTTCGGTCCAATCCCCTCAACAGATAAAAGCTCATCTTTTGAAGCTTCCAAAACGCCTGGCAAGGTTTTAAATTTTTCTAGCACCTTTTTGGCTGCATTCTTACAGTCTTTTCGCGGTGTGGCAAGTGTGAGAAGCAGTTCGATAATTTCATAATCGTGAAAACCGGACAAACCGGATTCAATAAATTTCTCTCTGAGTCGGTTCCGGTGACCATCACCTTTATGCGTTTGATTTTTTCCCATGATGCAAAAACATAATCAGACTTCATCAAATTCATTTTTCAGACTTCTTGTCATTAAACGATACACTGCATCTGCTGGAGATCGATCCTCATACAGAACCCGGTACACTTCATGGGATATCGGCATTTCAACCGCCAGCTTTCTGGATAGATTATAAACAGATTTTGCGGTCTTAATGCCTTCGGCTATCATCTTCATTTCACCCAAGATTTCCTGCAATTGTTTTCCCTGTCCAATCTGTTTTCCCACGAAATGATTGCGGCTTAAATCTCCTGTACAGGTAAGCATCAAATCTCCAACCCCGGCAAGGCCCGAAAATGTCTCAGCTCTGGCACCAAGCCGCAAACCGAGTCGCCGTATTTCCGTCAAGCCCCTGGTAATCAAAGCAGCACGGGTATTTAGTCCCAGTCCCAATCCATCCACAATACCGGATGCGATTGCAATCACATTTTTTACGGCTCCACCCAGTTCAACACCAATCATATCATCAATAGTATATACACGAAAGGTTGGTGTTGCAAAAACATGCTGAACAAATTCAGCAACTGTCTGCTCCTTTGCCGCTACAGTTACAAGAGTTGGAACACCACAGGCAACTTCCCGTGCAAAGCTGGGACCAGAAAGCACGGCAAATTTTTCTTCAGATCGGTCTGAAAAAACCTCTTTTAACACACCAGACATCGTCAGGTGTGTCTTGTTTTCAATACCCTTTGAAGCAGATACAAAAATAGTTTTGTCCGGCACCCGATCCACCAGTTTTTTCATCGTCTCTCTCATGAGGTGAGAAGGCACAACAACCAAAAGGAGATCCTTCCCGTATGCAACCGGATCAAAATCATTCGATACGGAAATGTTTTTTGAAAGCGTAATGTTGGGAAGAAAAACCTTGTTCTCGCGATTTTCCTGAATCTGATCTTTCACCTGGGTCTCATAAACCCAGAGGTCAATGATATATCCTTTTCCAGCCAGATGATTGGCAAGGGCTGTTCCCCATGACCCCCCACCGACAACACCAATTTTTATATTTTGAAAATCAACATCCATATGATCCATTATTCATCTTCTTCCTTCTCAGCAAGCCTTGCAGCGCCGGCAACCTTTTCATGAGTTTCCATTCCGATCAACTTTACACCTTGCGTATTGCGACTGATCACTGAAATTCCTCTTACAGCCATCCGGATCAATTTGCCGCTATCTGCCATCAGCATAATATCATCATCCTCATCAACCAGAAGAATTGCGACAACCTCTCCATTACGAACACTGGTTTTAATCGTTATAACGCCTTGACCACCTCTTTTCTGAACCGGATACTCATCAATCGATGTTCGTTTTCCAAACCCGTTTTCTGTTACCGCAAAAAGGGTCTGGCCATGACTCAACACTTCCATACCAATGAGCCGATCATTCTGACCCAGCCGAATCCCTCTGACCCCCCTGGCATTCCTTCCGGAAGGCCGGATATCCGATTCCAGAAACCGAATCGATTTCCCATTGGCCGTGCAAAGGAAAACATTCATGGTTCCATCCGTGACCCTGGCGGAGATCAGCTCATCTCCTTCGGCAAGATTCAAGGCAATGATTCCGCCCGTTCTTGGTCTGCTGTATGACATGAGATCGGTTTTTTTCACCGTACCATTTCTTGTCGCCATCATGATATGAAATCCAGGCTCAAATTTTGATACAGCCAAAACCGTTGTCAGTTTTTCATTTTGATCAAAATCAAGCAGATTGACAATCGCCTTCCCCCTGGTGGAACGACCGGCTTGCGGAATATCATAAACCTTGCACCAATAAACTTTGCCGTTATTGGTAAAAAACAGGAAATTATGATGTGTCGAAGCAACAAACAAATGCTCGACAAAATCCTCATCTTTCGTGCTCATTGCAGTTTTTCCCTTGCCACCGCGATTTTGCTGTTGATAAAGGGTAATAGGATTTCTTTTGATATAACCGCTCTTTGTAATGGTAACAACCATATCCTCTTCGGCAATCATATCTGCCAAAGTAATCTCTTTTGTAGACTCTGTAATCTCCGTCCTTCTGGCATCTCCAAAATCATCTTTAATTTGAGAAAGTTCAGACTTAACAATATCCAGAACCAACTGATCACTGGCAAGGATCTCTTTGTAACGTTGAATATCCCTGAGTACAGCCTTGTATTCTTCTAAAATTTTCTCCTGCTCAAGACCGGTCAGCCGCTGGAGACGCATCTCCAGTATCGCCTGCGCCTGAATTTCAGAAAGGGCAAACCGTTGCATTAGACCGGTTTTCGCCTCCTGAGGCGATTTTGATCCCCGGATTAACGCAACCACATCATCCAGATTATCAAGCGCAATCTTTAAACCTTCCAATATGTGTGCTCTTGCTTCTGCTTTGGCCAGTTCAAACCGGGTTCTTTTTAGTATGATTTCCTTGCGATGCAGAATAAAATGCTGGAGGACCTCTTTCAATGAAAGAATTTCGGGACGATTGTTCACAACTGCAAGAAAAATAATTCCAAAGCTGGTTTCAAGCCGTGTGTGTTTATAGAGCTTATTGATGATTACTTCTGCAAATTGATCTTTCTTCAGACCGATTGCAATCCGCATCCCATGGCGGTCTGACTCATCCCGTACATATCTTATCCCCTCAATCTGTTTATCTCGTATCAATAGTGCTATTGTTTCAATAAGCTTGGCTTTGTTTACCTGGTAAGGCAGCTCTGTTATCACGATCGTCTCTGATTCGGTCTGACGTTCTTTCTCAACCTCCACCTTGGCCCGGATACGGATAATTCCACGTCCGGTCTTATATGCTTCATGAATGCCCCTGGTGCCATAAATGATTCCTGCTGTAGGAAAATCCGGACCGGGAATGTATTCAAGTAACTCCTGCCATGTGATATCCGGTTTATCGATAAGAACGGTTATGGCATTGATGACTTCAGTCAGATTGTGAGGTGGAATGTTGGTTGCCATACCAACAGCAATTCCAGATGAACCATTTACCAAAAGAGCTGGAATCTTGGCTGGAAGAACGGCTGGTTCTGTCAGGGATTCATCATAGTTTGAAATAAAGGGTACTGTTTCCTTATCCAGATCCTCCAGCATTTCATGAGCCAGCCGCATCATACGAATTTCTGTATATCGCATTGCAGCCGCCGAATCCCCATCAACAGAACCAAAATTACCCTGTCCATCGACAAACGGATACCGGAGAGAAAAATCCTGCGCCATTCGAACGATAGTATCATAGACCGCCGTATCTCCATGTGGATGATATTTACCGATAACATCACCAACAATACGAGCGGACTTTTTATATGGTTTGTTCCAATCGTTTTTCAGTTCCCGCATGGCATAGAGAACCCTTCGGTGAACCGGTTTCAGACCATCGCGTACATCCGGCAGTGCCCGACCGATAATAACACTCATCGCATATTCGAGATAGGACTTCTTCATCTCGCTTTCAATACTGACCTTCGTTTCAGTCTCTATCACTTGTTTGTCTTGCATATTCATTCTCTTTCAACCATAAAAAAGTAATTTTAAAAATCGATAGGTAACATCTCCTTATGTTACACCGAAGTAAAAACCTCAAACACTCTTTATCTAACCTGAAAAAACACTATCAACCGGTTCCACCATCTTTTGATAGTTTTCATGATATATATCAACCAGTGTTAAAAAACAGGTGACAATCAAAGGTCCATAAATGATCCCTAAGATTCCGAATAATTGCATCCCACCAATAATAGCCAGAAAAACCAGCAATGTATGCATTTTTACCCGGTTCCCCACAATTTTTGGTTTTAAAATGTTCTCCACTCCAAAAGATACTACCAGATAAAAAACAATAAAAAAGCATCCGGCAAACAGACGTTCCTGTATAAACATAAACACAGCCGCAGGAATAATTACCACACCGATTCCGATAATGGGGAGAAAGGCCAGAAGTGCCATCAAAATACCCCATAAAAAGGGGGCATTTAACCCAAAAGCTGCAAACACAACCCCACCGAGGGTTCCCTGTACAATGCCGGCAAAACCATAACCAATCAGAATTGCTCCAGCCATGTCCTTGAACTTCTGAATCAGCTTCTCATCCTGATCCTTGGGAAGAGGGGACAGATCGATTATAAAATCAACCAATTTTCCACTATCCATAAAAAGAAAGAATACAATCATTAGCATAAAAAAGAAATTTATGACAAAACTGAATATATTTGAAGTGATCAATTTGGCCTGATCAAACAGAAACAAGCCCAATGCCTTTCCCACTTCAGATAGGGAACGGTTCATATCTTCTATGGATACGTTCATGTTGATATTTGAAAGCATTAGGTTAATTTTTTCGATTACATGATAGCTTTCCAAAAATTTTTTAACCTGACCATCCAAAACAGCCGTTTTACCCATCAGATACAAATCATACGCCTCTTTTGATAAAATGCCTGTGAAAAAAAGTATTGGTACAAACAGAATAAAAAAGATAAGCACGCAGGTAATCAGCGCTGAAAATGTTTGACGGATCCCAAGCTTTTTATATATACAAAGATATACTGGGTTAAAGACTCCCGTGACAACCGCAGCAAGTACGATCGTCGATAAAAACGGAAGCATCAACCATCCGATCAAAAAAAATGAGATCAGGAATAACCCCAAAAAAAACCAAAAAATCAGATCGCTCATTGTTCGATCCTGCATATCTTTCCCTGACAAATTCATCTCGATTTTAATAAAAATCAAAAACAATCATATCTTATGCTGCGAATTACAAATGGCTTGACGAAGGTTCTGAAAACCATTTCAATCTTTATGATCTCAGATATCATAACAGGCAGGGTAGTGGTTGGCAGGAAACAAGATAATGTACCTGAACAGGCAACTTGTCATTTACCGGCCAACTAATGGGTTGTTGTGGATTATGATATTCCACCCTGTTCACCAGGCTCTCTCCTAAAACGCTTCCCAACAAGACCGGTCTGTTTTTAATCGAAAAGAATGAGCTCCTATCTGCTGAGAAATCCACCTGCGATCAAATAAAGAACCAGTTCATATACAACAACCGGTGTATAAGCATGAAAAGCGTGGTAGACAATACCTCCGCCGATTATGGCTGGTGCCATAAAAAAAACCAAAATTCCAAATTTTCTGGCAATGCTCATTTGTTACTTATCTCTTTTCGTCCTTTTCTTCATGATGGCATTCCACTTGACACATTATTTTTTCCAAAAAAACTGCATTGGTTTTAGCAATTCGATCTGGTTTAGTAAAGAAAAAAATTTCAAGATTGATTTCTTTTTTCAGACTGTTTTTATTCGATTTTTTTAAAAAAAATAAAGGATAATTGGTATCAACAATAGGCGATCATCCGATTTCAACGGTAGCATAGCTCATCATCATTTTCTGATTTAATAGGAATAAGCTGAATATACGCTTTCGAACTCATAAAAACGGCCTGGTCTGCAACCAGGCCGAGCCAATTTCATAGCTATTGAAAAGCGTCACACCAGCGAAAGTCAGTGCCCGGAAAAATGCCGAAAACACTGGATTCTGATTTTCGCCGGAACTACAAGGACAGACTTTTGAAATTGGCTCAGGCCGTTTTTATTTCATCTTCCGAATCAGAGATTTTGACCTACGCCTGTTCAACAATCATGGCCAGACCCATACCACCACCAATGCACATGGTAATCAAGCCGGTCTGATAACCCTTACGTTTCATTTGATAAATACCGGACACCATTTGACGCGCTCCGGTAGCACCAATCGGATGCCCCAGAGAAATACCGCTGCCAAGTTCATTTGGTTTTTCAACATCTATTTTGAGCTCACGCATACATCCGATTGCCTGTGCCGCAAACGCTTCATTCAGTTCAATCATCTCAATATCATGGATTGCCATTCCACAAGAATGTAACACTTTTCGCACGGCAGGAACCGGACCAAGCCCCATGTAAGCAGGATCCAGTCCTCCGGCAGCAAACCCCTTGATCCGAACGATTGGATTCAATCCAAGCTCCCTTGCTTTTTCCGCACTCATCATTAAAACCGCTGCTGCTGCATCATTAATTCCTGAGGCATTTCCAGCGGTTACACTGCCATCTTTTTTAAATGCCGGCTTCAATCTTGCCATCTTTTCGAGATCGGTTTCCATAGGCCGCTCATCGGTATCAAAAACGGTTTCCCCTTTATGAGACTTGAT
The DNA here is from genome assembly GCA_020723305.1 of Desulfosudis oleivorans. GTDB lineage: Bacteria > Desulfobacterota > Desulfobacteria > Desulfobacterales > SURF-7 > QZKS01. The sequence continues at coordinate 277,643 of DYJC01000005.1, forward strand.
AATCACCGGAACGATCTCCTGAGCAAAAAGACCATTACGGATCGCACTCAAAGCCCGCTGGTGACTCAATACAGAAAGCTCATCCTGTTCCTGCCGGCTGATTCCATAAAGAGCAACGATGTTTTCGGCAGTTAACCCCATATGATACCCATAAAAAATTTCAAACAGTCCATCAAAAACCATCAAGTCATAGATATCTCCTGTGCCGGTTAGCTCCATCCGATGTCCCCAGCGAGCTTTGGGCAAGGCCATCGGGGCAAGGCTCATGTTTTCCTGACCACCTGCAAGCACGACATCTGCTTGTCCGGCCATAATTTGGGTTGCTCCAAGAGCAATCGCCTTTAATCCGGAACCACAGATTTTATTCGCTGTAAAAGCTGAGGTCTCCTTTGGTATACCGGCTCGAACCATTGCCTGCCTTGCTGTATTTTGTCCTTGAGCTGCCTGGAGAACATTTCCCATAATCACTTCGTCAATCACAACCGGAGCTAGATTGTCATCCCATTGATATGCATTTTTCTCCAGATCGATTATCCCCTGTTTTGTTAATTTATCCGGTGCCATATTTTTCATCACATCACTCACCACCGGCCTGAGTCCTGTTTTTTTTAAAACATCGATCATTACAATTGAACCAAGCTCAACAACAGGTACTGTTTTCAAAGAACCGCCAAATGCAGCAATGGCTGTTCGTGAACCACCGACAATAACCACATCCTTCATAATCGTATCCTCCTGCCTTGTATTATTGAAAAACATTTAGTATTTTAGTGTTGTAACAAAAAAACTTCTGGCCGGTTGAACCATATTTTATCTCTTTCTTCCGGGCAGATATAAATATTTGAATAAAATTAAAAAGTATCACAAAATACAACCCAAGGTCAACAATGAGAGTATGTGCCTTATTCTTTTTTCCTTTAATGAGCACCCTGATTATACACTGATCCTGGCGGCAAACCGGGATGAATATTTTAGCCGCCCTGCAAAACCGCTTGAATTCTGGGAGGATGAACCTTCCGTCCTGGCAGGAAAAGATCTGGTTGGTGGCGGCACATGGCTTGGGGTTACACGATCAATAAGGTTTGCTGCGATCACCAATTTTCGAGATCCTTACGAATTAAAAAATGATTCCCCCACCCGAGGAAAACTTGTACGAAATTTTCTTTGCAGCCAGGTATCTCCAGAGGAATATGTTAAACAAATTCAAGATACTGGACATAAATATCATGGGTTTAATCTCCTGGTAGGCGAAAGGGATCAAATTTGGTATTATTCAAATCGTTCTTCCACGATTTTTCATGTTCCAAAAGGTTTTCATGGCCTGAGCAACCATCTGCTAAACACTCCATGGCCAAAAATCACAACTGGTAAAGCAAAGCTAATACCTATTTTTTCTCAGACCAAAATAGATATTGAAGCCGCCTTTCAAGTGCTTGGAGACTGCTCCAATCCACCTCCTGAACATCTTCCGGACACCGGTGTCGGACCGGAATGGGAACGAATTCTTGCGCCATTGTTTATCCACAGTGCTTTTTATGGAACCCGTTGTTCCTCTCTGCTTACCATCAAGCGAACCGGAGAGGTTTTGTTTATCGAGCGCACATTCTCTTCGAAAAAAAAAATGTTATTTGAAAAAAAATTTGCCTTTTTTACAGCGAATCTTGTTTGATCTAACTGAACTAATATATTCAACATCTGAAGCTTTCGCCTAAAGCATGAACTGGCTTCACGGAAACTTGGCCCTTGCATGTTATCCGCTATCATAGTATAGTAATCACACAATAATGAGTGAGCATCTTTTCCATATCTGTCACACATAGACACCTGAAATTTACCAACAGAATATTACACAGCTTACAACTGAACAGGTTTTGCATCGCATTAACCAGCTTAGGACTACGGATGATTGAAAAAAAAATTTTGTTTGTTGATGATGAAGAAGCCCAGAGAGATATTATGCACCGTGTATTAAATAAGTTGGGTTATTCTGTTACACTCTCCTCCAGTTCTCAAGAGGCATTGGAAATTCTTAAAAAAGAATGTTTCCCTCTTATTATAACCGATTTAAATATGCCCGGCATGGATGGCACAAAGTTATGTAAACAGATTCGCGCTAACAATTCCAAATCTATTATTTACGCTTTATCTGGATTCATTGAATCCTATCAAGCGCAAAGACTTGAGGATATTGGATTTGACGGATATCTCAGAAAGCCGGCAACTTCAGCCATGATTAAAAAGGCTGTTGATGGTGCTTTTGATAAACTGAAACAGCTCTCTATAACCTGAAATTGCATTGAAACCGATATGTGTTTTTTGTTGAGCCAATTTCAAAAGTCTGCAGTTGTAGTTCCAGCGAAAACTATTTCAGTATTTCGCAAAGCAACCGTACCCCAAATCCAGTCCCACCTTTCGGACAATATGCAGTTCCTTTTTGGGTAAATGCAGGCCCGGCAATATCGATATGAGCCCATTTTGAAACTTCTGCAAATTCTGAAAGAAATAAAGCGGCCGTGATTGCCCCGCCCATTCTTGAGCTTGCGAGGTTCTTTATATCTGCCCAATCACTTTTAATCAGTTCTTTGTAGTCTTCCGGTAACGGCAGACGCCAGCACCGCTCAAAAGTTTTTTCACCAGCAGAAATCAGAATATTGGCCAACTCATCATCTGGGGAGAACACCCCCGCAATTTTTTCACCAAGAGCCATTACACAAGCGCCAGTCAAGGTTGCAAGATCAATCACGGTTTCCGGCTTATATTTTTTTATGGCATATGAAATTGCATCGATTAAAATCAGTCTTCCTTCTGCATCTGTATTGCCGATTTCAACAGTTTTACCTGCATAACTTGTAACAATATCTCCCGGACGAGTGGCATTTCCGGACGGCATATTTTCCACAATCGGAATAACACCGATCACCTTATCTTTTATTCCTAACTTTGCAATGGTTATCAAGGTTGCCGCCACTGCTGCTGCTCCAGCCATATCCATCTTCATATCTTCAAGTGATCCGGATGGCTTTAGATTGATACCTCCGGAATCAAAGGTAACCCCTTTTCCCACCAAAACGATCGTTTTTTTTGCACCAATCGGTGCATGTTCCATAATCACAAGTCGTGCACTGCTTTCACTTCCAGCAGCAACTGCGAGCATCGCATTCATCTTCAGCTTTTTCAGTTCACTTTCCTGAATCACACGTACCTTGAGTTTTTTCTTTCTGGCCAGATCGGCAATCTCACAGGAAAACTGCTCTGGTCTTTTCTCATTCGGAGGGGTTGAAACCCAATTTCTTGCCAAAAGCGTTCCCTCACAGATTGTTTTAATACGAGCCGGAAGGAATCGATATTTTGTTACCAGATCAGGAGCTGTCAATACACTTATTTTTTGCAACGGTTTATGCTTTTTTTCTTTTTTATAGCGATCAAAAATATGGTTACCAAGGCAGCCCCCCTCAAGCATGGCTTCAAGAATCAGTCCGATCGGATGGTTCAAAATGTTTTCATCCGGTGCAACAAACAGAATATTTGAAAAACCTTTTTGAATACACCTCTGGATACTACTACCGATCAAGCTTCGAAAGGTTTCCGGATTGATTTCCGCAAATTTACCCAAACCCAAAAAAACAACCCGTTTTGGCCTGACCTCAGGTAAGTTGTAAAGTATTACCTCATCTGACTTACATCCTTTAAACTCTTTCAGCTCCTTCGCCTCCTGAATCAAGGAGATAAACTCTTTTTTTGAATAAATCATTTTATCTTCACATACAGGCAGAAAAATCGCATCCGCTTTTACCTTGCTGAGTCCAACTGAAATCAAGTGCAACACAATTTTTCTCCTTTCTGATTTATATAGCAAACGTTACGGTCAAATTTTTAAATATCCGAGCCAATTTCAAAAGTCTCTTGTTGTAGTTCCGGCGAAAACTAAAATCCAGTATTTTCGGCTCTTTTCTGAGCACTGACTTTCGCCGGTGTGACGCTTTATAATCGTTTTGAAATTGGCTCATCCGGTTGATTTATTTTTTTACCGGAATTATACGGCCATCTTCATGTTGTGTCAAATAAACGATTTCAGATACCCGGCATATAAATCAGAATGAATTTCCCGGTTTTAAGATTCCTGTCTTGACGGACAGAGAAGACTATCTTAATGTGAAAAAAACAAGTAGCTGACGAAAACTTCAACTTTTTGTATCCCGGATATAAGAATCTAATATAAACCAAAGCGCCCCCGGAAAGGAGGTTTCGGCTGCTGCCGATCAACAGTTATGACGATAAATATTGTAAATAAAATCGACAATCTGGTAAAGGTTCAACATGTTCTGGTGAGCGTGTCTGATAAAACCAATCTGGAAAAGCTTATTCCAGGGCTCCTTGACATCAACCCTCGGATTCATTTCTTTTCAACCGGCGGTACGTTTTCAAAAATAAAAGAAATATTGAGAAATAATTGGGAATACTCTTTAACACCAGTATCTGAATATACAGGCCAGCCGGAAACGCAAGGAGGCCTGGTGAAGACCCTTGATTTCAAAATCTATCTCGGACTGCTCACCGAAACCTACAACAATTCTCACTATGAGGATTTACAACGAACCAATTCCGTTCCCATTGACATGGTTGTTGTAAATCTCTATCCCTTTCAGCAGACCATTTCAAAACCGGATGTTACACCTGAGATGGCCCGCGGAAATATCGATATCGGGGGCCCGTGTATGATTCGAGCCTCAGCCAAAAACTTTTTGAGGGTTGCGTCAGTGGTAGATCCTTCTGATTATCTGCAGATACTTTCATGGATGAAAGAAAATAATGGGTGCACCTCTCTGGACATACGCTATAAGCTTGCCTGCAAAGCTTTTGGACATACAGCAGAATACGATGCGACCATTACAGAATTTTTCAAGTCCATATCGTTTGATGAGGTTCGCAACTGTTACCGCTTTTAACGCTGTAGACCGAATTCTTGTATACCCAAAGGAGACCGAAATGACCGAAGATCTGAAACAGATGTACAAAACCATTATGGATGACCATTTCACTCCGGAAATGGAAATCAGCTTTATAGAAAATGGGTCAAGACAAACACTTTTCTACGAAAAGGTTGCCTGGACCATCGATAATGTCAAAAAAGGACTCCGTTATGGTGAAAACCCAGGACAGGAAGCCGCATTATACAAACTGGTGAATGGCAACCTGGTGTTGGGGAAGACAGAGACCATTTCTCCGGGTCAATATCTGGCTTCGGATATTGAATTGCTTCAATCCGGGAAACATCCTGGAAAAACGAATCTGACAGATACGGACAATGCATTGAATATTTTAAGATATTTCAAGGACAATCCCACTGTGGTAATCGTAAAGCATAACAATCCCTGTGGTGTTGCCAGATCAAGCTCACTGGCAGATGCCTATCAAAAAGCCTATATGGCCGACAGGGTAGCTGCTTTTGGAGGCTGTATTGCATTAAATCGAGCCGTTGATAAAGAGACCGCCACTGGTATTGCTTCCCAGTATGCAGAAGTCGTTGTCGCTCCAGATTTTGAAGATGGCGTGCTTTCAATTCTGGGCCAAAGAAAAAATCTCCGGGTTATTCGCATTGGGAACATCCACAGACTTCATGATTTTATTGGTAAACGCTTCGTTGAATTCAAAAGTCTGATTGACGGAGGCCTGATTGCTCAATGGTCCTATGTTCCAAATGCCAAAACAAAAAAAGATGTTCAATTGGCTGAGTGTGAATATCAAGGTAAGATTTTTAAAATCAATCGAGTACCAAGCGATCAGGAGTATAATGATTTATTGTTCGGGTGGCTTGTTGAATCCGGAATTACATCCAACTCTGTAATCTATGTAAAAAATGGTGTTACCGTTGGTATCGGGACCGGAGAGCAGGACCGGGTTGGTGTTGCGGAAATCGCCAGAGATAAGGCATACCGAAAACTGGCTGATCGATATTCCTGGGAAACGTTCAAAATAGCTTACAGCAACCTTACAGACCCCGATCAACGAAAAGAAATCGATGACAAAGTTGCTAATGAAAAAGGAGGACTCATTGGAGCAAGTATGGTCAGCGATGCTTTTTTTCCATTTCGGGACGGAATTGATATTGGTTTGAGGGAAGGCGTTCTTTCTGTAATCCAGCCTGGAGGCTCTTTAAATGACTATCAATCCATCGAGGCATGCAACGAGGTAGGAGCAACAATGGTGTTGACCGGACAAAGAAGTTTTAAACATTAAATCGGAACAGATAACTCCATAAAAGTAATTCCAAAGCATATTGAATTTATTTTAGAAACATAAAAGGCTTCGCTCATAACCTTATTCGGGCAGAATCACCTATCTAAAAGAAAAATATGAAATCAGGAAGAAACATGAAAAATTGCGTGATGAAACTAAAATTTTATGATATTATCTGAATGGTAGCAGAATGTAACCACAAATATGTTGATAAATTCTTACCTTTGATCTGAATTCGGCATAAAATATCAAACAAATAGCTTTACTGTCTCCTTTTTTACAATACAATATTGAAAAAAGAGCGCTTTGGAATCATTACCACCTGGTTTTCAATTCTTAACTATTAATTTTAAATTCAAAATATCTGTTTAAACTATCCTTCTGAGGATTCATGAATAGAGATAGAAAAACCAATCTGGGACAAAATATCAATGGCCATATTTTGTTTGTGGATGATGAGGAGAATATTCTTGAAATTGCCGTCGAATTTTTTCAACACAAAGGGTACAATATTATTACAGCAAATAATGGTGTTGAAGCCCTGAATTTATTGAGTACGGAAAAAATAGTATGTTGTTTTACAGATATAAACATGCCTGAAATGGATGGTTTACAACTGGCAGAGGAAATCAGGAAAATTGATAATACAATACCTGTTATTGTCATGACCGGATATCCATCACTTGAAAACTCTATCCGGACCCTGAAAAATGGAGTTGTTGACTTTTTGATCAAGCCTGTAAACCTAAACCAGATGGAAGTATGTGTTCAACGCGTTCTTCGGGAAAGACAACTTTTCATTAAAAATATCCTTTTATCCAAAGAAGTCGAGGGAAAAGAACGGCTTGAAAAACTCAATAAAGAACTCGTATATAAGCTTGAAGAGCTTCAAAATTTAAATAAAATCATGACAGACCTGTCGATGATAAATAATACAACAGATATCTTCAAGCTTATTGTTGAAATGACGATAGTACTTACAAAAGCAGATGAGTCCAAATTTTTTGTCATCAATGAGTCTGAAAATCTCCCCTTTGAAGTAAGTTCTTCTTTTTCCGATTCCTATCTCAAATTATTATCCCAAAATCAGATGGAGATACCTCGGAAAGAAGGCAACCGTTTTCAGCAGGTGATCATTGAGACCGTTGCTGATGAAATCCCGCTTCTTGTTTCTGAAAATAAAAATATGGATGCCGGTTTTGATGACCATCTTTCCTTTATGATTGTTCCATTAAAAATACAGGAAAAGGTTTTTGGCGTTCTTACCGCTTCCATAAAAAATGGAAATAAGCGTTTTACGGAAAAAGAACTGTATTATCTGTCTTTTATGACTCAAAGAGCGGCATCTGCCATTGAGAATCTTGCGTTGTATGAGCATATCAATCGTGGCTTGATGACGACTTTAAAAGCCTTTGTAAAAGCAATTGAGGCAAGAGACCCCTATACAAAGGAACATTCAAACCGGGTAACGGAAATTGCAATTGCTATCGGAAAAAAAGTAGGTTGCAGTGATGAAGAAATTGACATTCTAAAAATTTCCGGTCCACTGCATGACATTGGGAAAATTGGAATTCGTGATGAAATACTGTTAAAACCCGGAAGACTCACAGAAGACGAATTTAAAAAAATTATGGAACATCCGGATATCGGGGCTGATATTATCGGTCAGCTGGGAATGTGGGATGAACATCAAGAGATTATTCGTCATCATCATGAACGGTATGACGGAACAGGATATCCCTCAAAATTAAAAAAAGAAGAGATCCCCCGTTTGGCACGAATCGTTACGGTTGCCGATTCATACGATGCAATGGCATCTGATCGTGCGTATCGGAAAAAAATGGATCCCGAAAAAATTTTGGCCATTCTTTCCGATTGCAGTGGCACACAATTTGATCCGGTATATGTCGATGCTTTCCTGGCTCTTTTCAAAGAGGGAAAGATAAATTGATTTGAATATTTACAGATTAAAATTCAAATGATATAATGGCAATTACTAAATACTCATTACCTGTATTGCCAAATAAGCAACGACTATCAACATTAAAAATATCATCTCTGTATCTATTGTAATTATCCTATGACTATCAAGGATTGGCTGGAAAAAAGAAATAATGTTCGGGCAGCAATTTCTACAAAAGTCACGATAAAGCTGATTGATAATGATATTGCTCATGATTTATTGCTTACGAAAAAACCGGTTTCTCAGGCAACCAAAAGAGCTGCGTCTGGAAAAGATTTACCAAAGAAAGGGAGTTCAAACAAAAACTCCTTAATAATACCTGATTTTCCTTTTTCATCTGATAATACAGTGAATCCGATGCTCTCTTATCTTGTTGATTCTATCTTTTTGCTGAATGACAAACTGGATAAAATTATTGAGTTACTGGAAGACAATAAAGGAGAGACCCAAATAGCAGTCAAGGAAACGGTTAATATCAGTGGGACGGGTATGAAAATGATTTTATATGATTCTGTTGAAAAGGGACAAATTCTTAACATATCATTAAATTTACCTGGATTTCCATTGAGTGGTTTCAATACCTATGGTGAGGTTGTTCATAAAAGAGTAGTTGAAAAAATGGACACGCCTCTTTATGAGGTCGGAGTGAAATTTATCAATATCCTTGAAAAAGAAAGAGATCTCCTGATTGCATACGCTTTTTCTCAAGAACGGCAAAAAATTAGACAACTAAAAAAGGATATCACATAACGATCCTTTGCTTCTTTCAGGAACTGATTCATATGATATTTGAAAAACATACAGCTAAAGCAAATCTTACCAAGGCACAGTTCATTGTCATAGAATCGATACCGCATTATCAGGGAGAAACATTACCATGACAGAGGCTGACATGGATCGAAGAAAAAAACTCAGGGTAGACTTTAAAACCAATATCATTTTAAAAACAGATCGATCTGAAATTCACATAGAAGGTAGTTCAAAGGACTTGAGCCTCAAAGGAATATATATCCACACCCGGGAAGAAACGGCCCTTGGTACAAAATGTCAGATTGAAGTAAATCTAACAGGTATGACGGAACCGCTCTCGCTATACATGCAAGGAAAAATAATCCGAAAAGATCTCAATGGTATTGCCGTTGAATTTGACTCCATGGACTTGGATAGTTATACACATCTGAAAAACATGGTTCGGTATAATACAGCTGATCCTGATGATGTTCATTGAAAAAAATTAGTACATACAGATCCGCTTCTTCTCAGAATATATCATTACACAACACAAAAAAATTTATTTCCATATATTTTCGATTAACAACCAATTGAATCCAGGGAGGCCAGATAATGGACGCTAATCTGATCAATCCATTTATTAATGCGACAATGAACGTCCTTGAAACAATGGCATTTATAAAGTGTAAAGCAGAAAAACCTTATCTGAAAAAGGATGATGTGGCTAAAGGCGATGTCACAGGCATTATTGGAATTACAGGAGAATCAAATGGAACAATTGCCGTAACCTTTGAAGAAGAAACCATTCTGAAAATTGTATCAAACATGTTCGGGGAAGAAATGAAGCAATTAAATAATGAAGTTGCAGATGCTGTTGGCGAACTTACCAACATGATATCCGGACAGGCAAGAAGGGAGCTGGAAGAGAAGGGAAAAGTTTTTGAGGCCGCCATTCCTTCTGTCGTCTCTGGAAAAAATCACCAGATTACACACTATACAGATGGCCCCAAAATTGCCATTCCATTTATAACAGATGGAGGTCGGTTCACAATAGAAGTCTGCCTTGAGAGTTAACGGTCGGAAAATCAGCTAAATGGCAAATAGTACTTTCAATAAAGGCACATAGATTAAGTCAATAATATATGTTTTCCATATTTCCCATAAGATGAATAATCAAAAAAAAACAGCGCCGAGTATTTTTCTATATTCATCAGAATGAAAGGAGAAAAAACCAGATGGATCGATCTATCAAGATTCTAATTGTTGATGATTTCGCTACCATGCGTCGAATTCTCAAGAATATCTTAAAGCAACTGGGGTTTGTAAATATCACGGAGGCTGACGATGGTACCACAGCCCTTGAACAGCTGAAAAGCGGTCACTTTGACCTGATCATCTCAGATTGGAATATGCCGAAAATGACAGGACTTGAACTTCTTAAAACCGTTCGCGGAATGAATGATATAAAAAGCATACCGTTTTTAATGGTTACAGCAGAAGCTCAAAAACAGAATGTAATTAGCGCAGTGCAAGCGGGTGTATCCAATTACGTAGTCAAACCATTTACCGCCGAACAGATATCGGATAAATTAGAAAAAATATTGAAATGATATCCCATGCTGGTAACAAAGATTTCAGGTCTCAGGCATTTATCGGAAACAGCCCTGAAATTCTGAATATATTGAATATCGTAGATAAAGTGGCAGATGAAGATGCGACGATTCTCATAACCGGTGAAAGTGGAACAGGAAAAGAGTTAATCGCCAAAGAGGTTCATAAAAAAAGTAGCAGACGATCAGAACCACTCATCACGGTTAATTGCGGAGCGATCCCTTTTGAGCTGTTGGAAAGTGAACTATTCGGGCATGAAAAGGGAGCATTTACAGGGGCACATCGTGAACGAATCGGTCGTTTTGAATTGGCAAATAACGGAACGATTTTTCTTGATGAAATTGGTGATGTTAGTCCTGAAATACAAGTCAAACTACTCCGGGTATTACAAGAACACAGCTTCGAACGAATTGGCAGTACCCAAACAATCTCCGTCAATATCAGAATCATTGCAGCCACAAATAAAAATCTTGATCACGCCATTGCAGAAGGAAAGTTCCGTGAAGATCTTTTTTATCGATTAAGTGTGATACCAATCAAAATGCCTCCCCTTCGTGATCGGAAATCCGACATCCCACTTTTAGTGAATCACTTCCTCGAAAAGTTTCAAGCAATAAGGAATACTAAGGAAAAAAAATTTTCAAGCGAGGCCATGGAAGTGCTCATTCAATACAACTGGCCGGGAAATATCAGAGAGCTTGAAAATTTGATTGAACGCCTCTCTGTTCTTGTGGATAAAAGCGTTTTCGATGTATCGGACCTGCCTGAAAATTTTTTACACAAAAAACAAGAGGAATTAAAAAAATCCGTGTCTCGATTAAAAAAAGATATTGGATTCAATGATGCTGTTGAGCAATACCAGCAGCACCTTATTTTACAGGCCCTTAAAAATACAGACGGAGTGAAATCAAAAGCTGCAGAATTGTTAAAAATCAATCGAACCACTCTGGTTGAAAAAATTAAAAAAATGAACATAAAACAAAATTAATAGAGCCAATTTCAAAACGATTATAAAGCGTCACACCGGCGAAAGTCAGTGCTCAAAAAATACTGGATTTTCGTTTTTGCCGGAACTACAACAAGAGACTTTTGAAATTGGCTCAATATACTGCCAAAAAAAATGGTGCCAAATTCTTGACTGTTTCAGCAGAACATCTTCATGATTTCCGTTCTCTTTCTCCTTGTCGGAAATGACATGCATCACCGAACCTATCCTCAGACCCATCCAAATCCCTTTGTTATTCAGGATGTGAACTCCCTCTATATTAGGGTTTACATCAATTATCCCTTTTTTATTCGACAATAAATAATATTGGCACACTGTTTGCTAATCTAAAAACGCAACTGATTATTCTATATCAACATACCTAATACGAGTACCAAAAATCATCGAAACACGGCGAAAAGCAACCATGAAATTAATCCTTCCTTATTTAAATATCGAAAGGTTATGATGTTTTTGAGTTTTTCAAAAACCAAACGGCTCTTGATCCCGATTTCACAGGGGTTGCTTTTTTTCGTGCAGCTCACCACATGTTTCAGCCTTGGTTTCGCAGCCCCTCGTCAAAATGTTATCAACCAAATCCGACTTCATGATTTCCCGCAGAGGATGTACCTTAACCTCAATCAACAATCTCTCTATAAAATCATTCAGGTTGAAAAAAATGAAATGATCATTGCCTTTAAAGATGTCGGCATCGCGGATAACATCATAAAAAAGGGTTCCGCCTCCTCTTTTATTCAAAACATCCGAATTGAAAAACTCCAAAACAATGTAACCATGCTCGTGATAAAAACCACACCGGAATTAAAAAAAACAGATGCTGATTGGGATGGTTTGTCCAATACACTTATTGTAAATTTCTATTTCGAAAAACTGAAACAGAAACACAAGAAAAGAAAACCTCTGAAAAAGAAACCTGATGAGAAACATACAATCTACAAAAATCAATCTGATTCAGATAAACCAAAGGAAATCAGTAAGGCGTCTGCCTCCATAAATAAAGAAATCATTGAGGAACCTCCATCGATAAAAGAAGAAGTCAACCCGGATCCACCTTCAGATCTTAGTGGCGGCAGAATTGATGATATATTAATCGAGTTATCAACAGAAAGCTGCTTGGCAAAATCGGAATTTAAAAAAATTTTTGATGAATTGACAAATGGCGACTGGAAGTCAGCTGAGAATGCGTTAAACGGTTTCCTAAAAACAAACGCTATCGAAACCTGCAAGGAGCTATCCTATTTTTTAAGAGCCTATTGTTCCTATAAACAAACAGATTCCGATAAAGAAGAAAGCGTATTGGAATCAATTTCGATTTGTCAGGAAGCGGTCAATTATTTTCCAGATTCAAAATATCAACCCTATGGAATGGCAATTCTCGGAAAGCAATATCTCAAGTTAAACAGCATTGCAGAAGCAAAAGGTTATTTTAAAATTGTATTGGACAAGTACCCGCAATACAGAGGCACACCGGAAATCATTTTTGAACTCGGAATTCTTGATCAGAATGCAAATTATTCCCGAAGTGCCATCGAACATTTTCAAAAAATTCTCTCAAATTACCCGAAAAGTGTTTTAGTGGCAGACGCAAATCTTGAACTGGGAAAGACTCTTTTCAAAATGAATAATTTTTCAAAGGCAATAGAACATCTCAACTTTATCATCAAGGAACACCCTCAAGTAATATATGATTCCTTTGAAGTACTACTCTATATCGGTAACAGCTATTATCATATGGGTAACTACAAGGAGGCCAGAAAGATATTGGAAAAAGCATATAATCTTTTTCCGGAAATAGATTCAAGTCATATTGTACTGACCCGAATTGCAGATACACTGGCGGATGAAAACCAAAATGAAAAAGCCAAAAAATTGTATCAATTGGTGATCAATAAGTATCCTGGATCAGATGGATTTGTGATCAGTTCCGTCCGACTTGCCAAATACCTTGCAACCAGAGAAGAAAAGGAAAAAATTTATAACCATATTATTGAAAATTATCCGGAAAATCCGATGGCGAACCTGGCCAGGCTGCGAATTGCTGAAATCCAAAACAAGGCCGGTGAATATAAGCAATCCATTGAAACGATAAACGAGATCTTTCTGAATAATCCCCAGGCGCTAAAACAAGAGGCCCTTTTCCTGAAACAAAATTCTTTTGAATCCTTATTTAAATGGATGCTTGAAAAGGGAAACTATCCTGAAGTGCTGTCCATGTATGAAAAGGATAAACGATCTCTTGACACGTATGAAAATCCAAACCTCTTCTCCCTGGTTGGAGAATCTTACTTTCAAGGGCATTTATATGAAGGTGCAGCCAAACTTCTCCTGGAGGCGGAAAATCAAACAAGAGACACAAAAAAACCGGATAAATACACTTATATGTTGGGTGTTGCACTGCAAGAGTCGGGCAACACGGAAAAATCGTTAACGCATTTGAATCGATATACCAAGGAAAACCCCAATAGCGAATTTACTTCCGATGCTTTTCGGAGGATTGCGAGAATTGAAAATCTAAAAAAGAACACTCAAAAGGTATCTCAATCTTTACAAACCGCATTTGATCGGAGCCAGAGTGAAATTGAGAAAGCAGATATTCTGATAGAGCATTCGAACGTATATATGAAAAACAACCAATATAAGGAAAGCTCAACTGCTCTGATAAAAGCAATCAACATTTTATCTTCATCACCGAAAAGTGATAAGGCCATGATATTGACAGCCTATAGAGAACTAGGAAAATCGTATATGGTTCTAAATGAATTCCTCAAGGCTGCAGATGCCTTTGCCATGGCCCTCAAATTCACGGAAGCGGATGAAGATCAAATTGGTTTAAATTATTTGTTAGGAGAGTCCTTTTCCAAAGGCAACCATCTGCAAGAAGCATCCAAGGCATATCAAAATGTTGTTTCTTCAGGTGACTCCTTTTGGAGCAAGCTTGCATCAGAAAAACTGAAAGGTCTACAGATCAACGAAAAAATAAAAAATACATGAATAATCCGAAAATTCTCATCATTGAAAAAAATATCCGGGAACGTGCCCAATTTTGCAATCTACTTGAAAATTGGGGATATTATGTCACTACTTCCCATGATGGAGAAGATGCACTGGCAAAAATTCATTCCGAGGAATTTCATCTGGTTATTTCTGATTTTATGTTACCAGGAGGATTAAACGGTGTTGATCTGATTCAAAGTATCCATTCTGTAAGTGATAAAACCCGCATTCTATTCATTTCTTTGGAAAGCTCCGTGAAAAACGCTGTGGATGCCATGAAAGCCGGCGCCATCGACTATCTAGTAAAACCCGTTGACGAAGCTCTAATCCAACACATTCTTGAAAAGAATCTGCATGAGAATCCAACTGAAAACAATTCACCCAATCAGAAACAAAATGGCAAGGTAACCATTGTTACCAAAAATCAAACCATAATGCATCTGCTCGATTTATCAAAGCAGGTTGCGAAAAGTACCGCGTCCGTGTTCATTCAGGGAGAAAGCGGAACAGGAAAAGAACTGTTTGCACGTTTTATTCATGACTGTAGTAATCGGGAAAAAGGGCCCTTTGTGGCCGTAAACTGCGCTGCTCTTCCTGAGTCACTCCTTGAGAGTGAATTGTTTGGACATGAAAAAGGTTCTTTCACCGGTGCAGTATCTCAAAAACCAGGCAAGTTTGAATTAGCAGATAAAGGGACAATACTGCTGGATGAAATAACGGAAATGCAGCTCCACCTCCAGTCCAAACTTTTACGAATCATCCAGGAGCATGAGGTGGACAGGGTTGGTGGACTGAAACCCGTAAAAATTGATGTCCGCATCATCGCAACCAGCAATCGAAACATTGCCCAGTCGATCAAAGAAGGAAAATTCAGAGAAGATCTTTATTTTCGGTTGAATACAATTCCCCTCACCATTCCACCACTGAGAAAAAGGCCGGAAGATATTGAGCCACTCGCATTGTTTTTCATTCATAAATATAACCGAGTCGACGGACGAAATGTCAAAACTTTGACTAAATCTGCTCTGAATACTCTACAAAATCTACAACTTAACGGAAACGTCAGAGAACTGGAAAATATTATTCAGCGCGCGGTATTGCTTTCAGACAATGAGACCATTCAGGAAAAGGATCTTTTTCTTGAAAACCATGATCCGACTTTCCCGGACAACCCTCAAAACACGGAAGAACCAGCCGCCAACAGGATTGCCGTACCCCTGAAAGATATTGAAAAAAAGATGATATTCCAAACGCTTGACCAAACCAAGGGCAATCGAACACATGCTGCAAAAATACTGGGTATCAGTGTTCGAACTCTCAGAAATAAATTAAATGAATACCGGGAAATAATGGAAGTCCTGTAATCGGCACACTATTTGCTTTTTTAACTACATCAGGAGATGGCTATGAATACAATTTATCCTTTTGATCGAACATATGAACTGCTGGGAAAATCACTCGATATTTCAGCAAGACGGCACAGCCTGATTACAGGTAACCTCGCCAACATGGATACCTTGGGATATCAGCCCAAGGACTTGGATTTTAAAGAAACCCTCCAAACTGCAATGAAAAAGGGAAGCGGGAAGCTTCACGGGACTCATCCCGGTCATATGAAACATAGATCGGAAAAAACGATCTATCAAGGAGAAACCCGGATCAATAGTGCTGATTCACATAATCCGGATTCCGTGAATATCGATACGGAAATGACAAATCTGATTTCAAACAACGGAATGTATAAAACCAGTGTGGAAATGCTCTTGCGGAAAATTGCGATTCTCCGGCAATCCATTACCGAAGGAGGTAGTTAATGGACCTTTTACAGGCATTAAAAATCAGTTCTTCCGGACTGACTGCACAACGGACAAAATTGAATATCATTTCAGAAAATCTCGCAAATTCAGAAACCACCCGAACCAAAGAAGGCGGTCCCTATAAACGACAGATGGTTGTTTTTCAATCAAAACAAATACCATCTTTTCAGAACGAACTCGAAAACAGAAAAAAAAGGTATGACGGTGTTCAGGTTTCGGAAATTGTAACCTCATCCGAAAATTTTAGAATGGTATACAAACCATCTCATCCTGATGCAGACCCGGTAACAGGCTACGTTGCCATGCCGAATGTGGATCATCTGACGGAGATGACTGATATGATGGTTGCCAGAAGAGCATATGAGGCGAATGTAACGGCAATTGAAAACACCAGAAGCCTGATCAACAAAGCTCTGGAGATTGGAAAATAAACCATGGATAAAATCAATATTCAAAGCATGGGCGAAATCACCCGAGATGAACCAAAACCAAAGACTGCGACCTCTCCTGAAAACAGCTTTGCGGAAAAATTAAAAACCTCGATTATGGAGGTCAATCAACGCCAGCAAAATGCCAATCAGGCGATTGAAAAAGTTGTAAATGGGGAGATTGATATTCATGAGGGAATGCTCAAGATTCAGGAGGCGGATATCTCCATGCGACTGCTTCTTCAAGTCAGGCGTAAAGTAATGGATGCTTACACAGAAATTATGCGAATGCAGCTCTAAAACGGTTCAGATTCCTCAATCCTGTGCGGGTATCATAAATCCAAGTCTGACCTTTAAATATCAACTCCTGTAAAATAAGCAAGGAAGTAACCTTACAGCTGATAATCAGAATTCTGTGCTAAATTATTATCAAAAAAAGGGTGCTGAACATGGCGGATAAAGAAAATCAGCTTAGCGTAGTAAAAAAAGCGGATAGCCCTGTTATCAATCAAATCATTCAAATATACAGCAGCATGCCTCTGTCTCGTAAAATGGTAATCGGAGCTGTCGTATGCATGGTGATTCTGGGCTTTGCCGGTATGTTTTTCTGGGCCAATAAAATCGATTATCAGACCCTGTATACCGGTCTTTCATCAGAAGATGCAGCCGCCATTGTTGAAAAGCTGAAAGAACTGAAAATAAAATATGAACTGGCCGGTAATGGAAGCGTTGTGCGTGTTCCTGCTGAAAAACTGTATGATGTCCGATTGTCACTTGCTGCTGTTGGACTTCCGAAAGGAGGGAATGTCGGATATGAACTGTTTGATGAAACCGATTTTGGAACTACTGAATTTGTTCAACAGTTGAATTATAAAAGGGCACTCCAGGGAGAATTATCCCGGACCATCAAGGAATTCAGAGAAGTTGAAGATGCAAGGGTTATGATTGTTACGCCAAAGGAGTCGGTTTTTGTGGAAGATTCCAAACCACCTTCCGCTTCCGTGCTGTTAAAACTGAAATCAGAGCTGTCACAAGAAAAAATTAGTGCCGTCGTCCATTTGGTTGCCAGTTCTTTAGAAGACATGACGCCTGACCTTGTGACCGTTGTAGATACAAAGGGAAGGGTTCTTTCCAGAAAAACTTCGGAGAGTGAAAAACTCGGGGAAGTAACGACCACGCAGTTCAAATATAAAAATGCTTTTGAACTCAACCTTGGAAAACAGATCCAAACCATGTTGGAGCAGATCGTAGGCAGCGGGAAAGCGATTGTCCGGGTTACAGCGGATATGGATTTTGACCAGGTAGATATGAATGAAGAGCTTTATGATCCGGACGTCAGTGTGGTTCGAAGCAAACAAAACATTATTGAAACAGTAAACAAATCAGAGGGGCCGGGTGAGATTTCCAGCGTCAATCCGGTTGTTCCTCCAAGCGGAGGTCCGAGCAGCACTCAAACCAACGAAAAAAATGAAAAACAGGATGAAACCGTAAATTATGAATTAAATCGAACCATACGCAAAACCACAAAACCGGTGGGCATGCTGAAGCGCCTTTCGGTGGCCACTGTTCTGGATGGAACATATACCATGGAAGCCGACCAAACCGGTAAAACCATTCGAAAATATAATGCAAGAAGTGATGAAGAACTGAACCAGTTTCGAAAAATTGTGCAAAATGCCATGGGATATAGCGAAGATCGAGAAGATCAAATCACTGTTGAATCATTTCCGTTTGATCATGTTGAAGATTTTGAACAGGAGGGATTTGACTGGCAATCCCTTTTTCAGCAATATGGCAGATCCATAACCAATATTCTTCTCGTATTTCTTCTGTTCCTGTTTGTTGTCTTACCTTTGCTGAAAACCATGAGAGAAATTAAAGTCAAGGTTGTCGAGGCGCTGCCATCACCTGAGGAACGAAAAGCGCTTTCCGGAAAAGATCACGAAGCAGGAGCGTTGACAGATCCATCCAAAATGGATTCAAAAGATAAATCAGCCTACCTTGCAAAGGAGAATACAGGAAAAGCGGTTAATATTTTAAGGGGCTGGCTTTCCGAGGCGAAATAATGGCAAAATCCAAACTCGATCCGCAAAAACTCACCGGGACGCAGAAATCAGCTATTTTTCTTCTATATATGGGGGAAAAATTTACAGCTGAAGTATTCAAACAGATGGAAAACGAAGAGATTACGAAAATCGCTTCCGCTATGTCTGAAATAGATGAGATCCCCCCGGAAATACTTCATGCGGTTACAGAAGATTTTGTTAAAATTTATGAAGACACGAACCGGTTGATTGTTGGTGGTGAAAGCTTTCTGAAGAATGTTATCGGTAAATCACTTTCAGCGGAAAGTGCAAAAAAAATTTTCAGGGAAGTGGAAGACAGCAAACGGGAGCAGCCGTTTATATGGAGCCATGGTATCAATGCCGCTACACTTACCGGATACTTGAAAAGTGAGCATCCACAAACCATTGCAATGATTCTTGCAAATCTTCCACCGGAAATTTCCGCCGAAGTTATGGTAGGCCTTCCGGAGGAAAAAAAGGGTGACTTGGCACTACGGATTGCACAACTCGGACAGGTTCCGGAAGAGGTGATAAGAGATGTGGATGAAGCGTTAAAAAGAGAACTCAGCTCCATCGGCAAAGGGGGAGGAAGAGGTGGTGGTATCCAGGTTCTGGTTGATATTCTCAGTAATGTGGATAAGGCAACAGAAGATATCATAATGGAAAATCTAGAAGAGGAACATGCTGAAATGGCCAGTGAAATCCGGCAACTCATGTTCGTCTTCGAGGATCTGAAAAGTGTTGATGACAGAGGCATGCGAGAAATTCTTAAAAAGGTTGAAAGCTCTCAACTTACCCTCGCTCTTAAAACAGCCAGTGAAGAAATGAAAAATAAAATCCTCTCTAACCTGTCTTCGCGGGCTTCAGAGATGCTTCTTGAGGATTTAGAAGTCATGGGACCGGTTAAACTGTCTGATGTTGAAGCAGCACAGCAGGAAATTGTTAATGCAGCCAAAGAATTAGAAGCCGATGGTACAATCTCGCTTGGCGGAAAGGGTGCAGGTGAAGTACTTGTCTAAGAAATCCATCAATGAAAGCAATAATCATCCACTGGAGTGGCAACCGATGATTCCTGAGCAGGGGCGTTCTTACCAGATTGCGATGTCCAAAAGTCAAAATCCCAACAGCCTGAATGAGCAACCGATTTTCAAACCTCTGTATGAGGGAAGCAACCCCAAAAAACCAAATGACAATTTTGAACTGATTTACAAATTTGACATACAATCTGTATCATCCTCCCAATCAGAACCGAACCTACCAGGTAATACAAGAAGGGAAGCGGAGTCAAATACTTTGGAAGCCACCCAACAGTTCAAGGTGGAACAAATACAAAAGGAAGCCCATGAAAAAGGTTTTTCTCAAGGAAAAAAAGAAGGATATGAGGCAGGAATACAGGAAGCCAGGCAGATTGTTGAAAACCTCACACAGATTATGGTTTCCATTGAAGACCTGTGGCATCGCATGGTTGTACAAAATAAAAATGACATTATCGAACTCGTGAAACGCATTTCTGAAAAAGTGATTTATGGCAATGCTCAAATTGACAACGAAATTGTGAAAAGAGCGATTCTGAAATCCTTTGAACTGATTCCTGAACCCACCGAAGCAACCATCAACGTGAGTGTAGAAGACTATGATTTTATCGAAACCGCCAAGGAAGATCTATTTGAAAAAATAAAGTCTTTAAAAAGGATATCGATTGTATCCGATCCCTCTCTAACCAGAGGCGGATGCCGAATTGAAACAAAAGTCGGAGAAGTCGATTCGGATATTCAGAGCCGCCTTGATGCCATATCCAAAAGTATCATCGATGCTGCCAGTGAAGTGGCTGACGATCAATAGGAGTCTTTTATGGTAACCACAAACAATCTCGATATTGATATGAAGTGGAACCATTATTTTCAGGCTGTTGAACGGTGTGCCTGCAATCGTCTTGAAGGCAAAATCGTTCAGGTTATCGGTCTGATCGCAGAAGGTCATGGCCTTGGGATGAGCATCGGCAGTTTGTGCAAAATCGAAAATGACCATGGTTTGCCCATTATTGCAGAAGTTGTCGGATTCAGAGAAGATAGAATTCTTCTTATGCCCTATGGAGAAACCATGGGCATCAAGCCTGGAAGCCGTTTATCCTTTCTTGATAATAATCCAAGGGTTGCGGTTGGCGACAATTATATCGGACGTGTCATTGACGGCATGGGAAAGCCAATTGATGGACTGGGCCCCATAAAACCTTCCGGTCATTATCCATTGTATGGAAAACGAATCAATCCCATGCACCGCAAGCATATCGATCAATTCATGGATGTCGGTATCACGGCCATTAATATGATGGTACCTCTCGGCCGGGGCCAGAGGATCGCCATCATGGCAGGATCCGGTGTCGGTAAAAGCCTTCTGATCGGCATGATGACCCGACATGCAAAAGCAGATGTAACTATCATCGGTTTAATCGGAGAAAGAGGGCGTGAAGTAAAAGAGTTTGTACAAGAGAACCTGGGTCCTGAGGGATTAAAAAAATCGGTTATTGTGGCGGCTACATCCGATTCTCCTCCTCTTATACGCATGCGAGGGGCCTATCTTGCAACCACTCTTGCTGAATATTTCATGAATCAGGGAAAAAACGTTTTATTGATTATCGACTCCATCACCCGTTTCGCCATGTCTTCTCGGGATGTCGGTCTGGCTGCAGGAGAACCGCCCACCAACCGAGGCTATACTCCTTCATTTTTTTCCAAAATCCCTGTTCTCCTGGAAAGAGCTGGAAATGTCCAGAATAAAGGCAGCATTACCGGTATATATACGGTTCTTGTCGAAGGTGATGATTTGAATGACCCGGTTGGTGACACGGTTCGATCCATTGTGGACGGTCATATTGTTCTGTCCAGAAAGCTGGCCAATCGCGGCCACTTTCCTGCAATCGATGTTCTTGAAAGCATCAGCAGGGTTACCAAAAATGTGGTCGGGCCGGAACATTTAAAACTCAGAGAAAAAGCAATTGATATGATCGCTACCTATCGGGATGCCGAGGATATGATCACAATTGGTGCCTACAGAGACGGATCAGATCCAAACGTTGACTTTTCAAAAAAAGTTATGCCGGCCATGAATCACTTTCTCAAACAGGATATCTCTGAAACAATTCCGTATGAAGCCTCTATTGAGAGACTTCGAAAAATTATCACCTGACCCATAACATAAAAAACATCAACCTCTTTTTCAGCATAACAACACAGCATGAAAAAATTTCGATTTCGTCTTCAATCCTTTCTTGGTTATCGAAAACATCTGGAACAGGAAGCCAAGCAGGCTGTCTCCATAACACAAACCAAAATGAATGATTGTAAAAATCGAATCGACGCATATGAAATGAATCAACAAAAAAACATCATGGAACTCTATGATAAAATGTCCACGGGAATCGAGGCAAAGCAGATACCCATCTACACTTCCTATCATGATCGACTCAGTTTTATACTGAAAAATGAGAATATGCAGTATGTTCAATTAGAAAATGAGTTATCTCATAAACAGAAAATTCTAAAGCAACGATCTGTTGAAAAAAAAGCTCTGGAAAATTTACAGCAGCGTAAAAAAGAGGAATATTATAAAAAAATTTCCGATTCCCTTCAAAAGGAATCCGAAGATATGAATATCATAAGGAAAATCAGGGATACCCATAAATGACAAAATTCATTCAGCCTTTTCTCAAACTGGTTTTAATCAGCCTGGTAGCAACAAAGATCACTGCTTCTTTTTATTTACTTTCCGATTTTGATTTTGACTCTGCACTGTCTCATATTCAACAACTTGCCCATGCAGAGGATCAAAAACCTGAAGAGCAGAAAAAAAATGGAAAATCAGAAGAAAAATCCGAGGACTCGAAAAAACCGGATAACCCTAAACAGAATGGAAAAATAGAAGAAAAATCTCCATCCGAAGCTACGGCCCCTCAACCGGAAAAAGAAGATAAGACTACTACGGAAATAAAAGTTATACTGAAAAGTCTTGAACAAAAACGCCTCTTTCTTCAACAGGAAGAAATCCGAATTGGAGAAGAGAGAAAACAGATAGAGGCTTTAAAAGAGGAAATGGAAGAAAACCTCCTGAATCTGTCGAAAGTTCAAAAACAGATTGAAGAAAAACTGTTATTGATTGAACAAAAAGAAACTGAAAAAGAACGTCTAAAAAGAGAAGCCAGAGAAAAAAAACTGAAACAGCTCCTCAAGATATACACAAGCATGAAACCCAAAGATGTTGGTACAATCATTAATAAATTGGAGTTTGAAGACGCATTGACAATCTTCCTTATGATGAAAGGTGATCAGGCTGCTAAAATACTGACCTATGTAAATACTGAACTTGCTGTAAAAATCAGTGCGCAACTCATCAATGAAAAAAACCGTATCCAGTAAAAATGAAATATTATCTTATGATCAACTGTTTACCCTGCCTTTGCCACCATCCTGTATAAATACCGGACAAACTTTTCTATAGGAAAAAATTTCCGATTTCTAAAATTCCTTCATGGAAATAACTGCTTCACACCATGCTTTTCAATTACTCTCGAAATCCCAATATTGACATATGTGTTTGAATTTATACCTGAGCATTTCAACTCTCCTGCTTTGGCATACTCATTGCTCACTATGCTTTCAAACCGGAACTCCAAATCATCATGTTTGGGTTCAAAATATGAAACCATTGTAAAATCCAAGGCGATCCATGATCTCTCAGAGAATACAACCGACAAAACTATTTAAAGAATTCCTTTCGTTGAAAACAGGAAGCGGAAACAGTTCTTCATCAACACATTCCTTTGGTGAGCTTTTTGCGAACCAGCTCCAAAATGGAAAGCAAAATAAAAATTTTTCCTCGTCTTCCCTTTTCAATGGCCTGAAAATGACAACCGGAAATGAATTTCTGGAAAGTGTGAAACAATATCTTAAGGCCACTGGATTGAAACCGGAACAGATTTCTGCAGGTAAGGATTCGCTTACTGTACTAAAAAAAATATTGCTTTACAAAGGATTTGATCAAGATGAAGTCAATTCTCTCTTTGATCAATTACAGACAACTGTAAATGAAAAACGGATAAAATTATCAGATCTGTTCGAAAAATTAAACGAATTAAATAGAAACAAGGAAAACGAAGAACTATCCCTGCTTTTCCCAAGTTCTTCACTTCCTTTTTTCCAAACTCTTTTACCCTTGCTGGGCCTTGATGAACAAACAATGGAATCTTCCCTTTCCTATGCAAAAACACAAGGCGGCAACATCAATTTAGAACGATTGGTGTCCTTTTTAAAAGGGCTGGGAACAATTCATACCGATACCGGGGAACCCAAACAGTTACCGGATAATGTTACACAAATTTTGAAGAGCATGGGTATCCCGGCAGTGACGGATAAGGAGAACAAACTATCCCTTTCTCAGTTTGTTTCCAGGCTTGAAATTATGCTGTATGAAAACGCGAGCAAAGGCACTTCTGAAACGCATTTAAAAAATGACCTGATTGGATTTCTAAAAAATCTGAATGTGAATCATGTTTTTTCGGACAATCATTTATTAACCGAGAACCTGACCCGTCTGAAAAGTACAAATCCTCTTGAAGCCTCAAAATTCAAAACCGACCATAAAGGTTCACTTTTCTCACGAAATGAAACAGCCAGATCTGCAGCAATCCAAAATGAGCAAGCTGCCGAAAAACCATATGACTCCCTGAATCAAGAAAATCCATTTCAGAGAAAAAATTTTTCACCCCTCCTTGATGATACAGCAGACCAGAACAAAGAAAATCTGCTCAAGTCATCTATTCAGGAACAATTGGAAAAAACCATGGATAATGAAAGTGGACAGCAGGAGATTGATGCCGCTTTGGAAGTCGGATTTCTCGGAAGTGATAAAAAGGAAACACACTCAGTTGCAAACAGTACCGCAACTTCAGAAAAATCCTTGCCCGCCTATGTTATGAATCAGGTCAGCAAACAGATCCTTCGATCATTTCAAGATGGTTTGAATGAAATCCGGCTTCAGTTAAAGCCTCCGCATCTTGGAAGAATTCAGATTCATTTAAAAAATGAAACCGACGGCTTGAAGGTGAGTATCCTTGCCGAAAACAATACAACCCAAAAACTTTTAAAAACCCATGCATCTGAATTAAAAGCCGCCCTCCTGGAACATGGAGTCCGTCTGGAAAAAATTGATGTTCAAGTCTCTTTTAATTTTGACCAGTCCATGTCCCAGGCAAAACAGGATTCACGGAAAGCACCCCATAAAAACGAACTGGTTTTCAGTCTGGACAACAAATCCGAAACTGCCGGCTTCATGACCCCGCAGAATCGTGATCCTTTGATTTGGAGAAATACCGGCACACTTGACCTGGTTGCCTGATTTCAGTCGATATATATCATAATAAGAATTGCCCCACTAATTCCTTATCCAATGGAGGATAAAATGAATGTAACCCAAAGCAACTACGGAAACGGCAATATCAATAAACTTTTTACAGGACATACCGAGGAAAAAACCGAAAAAAAAGACCCCTTGGGAAGAGAGGCCTTTTTAACCATGCTGGTAGCTCAACTTCGAAATCAGGATCCGTTGAATCCCATGGAAGGAACAGACTTTACAGCCCAGCTGGCCCAATTTTCAACCCTTGAACAGCAATTTACAATCAATGATAATCTGGAAGCCATTAAAAACGCTCTGGAAGCCAAGCCCCAGAACAACCTAATGGAATTTATCGGAAAGGAGGTCATTGCGGAATCCGATACCATATCTGTTTCAAAAGGAAAGACTTCCACAGGATATTATACGATTGCTGACTCTGCCGATGTTGCAATTGCAATTTATGCCAAGGACGGCACCTTGATGAAAAATGTTTATCAGCGTCAAAAAGAAGGCGGAACATATGCCATCCAATGGGATGGTAAAAACCTGGAAGGCATTACCGTACCGGACGGTAGTTATACTTTTGAAATTATGGCCTTAAATGATACCGGAGGTCCGATTGAGGCCAAAACGACTGTAGAAGGAAAAGTAACCGGTGTAACCTATGAAGATAATACTGCGTATCTCCAGGTCGGGAAAATGCTGCTCGATCCTTCCAAGGTTACAAAAATTGTTCTGCCCCCTGAAGAAGATAAAACAACCGGCAGTATCTGATTTTTTTATTCGAGCCAAAACATATAAAAGCACCGCCAAGGAGGAAATAAAATGTCTCTAACCAGCTCATTGTTCTCAGGTATCAGCGGGATGACCAACCTGGGAAACGCTATGCAAATCATTGGTGATAATATAGCAAATATGAATACAACCGCATTTAAAGGCAGTAATTATGTTTTCCAGGATCTGCTGAGTCAACAGATTGCAACACAGTCCGGGACAGCTCAGGTCGGCCGCGGTATGGCACTGGGAGAGGTTGCTTCTGTTTTTGAACAAGGGTCGTTTGAATCCACTGGAAACACAACCGATCTGGCCATTGGCGGTACAGGATTTTTCGTCCTTCGGGAATCTTCTACGGAACAGGTATATTATTCCAGGGCCGGAAACTTCAAATTTGACCGAAATGGTGTTTTAACCAACTCCGTCGGATATGTTGCTCAAGGATGGGCGCTGAATGAGGATGCAAATGAGGTCGGTTCGATTACCGATATCAAACTGGCATCCTTTACCTCCCCGCCGAAAGTGACCGAAGGCATTACCATGATTACGAATCTGGATGCTCGCGCACTCAGCCAGTCCGTTGTTCTGGCTAATGCCTGGGATGCGGATGAAACCACGCCCATAGCCGGTTCCGGTTTTAATTATCAATCGGCAGTGAAAGTTTATGATTCGCTTGGAAGTACACACGATATTACCATCTATTATGACAAACATTCCGAATCCAAATGGGAATATATTGTCACCTGCGATCCGGATGAAGATAAACGGGGGTTGGTTCAGGAAACAGCTGCCAAAGGACTTCTGGCAAAGGGAGAGATCTCATTTTCGGACAGCAGCGGAACCATTTCCAACCTGACCATGAGACAATTTACCGGCAGGATCGGAAATGTCTCAGCGAACGGTGCCATTACTAATGAGGCAACCAATTTCACCATCAACAACTATGATGCCTTGTCAGTGGATGGATATGATTTCAGTCTTGTATTTGATGGAACCAGCTGGTCTTTTGAAGATATTGCCGCACCAACCGGTGTCATCACGGCAGCCGATCTTCCGACAAATTATCCCTTTGCAACCATTATCAGCAGTGATGCAAACGGTATTCGGATCAACCTGGACGGAGATACTGAAAGAACAACCGACCTTACCATAACATTTTCAACACCGGCCCAGACCACCGATACCCTGACATTTGATATTATCAGCCCGCAGAATATTCATATTCAGGATGTAACCAACACACATTATATCGGAGATACCGGAGATGAAAATACCACCCTGGATATCAACTTCCCGGAAGTTCTGACCAATGACGCTTCTGATTTGCGTATCAATTGGGATGCCAGTGAAGAGAACTGGTACTGGGCCATGCCTCTGCTTCAGAACATTACTACCATGAACACATCCGGTTTATCACCGGCCACGCTTACAGGATCAGCCAATGTAACCAATCCTGAAGTCATGACCAGCTATTCCAATGACACTGCTGTTTGGTTCGACAGCAATACCGGCCTCTGGAATTTTGTCTCCCCTTATGCCCGGGACTTAACCAATCTGAGTTATTCCGGCGGCGTTATCGAGGCCAACACATCCATTGTGTTAACTGATCCCACTGTGTTGACAAACCATTCCCCGGATATCACACTTGCATGGGACAATATTGTGGGCTTGACCAATCTGGCCTACAGCAACACCAGTGGAACAGGCCAAATTCTGGCTGCCAACACTGCCATTACTGTTTCTCAGGAAGATAACTTCACAAGGGATTCCAGCATTACTTATATCCTGGAGTATGATGGTGTCGGAGACAACTGGATTTGGGGTGCCGGCGGTGATCCGGTAGTGGATTATCTGAACAGACAAAATCCCGTATGGGATTCGACATCCCAACGTTTAAGTATTGATATGATCGGTTCCGGAGTAGATTTTCTGATCGATTTTTCTTTTGCCGGTGGCCTGACCGCTGCTTCCGACGGAGACACCATCTCCTTCCGAATTGATGCAGACGGGGCATGGAGCTGGGCCATGCCGACCTATTCCATATCCACAACAACCGGAGGTGTTGTGTCGTCCAATGTATCCGGGAATATCACTTCATCTCTTTCTGCACCAGCAGCTTATTATAATTCCTCTACGGATGTGGGCGGTCCCAATTATAACCTTGTTTTTACCAGTGCTACCAATACCTGGAGTTGGAGTGCTGCCGGACACTCTCCTGCAGCAGGAGGCGCCGGAGCGACAAACGGTACCTATAGCTCGGAAGCTTTTATCGTGAACAATGAAAATGAGGTTTCCATTGATCTTGACTCTGATGGCCAGGCCGATGTCACGTACACTTTTACTACCCCTCTCACCGCAAACGGCACCCTGAATTTTTCCATTGATGCTGTCGGCAATCCTCCTCCTGAATATTCATCTGCAACCATTACCTCCTCCTCCGGATCCGATATACTGAGCATCGATATGACGGGAAACGGAACTTCAGACCTGGTGTTAAGCTTCCTTACCCCCTTAACTTCCAACGGAACCATCTCTTTTGACATTGACACTCACATTCCACCATTCGAGTACCCGAATGCCTCCATTGACAATGTTTCTTCAAATGCCAGTGCGCTTTATATGGACCTGAATGGAGACAACATCAATGATGTCAATTTTTCATTTTTGGCTGCCGGAATTCCACAGGCCCTGACCGGTAATGGAACATTTATCTTTGATATCGATCCCAGGGTTCCGCCAACCGAATATGCCAATGCAACCCTCTCCGGTAACAGGGATGCGGTAATGATTGACATGAATAATGATGGTGTAGACGACATCACATTCTCTTTTGAAACACCATTGCCGACCGGGGATACTGCTGATGACAGCGCCATCACTTTTGATATTGAGGGAACAACCGCCTGGACTGAAGTAACTACCGATTCAAACGGGTATTTTCAATTTATGGCGGACTTCCTGGGCGGTGACCTTGGAACAACAGAGAACCTCATTGAATTTAACATCGGTACCAAGGATGATGGAACCGGCCAATTTATCAATAATTCCCTCACAACCACTCAGTATGCCCGGCCATCCACGACAACATTCCAGTCTGCCGATGGATATGGAGCAGGAGATCTCGAAGGCGTAGATGTGGATACTGACGGTGCCATTACCGGCATCTATTCAAATGGGCAGCTTATTCCGCTTTACCGCATTGCTTTGGCCAATTTTCTGAATGTGAACGGACTCTCCAAGCTGGGAGGTAACCTGTATCGCGAAACTCGTGACAGTGGGACAGCCATCACCAATAAACCAGGCACAAACGGTCTTGGAAGCATCACACCCAACTCTCTGGAGCAGTCCAATGTGGATATTGCAAACGAATTCGTAAAAATGATTACTACCCAACGGGCCTTTCAGGCCAACTCGAAAATTGTGACTACTGTTGATGCCATGCTTGGTGAAGTGATCGCAATGAAACGGTAAACAATCACAAGGAAAGGATCTCTACCCTCTATCAATCAGGAAAAGAAAACTCTTTCTTTTCCTGATTTTTTTTTGGAAAATGGACTCTTCTATGAATACAATTCAAGTTCACATCAATTCCACAAAACGAAATGTGAACATTGAATTTTTTATTGAAGAAAGGAATGACGAATATGTTATCCGCCGTATGCCTGTTCTTTCCGGCATTTTGAATCCATATGGTACAATACAGGCCGGAACCATGATTCGGCCGGCGGATGTCACGGCATCTGTTCCGGCATTAACCAGAAAGAGCGTTGGGGATGATGGAAAGGGTTTCCCTCTGGCGATTGATCTTCATACGCCTTAGACTTATGTAATAATAACTGTGATTGTAGCTACAGCCGCTGCACCGCTCTTATCCGTTACGGTTAATGTAATCCGATGCGTTCCGACAGAGAGGGTTGATATACTGAAACTTCTTCCTGTACCGATAAATCCATCCCGATCCGATGTCCATACAAGCGCTGCTCCATATAAATTACCATCTTCATCATCCGTACCGGCTCCGGTGAAAATCACCAGGGAACCGCCGACATATGAAGATGCGGTTGCAGGATTGGTAATGGTTGCGGTTGGAGCGGTATTCTCCACGGTAACAACGACGGAATCGGTTCCGGTCGCACCATTGCTATCGGTTGCAACCAGGGTAATGGTATGGTCACCACTGGAAAGATAGGTTACGATTGATGAATTGCCAATCCCAACCCTTCCGTCTTTATTGGAAATCCATTCCAGTGCTCTGCCATCAAGAGAACCATCTTCCGGATCGGTTCCGGTACCGCTAAATGTAATAGACTCCCCTTCGAAAATCGATACATCCGCAGATGGAACGGTTATGGTTGCCGTGGGAGCAGTATTGCCGATTGTGATTATGACAGATGCGATACCCGTTGTATCCGCGCTGTCAATGGCCTGAAGCTGAATGGTATGACTGCCCTCTGACAGGGTGTTGATCGTGAAGGCGTTTCCAATTCCAATCTGGCCATCCAGATTGGAATTCCAGATCAATGAAAAATCTTTGAGAGATCCGTCTTCCGCATCGGTTCCCGAACCACTGAAAGTTACGTAATCTCCTCGGCTGAAACTGCTCGCAGCAACCGGAGATGTTATTGTGGCTGTCGGAATCGTATTGCCTATCGGGTTCATAATTACATTTATGGCTGTACTTCCGGTTCCACCACTGGTATCCGTCACAGTGAGGGTGATCACATGTGTACCGTTTGATAAGGAAGCATTCCGAATGGACGTACCGATGCCAAGCATGCCATCCTTGCTCGAATGCCATTCCAAAGCTCCTCCGGTCAGTGTTCCATTTTCCGAATCGGTTCCGGACCCGGAAAAAGTAACTTTATCATTCTCACTAAAGGCTGCATTATCTTCCGGATTGCTGATCGTTGCTGTGGGTAAGGTGTTGAGTGCCTGTGGTGTGATGGGTTCCTCCATTTCATCGCCACTCGTACCGATAATACTAACCAGTCCGATTATGATTGCTGACCCCAACAGGAAACTGCGAAAAACAGTATAGATGATTTTTTTGATTTTCATGATTTTGAAAACTCCTGTGTCTGCGTTTTAAGCGCACAAAATCAAGATAAAGAATATAGCTACTCTTGGGCAAGGGCTGACCCTGCCAGAGATCCTGCAGTTGCGCCAATGGCCATAGCGCCGGGAGTTCCGCCTAAAGCATCAAGCGTGATGGAGTTCTGACCGAGTGCTGCCCCGGTAGCTGATCCTGCTGCTGCTCCGGCAGCACCACCACCCAGTGATCCCAAAAGGCTTCTTGAAAAAAATGAACCATCGTAAAACTTGAACTCTCGAGGCGACATATATATTTTTACGGTTGCATTTGCCACTCCGTCTTTAAAGCTGACAAAATTCACCTGTGCTCCACGGAGATAAGCATTTGTTTCACTTGTTACCTGATCAACAGAAATGTTGTTATAACCCGCCGCAGAATAGGCATTGATGATCATCCCGGCCACCCGCTCCGAAATTTTTCGGTACCCATCGATTACAGCAGCTCTTTCGGCCATCAATTTTTTCTGCTGAGGTGACCCGGTTTCAGGCTCGATTCCCTGTCCGCGGACACTGATCAAAATTTTTTGCGAAGCTTCTTCCGGTTCCACTCCTGGAATCAGATTTAAGGCACTATTGTTCATCGTGGTTTGATATTTTATAATCTCATGGTTGGTTGAACATCCAGTAAAAAACAGGAGTAAGGATACCATAAAAACAGGCATCCACTTACGGTTTGATACACCACATTCCATTTGCATAGTCTGTTCTCCTTAAGAGATACGGGTGATCCATCAATAAAATCTGGGCTTACAACAAAGGTTAGCAAAGGCTGTGCCATACAGAATATTACCAGTTTTTCACATCATTTTAAATTGTTATACAAACTACCCGGAGGAATCCCCCTTTCGGAATGCGGAAATTCATTCCCGGAACAGCAAGATTTTCCGGGATAGTATGATCATCCGGTATATGCCGGCCGGCAACCGGCATAGATAAGAAAATTGAATTTCCAATTTCGTCATTATCTTGACATTGCACAAACAGGATTGACATGATTCCTCCTGCCCATGGATGATGATTTTTTCCATAGCACAACAACTAACTGAAAATGAATCACTTTTATCAATCAAACAAGCTGAATCGGCTTGGCATGGAGATTGCTCATCGGTGATAGATAATAGACATCGATCATGAAACATTTTTATTAACCTGCATAAACTTCCCAGGCATAATCGTAAGAGATAAAAAATGGATATTGCAACACTGCTCGGAACCATCTCCGCATTTGGTCTCGTAATCCTGGCCATTTATATGGGTGGTGGTATCTTACTGTTCATTGATGCACCTTCACTCATGATCGTTGTTGGCGGAACATTCGGAGCAACCATGATCAACTATCCGATCCGGGATGTGCTCGGTGCTTTAGGCGTGGTAAAAAACGTCTTTTTTACAAATCCACTGCCCATTGGAGAGATTGCCGGAAAATTTGTAACCTTTGCCGGAAAAGCCAGACGGGAAGGAATATTGTCACTGGAAGCCGACCTCCAATCCATCCCGGATGATTTCTTAAGAAAAGGGTTGCAGCTTTCCGTTGATGGAATTGAACCACAATCCATACAGGAAATCATGGAAACCGAAATCAATTTTTTACATGAGCGGCATCTGCTTGGCGCCGAAATATTTACAACCATGGGGTCATTTGCACCTGCACTTGGAATGGTCGGCACCCTGATCGGACTGGTTCAGATGCTCCAGTCCATGGATGATCCTAATTCCATCGGGCCGGCCATGGCTATTGCCTTATTAACCACCTTCTACGGATCAATACTTGCAAATCTGATATTTATGCCGGTTGCCGGCAAATTACGAACCCGAAGCAAAGAAGAAATTCTGATAAAGGAAATGATTGTTCAAGGCGTTATCTCTCTTTCCCGTGGAGACAATCCACGACTGCTTGAACAAAAACTACTTTCATTCTTAGCACCAAAATTCCGAGAAAGTGCATTTAAACAAACATAAATCCTTTACAATGAATATTATGATGTTACCCCAGACAGGAAGTTAATACATGAAATCGGAAAAAAAAAATGAAAAACACCCCTATTTTTTCAGATGGCAACCTGTTGCAGTTGATGACGATTTCTCTTTTTATCATTCTGCTTGTTTTTTTTATTCTGCTGAATTCAATCGCTGTTCGAAATGAACAAAAAGTGGTGGCTGCCCTTGGATCACTTCTCGGGAGTTTTGGTCAAAAAACCGGTGGATATTCGGATATTGACGGAACCGGTGAAAGAAGTCCGATCCTCGCCGTAAACACTTACACCGGAGGAATCGACTTCTCCGACATCCTTGTTAACAACCCGATGCTTTTACAGCAAATCAAAATCCTTACCGACCCGAGAGGCACGCTTGTCCGGATATCGGCAGACACACTGTTTACAAATTTTGAAACAACGATCAACCCTTCCGGGCACCGGTTCCTGGATGGAATCACCAGGACGATACAGAACAATCATTATCCAGTCG
The DNA here is from genome assembly GCA_020723305.1 of Desulfosudis oleivorans. Taxonomy (GTDB): domain Bacteria; phylum Desulfobacterota; class Desulfobacteria; order Desulfobacterales; family SURF-7; genus QZKS01. The sequence continues at coordinate 311,218 of DYJC01000005.1, forward strand.
AGATTTCAAGCCATACCGACAACATTCCGATCATCCGAAACGTGGAAAAATCGAATCAGGAAGTCTCTGCCATACGTGCACTTCATATTCTTCAATATTTTACAGAAAGTAAAAACATTTCAGTTGATCGGATCACTGCTTTTGGCTGGGGTGAATATCAGCCCGCCTATTCCAATCGAACACTGGAAACCAGAAAACTGAACAACAGGATCGATATCCTTTTTGTTCACAAACCAAAGAAGCAAAAGCCAAAAAGCGGATTTATTTTTAAAGACTTCTTTTTTCGGTCATTTGAGTAAGGAAATATAATAATCATGCCATCATCGAAAACACCAAAAAAAATTGAATCTCCAAAAACAAATTCGAATTTATGGATGATCACCTTTGGAGACCTGATTATGCTTCTCCTGACCTTTTTTGTCTTGCTTTTGAGCATGAAATCCTTGGACACAAAAGATCTAAAAGAATTATTTCTAAATCCTTCTCTCTGGGGCGGTCCCCAGAAATATTCGGAAAACGATTTAGCCGGAAACACCAGGGATTTTTATGGTGATGATAAAAACTCAATTTATGTAGAAAACAAGGATGCCCTGAAACAAATCTTTATGATGATGAAAGAGATTCAAACCTCTCTTCCGGAAAAAGATATGGTTACTCATTTTGAAAAATCGATTATCGTTGAGGATGATCCCAAAGGAGTCGTGATATCATTCCAGACAGAACAATTATTCGAACCGGGTGAAGTGACCATCCATCCATCGAAAATCAATTTTCTGAATGCTGCCGGAGAATTGTTGAAGAAGACAACGAACAACATTCTGATCATGGGACATGCAAGCAGCATTCAACCTCAAAAAGCTGCATTCAAATCAAGTTGGGATCTGACCCTGTATCGGGCACTTCACGTTCTGTATTATTTAACCGCAAACTTTGAAACCCTGGAAAATAGACTCGCAGTGGGAGGATTTGGAGATAAAAAACCCAAATTTCCAGTTACAGATGTAGAGAACCAAAAAAAAAATGACCGGATTGAATTTATTCTCATGAAAGCAACAGAATGAATGGAAACATATTCATAATTTTACAACGGAACGTGTCCTGCAAACCACAATTGTGATAATCATCATGATATTTGATCCGCAGTTATTTCCGGAGGAATTATGGCTGAAGAAGAAATCAAGATTGAAGAGAAATCGAAAAAAAGAAGGGTGCCCCCGCTGAAATGGATCATTGTCGGGATTGTCGGGGTGGTAATCCTGTTCGGAGGAATACTCGGTTTTGTTTTACTAAAAAAACCGAGACATGAAGCCTCCCAACAAACAACTACCTCTGAAAGTGTCGGCAAGGTCGACACTTCTGCAAACGATCTGTCTCAGACTTTTCCATTGGAAAAATTTGTCGTAAACCTGAATGATCCGGGAGGAAAACAATATCTGCACATAACAATTGAGCTGGAGTCAACGGTCAATGGTTTTGCAGAAGAGCTCAACTCAAAAATGCCTCAAGTCAAGGATTCGATCCTCCTCATCCTCAGCAGCAAATCACTTTCAGATGTCCAGGGCATGGAAGGAAAAATTACATTGCGAAAAGAGCTGATTACCGAAATCAATAAAATTTTGAATGCAAACAAAATCCGCAATCTATATTTTACTGAATTTGTCATACAGTAAATCCGATTCTGATGCTTTCATGAGGCTATTTCATAGGAACGGCTCGAAGATTGAATTTCATTTTGTATCGCACAAAGGATTATAAAACCGTATGAGTGAAATCCTATCGCAAGAAGAGGTGGACAGTCTATTATCCGGGTTAAGCGCCGGAAAAATCGAGACTGAATCAGATAAGACCTCAAAGGAGATAAAAACCGACCTGTATGATTTTGCCAGTCAGGAGAGGGTTATCCGTGGAAGAATGCCCACCTTTGAGGTGATCAACGAACGATTTGCCCGTGAAATCAGAGCAACCATGTCGTCCATGCTTCATAAAACCGTGGATATCAGTGCAGAAGCAATGGAAACCATGAAATTTACCGATTTCATCCGATCGCTCCCCGTCCCAACCAGTCTTCACCTTTTCCGGATGGATCCGCTTCGGGGACATGCCCTGATGGTCCTTGAAACCCAACTGGTCTTTAATCTGATCGATACTTTCTTCGGAGGAAAGGCCACCGGACAAGCAAAAATTGAAGGCAGAGATTTTACGACCATCGAAGAAACCATGGTAAAGAAAGTTGTAATCGCTTGTTTAAAGGACCTTGAAGAAGCCTGGGAACCGGTTGAGCCGATTAAAGCTGTTTTTGTAAAATCAGAAGTCAATCCGCAGTTTGCTGCCATTGTTCTGCCTTCTGATTTGGTTATTGTCACGAAGTTCGAAATCGAACTGGAACAAGCCGCCGGAATGTTTATTGTCTGTCTCCCCTATGCCATGTTGGAACCGCTTCGAAGTACTCTCACTGCTGGATTTCAGGCTGAAACTCTGGACATCGATCATGCCTGGCAGAAACGGTTACGAGAAATTATTCTGGATTCAAAAGTCGATGTCAATGTACAACTTGGAACTGTGCAGATCAATGGAGAACGATTAATCCATATGAAAAAAGGGGATATCATACAATTAGACCAGGATGCCGACGGCCCCCTGATCGCAATGGTGGAAGGTTTCCCCAAACTGGAAGGCTATGCCGGCATCCAGAGAGGATTTCAGGCATTTCGAGTAGTAAAACAGATACCCTTAGAATGAGGTTAACATGAAAGAAGAAAACAAAACAGCCTCCGCTCAGTCTGAAGACAAGACGACCAATGAAAAAGCTGCTGAAAGCACAGATCTTGATTTTATCCTGGATATCCCGCTTGAACTTTCCGTTGAACTGGGAAAAACCAAAATGCTGATTAATGATCTTCTTCAACTGGGTCAAGGTTCGGTTATTGAACTCAATAAATTGGCCGGCGAGCCTCTTGAAATTTTCATTAACCGAAAACTTGTTGCCAGAGGAGAAGTCGTGGTTGTCAATGAAAAATTCGGTGTCCGGCTGACCGACATTATCAGTCCGCTTGAACGGGTAAGGAGCCTCGGCCAATGAACCCAGTCGATACTTCCGCAACTGCTGCTGTCATGCCTGATCTCTGGATCACCATGCTGAAAAGCGGTATTATGCTATGTATCGTTCTTGCCGTTCTTTTTATCGTTCTCTACTGGATTAAGCGAATCCTAGAAGGACAAAGCCGTTTTCGAGGTCAAGGCATAATCAAACAGATTGCCTCTCATCATTTTGCACCCAAGGAAAAAGTTGTATTGCTGGATGTTCTGGGCCAGAAAATTCTGGTTGGAATCACTGCTCATTCCATTAATTGTCTGGCAAAAATCGAACCGGAAGTCGATATCCATTTTGCTGAACCCAACGAAGCCAAGGGATTTTTCAAAGGACTTTTAAAAGCTACTACAGAAAAAAATTCCTCTAACTAAGAAAAAGCATTCGGTGTAAGCAGAATATTCGGAGAATTGAATTTCATGAAAGAAAAGAAAAATACAATCCTCAATCTGTTTCGATTCCGAATGCATCTCTTGAATCCACTCAGAAACCGACCCATTCGATTGATTCTCTTTCTATTGATTACCATTCTGCTCGTGAGTCCGGGTATCGGAAGCAGCGCCGGCCTCACAATACCCTCACTGAACCTGAGTGTGGAAAAAACAGATGACCCTGGAAAGGTTGCTGTTGTTCTTGAAATCGTTGCGTTGTTGACTATTCTTTCGCTCGCACCGGCCATCCTGGTTCTCATGACTTCATTTACAAGAATTGTGATCGTTTTTCACTTTCTCCGCCAGGCGATCGGTACCCAGCAAAGCCCTCCCAACCAGATTTTAATCGGTCTTTCCCTTTTCCTGACCTTTTTCATCATGTCTCCTGTATGGCAAAATATTTATCAAAACGCCCTCCGCCCATATCTGGATGAAAAAATGACCTATCAGGAAGCATTCACCAAAGCACAAGACCCCTTGCGGAAATTCATGCTGAAAAATACCCGCGAAAAAGACCTGGCTCTCTTTGTCAAAGCCTCCAAGGCAAAACGCCCCCAGACACCGGATGATCTCTCTTTGCTCACACTGACACCGGCTTTTGTGATCAGTGAACTGAAAACCGCTTTTATTATCGGGTTTGTATTGTATATCCCTTTTTTAATAATCGATATGGTTGTGGCGAGCGTTCTCCTGTCCATGGGTATGATGATGCTGCCTCCGATTATGATATCGCTCCCGTTCAAACTAATGTTGTTTGTCCTTGTAGACGGATGGCACATGATTGTCGGGTCCATGCTGAACAGTTTTGGAATGTTTATGATATGACTCCTGAATTTGTTGTCAATCTTGCAAAAGAAGCCATCATCCTTACCATTATCGTTTCCATGCCGATGCTTGGGCTGGGACTTATTGTCGGGCTAGCGGTAAGTGTTTTCCAGGCTGTGACATCTATTCAGGAAATGACTCTCTCCTTTATTCCGAAAATTCTTGCTGTTTTTCTTGGTCTTCTCTTTTTTGCACCATGGATGCTGGAAAAGCTAATAACATTCACACAAAAGCTTATTGCCAATATTCCCATGTACATCCGGTAGCTTTCGAACCGGCTCTGTTTGAGCTGATAAAATTAACATGACTGAAATTATAGACATTTCACCTGATCAGTTTAAAATCTTTCTGCTTGTACTGACGCGGGTCAGTGTGATCCTGTTCCTGTTCCCGATTTTCGGAACCCAGATCCTTCCGGGACTTGTGAAAGCCGGTCTTTCACTTGTGATCTCATTGGGATTATATACTGTGGTAACCGTGGATCCTCGTTATTTTCCCGATTCCTTTGTCGGTTTTGCCGTTTTTATGGTTTCCGAACTGATCATCGGGGCAATCCTGGGTCTGAGCGTTCGCATGTTCTTATCCGCTGTTCAGCTTGCAGGACAACTCATCAGCTTTCAAATGGGATTCGCCATGATCAATGTTATTGACCCGCAGACCGGCGGTCAGGTATCGATCCTTGACGAAATCGGTTACTGGATGGTGCTTCTCATTTTTTTACTTCTCGGCGGGCATCATATCATGATTTATGCTCTTGCTGAAAGTTTTCAACTGATTGATATGGGAATGATTTCCTTAAAAAAAGAGCTGCTGATCAAGTTCGTGACCCTTTCGTCGGATATCTTTATCATTTCCTTGAAAATCGGAGCTCCCGCAATTGTTGCACTGCTTTTTGTCAGCACTGCCTTTGGTCTGAGTGCAAAATTTTCACCACAGATGAATATCCTCATTGCTGCTTTTCCCATACAGATCGTCGTCGGTCTTATCTTTTTCGGAATTACACTCCAGATTATCGTCATCGTAACCCGGTCCTACCTTTCGCAGCTTCCACAGCTATTCATCACCATTTTAACATTATTGGGCTCTTAAGTAGCAGGATGAAAAATGGCAGAAGATAGTTTTCAGGAAAAAACCGAACAGGCCACCCCGAGAAAACTCCAAAAGAGCAGAGAAGAGGGGCAGGTTGTAAAAAGTGTTGAGATTCAGTCCGTTCTGGTTCTGCTTTCCGGATTGCTTGTGCTGTATGGATTCGGCTTTTTCTATTACAAAGAATTTCTTTCCGTCATGCGACACAGTTTTACATTTCACCATATACCGGAAATGAGCTTCAGCCATTGTGTAACGTTGATCCATAAATTCGGATTTCGAACGCTTATTATTCTATCTCCGGTTTTTATCGCCGTATTTATCATGGCCATGCTGAGTGGTTTTGTCCAGGTCGGTTTTGTAATCGCCCTGAAAGCCATTGAACCCGACTGGAGCAAAATGAGCATGATAAAAGGCTTCGAAAGACTGTTTTCATCAAAATCAATTTTCGAGGCCATCAAATCCATCTTCAAGCTGGCAATTATCGGGCTGATTTCCTGGTATATTATCAAGGGTGAAATATCGAAAATCAAAATGCTGTACAGCACAAGTATTGACCATATCCTTTTATACACCCTGCGGGTCGCTTTCAAAATTTTTTTCTGGGTCATCATTGTCATGATCTTTCTGGCCATTCTCGACTATCTGTTTCAACGATGGCAATTCATGAAACAGATGAAAATGACCAAGCAGGAAGTAAAAGAAGAATCCAAACAGAGCGAAGGCGATCCCCAGGTGAAATCACGGATCAAAACTCTCCAGTATCAGGCTGCAAGAAAAAGGATGATGCAGGAAGTTCCGAAATCCGATGTTGTTGTCACCAACCCGACTCATCTGGCAATCGCCATCCAGTATGATGCCGCTAAAATGAATGTGCCGAAGGTTGTCGCAAAAGGTGCCGGCTTGATTGCAGAGAGAATAAAGACAGTTGCATACGAACACGATGTTCCTGTGGTTGAAAACAAAGAGTTGGCTCAAAATTTGTATAAGTTAATCGACATCGGGGATGAAATCCCGGCACAATTCTTTCAGGCTGTCGCAGAACTGCTCGCATATGTTTATAAACTTAAAGGAAAAACCTCATGACACTTTTTATTCCGACCATGAACAAGTTCCACGGCATAGAATGATACGTCATTCTTTTAACATGGATGTCAAAATATGGTCGACCCAGACCGGAATTGTTTTTCAAATAGACCTTGATCCATATTGTGCTGAAAGCAGGAGTATGGGATGAAAAACGAAATCATCAACACACTGAAGAACCTCGTAAAAGACTCATCAGACATGGCAATGGTTGTTGCCGTGATCGGTATCCTCTGCGCAATGCTGCTGCCTCTCCATCCGGTTATACTGGATCTTTTATTGGCGCTGAACATAACCATCGCAATCATTATCCTCATCACTACCATGTATACGATTTCACCATTGGAATTTTCCATATTTCCATCTGTCCTTCTGGTGATTACCCTGTTCCGCCTTGCATTGAATGTTGCCTCAACCCGTCTGATTCTGCTGCATGGCAGTGAAGGAGAACTGGCTGCGGGAGCCATTATCAAATCCTTTGGCAGTTTTGTTGTCGGAGGCAATTATGTCATTGGAATGATCATCTTTGTCATTCTGGTTTTGATCAATTTTATTGTTATTACCAAAGGCTCCGGCCGGATCGCTGAAGTTGCCGCCCGGTTTACCCTGGATGGAATGCCCGGCAAACAAATGGCCATTGACGCGGATTTAAATGCCGGCATTATTGATGAAAATGAAGCCCGTGAACGGAGAAAAATGATTGCAAAAGAGTCGGAATTCCACGGTGCAATGGATGGTGCAAGCAAGTTTGTGCGCGGGGATGCCATTGCCGGAATCATTATCACTGCAATCAATATTATCGGCGGATTCATAATTGGTGTGTTTCAACAAGACATGAGCATGATGGATGCGGCAAAAAACTACACCCTGCTCACGGTGGGGGATGGCCTTGTTACCCAGATCCCGGCACTCATCATCTCCACCTCTGCCGGTCTTCTCGTATCCCGGGCAGCATCGGAAGATCGAATGGGTAAAGAATTTTTAAAACATATTTTTTCCACCCCAAATCCAATCTACATTGGAGCGTTTATCGTCTTTCTGCTCGGGATGGTTCCCGGATTACCTGCTTTTCCCTTTATGACGCTCTCGATGTTCCTCATCGGAACGGTTTACTATTATCACAATGTATACGGAAAGACGAAGAAAGAAGCACTGCCTGAAACGGCTGGTAAAGAAAAAACCACCCCTACCGGACCCGAAGAGGTTGAACACTTATTAACCCTTGATGCAATGGAACTTGAGGTTGGTTATGGGTTGATACCTCTGGTTGACAGTGAACAAACCGGTGATCTTTTAGGTAGAATTCGAGCCATTCGAAGACAGTTTGCAACCGAAATTGGAATCATCATTCCGCCGATTCATATCCGTGATAACCTCAAATTAAAGCCTTCTGAATATCGCCTGCTGATTAAAGGTGTCCAGATGGCCGGTGCTGAACTTATGGTTAATCATCTCCTGGCCATGGACCCCGGTAATGTAACCCGGAAGATCGAAGGCATTCCCACAACAGAACCCGCATTCAACCTTCCGGCATTATGGATTCCGCCGGAAAGGGAGGAGGATGCCAAATTTAATGGCTATACCGTTGTTGACAACTCTACGGTTATTGCTACCCATCTTACGGAAGTGATCCGGAATAATGCTTCTGACCTTCTGGGAAGACAGGAAGTACAACATCTTCTTGATAATCTGGCAAAAACCTACCCAAAAGCGGTTGAGGAGCTGGTTCCAGCTCAACTTCCCCTTGGCATACTTCAAAAGGTATTACAGAACCTTTTACGGGAAAGAGTATCCATCCGGGACTTATTAACGATTGTCGAAGTGCTCGCGGATTATGCTTCAAAAAGCAAAGATCCGGATCTGCTGACGGAATATGTAAGACAAAAATTAGCCAGATCCATGCTAAGCCCCTATGTTCAGGATGAAGGTGTGCTACCTGTTATCACTGTTGATCAGGAAGTGGAAAATGTACTTTCTAAATCCATACAGCATACGGAACACGGATCATATCTAGCTGCAGAGCCCAAGATCGTGGACTCCATTGTGGGTTCCATTAAAGAGGAGATTGAAAAAATTATGGCGATCAGCATTCAGCCGATCATTCTCTGTTCTCCTGTATTGAGGCGTCACCTGAGAAAACTTGTAGAACAATTTGCGCCATCTGTGTTTGTTTTTTCGCATGCTGAAATTCAGCAGAACATTCATGTTAAATCAACCGGTAAGGTAATGTTACGACATGGTCGTTAGAAAATATCAAACAAAAAGTATCCAGGAAGGGGTCAGTAAAATCAAAAAAGAACTGGGCCCCAATGCGATGATACTTTCTACAAAATGTATTCGAAAAACCACCATAGATCCATATGGAAAAGATCGATTTGAAATTACCGCGATTCCAGGTCAGTCAGCTGAGGAGGATTATCCAAAAAATACTAAAACCATCCGTGAAGAAATTGCAAGCATCAAAGAAGTGCTGTTCCTGCTTGCTCAGCCAAATGGGCTCCCTGAAGCGTTTCAAAGCTGCCCGGACAGTTTCAAGATGTATTCCAGCCTTATCCGATCCGGAATCTCTGAAAAAAGGGTCAGTCATTTTTTTCATAAAGTGTTCCAAAATCCAGCCAATCAAAATCTAAAGAATGTCGAAATCGCCAAACAGATCTACAAAGCTGTTTTCGATTCCATTACCGTATCCAACCCGTTTCAAACAATTGATGATCCAAAGCCTTCCGAAACGCCAAAGTTCGCCGTACTAATCGGCCCGACCGGTGTCGGAAAAACAACTACCATTGCCAAACTGGCTGCCGATCTTTGTTTACAAAAAAGAAAAAAGGTTGGGCTCATCTCTGTTGACAATTATCGGATCGGTGCGGTTGAACAACTGAAAACATATGCATCCATCATCGGGATTCCCTGTCTGACAGCATTTTCAAGAGAAGATATAACCGCCGCAATTCACAAACTTAAAAACCGAGATTTTGTGCTGGTGGATACGGCAGGTCACAGCCATCTGGATAAAGAAAGAATGGCCGAGCTTGTCTCTCTTCTGGGTGAAAAATTTTCCGGCTCCTGCCATCTGGTTTTAAGTTCGACAACCAAGCAACCGGATATGAAAGATGCTGTTAAATACTTTTCCAGCTTGAACCCGCAAACATACATATTCACAAAAATCGATGAAACCAGACAACGTGGAGGAATCCTTGACCAGATTCTTGATTATGCACTTCCGATCTCCTTTGTGACCACCGGTCAGAAAGTACCGGAAGATATTATCGCTGCAACAAAACAGAATATTTCCAGGCTGATATTTAACCGAAGCCGGTATTTATCTTAGAATAAAGAAAAGGGGAGAAACAATTGGATCAGGCAAACCGTTTACGAGAAATCGTAAAAACCGAAATTCACCAGCATGAAAAAAAAGCGAAGTTAAAACCACATCCGCGATCCCAAGGACTCACCTTTCCAAGGGTTATCGCTGTGACCAGCGGGAAGGGAGGGGTCGGAAAAACCAATATCGTTGGCAACCTTGCCATTGCATTTACCCGATTGGGCAAAAAAGTTATCGTGCTGGATGCAGATCTTGGGCTTGCCAATATTGACATATTATTCAGGATTCATCCCCGTTACCATATGGGGCACGTGATCAACGGCGAAAAAGAATTATCCGAAGTCATGGCTGATGGACCGGAGGGAATCCGAATCATTCCGGCTGGCTCCGGCTTTACAGACTTTACCCATCTTACCGAAGGACAGAAATTGAACATCCTGAGCGAATTTGAATCACTGGACGAACGGGTTGATATCTTTCTCATCGACACAGGGGCCGGCATCTCTTCCAATGTAATCTATTTTAATCTAGCTGCGGATGAATGTGTTATTGTGGCAACCGACGAACCAACCTCTATTACAGATGCCTATGCGATGATCAAAGTAATGGCTACCCAGTATGGAATGAATTATTTCAAAATATTGATCAACATGGTCAAGAATGAAATGCAGGCCAAAATGGTTTATCATACGCTCAGCAAATCTGTTGATCGTTTCATCAACGATGTGGTTCTTGAGTATGTCGGCTTCTTGCCGACAGATCACTTGCTGAAACAGGCTTTGATGAACCGAAGTACGGTTATTGAAATGTACCCATCTGCACTATCCAGCACCTGTTTCCAAAATCTGGCCGATGATCTCCTGAAATCTCCGGCCAGATTAAGTGCGGAAGGAAATATCAAATTCTTTTTAAAACGTTTTATTGATTACAAAACAGCATCTGGACTGGCTATCTGATCCAATATATTGAACAATGATCGAAAACTATTCAAAAACTATCTCTACCGATAAAAATCAAAGGCTTACCCCTAAAGAAAGGGAAGAGCTGATTATCAGACATGCGCCTTTGGTAAAACGTATTGCTGCCAAAATGGCCACGAGACTGCCGTCATCTGTTGTTTTTGATGAACTGATCAGCGCCGGGTGTCTTGGATTAATCGATGCGATTGACAAATTTGACCCTGAACGGGACGTCAGCCTGGAAACCTATGCTGAATTCCGGATCAGGGGTGCGATACTGGATGAACTCAGAAGTCTGGACTGGTATTCCAGATCCATGAGAAAAAAAATTCGGGATATTGAAAAAGCTGTTAGTTCTGTTGAAACCCGTGAAGGCCATTTGGCAGAAGATTGGGAAATCGCCAAAGAACTCGGGATTGATCTGGAATCCTATTTTAAACAACTTTCCAATATTCATGGTGCTGCGCTGCTCAGCATGGATGAATTTATTAAAAATAAAAACAATCAATCCTCTACCCAGAATACCTTTCAGGAAAAAATCAAAAGCAAGGATGATCCATCCCGAAGACTATTCAGGGAAGAGTTAAAGCGGGAAGTGACCAAAGCAATCCAGACCCTTTCGGAAAAAGAACAGCTCGTGATATCTTTATATTATCAGGATGAATTGACTCTGAACGAAATCGGTACAATACTGAAATTAACCGAATCCAGGATTTGCCAAATCCACACAAGCGCCTTGATCAAATTAAAAAACAGGCTTCGACTGTATTATCAAGAGTAACCTGTATTGATTGTTTCACATCAAAATAAATAGTTGTCAGAGTAATTACGATGGCTGAAACCAAAAATCAACATACTGAGTCAGACTCTATTTCACAGGATGATATTGACCAATTACTTCAATCCGCCATCAGCCAAGAAACAGAAGGAAAGGAGGAGATCGACAACTTACTGAGAAATCTTTCCCTTGAAGAGAGAGCTACTGATCAGAATGATACGGAAGAGAATAACAATCTGATCGATGAAATATCTCCAGGTGATATCCGTGATCTTTTAAATATCTCTCTTGACGACATTTCCGTGGATGAGCTGGAAGCGGAACTACTTCAAGCCCAAAATCAGATTGATTCTGATGAAAAAGCAGAAGCCGAACCGCAACCGGCTACTAAATCCGATGACGCAGGTGCCATTTCCCAGGACGACATTGACAAACTCCTTGTCGGTGAATTAACCGCTGATTCAACAAAAGCTGAAGCCGAATCGAAACCGGCTGCCGAATCCGATAGCGCAGGTGCCATTTCCCAGGGCGACATTGACAAACTCCTTGCCGGTGAATTAACCGCTGATTCAACAAAAGCTGAAGCCGAATCGAAACCGGCTGCC
>DYJC01000005.1:323497-343310 GCA_020723305.1 Desulfosudis oleivorans
GAATCCGATGGCGCAGGTGCCATTTCCCAGGACGACATTGACAAACTCCTTGCCGGTGAAACCGATACGGATGAACAGCCTCAAGAAGAGGAGCGATCTCTTTTTATTTCTCAGAATGAACTGAACCTGCTTTTGGAGGAATATAACAATAAGCCTTCGAATTCAAATGTGGAAACAGAAAAAAAAGCAGCTGCCTCATTGCTTGAAGAATCAGGGATTGAAAATCCACAAAATTTTGTTTCACAGAATGAACTTGATATGCTCTTATCTGAAGCTTCCGATAATAAAAGCAAAGATTCTGAAGAAGGCCTCATTTCCCAGGAAGACATTGATAACCTGTTGCAAGGCAAGGATGACATTCCAGAAGAGGAGGAAGCTGACACCTCCAGCCTGATTTCACAACATGATATCGATACCCTGTTAAAGGGAGCCGATGACGATTCTTTAGAAGAACTTCATGAATCCGGACTTGTCTCTCAGGAAGATATTGATTCACTTTTAAGGAATGAAGTTGATCAGGATGATGAACAAAATCCAACCGAACCACAGATTGAGCTTGACCGGGTTGTCTTAGAGGAAGCAGATGATTCAAAAATTATTTCAGATGAACCTCCCCCACCGGAAGTCCAAAAAATTGAAAGAAAAAAATGGTACCGATCCAGACTTGTTATTGCCTGTTCAGCCGGAGCAATCGTTTTTCTGATTTCTTTTGTTTCACTTTATTTCTTTTTGTCCAGCGATCATGCAGGGACGGGCAAACCGGAAATCGCATCCATTGAGTCTGAACAAAAAAATATGGATCCAACTGTTAAAGAAACCATCTTATCTGGATTATCGATAGATTTTAATGGATTTGTTATTCTCGATCCGCATAACAGAGACAATATTGCTTACCTTACGGCAGATGTCCAGATCAACTGTAACAGTAACACTATTGTAAATGCAATTGCCTCTCGAAAACCATTTTTTCGATTCCTGATCTATGACATTTTTCAAAAAACCCTGGAAAAACTGGAGTTACCTGAAAAAGGAAAAAATTCTCCTTCTGAAAAACAAGATTCATCCCAATCGGAAAATCAAGATGTTTCCTTGATTGATAAAACAAAATTGCAAATTATGATTCGTCAGTCTTTGGAAAATGCATTATCGGAAAAAGGCATAAAGGAGATTGTTCTTAAAAATATCGATCTGTTTTAAATTGCCATGGAAGGTTCAACAGGCTTTTTATGACCGTTATATCAAATGTCAATATTGTTGTTCAGCAAGGCGATATGGCTAGAGATGCTTCTCAGCAAGCCAGGCCCCACTCTATGGATACCAGCCAATTGACAGCCGCCGAGCAACAGGAAAAAGACCGGATTACCCGCTCCTCTGTTCCTGGATCAGAGGAATCGGATGCCATTGTTCCGGATAAAGAGCAGCGTGAAAAAGAAAAAAAGAAAAAAGGGGACTCCGTAAAAAAAGATAAAAAAGTGAATGAAAAGACAACGAATAAAGATCCGGATTCTCCCGGCAGACTTCTGGATACAATCGCATAGTTTTTTAACAACCCGTTTTTGGGGAAAGAAATTCAATGGTTTTTGAAGATATGAAAATTGAATTATGGGTTATCTTCCAGATAGCTGTTGATGTTATCCTGGTTGTTCTGATTCTATGGCTCCTGAAAAATATGAAAATCCGTTTGCAACAGGACATATCCAAGGATACTTCTGAAAAAGTGATGGGGATGATCGAGCCTCTTCTTACACAAGCGAATTATATTGCAACCACTTTCGGAAAACAGCTCAAGAAAAAAAATCATCTCATCAACAAATTGAATGAAAAACTGGATTCCCGAATTATCAGCCTCAATCTGCTGCTGAACCGGACAGAAACTCTGATTGGAAAAGGAAATGCGGATTCCGAATCCCAATCCATCCTTGTATATGATCAACAGGAGTCCATTATCCAGCTATATATTGCCGGAAAAAGTTCATCCGAAATTGCAAAAACCTTATCCCTTCCCAAGGGAGAAGTGGAACTGGTTCTGGACCTGAAAAAAAAACTGCTCAACATTCAATAACCATGTTATGTTTTAAAAACTGATACTTTTATGGTTTCCGACATATCCAAAATTTTTCTCTCTTCTTCAAAGCTTTCCATTATAAAAGATAACCAATCTCTCCATACGCTTCCTCCTCTTCAAAAAGATCAGCTCCTTCATGCAAAAGTTGTAAAAACACTATCCGGTCGCCAGTCACAGCTTGTCATACTGGGAAAGACCCTTCTGGCACAAACTCATACCCCGTTGAAAACCGGAGAAACGATTCTTCTGCGGGTTGTACAATCCAAGCCTACACCCGTATTTAAAATCGAACCATCTAATACGCCTCCGATAAAATTGCTCTATGATGCTGTAAAGTCTCTTGGCCGAACCGGCCCGTTCAAGCATATTGAAAGCCTTATCCGGCAAAACATGGCTTCCGACGCTTCTGGAAGTGCCGCAACATCTTCTAAAGCAATCAACCATTTTGTCCGTCTGATACAAAACACGGCTTTACAATCCGAACAAACCAACCCAGGCTTGTTAAAACATTTTATTGAAAACAGCGGACTGAAATGGGAAAACAAACTGCTTTCCTTTTTTTCCCATCCTGAAACAATCGTATTTGAAAAAACGATAGATCTGATCAACCATGATATGAAAGCATTGGCTTTGATTCCCGACCCGGAGAACGCCACGCACCAATCCTTGCAATCCTTTTCCCAAGGTATTGAAAATCTTCAGTTGCTCAACCGGAATTTGTTTGAAGAGTCCGGCCGGCTACTATTTCATCTGCCGATATTGTTTGACGGAACCCTCACCTTTGGGCAGATTTTCATTGATCTGAATCATACAAAAGACGCGAAAACCCATGATGAACGAACGCTTCGCGTATCTTTTTTACTGGAAATGACCCGACTCGGTGAATTTCTTGCTGATTTCTCGATCCTGAACAATCAAATCAACGGATCATTTGGCGTGGCAAATCATGAAATTCAAATCATGATTCAGGAAAACCTTCCTGAACTGGAAACAAAATTAAAATCCCATGGATTTATTGTTTATCCGATAACCTGTCGTCTTCTCAGCCCGGAAACCATAGCCGGAACCTCTTTGATCGAAAAATCCATAGCCGGCTCTGAACAAGGCATGGTGAATATCCTGATATGAAAAAAAAACCAAAAAAAGCCGTTGCGCTTAAATATGATCCTCTGAAGAGCAAGGCACCCAAATTAACCGCCAAAGGAAAAGGCGTTGTTGCCGATCATATCATTCAATTGGCAAAGGAACACGGGATACCGGTCAAAGATGATCCGGACCTGGTTGAGGTGTTATCCGGTCTGGAACTGGACGCTGAAATACCGCCGAGCCTTTATATCGTCGTTGCAGAGCTTCTTGCTTTCGCCTATTCCATGAATGGGAAAAAACGACCGGCTTAGGTATTTTTTTCCTTCCTGCTTGCCCGCAGCAGACGAATCATATCCAATCTTTTTTCAAGGCCGATTCAAGCAAATACAGGACAAATCAATATGGACAAGCAAGTATCCCTGCAAATGCAGCCCGGACAATCAACTGGCATTCATATTGCAAAACCTTACGGAAAAGGAGAAACCAATGATATTACAAATGACCCGGGCTGTACAAGGCGGCCTTCGACAGGAAAGAAAACTGGATATCATTGCCAATCACCTGGCCAATTCGGACACCAATGGATTTAAAGGCGATATTCTGGCTTTTGATGACATGTTCAAAGCAAACCTTGTGACCGATCACAGTCAAGGGGATTTGAAAGTCACCGACAACAAACTGGATCTGGCCATTGGCGGCAAAGGCTTTTTTAAAGTTCAAACCCAGCAGGGAATACAATACACCCGGGATGGTAACTTTACCGTTGATCAAAATGGAACACTGGTTACCCAAAACGGAGATCCGGTTCTTGGGAATAATGCTCCTCTTGATATTCAGGGAACGGAAATCCACATCAGCCAGGCAGGAGAAGTGGTTGTGGATGGAGATGCAATCGGAAACCTGGACATTGTAACCTTCGAAGACCTAACACGACTGAAAAAGACCGATAAGTCCATGTTTCGCTATGAAGGAGATGCCGGAGCCGATGAACAGATTCCGCAAAAAGTTTTTGTAGAGCAGGGCTCTCTTGAAAAACCCAATATTTCCACGACGGTTGAAATGGTGGAAATGATTCAGACACACAGAATGTATGAGGCATATCAGAAAATGATCATGACTTTTGATGAAATCGATTCAAAAGCCATTCTTGAACTGGGAAGACCGTAAGAAATCAATCCCATTTTATTATAAAAACGGAGGATGATAATGATTCGATCTCTTTGGACAGCCGCATCTGGAATGAACGCCCAGCAAATGACCGTGGATGTGATCGCCAACAACCTTGCCAACGCCAACACCACCGGTTTTAAAAAAAGCCGCGCCAACTTTCAGGACCTGATGTACCAGACCCAATTAATCGCCGGCGCCACAACTCCCGGAGGCGGGCAAATTCCCTCAGGTATCCAGGTTGGAATGGGAACCAAACCCTCCAGTGTGCAAAAAATTTTCACCCAGGGTGACTATGTTCAAACCGGAAATGATCTGGATATGGCGATTGAAGGCCGTGGTTTTTTCAGGGTTATCAATGGAGATGAAGAACTCTATACACGGGCCGGCAACTTTACCCTGGACAGCGAAGGTTATCTGACCACCCCGGCCGGAGGACGGCTGCAACCGGAAATCGGTCTCCCTCCGGAAACCGTACTTGTATCCGTGCAATCCAATGGTCAACTCACTGCCTATGGTGCGGGTGATACTGTGCTTCTTACGGAACAGATCAACCTCTATACCTTTGTCAATCCTGCCGGCCTTTTTGCCGTCGGTCAAAATCTGCTGCGGGCGACGGAAGGTTCCGGAGATCCCATTGAAGGAATTCCCGGCAGTGAGGGTGTGGGAACCATATCCAATGCCTTTCTGGAAATGTCCAATGTCAGCGTTGTTGAAGAGATGGTGGCCATGATCGTCGGCCAGAGGGCGTATGAGGCAAATTCCAAAACAGTCCAGACCGCGGACAGTATGCTTGGAATCGCCAACAGTGTGAAACGATAATGCAGTGGAAAACAAACATGAGATTTTTGCACCATCCACAAATTGATCGATTGTCCATCCGATTACCTGTTTTTTTCCTGCGGATCTGTCTCGGGCTCTTATGCCTCGGTGCAACCGGTAGCTGGGCCTTGCCTGAATTGCAAAGCAACATCGATCCACCGGCTATCATTATCAAACTGCAACCATCCGCAGAAATCAATGGTTCGGAAATTCTTTTACGCGACGTCGCTGTTGTTCTGGCACCCCAATCCATTTCTGAAAAACTTCTCTCTTTGAAAATTGAAAAAGCCCCTGACCCTGGAATGAAGCAAATGCTGTCCAAGGCAAAAATTTCCGCAGCCCTCTCTTCCCTGAACGACATCCGGATTGAAAAAATTCTCAAAGGACCGGAATTTATTCAAATCCATCGTGCCTGTCAAACCCTTCAAGAAGAATATATTCGACAGGTTTTACATAACTATGTTGATCAGCAACTCAAAAACTCCGAATTCAAAATTGGAGCAATTAAGTTTCATGGAAAAAACCGGTTTCCGGCAGGCCATCTCACAGCCGCTGTCACCCGTCATACCTCTGACAATCTTCTTGGAAATGTAAAATTTGTTATGTCCATACAGGTTGATAGTGAACCCAATGATTCTGTATCCGTTTCCGCATGGATCAACCGATATGAGGAGGTTGTTGTTACAAAACGTGAACTTTCAAGGGGTACTTTGGTTGCGGAACAGGACCTTTGTATGCGGAAACTGAATATATCCAAGACCCCGGAAAATGTCTGCATGAACATTGACGATGCCATTGGAAAAAGAATCAAACAGAATATGCGTGCCGAGACCTTTCTCCGCAGCACCATGCTGGAAACCCCTCCAATGATCTACAAGGGAGACCGGGTAAAAATTATTGCCGGAAACGGATTGCTCCTGGTTTCAGCAAAAGGTCTGGCCCAGACCGACGGTCATATGAATCAGTTGATCAAGGTGCAAAATATCAATTCAAAAAGAAATATTATCGGAAGAGTCGTGGACCGCTCAACCGTGGAGGTCACTTTTTAGCTCCATGAAACCCTTAATGCATTGAATCCGGAGCCTGGAAAAGAGATGAATACAATAAAAGATACAATCATGATATGGGTGCTGATGATTTTTCTGCTGCTCCTGTCCGGCTGTTCAACCCTGACAACACTGATGGAAGATGATGGTCCCCGTGTGATTCCCGCAGAGAGCCAGGACAGACTCAATCAATTCTATGCCTCTATACCACCATCCGAAGGATCTTTATGGACCGATTCAGGAGAGATGCTGTTCATGGACAACCGGGCCAGGCGAATCGGGGATACGGTCATTGTGGATATTGTTGAAAATGCTTCCTCAAAAATGGATGCCAACACCTCCACGAAAGGCGAATCCACCCTGAATTACGATGTGGACGGCATGACCGGAGCAGCCAATATCAATAAAAATCTGGGAGCCAGCCAGTTATTTAAGGTCGGCGCCGCCTCGGAATGGAAAGGCGCCGGAGCCAGTGACCGAAGCGGCCGGCTTACCGCGTCGGTCGGCTCGATCGTTACTCAGGTTCTCCCCAATGGAAACATTGTCGTCAATGGACAACGGGAGATGACGGTGGACAATGAAACCCAGACAATAAAGATATCCGGAATCATCCGGCCGGAAGATATCACCCAGGACAATCGGGTAACATCCACCTTCCTGGCTGAAGCCAAAATTGAATATATCGGAAACGGTGTGCTTGCGGATAAACAATCCCCTGGCTGGGGAGTCCGTATCTTGGATAAGATCTGGCCGTTTTAACCCAAGATTCCGTAAAGGGGGAGGGAATGCAAAAAAAAACAACTGGAAATCCAATCCGGAAATACATATGTCCTGTTATCGCGTTTTTTATTTTTCTGGGTAGCTTTTCAAGTGCATACGCTGTCCGGATTAAGGAACTGATCGCCATCAAGGGGGTACGGGAAAACCAGTTGATCGGCTATGGCCTGGTTGTGGGTTTAAACGGAACCGGAGATAAATCCGGATCTGAGTTCACGGTTCAGTCTCTTGCCAATATGATGGAACGGATGGGAATTCATGTAACCAAAAATCAACTGAAGGTCAAAAATGTCGCTGCTGTCATGGTCACGGCAAAACTCCCTCCTTTTGCACGGGTCGGGAGCCGGATTGATATCATGGTTTCCTCGGTAGGAGATGCGAAAAGCCTTGCCGGCGGCACTTTGCTGCTGACGCCTCTCAGCGGAGTGGACGGCAAGGTATATGCTCTGGCACAGGGCGCGCTGGCGCTGGGCGGAGCCGGTGCCGAAGGGGCTACTAAAAATCACCTGTTGGCAGCCAGAATTGCCGGAGGCGCCAGTATTGAAAAAGAAGTCCCCATGCAGTTGAACGGGAAAAAGGAGTTGATTTTTACCCTGTTTAACCCGGATTTTACAACCGCACTTCGAATCACCGAAACCATCAACCAGACCCTTGAAAAAAAACTGGCCCAGGCCCTGGATTCCGGCACCATATCCCTGACAGTCCCCAAAGATATGGGAAAAGATGTCGCATCTTATGTGGGTAAGATTGAAAATCTCGAGGTTGTGCCGGATACCATCGCCACAATTGTAGTGAATGAGAAAACCGGAACCATCGTGATCGGAGAAAACGTCAGAATCTCCACCGTTGCTGTATCTCACGGAAATTTGAGTATCACCATAAAAGATCATGAAACGGTTTCTCAGCCAAACCCGCTTGCTCAAGGTCAAACCGTTACCTTAAAAGAAAGCAGCATTGAAATTAAGGAAGATGAAAGCAAGGTCATTCTTGTTCCGGAAGCATCCACCATCGGGGAGCTTGTCCGGGCATTGAATGCAATCGGAGTTACACCGCGCGATCTGATCAGTATCTTTCAGAGCATAAAAGCTTCCGGAGCACTCCAGGCCAATCTGGTAATCATTTAAACAGGAGAAAGATCCTTCATGGAAATTCAATCATCCAAAAACATTACATCCGTAGCCAAAAGAGACAATCTCCCGGAAAACACCAAGCTGAAACAGGCGTGTGCGGATTTTGAAGCGATCCTTCTGGATTCCATGTTTCAGTCCATGAGGAAAACCCTTTCCGGGGATGATATTTTTGGAAAAAGTCTAGGCCGGGATATATATGAATCCATGTATTACACTCAAATTTCAAAAGAACTTGCTTCAAAAGGCAAGGGTCTCGGGTTGGGAGAAAGTCTGTATCAGCAGTTGAGCAGCCGCATGAGAAAGAAGCAGGATCATGGAGCAATCACCGGATTGAATCAAAACGATCCACTTCAGAAATACGGAAAAACCTCCGATAATAGTATAGGTGCATCATAAAGGAGATTGGCAATGGAGACTTCAATCCATGATATTGAAACCTTATTTTATAAAAAAATAAAAATCTATGAACAACTGGTAGAAATTTGCACCCAGGAAAAAAAGAGCCTGGAAAGTGCGGATATTGAAGCCATGTGGAGATATTCCGATCAGAAACAAAAAATTTCAAACCGAATTGTTGAAATCCGGATGAGCATCCTTACGATTCTGAATAAATTGGGTTTTCTTCATGGCATGGACGCAACCACGTTTCACACTCCAAAAATAATCTCCCTGGTACCCGGGAAGCAGAGACAAAACCTTCAGAAAATCTATGTCCCCCTGATTATGATAAAAAATAGAGTTCGCCTCCTGTCTGAAGAAAACAAGAAATTCGTGGAAGACTACCTGGGGATACTAGATGAACTTATTGGAATCATAACCAATGCCGGAAAACCAAAACCCGTGTATGACAAAATGAGCAGCTGCAATGGTGCAAAAAAAACCAACGTGTTGCTTCATAAAGAGGTATAGCCATGTCAGGCCTGTCATCCGTACTCAATACGGCAAAACTTGCATTGAACGCACAGCAGCTTGGCCTGGCTGTTGCAGGCCATAATATTGCCAATGTCAATACAGCTGCTTACAGCCGTCAGAATATTGAATTTTCAGCTAATGATCCGGTAAAATTTGGTGGACAGATTCTGGGCAGCGGCGTTCAAATTGAAACCATTCAGAGACAAAACAACACGTTTATTGAAGAGCGTCTCATTAATTTGAAATCAGACCTGGCTGCAAATGAAGAAAGTGCTGCCTATATTCAAATCCTGGAAAGCAATTTCAGTGAAAATTCCGAAACCAGTATCAGCCATATCATCTCTGAATTCTGGAACTCATGGCACGATTTGTCAAACAACCCTATCGGAGCTTCCGAGCGTAAACTGGTTTATGAAACCGGTCTACTGGCAGCGGACCGGATCAACATGTTAAATCAAGATCTGACACAAATGGAAGTCGATTTAAGCCGGGAAGTATCCAGAGTTCTTCCGGAAGTAAACCGTTTATCCGCTGACATTGCAGCGCTGAATTCCGATATTGTCGAAAGTGAAGCAGTTGCTACGGCAAACGATCTGAGGGACCGGAGAAATTCCCTGGTAACCGATTTGTCCAATTTCATCGGGATTAAAACGATTGAACAACCCAATGGATCACTGGTTATTACAATCGGGTCCGGGTATACACTCGTAAATGGTATTGATTCCTTTGATCTGACATCATCAGAGGGCGAAGTACAATATGAGACTCCCTATGGAGGAACCATTGCCATCACCGATCAAATCACCGGTGGATCCATCGGAGGCTGGCTTACGATACAAAGGGAAGTGATTCCAAAATTCAGAACAGAACTGGATGTCATGGCACGTGAATTGATCTGGGCCGTCAACCTGCAGCACAGCCAGGGCGTCGGAGAGGAATATTTTTCAATGCCGGTTACCGGTACATATGCAACCGATGATAGCGGTCTTTTGTCCACCCTGAGCTTTGGCAACAAGATTGATTATACCAAAAACTTTGAGATGTGGATTCAGGACAGCAGCGCTTTGACACCCACCTACACCAATCTGGAGGTCGATATGGGAATATCGACAGCATCGATCTCCAACTGGACAGGCGGAAATCCGGATCAAGACAGTGTTACCTATGATTTCACGGTTATCAGCAGCGGCACTGTAAATGCGGATGCAAACTTTGCCATTACAGACGGCCCTGGAATCGGCGTTCTTCAAACAGGATCGAATGTAGGGACAGCGCTGAATGGAGCGATCGCAGCCCAGACCCTTACCATTTCGAGTTCCGGCGGAAACCAGACTATCCGGATCGCTGACGGAGGTGATGCCGAGCGTTCCGCAGCCTCCATTGCCCAGGCATTGACGAATCTTACCGGAATAACGGCAACTGCTGGAAAAAACACAGCAACCATCGATATCACCAATATCCTTCCGCCTGCTGCCACAACTGCACATGAACACGATACGGTCCGTTTTACACTTTACGCCGGAAACGATTCCGAGGTTGTTTCGTTCGAGGTGGGAGCGACGGCTGACACCACACGAAACAACTTTCTGAGCGCACTGAACACCTCGATAGTGGCTTTAAACGGTGCAATCCCGGATCTTTCCATCGACTCCAGCCGGCTGACGTCCGATAATGTCATCCTGTTTACCAGTGAAAGCGGCGAAAACATCGGAATTGAAAATTTTAACGTTCTGGATCTGCCTATTGCCACACTGGATAACTTTCAGAATCTCGGAGTGAATACGGTCATTGCCGCAAGCAATTTCACAAATCTATCCAATGGGGAAACCCTGACATTTTCAATTACAACCGCACAGGGAAGTGTTAACGTCAGCTATGTCATTACCGATGATACGAATCAGACAACCCTTGCCGCTGATTTACAGGCTGCGCTTGCCGGAGCAGGTCTTGGCGCAATCGGGGTGGCGAGTCTTCAGGTAGGCGCAACGGTTCAGATCACCGGAGATGCATCTGCCGGATTTGTCGACTTTCAAGCCATTTCCACAGGATCGGGCACCGATGAATCATTCGATATCACCCCGGCAGCAGGCACAAGCCGATATCCATCTCTGGGTGACAACACCCTCCTGTTTAATGGAACCGGTGATCGGGCACAATATGCAGGAAATAATACTGTAAACATGACCATCAACGGTACAGACAATATCACGATCGATCTTCGGCGGGTGGATACCACGAGTCAAAGTGAAGTGGCGAAGGCTTTTTTTCGGGGTCTGGATACTCATGTGACCAATGCGGTTGTTACAAATACGGGAACAGCGGTAACCATAAGGTCTCTTGCCGAATCCGCTTCCAACTTTGCTTTTACTGCCGGAACGGAAACATCCGGAATAGATGGCTCTTTTGATATCTCCGTTCCGAATGCCCTGCCGCTTGCCGCAGACACATTTACACTGGATGGTGCAGATACAGTCACATTTACAAGTGTTACGGAAACCGATACCATTATTTTTGATGGAGCCGTAATAACCGAGAGCGGCGGGGCAGGAGTTGACAGTGCAGTAAAAACCGGATTTGTGACCATCAATTTAGAGGATGGATACTCCATCCGATCCAACGTGGCGGGTTCGGCCGGCGGATTGTTCAATATGGCAGCCGGAATTAATACAACCACTTCCGATGCGATGATTACTCTTGGAGGAGATGGAGGTTTTGAAAACTTCAATCCAGATGATCTGATTGCGTTTCGTCTGGATGGAAATTATGTCGGTTTTCTTGTCGGAGCAACCGCAGATACAGATACGGAATTTGCCACCCTTCTGGAAGGAGGGTTGATTGCCGCCGGATTGCCGGCCAGTATTTATTCCATTGTACGAACAGGATCAAGCGTAACCATTTTAAAATCAGATGGATCTCCCATTGAAATCAATGAGTTCAATGATTATCAAAACGGAGGCGGTGCCTTTGCCCGTCTAGCGGTTTCCTCGGGTCAGGTCCTCAGCAGTGAGAATCGGTCTGCGACATCGAGCGTGATCGGACCCGGAGGCGTAATCACATGGCAAAAATTTGATTCTACCGGTTCCTACACCGGAACCAATGGAACGATAGAAATTGGTGATGCGGGAACCTATCTGGTTGAAGGCTCCATAACTTTTGACATTGCAGCCGGAACACTTGTTGCCGGCAATACATTTTCATTGAACACCGATACCAACGGACTCCCTGAACCATTGCAGCTCCGATTAACCGGACAGGCCAACAGCATCCTGGATACATACAAATTCAAAGTCGTTGAAAATGGCGGGGGTCAAATCGGTCAAGACGATATGGAAATACAATGGTCAAACAGTGTTACATACGGATCATTTGTCCTTGAAGGAAGTACTCCGGCCTACACACCGGTCATCGCTAATATTGACGGTATGACTATAAAATTTGACGCAGGTACCCTGTTTGATGGAGATACCTTTACCATTGCTACAGACAGAAATGGAACTCCGACAGCGGAATTGCCCTCAAACTACCACTGGACAATCGATTCTTTTGCCGATCAGTTCAATCGTCAGGCCATAGGTATTAAAGCAACCGTAACCGAAACCCATAAACTCCAATTTGCCCAGGAAGCAGATGGATTTCAATTGGAGAATTTCAGGTACACGGGTTCCGATGGATTCAGTCCGGAGAACCTTTCCGTTACCGTAAACAACTATGACGCTCTGAATAAAGGCTGGACAGGCATGGAAATCATACGGGACGACCAGACCTATTTTTCCTCCGGCGGATGGGGATTATCCCATCAGAACAATCCGGGATATACGGTTTCTTTGGTCCCGATTGACGGATTTGACATGGATAATGGATTTTTTGTCAACCTGGATGGTGTTCGAGCCCTTACCGTTACCTTTGACCTGCCGATATCTGACAACGGTTCTTTCACATTCGACATTGCCGCGGCAGATGGGGATTACAGCTTTGCCTTTTCCGACAGCGATGCGGAGGATTCCGGGTTGATGGCTGCGCTGGGTATCAACACCTTTTTTACAGGAGACGATGCCATGACCATCCAGACAAACGATCTGGTTTCCAATGCCCGATATCTTGCTGCATCTGTCATTGATCCTGAAACCGGCATGATTCACATTGGTAATAATAAAAATGCACTTGCCATTGCGGATCTTCAATATGCTTCTACCGATATGGTAAACTGGGAATTCCAGCTTGGCGAAGATGCGACTTCTCAGGTTCTGACAACAACGATTGAAGATTTCTATCATGTCATGATGAGTTCTCTGGGTTTAAAGACACAGAGCATTGAGCGATCACTTGCTTACAGCGAGTTAATGGTCAGTAAAATCCAGGAACTTCGGGATGCCATTTCCGCTGTTTCCCTGGATGAAGAGATGATCAAGATGATTCAATTTCAACATGCCTATTCCGTTGCAGCAAAACTGTTTTCCATTACCGACGAAATGATGAAATCATTGATCAATTCTTATTAAGGAGACACTTCCAAAACGATTCGGGGTCGTCAAAAAGAAAGGTCATCAGCCATATGAGGGTACCCAATATTTCACTATACAATACCATGAAGCTTCGATTGGGAGATCTGACGGAGCAACTGAAAAATATCAATCAAGTCGTCACGACCGGCAAACAGATCAACAGGCTTTCGGATGATCCCATTGGTCTGTCCCAGGTTCTTGATCTTAAATCTTCTCTAAGCAATATCGGTCAACTGGAAAAAAATATCGATGTCGGTAAAACCTGGCTTACAGGCGGAGAATCAGCACTTTCAAGCGTGAATGAACAGATCCTCTATATAAAAAAAATGGGGCTGCAACTGGTCAATGCATCCGCCAACACCGCACAGAGGAAAGATGCTGTTAAAATTGTAGATGGCGTTCTGCGCCAATTGGTGACCCTTGCGAACACCAAGGTGAACGGAAGCTCCATATTCTCCGGTATTGAAACCGATATCTCTCCGTTTTATTTTGATGATGAAGACAATCCCACCAAAGTTCTTTATCGGGGAAATGAAATACCATTTGAAATCAAATCAGACTCTACCGGCAACCTTGCGGTTGGAAGAAATGGTAAGACTGTTTTCTGGGAGGACTATCTGAATGTTACTAAAACCAACAACCGAATCGATTTTATTGAAAAAGACCGTTATGGCCAAAACAACTATAAACTCGGTATGGTTGATGCCGGAGGAACCCTGTCCGCCTCAGACATCAGTATTACGGTGAACCGCCCTGATGCATTACAGTTTGCTACCCCACATCCGGAAGGGACAAAGCCTTTGCAGTTCAGGTGGAATGGAAACGGAAGCTGGGACGTATTCAACAACACGGATTACGACCTGCCGGCAACCATCCCCGGGTCCAGCAGCAGCCTGGAACTGGATCTGAACGATGACGGAATTACGGATGTCACAGTCCGTCTGGCCACTCCGGCTTCGGCGTCCGGAGATTATGTGGAGATGGATATCGTACCGGATGAAAGAATACTCACGGCCATTATTCCGGATGGAAAATACACCCCCGAAGCACTTGCGGATATTGCCGAAAGCGCCATGAACCAGGCATCTTCCGAATACGGGTTTGATGTCACCTACAGAATAGACTATGATTCATCAACCAAACAATATACCATTCAGGAAGATGGCACAGCTTCCGGATACTATGAGTTGGAGCTGTTATGGGAACCTCAAAACGCACAGGGTATACCCAAGGTCAGAGGCATCAACAGCGGTAACGGTATCGCGCTCGGTGATGTGAATATCTCGGTATTGAACAGTGATGCCCTGCTTCACTCCACACCCTATCCTCCCGGAACCAAACCGCTAAGACTGACCTGGAATGGAACCAATGCCTGGTCGGTTTCCGGTGACCCGGGCTATTCACTTCCGGCCGGCTTATCCGGTACAGCAGACAGGATCGAATTCGACATGGCCGGTATTTCTGAACCCGATATCTCCATCCAACTGGCCAACCCTGCGCCGGCAGCCGGTGCTTATGTTGAATTTGATATTATCGCAGATATCGGGAAAAACAGTATTGGCCCGGATATGGGGTTTACTTCCATTCAGAGCTACTCACCGATAACCAGTGATATGGATTTCAATTCCATCAACAAAATCACGATTGACCATACCAACAACCGGATCAATTTTCAGGAGGTGGATATCTATCTTGGTGCAGGTTCCGAACTGAGGGCCACCATTCCGGACGGTGATTACTCCGACCCGGACGCCCTGGCCACTGCCATTGAAACCGCGATGGAAACCGAGTCTTCCGACTATGGATACAATTTTGATTATACTGTTTCCTATAATGCTGCAACCAGCCGATTTATTTTCAAGTCCGATGAATCCCGTCTGGAAGAGATCCGGCTCCTCTGGAACAGCGGTGTCAACTCCGGCATCAGCGCTGCATCGATTCTTGGATTTGACCATACGGACGATATTTCCGGCAGCTTTGGCGGCAATCTGATTGCAAACGGCTGGAATACGGGAGATACCATCAGCATCACCTTTGCGAGCGG
This sequence comes from Desulfosudis oleivorans, assembly GCA_020723305.1. Taxonomy (GTDB): domain Bacteria; phylum Desulfobacterota; class Desulfobacteria; order Desulfobacterales; family SURF-7; genus QZKS01. The sequence continues at coordinate 339,049 of DYJC01000005.1, forward strand.
AGAAGATACATCGACCTTTACCCGGACCATACTGGCCGGGGATACAACCACCAGCCTGCTGACCCTGATTGAAACGCAGCTTACCACCGATCTCGGTACAAACGGCAGCTTTGCGGTAAATGGAAATAATATCGACTTTACGATGAATAACAGCAGTCTGAGCATAACCTCCATAACCGATGATGATGGATCAGGCTCCGGGAACAGTGCAGCCGTAGCTGTTTCCGGAAACACCGGAACCACATTGCGGCCTTCCGGAACCACTTCTCTTACCGTTGGGGACACAGTAAGATTCTTTGCTCCCCATGATGATATTATCACGTTTCCAACTAGTGATGTTTACCTGCGGCCCATCACAATCAACAACACCAATAACACAATCGATTTTATGGAGGACACGGGCGCTGGAACCATCGGCCCTCTTTCGGCGATTATTCCATCCGGACGTTACACGGAATATGAACTTGCTGCAGCGGTTGAAACCGCCATGGAAACCGCTTCCGCAGCCCTGGGCAATACCATCAATTATGATGTGTCCTACAATGGATCAAGATATACCATTCAGGAAGACTCAGGTGCACCGGCATTGAATGAACTTTACCTGCTCTGGAATACCGGTCCGAATTCATCCACAAGCGCTGCAGGCACCATGGGATATGACAGCTCCGGCCATACAACCGGCAGTTTCGGCGGAGACCTGATGACGCTGAACTGGGATGCCGGGGATACCATCGGAATCACATTCTCAACAACAGACACTTCTTTAAACTACGCTCATCTGGTTACTGCAGGAGATACAGCAGCATCCATCCTGACCGATCTCCGGAATCAGCTCGCCACTGCTTTTGGCTCGGAAGGTACATTTACCCTGAACCAAAGCAACATTGAATTCACCATGCGGAATGAAACCCTTCAAATAAGCGGGATAACGGACGACAACGGCTCCGGAAGCGGCAACAATGCCCGGATGTCCGTTTCCGGAAGCGGTGGAAGCACCATCATGCCCACACCAGGGGCTACCATAACCGTTGGTGATACCGCCATCTTCTATGCACAGGATGACGATGTAACTCCCCTGACTACCTCTTTTTCCAGCGATCATGATGTTGTTCTGGTTACCATTGATCATACAAATCATTCCATTGATTTCGAAGAATTCAATTCATCCGGCATTTCTATGGGTCAGCTTCATGCCACCATTGCAAATGGAAATTATACCAGCCTTTCATCCTTTGCTGCGGCTGTGGAGACAGCTCTCGAAACCGAGTCTGCTGCGTCCGGTCATGGAATTGATTACCGTGTAAGCTATGACACCGCAAACCGCCGATTTATCATTCAGGAAAACGGAACGGAACTGAATGAACTGAGCCTGTTTTGGAATAGCGGAGACAACACAGGAACAAGTGCAGCCACTGTTATGGGATTTGATACAACCGCTGATGACCAGATTGTTTTTCCCGGGAGCGACAGCGAGGTTGTCCGGATCACCATCGATGAAACAAACAACCGTATCGATTTCAAGGAGCTGATCGACGGCCGGGAAGCAGAGGAAGCCGAAGAGCTGACCGCGATCATTGAAAGCGGCGACTACACAAGCACAGCTGCCCTGGCTTCGGCTATTGAGACAGCTATGGAAAATGAATCCACGGCTTCCGGACACGGAATCGATTATGATGTGACCTATGATTCCGCCTCGAAACGGTTTACAATCAAGGAAAGCGATGCTACCCTGGATGAGCTTCGGATTCTCTGGGGTTCCGGAACCAATGCCTCCTTCAACGCGGCTGAAACCTTTGGATTCACTACTGATGATGATGCAGCTAGTCCCATCAAAAGCCCACAAGAGGCTGAATGGGGAATTTTTAAAACCCTGATCGATCTGAAAAACTATTTACTTGCAGATGATGTGGATGGTATTACACGATCCATATCCCGTCTGGATGCAGATTATGAGCATATTAAATCAACCATCACCGACACGGGAATCAAATTCAACCGGCTTACGATAAAAGAAAGCATCATGAGCGATATCGATCTCAGCCTTACGGAAAGAAGGAGCAATCTGGAAGACGCTGATATTATTGAGGCAATAATGAAACTGAAGTCCCAGCAGTTTGCTTATCAGGCAGCGCTTCAATCCACAGCCCAGATACTGCAGCTCAGTCTCATGGATTACCTGTAAAAAAAAGAGATCCCGGTAAAACCATGCCATGGAGGGCAAATGCTAGTTCTGACAAGGAAGATCGGGGAGAGAATCAAAATCGGTGAGGAGATAACCGTCCGCATTCTGGAAGTCGGCAAAGGAACCGTTCGAATCGGAATCGAAGCTCCCCAGGATGTGAAAATCTATCGTTATGAAATTTATGAAAAAATCCTGGAGGAAAACCTGAAAGCCTCCATGGGGGCATTTTCCGATATCGAAGAGGCAGCAAGTCTGTGGCGTCAAAAAGAAGATAAGGAGTAGACCATTGAAATTCAATACCAGAAAGTTTGGTGAAATCGATATACCGGATGATAAGATCATTGCAATGCCGCTGGGTCTTCCCGGATTCCAGGGAAGAAATCGATTTGTGCTTCTGGAGAGGAAGGAAACAAGGCCGTTCTGCTGGTACCAGAGTGTGGATGATCCGAACCTGGCCCTGGTGATCATGAATCCTTTTTTATTCAATGCCGACTATTCCGTGGATATCGAGCCCGCACTCAAAGAGATGGCATGGAAAGGGGACGCACTTGAAAAAATGGCGGTCTATGTTGTTTTAACCTTTCATGATGACGGGCCATACAGGATTACCGCCAACCTGATCGGACCGATTATCATCAATACTCTAAAATGCGAAGCTGTCCAGTTAGTGGTCCATGACTCTCCTTACTCTCACCAGCACCCGGTCATGGAGCATCAAAAAGTGGCCCCTCGTCCTGAAAATACAGTTGGCCGGTAATCGATTTATCTTATCAGAACCATATAACGATTGTGTGATCCGTTTTGGTAAAGGAGGATAGAATGGGAGTATTATGGTTTGTCATTGGTCTTTTTGTGGGTGGTTCAATCGGAACACTTTTCATGGCAGCCGCTTGTCTGGCGGCCCGGTCTGATCATCTGAGACAGAAAAATAACTGGCCCGAAGCGTATGAAGGAATCATTATGGAAGGGGAGCAAAAGATAGCAACCCCATAAAAACACTGTCCCAAAAATCTTGCCGGTTATACTTGTCTATCCGGTTTCATTGCAGCAACAAAAAGATATTATTTTGCCGTGATTCCCTTAATTTTTCAAGCATGGGATGATGGCTTTTTTATTGAATCAACGAATTCTTCTTATTCCCTGAATTCTTTTTATTCGATGGTACCGCATCCCCATATTTTTGCATTTTATGCAGATCAACCTTAAAGAGAACCCACTGGTTGTTGTGCTTTTTGGATAAAAACATGACATACCCTGCCATTTTTGAATACACAAACCGGATATAGGTCATCTGGGATGTGGCGGTTTCATTTGTCGTCACAACCTGATAGCCCTGATATGGGCCATACAACATCTCGATATTCTTAAAAAACGCAATCCGCTCAACCAGAATGGTCGCATTGGCCCATGGACTGTCCTGAAACCACTTCCTTACGGCCGCTTCATATCCCTCCGTTGCATATGCCTGCAGACCATTTAAAATATATTTCGGCACACGAACATCTGCCGGCTTGTCAGCAGCCATCGCCGCCGGCGAGATATGGATATTGAAGGCGAATAAATAGAGAGCAATCATCGAGATGATACATCTTTGTCGGTTCATATAGGCAATTCCTTTTCAAAAATCATTTCCATTGAATTTTGGGTGTTTTCCGCTCCGGCAGACGATAATACCTTGGTTTTCCATATCCTGTCATCATGGCATACTGATGTACATGCCCTTTGGGCAATCCTACAGCATCCTGCAGCGGCTTCCAGGAAAGAAGCGCCCCATGCAGAAGACCGGCCCAGCAGGTGCCGATATTCATTTTTTGAGCCGCCAGCTCCAGATAGGACAGAGACAGGCTCACATCCACCATGCCGCTGATGGCAGCAGCAGGAGCTGAGGCAATCACCAGCGCCGGAGCGTTTCGCAGCACAACATCCATTCCCATTTCCCAGGCTGCAATGATCAGAGGGATATAGGGAAGTCTGGCTGCTTCCGGATCATTTTCCTTCACATATTTCATCCAGTCCACGGTCAGACTGTTAGCCCTGCTGTGATTATGTCATAACACCTCCGGTGTAAAAATGTAAGGTA
>DYJC01000038.1 GCA_020723305.1 Desulfosudis oleivorans
GGCCTGGTTCCGCTTCCCGCCCTTTAATGGATATCACACCAAGTTAACATCTTGAAAATTATTTTTTATTGGGCTATGAAAGCCTTAATTCCATAGCGATAATGCATTTTTTACCCCACAAAAAGAGCGATATTGAGGATTTTTATGGCGCGTGCCCATCGACACTACATTCCCGGACATATCTGGCATATCACCCATCGTTGCCATAAGCGGGAATTCTTGTTGAAATTTTCAAAGGACCGCCACCGATGGCTCCAATGGCTATATGAAGCGAAAAAACGCTATGGTTTGATCATTCTGGATTACACAGTGACCTCCAACCATATCCATTTGCTTGCCTATAACGCCACCGGCAATGATGTTATTTCCAGATCAATGCAACTGATGGCCGGAAGAACCGGGCAGGAATATAACCAGCGGAAGAGACGGAAAGGAGCATTTTGGGAAGATCGATATCATGCCGCCATCATCGAAGACGGGGAACATCTGCTACAGTGCATCGTATACATCGATATGAATATGGTCCGCGCTGGGGTCGTGGATCATCCGGAACAATGGAAACATGGAGGCTATAATGAGATTCAATCTCCCCGGAAAAAATGTGTACTCATCGATTATGATGAATTAAGACAATTGGCCGGATTTTCTGATTTTATGAACTTTCAGTTTAAGCATCGCAAATGGGTGAACGCTGCAATATCCCAAGCAGTCCTTCAGAGGGAGTCGATATGGACCCAATCGATTGCCATCGGGAGTGAAACCTTTGTGAGTGGAATAAAGAAAAAAATGAAATCCCTGGCAATTGGACGTTCCATAAAGCAAATTGAAAATTGCTGCGAGTTGCGAGAAGACGAGTTCATTTATAATTGCCATTTTGGGGTCGAAAACGGCGATATTGGCCAAAATATTGCGTACTTTTGGAACATTAATTCTACAATTTCGGCCCGTTAACTTGGGCGACCCCTGGTGCCCTGGTGCCTGGTGACCTGGAGCCTGTTGAGCCAATAATTATCCCCCCACCAGAAGTCGAGTTCCCTGGGCAGGTGGTATATCGCAGTTACACAGGAAACCAGACGTTTTCTGGCGATCTGCACGACCCATCCAATGTTGACAACGTGCGCAATTTGGTCAAGGGGATCGTAGGTACCGAGGCACCGTTGTTGTTCGATACGCTATGTTCAAAGATTATTTTCTCTTGGGGGCTCAAAAGAGCGGGAAACCGAATCCGGGAGGTGATACGAAATGCGGTGGAACAGAATGGTTTTCAGGTACGACGGTCAGGAACACGAGAATTCATCTGGACAAAAACGTTGGCTGAGAACCCCTACAACGTTTTTCGTGTGCCCGACGATAATGATCCCAGAGCCCGTACAGCAGTGGAAATTTGCCCGGAAGAGATTGCCAATGCTGCGGCCCATATCCTGACTTGGCATATCAGTATGGACCAGGATGATCTTATGTGAGAATGCGCCAATTTGTTCGGCATCACAAAGATTGGAACGAATGTTCGTTCGTCATTTGAGCAAGGTATAGACCTAATGAAAAAGAACGGAATGTGCCAAGTAAATGAAAAGAACCTCGTTGCACTTTGAAAGGTTGCGGTAGAGACCGCCCTTTCGGGCGGCCCCTCGCACGATCGGTTTCCGGTTTCGGTTTCGGTTTCTTGTCGGACCAAAATAACAGATTGTAAAATAACAAAATAGTTGATTAAATTATGGCTGGTTAGGCTCTTAAAACTAGTTTTTCAGCGGCAAAAAAGTATTTTAAGGGAAACCGCTATTTTTAACCGGCCTTGGAATGAGATTGTACCCGCAAATCGATAATGACACGTGCAAATAGACATCATCTTCCCGGTTATGTGTGGCATATTACCCATCGATGCCATAAGAAGGAGTTCCTTCTGAAATTCGACAAGGATAAAAATCGATGGATAAAGTGGCTGTTTGAAGCGAAAAAACGTTTTGGCATCAATATTCTAAATTATGCAGTAACTTCGAATCACATCCATTTACTCGTGTATGATGTCAAAGAAAATATTATTCCAAAATCAATGCAACTGATCGCTGGTAGAACTGGAAGAAAATAAAATGAAAATAGAAAATGCAAAATGGAGGTTAAATAATGAAAGCTTTTCTGTCTCATAGCAGTAAAGATAAAAAAATTGTTCAACAAGTTTTTGAGGGACTTGGTGCGGCTAATTCAATATATGATTCAGAAAGCTTTGAAGAGGGAAAAAGATCCGCAGAAGAAATAATTAGTAGTCTATCAAGCACGGATATTTTTGTATTATTTTTATCAAAAAATTCATTAGGGTCACCATATGTAATAAATGAAATTGATTATGCTATTGAAAAGTATTTCTCAGGTCGAATACTAAGTGTACTTATATTCGCATTAGATAATTCAACTCATGAAGATCTCCCCGATAAACTTAAAGAATATAAGATTTTTAGAACAACTAAACCAGCACAAATTGTCCGTATTATTCGATCAAGAATTATCGATATTGAGATTAAAATTGGATCGGTTACAGATATTTTTATCGGAAGAGAAAAAGAACTAAGTGAATTACAAAAAGCTCTTTCTCTTCCTTTGGAAGAAATGAAAAAGGCTATTTCAATTGCTGGTTGGGATGGATTAGGGCGAAGAACTTTAGCAAATCGAGCCATTAAAATGATATTTCCATATCTGAAAAGAAATCAACCATTATTCACACTTGGTGACAATGATTCAATTGAAGACTTTCATAGGAAACTTTTTGATGTGATAAATGGAGAAATAAAAAATAGTAAAGATTGGATTGATTCTGTAAAAGAATTCCAAGCCGCTAATGAAAACAGACGAATTGAAATATTACTAAGTCTAATTAAGGAAGCATCATCTGCCAAAGAAATCATTTTTGTTGTTGGAGATATGGGCTTAATTAAGGAAAATGGAGATTATCAGGATTATATTAATAAAATTATTAATGCCCTTCCTAAAACACCACGTCCTTCCATGATATTGATTCATCGCAGACGTATCCCTATAAGATATCAAACAAACTATTCAGATGTGTTCTTCACAGCAATAAAAAGTTTTTCTGTGGAAGAGACAGCTCAATTACTTAGTGCCCACTTTAAACAGAATGAGATCGATTTTAATCGTGAAGATCTAAACGATTTACTCCGCTTTGTCGGCGGACACCCTGAAAACATCAAGATAGCAGTGCAATACGCAAAACAATATGGATTAGACCAATTGCGACGAGAAAAATCAGATTTCGTTGATATTCTGGTGTTTAGAGCTTCTGAAATATTAAAGCGAATAGAAGTAAGTAGCCTTGCGTCTGCTGTATGTATAGCCCTATTAGATTACCATTATTTACAGATTGAAGATTTTGTCACATGCATTGACGCATCAGATAAAGAGATTCTTGAGCAACTACGTTACCTTGAAGACAACAGCATTCTTGAAAGAATAGGTATTTATTATAGGGTATCTCCATATTTAGTTAACTCCATTGTGAGGAGTGATTTTCACGAAAAATATACAAAGGAAAGAAAAAAAATCGGAGATAGATTGTTCAATACTATTATCGATGTTTCAGAATTTGACAATGTGTCATTATCTCTCATAAATGCAAGTACTCTTGTAGCGATAAGAAATAATAGTGCTGAACATGTAAGTTTCATTGCTCATCTACTTCTTCCGTCTCATCTTTTGACAATAGCAAGAGAACAGTATGACAGTCAAAATTACAGCGAAGCATGTACTCTATGCCGTGAGGCGTTAAAAAATAAGGATCGCCTTACAATAGATGCACAAATTGAGGCATATCGTTTAACTGCAATGGGATATCTTCGTCAAAGCAAACGTCAAGAATTTGAAAGCACAATAGAAAATCTCCGAAAATACCGGGGTAGATTCGCTAAAAGGAACTACTATTTCCTTATCGGTTTTCAGGCTAAACTTGATGGCAAGATAGATACTGCTGAAAGTAACTATAGGCAAGCATACAATATTGATAAGAAGAATTTTCACGTTCTAAGAGAATTGGCTAGTATATTATGCCTTCAAGGAAGATATAGCGAGGCAAAAATATATGCTAAGTTTGCCTATGAGATTGCTCCAGCGAATCCATTTATAATTGATATTTATTGTGAAGTTTTGTTACGGATGTCTCCGCCTGATAAGATAAAATCGAATAACATAATACTACAACTTCTTAACGAATTAAAAACCTTAGGCACTGATAGAGGAAGATCTTTTTATGATGAAAAAATGGCACTACTACATCAAATAAGTGGAGAAACCCAATTAGCGTGGGAATATGCCACAAAAGCTTTAAGACGTGCTCCTAACCACTATGGACCTCGCTTAACACGAATAGAATTATCAAAAATATTAGGAAAATCCAAAGAGATAAGAGAAGATATTGAAATATTAGATCAAATTAATAGAGATTCAAAAGATAAGGCTATACGATTCATCGTAGATCGTATGAAAATTGAAGATGCTATAACAAATGGTAACTTGAAGCGGGCAAAGGCACTTCTTGATACTTCCTATACATTACCGTCCTTTGTCCGAAAGAGTTTTAATGAACGGTTGAAAACTTTATCCAAATAAACTTTATAGGTCTTCCATTTTATCTTAGGGTATTGGAAAATTCTAATTTACCGTGTATAATGTCTCCAAACCCCGAAATAGGAGGCATTGAATATGAGAATATCTACAGCAGTGCGGAACGGATTATCACAGGAGACAGTGGACTTGATTTCTCGTTTGATTGATTCAATACCTTGGCCGACCAAGCGTTCGGCGATGGGAGATGTCGTCATGTCACTGCTTGACGGTAAACCCCGTGTCGCTGAGGACGTGTTTGGCTGGGGACGGGCAACAGTTGAGTTGGGTATGAACGAATTTAAAAGCAAAATTTTATGCACCAATGATCTTTCAAATAGACGAAAGCCGAGAGCCGAAGAAAAGAATCCAAAATTACTGACCGATATCATAGAAATTATGACGCCGCATAGCCAAGCGGATTCACATTTGAGAACTACTCTTTCATATACAGATCTAACTGCAAAGGCGGTATATAATTTTCTTCTACAAAAAGGCTGGTCTGAAGAAGAATTGCCCACAAAAAGAACGATTTCCAATATATTGAATCGCCAAAATTATCGTTTGCGTACAGTGGACAAGGTAAAGGTTCAAAAAAAACGACTGAGACAGACGCGATCTTCGCGAATGTCAGGGATATGAACGCTCAGGCGGATGCAGATCCTCAAGGCCTGAGAATCAGCATGGATACGAAAGCGACTGTGGATATCGGTGAATATTCCAGATACGGACGGTCGCGTGGCCTTCTACCGGTCAAGGCATGGGACCATGACATGCGGGCCAAGGAGAAGCTCATAACCGGCGGAATTCTGGAACCAGTAAGTGGTAGAACGTTTCTCTTTTTTACCAGCAGTTATAAAACCAGCGACTTTATGGTTGACGGGCTTGAAGCGTGGTGGAATTTGAGAAAGACAGAACTTAATGACCTGAAGCGTCTTTACATCAATATGGACAATGGACCTGAATGTAGTGGACGCCGGAGTCAATTTTTGCAAAGGATTGTGGGCTTCGTAGATATGACTGGACTTGAGGTTCATCTGGTTTACTATCCGCCCTATCATAGCAAGTATAATGCAATTGAGCGTTATTGGGCAGGACTTGAAAAGTCATGGAATGGATATTAGTTGGACAGTGTGAATTGCGTATTGAATCGTGCTGGTAATTTCGTATGGAAAGGGCTTAGTGCAACTGTGGATTTGTTTAAAGGTGTATATGAAAAAGGCATCAAAATTTTCGGAAAAGAAAAATTGGAATTAGAACAACGGCTTCAACGCTCGGAAAAATTACCATTGTACGATATTACAATCAACCCATTTACGGTAAATTAGTATTTTCTTAGTCCCTTAAATCGTTTGGAAGATATGGTAATTTACTTTTATAAAATAGGCATCGAATGTCATTAACTATCAATAAGGAGATTGTATTATGGGTGCGCTACACGACTATTTAGAAAAAAGCGGATTGTCAGAATGCGAGGTATCGATCTTTTTTCTAAAATTGAAAATAAAGGCTAATCAGACTGAGAAAGAGGCTGCATGGACATTATTCGTAGAATTGGCAACTCGCATCGCAACCCAGGAGCTACCGGACGATTTCGGCATGGAGGAAAGGGCACTGACCTCTTTATATGAGTTTTTCACTAAAGCTCGTGAAATCATGGTACAACGAGGACGTTTAGCGCAAGATTTTTCAGTCTTGACAGTATATACACTTAATCATGTGCTCCGTCCTTTTCTCGCAGAATGGCATAAACGTAGCGAGAAAGATAAAGCCTTTGATGACCCTAATGCCTGTAAAGAGTTCCGACAGGCTCTTAAACTTATTCAGAAAGAACTTAAAGCTTGCGCTTTTTGTTTAGCTGATGCTGCAGGAATAGACCCCGAAACTACTGAAAAACTATTATAAAACCGTTTTCAAAATGGAGCCGTGTCCGGTTTCGGTTTCGGTTTCTTGTCGGACCAAAATAACAGGTTGTAAAATAACAAAATAGTTGATTAAGTTATGGCTGGTTAGGCTCTTAAAACTAGTTTTTCAGCGGCAAAAAAGGTATTTTAGGGATTCGTCTCTGAGATAAAGTCAAAGCTAGGAGTGAAGGCGATCGGTAGGAAAGTCTATGAGGATAAAGAAAACTGTGAACTCCGTGAATGCCGGACGCCTTACAAGCCCCTTTTTGCCATTAAAAAGAGTCCGCTAAGCTTTGAAAACAGCTTCTTGTGGGACATAAACTATGGCAAAACAATAAATTAGCTCGGTCCGACAAGAAAATAGAAAATAAAGAATCATTTTTTGAGCAAAATCAGGAGGAGATCAAATGAAAAAACGGTCACACAAGGTTTTTCGTAGTTTTGGCTATTTATGGTGGATAATGCTGATGATCTGTCTTCTTGTCAATGGCGGTTACACTAGCACAGTTCAAGCATACTGTTCATCGTCTGGGCGAAATACCCAAAAAGAATGGGTCGACAGGGTTCAAGTGGGGTCAGTGATAAATTTTTCAGGCGAGAACAACGGCTACGGTGATTATACCGGGATGAAGGTCCTACTGGATTTGGGAGACAATTCTTTGGTCCTCACACCTGGGTTCAGTCGGGGCGCTTTTCATGAGAATTGGCGGGTTTGGATCGATCTGAATCAAAACGGCCTGTATGATTCGAATGAATTGGTCTTTGAGGGTAGCAGTAGTGGGACAATTACTGCCGGAATAACTATTCCTGCCGGTTCACCTATCGGCAATACGGGCATGCGCATTTCGATGAGGCGGGAAAGCATGCCGCCTGCATGTGGTAAATATATGTATGGCGAAGTCGAAGATTACATTGTAACTATCCAACCACCAAGTGATGTGATCCCACCAGCCATTCAAACTGTTGTTCCTTTGAACAACACCAACGACGTAGCTGTGAATATTGAAGTGGGTGTTCAGTTTTCTGAAAACGTCAATTGCGCAACCATCAACGAAGCAACTTTTTTTATGGCTGGCCCCTCGGGATATATCCCGGGTGTTGTCAGTTGCAATTGTAATACAGCTACTTTTAAACCGATATCGAATTTGAATTACGGGACAACATATACTGCCTCCATTACCGATGAGGTGACGGATCTCTCCGGTAATCAACTAGAGACTACTTTTGTCTGGTCCTTTATAACCGAAGTTGAACCGATAAACTGGAACCTCTGGTCTAAGACCTATGGCGGTGGGTATGGTGAGGAAGCCTTCGCCCTCTTGGAATCTGCAGATGGATTTGTTTTTGCGGGCTACTCTTCATCCTTCAATTATGCGGTGACTTATCTTGATATTTGGATTGCTAAAGTCGGCAAACAAGATGGGGCGGTGATCTGGGAAAAAAGATTTGGAAGTGATACTGATACCTACGATTACGGTCGCGCTATAGCAGAAGATGCAGATGGTTATATAGTTGCCGGCGTTATTAATTCCCCCCGCGTTCAGGGGCAGAACGTTGAATCGGATGCTCTATTGATGAAGCTGAGCAAGGCCGATGGCAGCCTTATGTGGCAAAAGAGCTACGGCGGCAGCGCCAACGATGAATTTATTGGTATGGCAAAGGTGGAGGGGGGCTATGTTCTAGTTGGGCAAACCCAGTCATTTAGCGTTCAAAGCAGCGATATGCTAGTCACAAAAGTGGATGTCGCAGGGAATATTAATTGGATGAAAAGTTTCGGCGGCTATGGTCAGGATACTGCATATGCTGTCTGCGACACCGACTCAGGGTATGTTGTGGCTGGGTATACCTACTCTTTTGGTGCAGGGAGTTCTGATTGCTGGGTGTTGAAATTAGATAAAATCACGGGGGATGTAATTTGGGAAAAAACCTATGGTGGATCGGGCAAAGACATGGCACGATCTGTCATTCAAGCTGCAGACAATACGATCATTGTTGCCGGCGTGACTTCATCGTATGGCGGCGGGAGCGGGGATGGCTGGCTTATCAAAATTGATTCGGACAATGGCGATGTCATTACAGATCATACGTTTGGGGTCTCACCCTATAGAGAAGAGCACTTCTATTCTATCCGGGAGACTGCTGACAGTTTCATTGCCACAGGCATCATGGAGGGCGGTGGTTACCCGGATACATGGCTGTTGAAAATTGACAAAGCAACCGGAGCTTCGGTCTGGGAAAAGAGATTCGGTCAGCCAGGAAAGTGGGAATATAGCAATGCTGTCATCCCAGTGTCTAGTGGTGGCTATTTGATCGGTGGTGCAACGGGTTCGTTTGGCATTGTGGGGTCTGATCTTTGGTTGCTCAGAGTCGATGATGATGGCGGGCTGTCGCCGAGCTGTCCTTCCGGTATGGGAGAAATGACCGGTGCCGTTGTGGGAACTGGTCATGCCGTAGTGTCAGGTCCCACCGGCACGGTTGGTGTAATCCAGACGAATAGCGCAACACCCAATACGGTTGTGGAGAATGGGACGAATGCGGTAGTTAACACACAGTGCACGAATTAAAAAAAAGGCTGAGGATTAAACCTTAATTTGTAATTAACCTCCTTAAAGGGAAGCAGGGTCGCATCTTAGTAAATGTTACAATCCGTTGCTCGCGACGGTTCGTAGCCACGCGAGAACGGCCACGTTCGCCCACACTGATGGAGAATGGTCACCGAACTCCGCTATGTTGCGCCGCTGAACGCGAACAAAAATTCCTTTAACTTTAGTTGGTCATACTCACGGTGGCCAAGTGAGGCTCCCGCTAATAGGACCTGTGTATGCGTTAACCCCAACCATGAGGAAGTATTCAATGGGGCTTTTTAAGGCGCCTGCGTGATGAAAAAACTAATGGTCATAGCCTTGGTGATTTTCTTGATGAGTTGCGCATCGGCTTCGAGAGTTGAGCAGCAAGGACGGCCGTTGGAAACTTTCGAAAATCCAGTTCGTTGCGATATGCCAAGAGGGGAAAGGGCTTATTTGATTCGGCTCCGTTGCAAAGATGGGGCCACACCGATATATGATCGAATAGGCATTTTAAGATAATTTAGAATATACCGTCCGTAATAAATGCGCCGGAAATAAATCTAAAATTGGGGTCTTAATCATCGTTTCGGCCGTGTCGCGGCTGGAAGCCGCTCCCACTATACAGAAGATGGCTGAAACGATGACCAAGGCTTAAAACTCAATAAAGGTTGTTGAAATGGTTGAAATACAGCTTCCCAGTAAAAAAGTTTATTTTTTTTACTACCTGCTTCGCTGAAGTACACGGTAAAGCCTTCCACTGAATTCAGCGTTGGACGAAAGAGTGCGCTTGTTACTGCTCGATGAAAATACGTTCCGAGTGACCTTCGCTGAGAAGATGATCAGGGTTCCGTCATATACGCTGATCAGGACTGAAAAGCAAATAAGGAGTTTGACATGTTCATTCGCGCTATTGCGATATTTCTCATTCTTTCTTTTCTGACATCCTGTGGAAACAGCGACATCAGCGATGATAACGTCGACGATCGCATCCATCAACTTCCAATCACTTTCACCCGTGATGCCGCCAACCCTGTCTATGCGCCATCGCGTTCGGCCTGGAATTTTGCTGGTATCGGTGATCCCAGTGTCATCTACGACAGCACAGCCGGTATTTTCAAGATGTGGTGTTCCAGTGGCGGCATTGTGGAGCCCCACCCCAATGTTCTGGTGCGTATTCAATACCTCACCTCCCTTGATGGAAAAAAATGGAATGAATATGGCATGAATCCGGTTTTTGATGTGGCACCGGAAGGAAGCGACTGGGACCGGGGCGGCGTTGAAACCGTGCATGTTATGAAGGACAACGCTGCATACATGATGTGGTATAGTGGTTACGAAGTGCGTGAAAACCCACCTGTGACAATGAAGATCGGCTTGGCCACATCCAGCGATGGCATAATCTGGTATAGGGAGGATGCAAATCCCATTTTGGACAAAGGCGCACCTGGGGAGTGGGACGATAGTTGGATTGAATCACCGTCTGTAGTAACGGTGAACGGATACTACTATATGCTATACTCGGGTATTGGCGATCCGTATCGGTGCGCAATTGGACTGGCAACCTCCCGGGATGGAATCAGATGGACCAAATACCCAGGCAATCCTGTTTTCGAGCCGGAGCCGGCCAACTCCTGGGAGAATGCCGTTGTCTATGCACCCTCCCTGTATCATGACGGCAACCAATTCGTCATGTTTTATGTCGGCATGAACTCAGCCACCTTTCTGGAGGCCGCGCGCATCGGCATTGCCATTTCAAACGACGGCATCACCTGGAAACGATCCAAAGATAACCCAGTACTGGATCTGCCTGCGGCCAGGAGCTGGGACGAGCATGGCTCATTCGCACCGAGTGTGATATTCAAGAATGGTACATGGATGATGTACTACATAAGCGGGGCCAATCCAAACGAGCAGATCGGGCTAGCCACATGGACACCTTATATTGGGATGGGGGGTGGCAGCCCATCGGGATTGGGGCCAGGACTGAGCTTTTGATATATCGGCAAAGCCCTTCTCACAATCCAGACTGAGGACCACATCAAAAAACAAAACAGTCTATGAGGATAAAGAAAACTGTGAACTCCGTGAATGCCAGACGCCTTACAAGCCCCTTTTTGCCATTAAAAAGAGTCCGCTAAGCTTTGAAAACAGCTTCTTGTGGGACATAAACTATGGTAAAACAATAAATTAGCTCGGTCCGACAAGAAAATTACACAAAAGAGATTAGGCGGTGCGGTTTTTCCCGACTTGATTAGCACCTTTGTATGAAACGAAAAACTCAATAAAGGCAGCATACAATTAATAAAGCTTTCGGCAGGGATATGTAGTTTTTATTTGCGTTAATTCACGGTAACTGCTCAGGTCTTTTTAAATTTCGCACACGGTATTTTACCGATTCCGGTATCATCGGCTCCAAGAACTTTGTGCGGCAGCAATACTCGTGTCAAGGATCTATTCCAATCAGCCAAGGAGAAAAAACCCAAACCCAAACCCATCTCGGGTTTGAAAGGACTTTACTCTTTGAAGCGCCTTACAGAAAGAATGGTTTCACCAACGACCCAAATTATCTACTGATGGTTTCAACTGAAACCAATCGAAGTTGATGAGTTCGATTAAAATTGTTCCATGCTTATTGAAGGGCAGCACTTCATAATCCTCTACCCCCACCCCTGATTTTCAACCGTCAATGCGCGATGTCCGATTGACGTTAGCAATCCTTTTCTAAGAACCTAGTTTTGATCAATCAAATTTCTTCAATTGAGTAAATGGATTGAGCTATCGATATCAACCATAACACGCAAAGAGCGCATATAATCTGTCCCTATCTCTAGCTCTTCTATTTGCCCCCTGGTCTTTCTCATTTTCCGATCAGGCTGCCTAGGCTTTCGCCCTGTTCGTAACCCAGCTCATCGATCTGCCAAGTGCCGTTTTCGTACACTAATTCGTAATTCACCCGCCTGAAAAAGCGGTAGCCAGCAAAACTCACCTGTACACGGGCCTTTTCATCCTGGATTTGCGATATATCCACCGCAAAGCGGTTCGGGTATTCCTGAGTGTCGGTGAACGGATCGCCGTCGATGAGCGGTACCTCACCGGCCGGCACGGGCCGGGCGAAATATTCGGCAATGCGGATCTTGAGACCGGCCGAAAGCCAGGGGGATTTCAATGCGATCGTTTTCGGGTCAAAGCCCATATCGCCCTGGAAATGGGCTTCCAGAAACCGCTCGACCCGGCCCTCCGGGCTGTCGGCCGGCGCGAGCCCCGATGGCCACTTTAAAATCCCCCACTTGTGGCCGGGTCAAAATCCCCCAGCG
>DYJC01000039.1 GCA_020723305.1 Desulfosudis oleivorans
TTAATTTAACATATTGTAATAAAAAATCATTGCTAATAGGACAAATTTACCCTGTCGTAAAATGCCATATTCCGGTTAGGATTCCTGCCTTGACAAGATGACATAACGCATCCCTTCCTTGGGAATGACGCGCCATACTTACAACCTGTTCGGGCCGGTTGTTATCGCGCCTCAGATTGAGATTTCAAAGAGCAATTGAGCTACCATCTATTTTTTATAGCATTTTTTACAAAACTGGCAGATTGTCCGATACCAGCACATATGCTTGCATACAGGCCATCAAACCGATGTGACTCCCGGCAGCTTTCATATGTCAAGTTTTGACAGGTTCGGCAAAGAAAGTATCTGGAACCGGGAGGGCTATACAATTTCGCTGTTCTTTTCCCGCATCCTTTTGCAGGGCATAGAAACCAATACCGAAAGCCTCCATAATTCGGATGTGTTTTTTTAAGATACACCCGGGAATCCAAGCTTTCGGTTTTTCTGATTGTATACATTTTCTCACTAATCATTGAAAAGTTGCTGTATTTTGTATATGGATGTAATTTAATTCCAAATACGTTTTTTTTTCAACAAAGGAAATGAATCTTATGGGGGGGATATGTAGACAGACAATTTCACTCCTATTCCGATAAGTTTGCTCATGCCCTATGGAACTTTTGAACTATATTGACGTCAGGGGGGTGCCATAAGCGGTAAAATTGTTAGAAAATAGCAAGTACCCTTTTAATAAAAATTAATAATCAACAAACTGAAATTAATAAATATTTTTTGTATATTCAACTTTTTTTGGTTTGTATATTCATTCAACTTGAATTGTGAAAATTTGTTTTTTTTGCTATTTTTAGTGGGACTGTGACAGAAAAAAACAGCCGCCATGAATAAAAACCGTGGCAGGTGCTCATGGCGACTGTGGGGTGGTAAGCGGGGATTTATTTTCCCTGCTACCGATATGGATAATATATTGAATTTGTTTGATTTGTCTTTATTATGCTTTAATTTTAAACGCATTTTAAATACAAAGCAAGATATTTTATCCCCTACCATCTCACGCCGTGGCTGTCCCGATTCAATTAAAGCTCACAATATCAAATATAGAGAGGGGGAGCTCGCATATGTTAAAGCCATTTCCAAACAGACCTGTGACTGATTTGCAGAAGCGGATTTTAAGGAAAATATTTGGTAAAGACTTGATTGATGAAGAAGATTTCGATGAAGAAGCTTTCTTCAAATCTATTGGCCTTTCCCCCAAAAGCTCATGTCGTGATGTTGGGCTGTTTCTTAAAAATTTAAAGAAATTCAAAGGAACCCATTTTTAATAGAGCTATGTTAATTAAAGAAGCTGAAATAATATCTTAATAGGAGATAATAAAATCAAAATGTTATTGGTAATAAGTTTAACCCATAACCTGACAAAATTTCGCTTTCCCGGCACCATGATGCTGTCAAAAGTTGTCATTCCGGACTTGGTAAAAACTGGTTTCTGGCTATGGTTTTCTTACACTATAAAAAAGGGATACATGGTTATATTTTATCCTGCCAAGTATAAACGGTAATAAGTTAAATAAATACATTTAGTTATTAAGTAGCGGACACCCTAATCCTAAAACATTTCCAAAACAAATCTGTATCTTTTTGGTATCCCTTCCCACTGGTCAAAATGGTGACATTTGTTGACACTTCTAAGAGTGACCAAATCAGAACCTGATAAAACCTGATATTTTCAAACCCTTTATGAAGGCTCAAACTCCGCAAAACTTTCTGACTGAATCCGAGGTTTACTTACACTATAAAAAGATTTCTCTGCACTATAAAAAGGCGGAATTTACTCACACTATAAAAAGATTTTCTTGCATTATAAAAAGACGGAATTTACTCACACTATAAAAAGGTTTTCTTACACTATAAAAAGAGGTTTCCAGACACTATAAAAAGTATCACCCCGGTCATTCACATTATTTATGTGGACAAACATCGATATATTTCAATTAGTTATCAATATAACTACCTATCCGGTCAATTTTCAAGGATAATAATTTTCAATTCTGCCTGCTGAAAAAATTTCATTTTAAATGTTTACCCCTGCCAAGGAAAATAGAATAAATATAATATAACCAGCACTTTGAGCTATCCCGGATATGTTGAATATGAAACTCATGTGAAGCCCTCCTGTAACCATAAACCGGCAAGAATAAACCTAACAAAACCTTACATTTCACATAAAGAATATACCCCTAAAAAACTACCTAAAAGCTACCTATTGCCAACTATGGACAAGTTGAAACTGTTGATATTATGGATGATTGTATTTACTATAAAAACCCAGTCAATCAATTCAATGGTTTTTACTCCATAAACTATAATTGAATCAAGCCTAAATACTTGATATTAATATTTTTAACGCAATTCATTTTGAGAGTGCCTCCTTGATAATTTCTTTACAAGCCATACAAAAAATATGCAGGATAACAGACGTAGGGGAGGTAAGCCGTTTTTGTATGCTGAGATTTACCCCCCATCCCCCCCCCTGATTTTTTTCAGGGGAATTTTTCAATGTGTGTGTCGCCTGAAAACCCAAGATTCCGATGTGTTCCGATGTGTTCCGCTGAATCTTGTTGCATCCCTTTGCACCCTGTTCTGTCCCGTTTCACCAAAAATATTGAATAAATATAGGTAAATACGAAAGATATCAGCAAATTAGAATTAAATAAGCTGGATTTATCCATCCTGTGTTTTGGGATCTTGGGTATTCATGAAATCAGGTCGATAGTCGGTGGGTACCCCCCGGCCGGTCACTTGCCTTTAATACGCGCGCGCGTAGTTCTCCACTATCAGGTTTTTAACTATCGAAGGGTGTATGTCCCTGAAAGACCCCCCAGGTGAAAGTGATTTTACCGTTCTCCCGACCCCCTGTGCTCATTTTGCACTTATTTGCATGAGATTGCAGTCCGGTGTACGGTCGGTAGGGAATTTGAATCCTGTATACCCCTACTCCCCCAGCGCGTGTGACGTGGCGGAAAACTTCAGCTTTTTATATACGCGTGTGTGGTTACAACATGGTATTGAATGGCAGCATCACTACATTTTCACCACTTTATAAATTGTCATACACCTTTCGGCAGGAATTTTATATCACTATATTTGACTACTTTCTAATTTTCTTATAGATATATATACGAAAATATAAATGATAAAATTGTCCATATGACTACGACAAGACAGGATGCCGCAATGAATTTTTCATTTCTATCTAACATAGATTGTCTCCAGAAGTTGGTAGGTTTTGCAAACATGGGTGTCATTTTCGCATTGGCGTTATCTTTTTTGTTCGGTGGTGCCAGTATAATTTTAGGTGCAAGGCTCAAAAAAACAGAGGGTGAGAATTTTGACAGGTATAAAACAAAAAATAGCTTATTAATAGAAAGTGCCAAAGCAGATACAGAGCAAGCACGGCTAGAAACGCAAGAAATAAAAAAACAAAATCTCGAACTACAATTATTAGTTGAAGAAGAAAAAATGGCTCGGATCAAACTCGAAGAAAAAGTCGCTTGGAGAAGACTAACAAAAGACCAGAAAGAAGAAATCAGTTCTCGCCTTAGTCGTTTTACAGGGCAGCCTGTAACCGTATCATACAGTCCAACTGACCATGAAGGAATGGGGTTTGCCTTAGATATAGTTAGCACCCTAAGATTAGCGGGTTGGAAAGCAGATGGACCAACACCAGTTCTAGAGTTTATCAACCCTAAAAATTTAGTAGATGTCGATAATGTCCAAACTGGGGTCGTTGTAGGAAACACAGAAAATAAAGAAAGCCAAGCCGCAAGTGAAGCATTGGGAAAGAGACTTATACGGCTCGGATTTGATGCATACAAAGCACCACGGAATGAATCTGGCGATAAACCTATGGTATCTGTGAGGGTTTTTGCAAGGCCGGAAGGCCCCCAGGGGCGAGCCAAGCTTGATATGCAAAAGAAATAGACGGTTTCTTGTTTTATTTTATTTATAGATTTCACCGTTACCTTAAATGCTGAATCTGTTTTTGTCTGTCTGTAACCAAGTGTGCTCCGTAATACCCCCCACAAATATCAATTTAACCGTTCCCCCCCGGTCATGAGAGATTGATTACCTCATAATTCCAAGCTCGGCGGGAAGATTTAAAAGCAACTTTTCTAAATTTTCTGCTACTCTCTTATAAACTGGGTTTTTTTTATGCCAGTCAATAGAGTCGATTATTGTTTGTTTCCGGGTCTGGAAGTATTCTTCAAAGGGTATGCAAGGCAGATCCGTCGAGTTTCGTTTTTTGGACTTGTACTTGTTTGCGGTTCGTCCAGGAAGGTTGTAGTCTGGTCGCTTTGTTTTGCTCGTCTGGGTTCGCATAGAATAAACCTAATAAAAACCTAATAGGGTATGGTATATATATAAATACTTCGCTCTATCGAAGCCAGGGGGTTTCAGCACAAAATTGCACCTGAATTATTCGCTTTCCCTTTATCAATAAAGCATTCATAGGATTTCAGTCTCTTTTTCTGACTTCGCTCTATCGAAGTCAGGAGTTTTTTAAATTCCATTTGCCCTTCGCTCTATCGAAGTCACTAGGCTTCGCTCTGTCGAAGCGTCTTTTGTTTTTTTTGGAACCCCAAACCCTTGGGTAATCTTCTGGGGATTTCGACCCTTTTATACTCAGGAGTGCCGTATTTTCTCCATCGTTCACTGATGCTAAATTTTGCCGGTTGTTTTGAATACCAGTTCGCCGGTTCGGCAATATCGATAAAGCCTTTTTCGGTAACTAGCTCTTTTATGATTACTTGATACGTTGATGAGGATGTGAAACCCAACTCAATAGCTTCGGCTTCTGTGAAGATTATTTTCCCATTGTTTGAAATTAGATAGTTCTTAAAAACTTTACTCTTTTTTTTAAGTGTCTTCCGGAAGGCCTTTTGATGAAATCTTATCAGAAAAACAATTGCCGCTTTCCCTGATAAATTTCTAAAGGCTTCACTTTCAATTAGAGAAGATTCTAACCAGCAATGGCTCTTGTTGCTAAATCTTAATTTTTTCTCGTTACCCATACTCAGGTATACCCCTGAAATTTGTGTTTCGGAAAGTAGTATAAACGTACACAGAAAACGTCGGAAAGTAGTCAGAACTACTCTTTTAATATTTGACCCGAACCCCTATTCAGGACTGTACGTTTTCTCTTTAAAAATTCCATTACATCTTCTACAAAATAAATCCGGTTCCGATGGGATATTTTACAGAACGGCAATCTTTCTTTTTGCCGGATTCTGTCTAATCCTTTTCGCTCTATTCCGAAGAGGTCTAATACCTCTTGTTCGGTTAAAACATCGTCCATGCTTTTTGGTGTCAGGTTTTCGTTGCTCATTTATCCTCTCATCGTTTAAAAAGATTTCAATTGCCAGTGCTTTTCTTTCAAGTCCTTTTTCGATTGCCTTGGTGTATGCTTTTCTCAGATCGTTCTTATCTGCCTCTAACAGGAGCTGAACACACATACCGCAAACGTAATCCGTATTCGGAGGAGGCTTATAATTCTTTTCAGGGCAGTTGCATAAGAGACATGGTTCAATCATGCTGCTACCTCAACTGTTGAGAATACCTCCTCTAAAACATCCTCCCGGTAACTGTTGACAGAACCAAATCGTTCATCAGGCACCCTTCCAATTGGAACCCCCCATTCTTTTGAAAGTTTTGTTGCCTCCCGGCCCCTTGCGTTTGCCTCATAGATATTCAGATTCAGATTGTTCAATCGGCACCATGCCGTAATTGTCCAGTATCCGGTATTTCCGGAATTTTGATGGGTTTTAGCTTCAAGGTATTCAAGGCGCTTTTCATGTTCGTTCTGACGTTGCTGAACACTTTTCAGGGCTTCTGCGGAACGAATGATGAGATCCAGTTCAGACATATTGCCGACTTCATACTTGCCTGTTTTACGGATGGAGGGCAGTACTTCATGGGTGATCCAACGTTTGAATTTTTTTGCGTCTGGTTTATTGGAGCGGATAATCAAAGTGTAAAGACCTGCTTCATTGACAAGCCAGATATCACGGTTTTGACCTGACACGAAAACTTTTCGGGTCAGCTTTTCATCCTCATCCAACTTTTCAACAGCTTTACCTACGTCATTCAAATCCAATGCTGTACAAACGTCTTTTGCAATCCATAAAGGCTCTCCATTGTCATCATTAATGACTCTGATTTTAAAATTTTCATAGTTAAACGGAATAATGTTGCTCACAGTCTACCTCCTCTCATTTTCATTTTGTTTTTCAAGCCAATCCATAACCTCATCAATTTTGAACCGAACATACTTTCCGCACCGAATATGGGGGATCTGATCTGCATCTTTAAGTCTGGTTCTTGCGTAAATCCAAGAAGGGGGAATTGATAGTCTTTCTGCCAACTCATTTACACCAATAAGATTCTGCGTCATGATAGACTCTCCTTAGTAACAATTGCATATTATGAACTGAAAAAAGCTATGGTTACCATTCAGGTGCCAAGCTTAACGATGGATGAAAATTAGCAATCAAGAAGGATTAAAAAAAGATGGGAAATATTCTTGTTTTTGATTCAGGAATGTTTTGGGGTTTTTATATTTTTGGATGGACTAACACAAACTACGGCAGAAATGACTGAAATAAGATAGGATATTTTTTATTTTAATTGTTTGAAGGTCTTCCGGCTTTTTTACGATATTTTTCGGGGATTGCCTTCCAAATTTTATCGATTGTTGTCTTTGGGAGGTCGCCGTACCCCTTTTGAGCTATAAAATCAGTTAGCATGTCTCTTGTTATTTTTTGTTTGTTTTTTTCTAACTCACTACAAAAAAGCCCGACTTCAACTGAAATTTCAACAGAATCATCCCATTTGCTCTTTTCTGTTCTGAGTCGACCTAATTCTTGTTTTTGATTCGCTTCAAGAGTTTCATTATTATCAGATTCTCCAAAAGAAAGGCGCTCTTGAAAATCAAGCAATGCTTTTGTTCGAACCACGAATACGCTATCCTCTGGAAGGCCACCTGCTGGGAAAAATCCATCCCCACGCTTCTTTGGTCTATCAAGATTGTTTTTTTGTTGATCAAGGAGCTTTTTAGCTTCATTTTCGTCAATTTCATTATTGGCAATTTTTTTGTCGAGATGTTTCTTATAAAAATCAATACTTTTATGTTTACATTCTTCGCTGTTTTGATAATCAATCCATTCTTTATTATCAAACTCATCTTGAACTTGAAAGATAACCCCATCTTCTCTTTCAACGAAAGTACCATCTAATCCTGTAAGAGTTATTTCAGGGCCATTTGTTAGCATTTGATATCTATGCTCAACGTCTAAACTTTCATCGCCTAACATAGGTAGATCCCACACGCCCTTAATGGTTACAACGTCATTTCCCGAAAAACTTGTTATGCTCGGTGGGACTTTCCCCCCAAACTTTTCAGATTCTTTTCGCTTCATGATTATTAACTGCTCAATAGAAACAGAAAGAAATTCATCTTGAAATTCAGGCGATAACTTTTTTAATAAAGCTGTTTTTAGATCTTCATCGTTTCCGAAACGAAATTGTTTTTCATTGTTCAACTCTTCATCTTTTATATAAAAACCTATGTCAAATTCTGGAAAAGTGAGAGCTATCATCCCGTTAATGGCGGCGATGGTTTTTACATTCTGCCAAGATGCTATTTTTCTAAATTTTATTTCCCACTCATTAAAAGGAATGAATTTATCTCCACGTTTGCCGCGAGCATAATTCACAAAATTTACTGACAACTTAATATGTCTTTCCAAAACAAGCCGTAGGACATCAGCCTCAGTCACCTCTTCCCCAAACATAATTGATAAATGCTTTGCGGTTTCTGGAACTGTTAACCACTCTCTCAATTTTAACAGTTTACTTTTAATGGGTTGTAAATTTTGATTATTTTTCTCGTTATTGCTAAGCATTCCCACCCCCTGTAGCGGCCTGTTGAGGAGCCGGGGAAAACGGCCAGGATAAACGTTTTTCGGGGTGCACTCCCTATCCCCTGTGAACCGTGAATTTAGGAAAATTCAGATTTCCGGTTTTGCAACCGGATTCTTTTATAAGTGTTTAATAATCAATTGGTAAATCGTGAAAAAGCTGCTACCATTTTGCTACCATAATTACCGATAACAGGATAAAACAACAAAAAGCAAGATAAAATTAACATGTTTGATTTTCATGTTTTTCTTGCATTCTGTTTTATCCTGTTTTATCTTATTTTTGATAGGGATCAGACTCTGACTCCGTCAATCAAGGTTCGAATCCTTGTCCCTCAGCCAAAACGATTCAAGGGATTGCAGCATTCGCCGCAATCCCTTTTTTTCTTGACGGGGATTGTGTTGTTCTGATTATCTGTTCTGAACTTTCGATGTCAACGCCTTATTAAGGAAAAAACAGATGCCCAAGAAAGTGAAACCAGCTCCGCCCCGTTATCCGGAAAGAATGGAAGCCCCTGCCTCGCCCTATTTTTTTCTGTTGGTACTCAGCTGCTTTTTTGTTTCCGGCATGACCGGATTGATTTATGAGATTCTCTGGACGCGGATGATTGTCAAAATCATCGGAAGCGCTCCTTTTGCCGTCAGTATTGTTTTAACCGTATTCATGGGCGGCTTGGGGTTCGGGAGCTACCTTGCCGGCAGATCGGTTGACAGGATAAAAAAGCCGCTGTCTCTTGTACGGCTTTACGGTATCCTTGAAATTTCCATCGGAGCTTACGGGCTGGTTCTGCCGCTGCTGCTGGTTGCCTTTAAACCCCTGTATGCCCTTCTGTACAACCACCTTTTTCATTATTTTCTGGGATACAGCCTCTTGACCTTTATCGGGTGTTCGCTGCTTCTGATCTTTCCGGTCATCTGCATGGGTGCGACCCTGCCGGTGCTGAGCCGGTTTTTTGTGACCAGTATCTCAAAGGTCGGAACCCACGTGGGCCGTCTTTATGGGCTGAACACGATTGGCGCTGCAGCCGGGTCTCTTTTTTGCGGTTTCTGGATGATCCACTGGCTGGGGGTCTGGGGAACACTGGTTCTGGCTATTTTGTTGAATGCCGCCATCGGCAGTATCTGTCTCCTGGTCAGCCGGGATGCCGGCAGGCAGGAAAAAGAAGCGATACATCATCATCCGTCATCCAGCACACCCAATACAATGAATATGCTGTGGGACAGGAATCTGCCGGATTCAATCAAAAGACAGACCATATATGCGCTGATTATTTTTGCAATCTCCGGATTCAGTGCCATGGCATATGAAGTCATCTGGGTGAAGCTCTTTGGCCTGATCGTCGGCCCGACAACCTACTCGTTTACGATCGTGCTGGTCACGTTTATCACATGTTTGGCCATGGGGAGTATTTTTTTTGGCTGGATTGCGGACAAAACCAGACACACGCTTTCCCTTCTGATGATGACGCAGATTCTGGCAGCCGTTTCCGCGCTTCTTCTCAGCCAGTTGATGGGCAACAGCCAGATCTTTTTTGCCAAACTGATTTTTCATTTCAAGGAAAGTTTTGCCCTTCTTCAGATTTCCAAGACATTTGCTCTTTTTGCTTTTATGTTCATTCCAACGATCTGCCTGGGGGCAACCTTTCCCCTGGTCGGAAAAATTTGTACCCGGTCTCTGGAAAAAACAGGACAGTCCATTGGTTTTGCCTATGCCATCAACACGGTCGGCGCAGTGCTGGGCTCTTTCTGCGCAGGGTTCATCCTGATTCCACTGCTGGGAAAGGAAAACAGCATCTCACTGGTTGTCCTGATTCAACTGGTCACCCTGCTGCTGATCACTCTCCATCTTCTGCTGAAAGGCGGGGAATCTTTCCTGAAATGGTCTCCGCTGCTGGCCTTGATATTCATCGGATGTATTCTGGCTCACCAATTCCCACACTGGGATCGCAAGATGCTCTCCAAAGGTAAGTACCATCGTTTTGATGACATTCGGAAAAGAAATATCGGATGGATCGAAGCGCTTTTCAACGGGACAGAAATTTTTTCCAGAACGGAAAATTATGAGCTGGTGTATTTCGGCGACGGGATCGGCGGATTCACGACCGTATTGAAATCACCTCCGGACGCCATTGGTGAAACCACCTACAGCCTTCTGAATTCCGGAAAGGCCGATGCTTCGAGCCACCGGAGAGATATGTTCACCCAGACCCTGCTGGCTCACTTCCCCATGCTTTTTCATCCGGATCCGGAAAATGTCCTTGTGCTGGGGCTTGCCAGCGGAATAACCGCGGGCGAGGCATTGCTGTATCCTTCGGTGAAACAGTTGGATGGGATTGAAATCAACAACCAGGTGGTTGCGGCAAGTAATTTTTTTATCCCCTGGAATTATGATGTCCTTCATAACCCGAAAACCGAACTGATTATTCAGGATGGCCGCGCCCACCTGGAATTAACCAAACGAAAATATGACGTGATCATTTCCGAACCCTCCAATCCATGGATGGCCGGACTGGCGACCCTGTTCACACATGAATTCATGGAGCTTGCAAAAAACAGGCTGAAGGAGAACGGCATCTATGTTCAGTGGATTCACTCCTACCAGATGGACTGGCCCACCTTTTCCCTGGTTGGCCGGACCTTTTCAAGGGTTTTCCCAAACAGCATCCTGGTGACAACCGATCCAAGAGGAGAATTGGGGCCGGATTTTTTACTGGTAGGCTTTACCGGCAAAAAGCAGCTTGATCCATCCGTTGCTGCGTTGAATCTGCCCCATGCCATGAAATCCAGAAACATGAAACTGATAGACTACCGGGTATTTTATCATCTGATCGTAAGCGAGAATCTGCCAAAACTTTTTAAAGACGGCCCAATCAATACAGACAACAACTCCATCCTGGAGTTTTCGGCGCCCAGACTGATCCACTACGATCCGGCCAAATCCCGGATCAACCGGGAACTGGAGGCAAACCGGTGGCTCAGTCCGGAAACCAGACAGATCGTGCAGGCCGCCCGGCAGGATGTGGATGCACAGCTCAATTTTGCCGAATTCAGCCTTTCATTCAACAGCCATGCGAAAAACATGGCGGATCTTCTGCATGCGACGCCGGAGCAGCGGGAGCGTTACAACCGGATCATGCTGGAATACTGTGCGAACAATATCATATCCGATTTCAGTTTTCTTCCGGATGAAAACCTGAGGAGAGAGTGCATGGACTCCCATCTCAGGACTATCGGGAAAAATCTTTCAAAAAAGAAGGACAATGCCCCGGTTTATTACTACATGGGATGGCTCTGTTTTCACAACAGCCGGATCGATGAGAGCGTAAACTATTTTCTGGATGTGCTGCAAACCAGGCCGGAAGATCATGAAACCAATACCCTTCTGAAGAACGCCCTTCTGAAAACCAACAATCCGGATGAACATGAAAAGAAGATTCAGGCGCGGCTTCTGGCCAAGGGAAACGAAAAAAACCCCGCGCTCCATTATCATCTCGCAATTCTGTATCAGCGCAAAGGCATGATCGCCCAGGCCGTTGTCCAAGCCGAGAAAGCGCTCTCCCTCCAGCCGGATTTCATTCATGCCTTGAATCTTCTGGCGCTCCATTACAGTGCCGCAGGAGATGAGGAGCGCGCCATCCAGCTCTTCCAAAAAATGGTTCAGATCAAACCGGAACTGGCCGGCGCACGCTACAACATCGCCTGCCTCTATTCCAAACAGAACAAGGTCCGGGAGGCAACCGACTGGCTGCGGTCTGCGGTGGAAAAAGGATACAACAACCGGTCCCTGATTCAGTCCGACCCGGATCTGAGCAACATCCGCGGATCATCCGGCTATCAGGAGATTGTTTCCGGATTGGCTGAATAAATGGAGAATTCATGACCTTGTTTCATTCCGGGGATTTCAGGAACAAAAATTCGTGAATCATGGCGAAATACTCCCCGATGAATTTGCATCAGAATCCATTGCGTTTTGGTCATAAAGGGTCAAGTCTGCTCTTGACTCATTCTAAATTATAAATGAGTCAAGAGCAGACTTGACCCTTTTACAGGCGTATGTAGATGCATTGAATCAGTCAATTATTGTACAGGAGTTTAAGAAACGATTTTAAAAAATAGGCGGGCAAGCCCGGTTTTAAAGGT
>DYJC01000022.1 GCA_020723305.1 Desulfosudis oleivorans
AGATTGACATGTTCATTCCGGAAGGGTTACTGCATTTTTAGGACGGCCATGACAACTGTCAAGCTATCACTGCCTGTCGTCGTGTCTGCCCTGCGAAGTGGTATCGGAGGGCAGTTCTTTACAGATGTCCTCTTGGCGGCATTGTTCGGGGGAGTCGCTGGTCTTGCCATAGGCGTGATCAGAAGGTGGTACAAGGTGAAGAGCAAGGTTGGAGAATCGTTCACGAGTGCCTTAATGAGTCGTCGGCTGTTTGCCGTCGACGATATGTTCATACCTTCGGTGTTCATAAGTGGCGTCGCTGGCCTAATCGTTGCTTCCATCGTCGGGGCTGGCAGTGCATCTGAGGTGCAGAAGCTCGTTTGGGAAGGCTACCATCAGACACTCCTCGCACTGTATGCCGTTGTCGCTGGCGGTTCAGGAGGCCCTCCTCTCCCCGTCGCTGGTAGTTACTGGATGGTGCTTCTCGTTCTACTCATCATTTTGCTTCAAGCGCTACTGCTTGGGGCAGCGGTTGGAGCCGTGTGTTATGTCGTGGCTGGCGTTGTAACCGGTGCGGCAAAGGGTTCTTCTAAAGGCCTCTTTAGATCCGCAGTTGAAGGTCAGGAGGGCGAACATCACAAACTCGCGACGACGGCAATAATGGTGAAGAATGCTTATCGGGGCGCGTTTGAAGGGGGGGTCACAGGAGCGATCGTTGGAACCATCAACGCGATAATCGCCGTTCTGCAAGTCGATAGCAAGAATCTTAATGATATCTTCCTGGTTTGCATCCTTGTGCTTACGAGCACCGGCTCTGCCATCTTTTCCTTTATTAGACGAGCCGCAGATGCAATCGGAGAGGCTGGGGGACGAGGGCAGATGTTCAAAATGAGAACAGACCCACGAAATGAGGGCACTTTGGACCTCGAGAACTTCAATGACGTGAACTTGAACTGCCCGTTTTGCGGTCGAGGCTTAGTGGTGACCAGGGACCATGTGAAAGCGATGTTCTTGAAATGCCCCCATTGCCACCGAGTCGTGTTTGGAAACAAGTAGACCGATTTGGACAAGAGTGAATCAGAGAGGCGCAGAATCGGGTAGCCGGGGGGTTTTATCCCCCCAGCCCCCACACCACCACGGCATGCGGGTCCGCACCGGGCGGTTCGCGAAGATTCCGGGCCGTAGCCGGGAGAATGTCCAGAAAACAGTTCTTTGAAAAGCTGACGGTAACTGCTCTCTGATCATCAGAAGCACAAATTCACATGACGCGCCTGGATCTTATGCTCCCCCATTCGGGTTCGTTGCATTCCAGAGTTCATGAGGTATGCCGCTATTCTTCGCGTTTGGCCCTTCAGTGGGATGAGACCTCGGTGATGTCCTCCGCTTTAGCGGGTCACGGCTCGTTTCCAATCATCAGACCGTCTCTGACGATGTCCACACCTACTATGGCGGCTGCTGAGTTGATGGTGCTCCTCACGGAAACGCCCTTGCCGTCGGCTAATACTTATGCTAATAAATCAAGCAATTTATTAACAGGATTCATGTATAGGGGACTTTCACCCCATAAGTTCACGCCCATGCCGGGCGTACACAAACCTTTTCCACCTGATCGTTACTTCGCTATGCTTCGTACCGACAAGGTGAAAAGTACGTTGACCTTGACAAGAGTTAAAAATGGTGTATGATAGCGGTGTATACAGCACAGGAGGTGCACTATGGTACGAACGCAAATATACTTAACAGAAAATCAGCGAAAAAAATTGGCTAGTATCGCCAAGACCGTCGGCAAGAAACAAAGCGAACTCATTCGAGATGCTATCGATCGGATCATTGATCAAGCGGGACGCGGGCACAGGGAATTTGTGTTGCGCAAAGCTGCTGGAATATGGAAGGATCGAACGGATCTTCCTGATTTTAATTCAATTCGTTCCGAATGGGATAGGAGCTAATCATGGCGAGGCCTATTCTTTTAGACACAGATGTTCTTATTGATTTTTTTCGGGGTAATAAGAAGGCAGAGGTTTTTATCAATACGCACAATGCTCGTATCATCCTTTCATCAATAGTCGTTGCAGAATTGTATGCCGGAGTAAAAGGAG
Source organism: Desulfosudis oleivorans (assembly GCA_020723305.1). Lineage (GTDB taxonomy): Bacteria > Desulfobacterota > Desulfobacteria > Desulfobacterales > SURF-7 > QZKS01. Next base: position 2,079 of record DYJC01000022.1, read on the forward strand.
ATTCGGAGCAAGATGCCATAGATGCGTTTGTCTCCCTGTTCCGTGTTGTCCCAGTAAGCGCCGATATTGGTAAGGCTGGAGGTCTTTATAAACGAGATTACGCTAAGTCACATGGAATTGGTCTTGCTGATGGTATTTTAGCGGCGACTTCGGAAACTGAGAATGCAGAGCTAAAAACTCTCAACACCAAACACTACCCCATGTTAAAGAACCTTAAACCGGCCTACCTTAAGTAAAATGTCAACATCTGGTGTCGACCCAAAGCAGAAAGTTGCTTCATCTGATATGAAAGGCATGTGTTGAGCTCTCATTAGCGAAGTCCGCAAACCCATCTCACTTGTGATGGTGGGCGTTAGGTTTCCACATGAACAGATTCGAGACCATGAATATCCGAGAAGCCACAAGAAAAGACTTCGACCAAATTTGGCCGATCTTCCACGAGATCGCTGCGGCCGGTGAAACCTATGCGTACCCGCGGGATATCACCAAGGAGCAAGCCCTACAGCTTTGGATAGATGGTCCAAGAAAGACCTATGTGTCCGAGGAAGACGGGAAGATCCTCGGCACGTATTATATCAAGACCAACCAGACGGGTCCGGGCGACCATGTCTGCAATTGCGGCTACATGGTTTCATCAACGGCCAGGGGGCGTGGCCTCGCCACTGCGATGTGCGAACACTCCCAAAAAATCGCGAGAGGACTCGGGTACAAGGCTATGCAGTTCAATTTCGTGGCGTCCAGCAATGAAGGCGCAGTAAGGCTCTGGAAAAAGCTCGGTTTTGCTATTGTGGGCCGGTTACCCAAGGCCTTTCATCATCCTTCCAGGGGCTATGTTGATGCGTTGGTCATGTACAAGTGGCTGGAAACATAAACATTGCTTCCATCCGACCATTATCTCGGACCGATCATATCTGATCGCCAAGAACCAGGCGCAAGTTGAGGCATGTCTAACCTGGATTTGCATCGCTCTTTTGGTATGGGCAATCATTGTCATGCTCGCATTTGTTTGTAGAGGCAGAGAAGAGAAAAGCATATGAATGCATTATGGATTGTTGCGGCATTTTTATTTGGTGCGGTTATCAGCAGAATTGGTTTGCCTCCCCTTGTGGGATATCTGCTGGCCGGATTTGCATTAAACAGTATCGGTGTTATGGGCGGCGAACTGCTGGAAACAGTAGCTGATGCCGGTGTTACGCTGCTTCTGTTTACCATCGGACTGAAACTGAAGATTAAAAGCCTTGCAAAACCCGAAGTCTGGGCCGGTACATCCATTCACATGATTTTCACAGTCATTATTTTCGGCTTTTTCATCCGGATGCTTGGGTTTTCAGAGATACCCCTCTTTGAACAATTGACTTGGCAGACATCACTGCTGATCGCATTTGCCTTAAGTTTTTCCAGCACGGTGTTTGCAGTGAAAGTGATAGAGGAAAAAAAAGAGATGGCCTCGCGGCATGCGGTTGCCGCAATCGGCATCCTGATTATGCAGGATATTATTGCGGTTGTTTTTTTGGCAGCGTCTACAGGAAACATTCCTTCCGTATGGGCCGTGCCTCTTTTGGTGTCGCTCTTTATTGCAAGGCCTGTTCTGGGAAGACTCATGGCCATGTGTGGTCATGGCGAATTGCTGATGCTGTTCGGTATCCTGATGACAGTTGCCGGTTACAGCGGATTTGAACTGGTCGGGTTGAAAGGCAACCTTGGGGCGCTGATGGTGGGAATGCTCTTCGCCACCGATCCAAAGGCACCGGAGCTGGCCGACAGGTTGCTTGGATTCAAAGATTTATTTTTGATCGGCTTTTTTTTAAATATCGGCATTTCCGGCTCTCCAACTTTCACAGGTTTCTTAATAGCGTTACTGTTAGCCCTGGTCATGCCGTTCAAGACCGGATTGTTTTTTATCCTTCTTACCCGTTTCAAGCTGCGTGCCCGGACATCGTTACTTGCCTCTCTCAGCTTGTCGAATTACAGTGAGTTTGGTCTTATTGTCGGCTCAATCGGCGTTGCCAACGGCTGGATCAGCAGTGAATGGATGGTGGTAATTGCCATTGCACTTTCATTGACCTTTATCATGGCCGCCCCCTTGAATTCAGCTTCCCACAGCATATATGCGCGTGTTTCAGGCCGCCTGAAATATTTCGAAACTGCGACTCGGCTGCCCGAAGACGAGCCCATCGATTCGGGCGACGCTGAAATCGCGATTCTAGGTATGGGCGGGGTCGGGACGAGCGCTTATGATGAAATGAGGGATCGATATGGTGATATCGTGATCGGTGTTGATTTTAGCACAGAAAAAGTGGAAGAACACCGGAAAAAAGGAAGACGGGTATATTTCGGAGACGCCGGCGACAGTGATTTCTGGAAACGCGTCGAACCTTCCAAAAGCTTGGTACGTCTGGTTATGCTGGCCCTGCCTGATGTCAGGACAAGCATATTTTCAATTCATCAGATGAAGGAAAGAGGTTACAGAGGTCAAATCACAGCGTCTGTCCGCTACGAGGACGAAATGCAACTTTTAAAAGATGCCGGGATTGATGCTGTATACAATTTATATGAAGAAGCGGGTGTCGGTTTTGCCGACCATGTGTGCGAGCATATGGATTATTGTAAGCTTAAAAATATGGAGTAGTGTTTATTTCTGTAAAAAGCAAAAGGGGAAAAACTATAGAGTTATCGAAGCCCAACCGGATTACTCCCGACCGCAACAATACAATTGACATGCACCTTGATGTGGATTATTATAGCTATAAAATGCCACATTAAAGAGGTGTGATATGAGAACAATTCAGATGACCCTTGATGATAATCTTGTTAAAGCGGTTGATCGTGTTTCAAAGGAACTTCATACAAGCCGTTCTGCATTCACAAGAAAAGCTCTGCAAGATGCCCTTGTTCGTTACAAACTTGAGCAGCAGGAACGTAAGCACCGTCTGGGGTACGAACAAAATCCGGTTGAAACCGATGAGTTTTCGATTTGGGAGACAGAGCAGGTTTGGGGTGACAAATGAAGCATGGCGAAATACGCTGGTATAAATTCGTTCCGCCAGATAAAAAACGGCCTGTTCTTATCCTGACACGGAATTCTGTGTTGGAATATTTAGGGGAGGTTACCATCGCACCCATTACAACTACCGTTCGAAATATACCATCCGAAGTATTTCTCTCGGCTGCTGACGGTATGCTCCAGGATTGTGCGATCAATTGCGACCATTTGCAGACTGTTTCCAAGGGAAAAATCGGACCGGTAATCACATCCTTACCCCGTACAAAGATGATAGAGGTTGCACGGGCAATCCGCTTTGCACTCGATATTTAAAAAAGCAGGGAAAATAATGGAGCTTATGAGATATCTCCTCCATTCTAAACCGGTTATAATGATTGGGAAGGGCCGAAAAGAAGCTCTCAACCCTTCCCGTGTCGGTGTTTTTTTCTGTCCGGATGTTTTCGAGTTCCGTTCAACTTATCCGGATGGTAGAAATCAGGCCAGCATACCCCCGTCACAGATGATGCAGGTTCCGGTTGTGTAGGAGGAAAGATCCGACACAAGATAGAGCACCGCTCCTACCATCTCAGCTGGGCTGGCTTCCCGTCCCATGGGTATCTGCTGAAGCACATAATTGAATATATCCTGATTGTCCATGATGGCCCTTGAAAAATCCGTTCTGGTAAAACCCGGAAGCAACGCATTGACACGGATTTTTTTAGAGGCCAGTTCTTTTGCATATGCCTGGGTCATGGAAATAAGCCCGGTTTTTGTGATGGAATAGATGCCTTGCAATGAAGCCGGACGGACACCATTGACAGAGGAAACATTGACAATGGCGCCGGAGCCCGACGCCATCATCAAGGGCACTGCCTGCTGAATCATGAAGAACGGGCCTTTCAAATTCACGGCGAATGTTTTATCCCATGCCCATTCTTCCGCTGTCAGCATTTCGCCCAAATAGGGATTGGCGGCAGCATTGTTGACCAGAATATCCAATTTTCCAAAATCTGATTTTACCTGCTCAAACAGTTTTCCAATCTGATCCAGTTGGCCCATGTTGCAGGCGATGATTGTTGCGTTACCGCCTTTTTCCTTGATCTTTCCGGCAACGGCCTGAAGACCATCGATCTTCCTGCTGACCAGGATGCAGTGGGCACCGCATTCGGCAAGCGCCAGTGCAATCGCTTCACCAATACCCCGGCTTGCACCGGTGATTAACGCGACTTTATCCTGCAATGAAATGTTGATCATAATTGATACTCCTCCTTGTAGAAGTCAGGGTAACCGCGTTTAAATTTTTTTTTATTATTCCCCCCTTGAGGGGGGCATGGGGGGTGTTTATCGTATTTTTTTTTGGAAAAATATCGTATTTACACCCCCCCTTACCCCCCTCAAGGGGGGATTTTTTGAACGGTTACCCTGTGTCGTTAACGTTTATAAGTCTGACTTCTCAATCACTTTCATGGCAACTTTTTCCAGAATCATCACTGCACCGATCAACATGGCAAACCTTTTGTCCTTGGTCTGCCCGTGAAAGTAGCGGTAGTAAATCTGCTGCGCAATCCCGGCCAGCTTGAACAGGCCGAAGCAGAAATAGTAATCCATGGATTCGATCTTTCTTCCCGATACCTGTATGTAATAATCCACCAGCTCCTTCCGGGTCATCATTCCCGCTTCCGTGGTCGGCAAAAGCCGCATCAACTGGTGTTCTTCCGAATCGTTCCGGTCAATCCAGTATGCCAGCGACCCACCCAGATCCATCAGCGGGTCACCGATGGTTGCCATTTCCCAATCCAGGATACCTGAAATCTCCCTGAGATTGGCAGGATTCAGTACTACATTGTCCAGCTTGTAGTCATTGTGGATAATTCCAGGGCTGTCGGTTTCTTTCGGCATTTTATCATGAAGCCATCCCATAACTTTTTCAAAATCCGGAGCATCGCTTGTCCGGGCATCCCGGTACCGGGCGCTCCACCCCTCAACCTGCCGCCGAATATACCCTTCGGGTTTTCCCAGTCCATCCAGTCCGATCTTCTTATAATCAATGGTGTGAAGCGTGTGCAGGGATTGGATCATGTTCTCACACAAACTTCCGGCAACTTCCGGAAGCAGCACCAGATCTTTGGGAAGATTTTTCCGCAGAATGATTCCCTGAATCCGTTCCATGACATAAAAAGGGCATCCCATGATTTCCGGATCTTCGGTATACAGAAGCGGTTTGGGCGCCATCGGGAATATTGGATGCAGAGCGCGTAAAATCCGGTATTCCCGGTGCATGTCGTGAGCGGTCTTTGCTTTTTTCCCGAACGGCGGCCTCCGGAGAACCATCTCCTTATCCCCTGCTTTCACCATATAGGTTAGATTGGAAAACCCGCTGGGAAACTGCCGGATGAGAAATTCTCCGTCATGGCAGCCAAGGGAATCTCTTATGTATACTTCAACCTTGTGTGAATCCAGCTCCTCTCCTTCACGGATATTTACAGGCTCATCTATCTTTACCATATCTCATCTCCTGAGGGTTTTTTCGATAAATTGAATGATAAAATCAGCATATGCATCCACCGGTATCTTACGGCTTGTATACTTCCACCTTTTCAGATACCAGTCCTGAAGCAAGGGTTTGATAACCGAAGCGGTCATCGTGACATCATCGATTGAAAAAACTTCCTGCCGGTTTCCTTCTTCCAGAATGTCGATAAAAATCTGTTCGGTGGCCAGCTCGGAAGCGATTGCTTTTTTCTGCTCGGATTTCACCATGTACCGGGCTTCCATGAAAAAAAAGATAAACCACTGGGGCATGATCTCACTCAGATACAGGTGAACCCGTATGGCTGCCCTGAGTTTTTCTTCTGCTTTATCCGCTTCGTTAATGTATTTCTTCATGATGCCGCCGATAAACTGCTGACCCTGTTCCTGAATGATATTCAACAGGTCTTCTTTTGTTGAAAAATAGGAATAGAGGGCGCCCATGGATAGACCGGTTTCGCGGCACAAATCCCGCAGACTCATGGCGGAAAACCCTTTTTCACTGCTCAACTTGAGAGCTGCATTGTAAATATTCATGAGATTCTTCACCGCCAGCCCTTCCTTCTTGATTTTAATGGAGTGGCTTTTCTCCTTGAAAATATTGCGGCAGATCTCTTCCACGAAACCGGTTTGATGATTTTTGAAATCAGAAAACTTCATAGGGTTCTCTCTTCATAAAAATCTTTACAGGGAGCTAATTTCAAAACCATTAAAAAACGTCACACCGGCGAAGTCGGTGCCCAGAAAAGAGCCGAAAATACTAGATTCTTGTTTTCGCCGGAACTACAACAACGGACTTTTGAAATTGGCTCCAGGGTTTGTCTCCACAGGCTCCTATTTCTGATACTCGCCCAAAATCCGTTTCCCCAGCATGAGCCGGTGAACCTCATCCGCGCCGTCATAGATTCTTGCACCTCTTTCATGGCGATAGAAATAGGAAAGGATGGTGTCATCCGACATCCCAAGGCCACCGTGAACCTGCAATGCCCGGTCGATGATGGTCTGCATGGTGTTGGCAACGACAAATTTGATCATGGAAATATCGTTTCGCGCTTCGCTGGCCCCCACAGTTTCAATTCTCCAGGCAGCATAAAGGGTCATCAGCCGTGCAGCCTGGATTTCCGCAGCCGAATCCGCAACCCATGTCCGGATGGTCTGCTGTGTGGCAAGAGTTTTTCCATCCGGTGTGATCACCCGATAATTGGCACGCTTGCACATCAGCTCAAAAGAACGTTTACAGATCCCCAGCCAGCGCATGCAATGATGAATCCTTCCGGGTCCAAGGCGTTCCTGGGCAATGACAAATCCCTGCCCTTCCGCGCCAAGCAGATTTTTTTGGGGAACCCGGCAGGACTGATAGATGATTTCGCCATGGCTTGCATAATCACTTCCCTCATGACCCATTACCGGAATATTCCGTACCAGATTGAAACCCGGATTGTCGGTCGGAACAATAATCATGCTGGCATTCAGGTATCTTGGTGCATCCGGATTGGTGACGGCCATGACAATGGCAAATTTTGAACCATCTGCAGAGCTTGTATACCATTTATGTCCATTGATCACATAGTCATCGCCATCTTTGACAGCCGTGGTTTCGAGCATCACCGGATTGGAACCCGGCATGTTCACCTCTGTCATGGAAAAACAGCTTCGGATATCTCCGGCCACCAGCGGCGCCAGATATTTCTCCTTCTGTTCCGGGGTTCCGTATTTATGAAGAATCTCAATATTGCCCGCATCCGGAGCCTGGCACCCGAAAATATAATGACCCAGAGGCGTCCGGCCCAATGCCTCGGATATCAGTGCATGTTCCATGAGATCCAGTCCCATCCCGCCATATTCCTTGGGATGGTTCGGAGCCCAGAGCTCCATCTTCTTGACCATTTTCCGTTTTTCTTCAAACAGTTTCAGTCCATCCCGGAATTCCATTTTGGTGAAATGGGGTTCCAGCGGGATCAGCTCTTTTTCTACAAATTCATCGATCATTCCCAGAATAATTTTCATCTTTTCCGATATCTGAAAATCCATACTACCTCCTGTTTATCGATAGGTTATCCATAATTCTTCTTTTTTTATTTCCAGATGTGCATGCTCATTGAACGACATCATCATCATCCTGTCGGGAGTAAATTTGAAACGGGTCACGGAACTGTTGATGATCTGCCATCCCACCTGAATCGAAACCTCGTTTGAAAGGCAAAGCGCTTTCTGAATGGCTGCGGAAATCGGCCCGCCGGATGAAAAGACCGCAACTGTTTTTCCCTTTCCTTGAGCCTTCATGATCTCCTGTATTCCGTCTCTCACCCGGCTAGCGTAATCGTCCCATGAGATCAGACCCGGAGCCTGAACAGCGCCGGAGACCCATTTCAGGATGGCTCGTTCAAAAACTATCTGAAACGATCTTCTGCTGGTGAACATGCTGTCGACATCCCTTGAAAAATCCGGATTTTCCTCAATCAGCATGGGGATGGCCGTCCGCAGAACCGTTTCCGGATCATACTCGTTAAACGCTTCGGATGAATTCAATTCCCGGCAGGGTTTCTTTTCCCCTGAAAATCCCTGGAAAAAATAATCCGCCGTGTCCAGATGCCGCTGCATGGTACCGCTGTAGCATTCATCAAAACCAATACCCAGATTCCGGAAATACTCTCCCAGTAGTCTGGATTGGGCGATTCCCAGTTCCGATAGCTGATCATAATTTGCCTGACCAAACGAGGCCTGGCCGTGCCGGATCATAAAAAGTGTGCTCATTATTATCCTTCTTTTCACCAATTGTGATTGACAGCCTACCGGATTTTAAAAAAATGTCAACAAAAATAAAGCGAGCGCTCGTTTTTTGTAAGGATAATGAAAAATCAATAAAAAAAGGCAACCGGTAATTCACCGGTTGCCTTTAAATAAAACATTAGGAATATCGAGAGACTTTTAAAAAGCAGGAATCAATTCACGTCAGAACAGGATACACTTTTTTTATTCGGGTAAAACCCTAATCTGCATTTATGATAGATCGTAAAGCCCTCTCTATTCCTGCAACAATTTCATCTACATCCTGATCCGTCAGGATAAGAGGCGGCCGGATGATGACGCTATTTTTGGCAACTTCTCCGGTTTTTACCATAATTCCATGATTCATCAGACTCCGACAGAATTTTGCCGCCCCTTCCGCATCTTCCAAACGCAATGCCAGAAGCAATCCAATGCCATTCACGGATATGATTTTCGAATTTGAAGCAACAATCGCTTCCAGTTTTTTCTTGAGCTTCTCACCCTGTCTTCCGGCATTTTCCCAGGGTCTGGTCTGTTCATACACATCCAAAGCTGCTGAAGCGACGCGGCAACCCACATCATGTCCGCCAAATGTCAGCAGATGAATCAAAGGGTGAACATCGAAAAAATTTTTGATATCGCTTGTAAATATCATCGCCCCCATAGGAAACAAACCGCCGCTCAATGCTTCACCGATCAGCATAATATGGGGTAATACGCCGAAATAATCTGCTGCAAACTTTTCCCCGGTGCGTCCGAACCCGGTCTGTGTTTCATCAAAAATAAGAAGCGCACCAGCCCTGTCACAGGCAAGGCGCAATTCCTGAAGATATGTTTTATCGACAGTACGGCAATTATTTTCAACCTGGATAGGTTCCAGGATGACGGCTGCTGTCCGTTTTGTGATGGCCTTTCGTGCTGCACGGATGTCATTAAACAATATCGTCTTGCAGTCCGGAATCAATGACCCGAAATATTTTTTATCCGATCGTTCAGACAGAGTCATGGCAAACCCGGTCTGACCATACCAGCCTCCGTCTACCGTGATCAATTCGGATCGCCCCGTATATCCGCGGGCAAGCTTGCAGGCGGCCTCCATCGCTTCTCCCCTTACTACGGTGTACAACACACAATCCAGTGTATGGGGAGTAAACCTGGCAAGCTTTTCAGCCAGTTCCGCTTTTTCTCTGGAAATCATGACAAAATTTCCCTGATCCGTTTCCTTTATGGCGCGTTTCAAGGCTTTGACAATGGACGGATTTTTCCTTCCCAGATTATAGGTTCCGGCGGAACAATAACAGTCCAGATACGCATTCCCATCCACATCAAAGATCCGCATGCCCTCACGCCTGCTCTCCACCCTATCCATTCCCCTGGCTTTCAGATTTTGCACAAACCCTTTCCCGAATATTTTTTCAGCATCCGCTATAAGCCTGCTGGATTGGTTCTCGACCCTGTTTATACTTTCCGGTTTATTCCGTAGTGTTTCTATCGCACTATTTTCTTCTACAAGGATAATGTTCTTTTGCTGCAAAGTTGCCATCTCCCCTCCTTCTTCGTTTTCACATTCGGTTGAGCCAATTTCAAAAGTCTCTTGTTGTAGTTCCGGCGAAAACTTAAATCCAGTATTTTCGGCTCTTTTCTGAGCGCTGACTTTCGCCGGTGTGACGCTTTATAATCGTTTTTAAATTGGCTCGGTTAATTCCAGAATGCCAATTTTCGTAACCAGACATTCACTGTGATTAAAATATCACCTTTATTCAGCTTTTCCCGGATAAACGGTATTGTTGAAAGGGGGCTCAGCAATAGCAAGTACAGCCTCATGAATTTTATTGCTTTCCGGATAATCTCCAACGCTTCATCAATATCTTTTTCGTTTGCCGCTGTGGGAAGCTGGAAACGCATGACCTGGGGGGCATTACCGGAATAGGCGGCAAACATGCCATGCGTTGCCAGACATTCGGCCATCAGGATTCCCATGAATTCGTGTTTGTACTCCACACCCACCATCATGCCCCGGCCGCGGACTTCCCAGATGATGTCGGAATTTTCATTTCCCAGATGCCGGAGGCCTTCCTGAAACCTTGCGCCCATCCTTTCGACATTCTCCCAAATTTTATGATCAACAATGTAATCAATAACCGAACTGGATACGATACAGCCCAGATCTGAACCACCTCCCAAAGAGGAGTGAAATTCAGGATTCTGGTCGACAAAACCAGTCAACACCCGGCTATCCCGGTATAGAACTGCGGCATTTGGGTACAGGCCACCGCCAAATGATTTTGCAATAACCATGATATCCGGTACAATCCCGGAATGTTCCGATGCCCAAAGTTTGCCGGTCCGGCCGAATCCGGTCTGGATCTCATCAAAAATCAGCATGATCCCATACCGGTCACATACTTCTCTCAAGCCTTTAAGATATTCGTCTGTTGCCACGTGTATTCCGCCTTCTCCTTGAATCGGTTCCAGAATAATGGCTGCCGTGTGTTCGGAAACCATCTGCTGAATTGCATTGAGATCACCAAATGGAGCAAACCGAAAGCCCGGCATCAACGGTTGAAACAACTCCTTATAATAATCCTTACCGTTTGCTGACAGGCTCATCCCGGAGTGACCGTGATAGGCTTTGATCATTGAAAAAATTTCATTACGGCCGGTGGCGCCCTTTGCCAGTTTGAGTGCTCCTTCAATAGCATCGGCTCCGGTTCCGCAAAGCAATACGCGATTTAAATCACCCGGTGCGATAGATACAATTTTTTTAGCCAACTCAATTTTTGGAGCGGACAACATACCATATGTACCCATGTCATAATCATCCAGGGCATTTTCCAATGCCTCAATTACTTGCGGATTACGACGCCCGACATTAAAGCATCCGGCTGATGAAAACCCATCGATATAGGTCCGGCCGGATCTGCTTTCACGAAAACGGATGCCGTTGCGTTCGCCTTCCAGAATATCCAGATGTCCCCCTGAGAGATAGCGGATCTGACCCTTTGATATGTGTTTGCCGAATAAATGAAATATCTCTTTCTCTTTTTTCCTTGAAAGGTTTTGTGTTCCCGCGGATTGCATATGATTTCCTCTGCTATTTTGTGGATTACGCGTTAAAAAACCGGCAGTCCTTTATCTGAAGCGACTCGGCGACATTGCCATTCATCAGTTGTCCGTCAAAGACATTGAGACCTCTGGCAAGAGGAATATTCTTCTTGAGAGCCCTTTCATACCCTTTGTCTGCCAGCTCCAGGGCAAAAGGCAGTGTAGCATTGGTAAGTGCATATGTAGAAGTAACCGGAACAGCGCCAGGCATGTTGGTTACGCAATAATGAACGACATTGTTTTCCACATAGGTCGGACAATCATGGGTTGTTGGCCTGCTGGTGTCTGCACAACCTCCCTGGTCGATTGCTATGTCGACAAAGGCCGCCCCGGCTTTCATGCCTGAAAGGATTTCCCGATTGATCAGTTTCGGAGCTTTCGCACCTGGGATCAAAACCGATCCAATGACCAGATCTGCATTGGAAACACTCTCTTCAATATTAGCAGGATTGGACATCATGGTGACAATCCGTGAATGGAAAATATCCTCAATATAACGCAGACGGTTCAAATCAATATCCAGAATCGTAACCCTTGCACCCATTCCCACGGCAAGGTGTGCTGCATTCAGGCCCGATATCCCGCCACCGATAATGGTTACCTGTGCCGGAGGTACTCCCGGAACGCCTGACAGCAGCAGTCCGCGTCCATGATTTTTGGATTCAAGACAAAAGCATCCCATCTGTACTGCCAGGCGTCCGGCCACTTCACTCATCGGGGCAAGCAGGGGAAGGCTTCCGTCATCCTGCTGAACCGTCTCATAGGCAATACCGATAACCTTTTTTTCCAGCAATTTCTGAGTAAGATCTCTATCGGCCGCAAGATGAAGATAGGTAAAAAGTATTTGACCGGGCTTCATTCTTTCAAATTCCGGTGTTACCGGCTCTTTTACCTTGATGATCATCTCCGCTTCATACCAGACATCATCTGCGGTCGATAAAATGATCGCTCCTGCGCTTTGAAAAGCTTCATCTGATATGCCTGAACCTGAACCTGCTCCATTTTCTACATAAACCTTGTGGCCTTTGGCAACGAAAGCCCTGACACCTGCCGGTGTGACAGCCACCCGTTTTTCCATCGTCTTGATCTCTTTTGGTATTCCAATTTTCATTTTTACCTCTTACAAAGCACTCATTTAAATTTTAATGATCAGGATTCCAAACAAATTAATTTTAGTCAATTGACTAACATAGATAAATTAGTTAGTCAACTAAATTAATATATTTTTTATTTTTATGAAATAATTATACATTTTTTGTATTGCAATTATTATAAATATTCGATTATGATAAAAAAGATTATAGTAGAGCTAATTTCAAAACGATGAAAAACCGTCTCACCGGCGAAGGCCGGTGTCCAGAAAAGAATTAAAAATACAGGATAGCACGTCATTTCTCTGGATTCCGGCCTTCGCCGGAATGACAACATCAGACTTTTGAAATTGGCTCAGTAAAATAAAAAATGAAATGGCCGGCTGTGAATATTTTGCATTGAATTTTTGGAAGCAATGCTGAAACAAAAACAATTTCGATAAGAGGTATACGTGATGAAAAAACTTGCATTTCTATCTGCAATTGAACTGGCAGCCATGATACAACAGAAACAGATTTCATCCGTCGAGCTGCTTGAAATTTACCTAAAGAGAATCAAACGTCACAATCCTGCTCTTAACGCAATCGTCGCCATGGATGAAAAAGCAGCTCTTCAGCGGGCACAGCAGGCTGATACCGCCCTTGCAAAGGGAGAAAACTGGGGACGGCTTCACGGTTTGCCTATCACCATCAAAGACACTTTTGAAGTGACCGGACTGCCATGCACATCCGGGTCTCCAAAGTTGAAAAACCACATGCCGATGAAAAATGCAGAAGCAGTTCAGTCACTGCTGAATGCCGGTGCGGTAGTGATGGGAAAAACAAATGTGCCGCTTTATGGCGGAGATATTCAATCCATGAATGAAGTCTATGGGCGTACCAGCAATCCCTGGGATGAAGCCCGAACACCCGGAGGATCTTCAGGAGGTGCAGCAGCCACTCTGGCAGCCGGACTGAGCGCTCTTGAACTGGGAAGCGATATCGGCGGTTCCATCCGCATTCCCGCACATTTCTGCGGTGTTTACGGTCATAAACCCAGCTATGGGATTGTTCCGGATCAGGGCCATATTCCACCCCTGCCCGGCATTTTCACTGGAGAACATTCGGTTCAGATCGATATTATGGTGAGCGGCCCTTTGGCTAGAAGCGCGGAAGACCTGGACATGGTTATGGATCTGATCGTTGCTCCTGAAAAAGCAGATCAAAAGGCATGGAAAATTCATCTGCCGCCACCCCGCAAAAATACGTTGAAGGAATACCGGATTGGTTTATGGCTGGATGATCCTGCCTGTCCGCTGGATCGTCAAGTTGGAGATGTCCTGCAATCAGCAACAGACGCTCTGTCCCGTGCAGGCGCCCGTATTGAACAAAAAAAGCCGGAAATCGATCTGGCAAGCAGCATCGATATTTTTTTGAGTCTTCTATCCTCTGTCATGGGAGCCGGAGCTACTCCCCACCAGTTTAAAAAATGGCAGGAAATGGCCGCTGGTTTAAAGGACATTGATCAGTCATACATGGCAAAACATCTGCGCGGTGCTACCCAGTTGCACAACCACTGGTTCATGCAGGATGCTATTCGCCAAATTCTGCGCCAGAAATGGGCTGACTTTTTTAAGGAGTTTGACATCCTCCTTTGTCCGACAGCGCCAACTGCCGCAATACCCCATGATGATCGCTTTTTTTATGATCGTCAGGTTTTAATCAATGATCTCTCCCGCCCCTATCAGGATGTCATGGGTTGGGCCGGGCTTGTTGGAGTTGCCGGACTGCCGGCAACGGTTGCGCCCGTTGGGATCACGGCTAATGGCCTGCCGGTCGGCATCCAGATTGTCGGCCCCTATCTGGAAGACCGCACACCCATTCACTTTGCCCGGCTGATGAAGGATGTTGTGGGAGGATTTGTGCCTCCGCCAGGATATAGGGATTCGTGGTAAATCCAAAAGCTCTATTCCAATATACATGACGAATCAACCGGGTATTGGATGATATGGTTATCCTTCAGGTAATAGCTGTCAATATCCATGGATTGAAAATATTTCTGCAGAAAAACCCTTCTGGCGTTTTCGCCTCCCGGAACATAGGAAGGATCTTCGGGTTCGATATCTTCATACTGGTTGATGATGCTGTTGAAAGAGATCACACCTTGATATTCGTTAGGATCAGCATGAGAAAAACCGTCCCGATCATCGGTTTTGATGCTTTTTCCTGTGGTGACACTGTACCGGAATAAAGGATCTCCCAGAAAGTAGATGACCTTGTGTTCCCCTGCTGCAAGATATGGAATAACAAAATTGTTTGTCGCCGATGGATTAATGGCGGTCATGGCCGGAACAGTATAACCCGGTGACCAGAACTTGATAAAGACATTTTCCAGATCATGGGCATATGCATCAACCTGTCCCGGATCGATCAGGCCCAGAGCTTCCGAACTGCCGGCTTCATAGAGATTGCCATACAGACAGACCTTGTTCATATAATTCTGGATGTGAATCGGCGTGGGTTCGGATATATCCACAAACCCCATACATTTTCCGGTCTCTTCTCCGATGGTTCCTTCATACACTACATACAGATATACATCGGTTGCATACAGGGGAATAGGGTTTGCACTCAGATCAAACTCCAGCTTGAGAGGCTGATCCCTTGGGATCGCATGGGTTCCGGATATCGTTTGATGGATATAATAAAAATCTTCGGATGGGTTCGGAGGATTGTTCCGGAACTGATCTCCCTGCCCAAGCCGGTATTTCACGCCCAGCCGGATAGAGCCTCCTGTCATCTCCATGCCCTGCTCCGAGATATTCTTCACTTGCAAAGCAACCCGGTCAAAACCCCGGGTCATAGGGTCTTCCATGGTTGCATCCATATCTGAAAGTGCATACACACCTTCATCAGAAACCATAATTTTCATGGCAGGAGAAGCAACCACCTGCCCAGCCACTGCACCGATACGGGAGCTGTCATCCGGGCTGTCTGGTTTTGTTTCCTGTCCAAGAGTTCCCTTGAATGCCAGGATGAATCTGCCCGGTTCTGCTGCATCCTCTTCCACTCCAAAGCTGATGTTTTCACTCCGGTTCCTTCCGGTGGTCGACTGTTTTGACTCCAGTGTAAAATCCCGGCTCCATATCATCTTTCGAAAGCCGTCAGCAGCATCGTAGTACAGCTTGAAATTTCCGGACATCTCTTCCTCAGAGTTGTTTTCAATCACATACCCAAGGTCATTGTTCTCCTGATCCAGGATCAGGTTGATGTCGCCGCGGAAAAAATATTTTAAAAGACCGGCTGCATAGCCGACAGCTTTGGGAATCAGCTTTTGCGCATATTCTTTGTGGCAGGCCGGATCCAATCCAAGCGGCAGGTATGCAGTTGTAGTAATATGAGGAAAATATTGTTCTCTGTAATAATTGACATAACTGACAACCGCCAGATGGTTTACCTGTTCACCGGGATGTCCATTTGTGCTGGAGAGGTATTTTCGATCCAAGTTCGGTAGACCATCATCCGGCGGATTTTCAAGCAGAACTTCACAATGCTCTGCTTTTGGATATGGATAGTCACCGAACATCCTGTCTGCACTTAAAAAATTTGCGTTTGTATATTCCGACAAGCCGACGGCTGAAAACCCTTCTATCTGAGTCAGCGTCACGCTTGGATCAGTTACCGGATTGTTGCTTTCATCTGTGCGGTATTGATTCGTGTCAATAAAATGAGCAATCGGCACCTCGGCTCCAGCAAAATCGCCCGGCGTCTGGAGAAGATAGGGGTGTGCAAAAAAATTGGTATGGATGTTTTTGATTTCCAGGGGTTCTCCGGCAACGGTTATTTCTCCAATGGACGGGTTAAATGCAATATTAGCTTTGGCCCATTTTTCATATGGATACCGAATAACGTGAGTGTCGTTTCTGGTATGGTCCGGAACAGAGGCATCCTCCACCAGGTGCATCAACTGTCCTAAGCCCCTGAACATATCGGCAAAAGAATCATCCCGATCTTCTTTTTCCGGATAGGTGAGTGCAAGATAAAAATAGCTTCGCACATCATGCCAGGAATAATAACCAAAATACTGCCCGCCAATTGGTAATTGAGACCAGATAACAGAGGATTTTATACCAACCTGTTCCATTTCCTGCAGGTCTGTAAAACCCTTATTGGTTAATGGATCATGAAAGTGGTTGAAGGAACGGGCATATGGCAAAAGAGTTGTCAATCCTCCGGGCAGATCTTCCTTGGTGCCGCCTTCGCCAAGCCATTTAAAAATTTGTAAACGATTAACTTGTTCATCAACACCTTCAATTAATCCTAATTTACTTTCAAGATATGAATCCAATGAAAAACCTATTGTAGTAAAATCTTGTATAGCAATATATTCATTCAGAATTTTATGGTTGTCCACATCCAACGCATATGTAGAAGTTATAAAAAACAAAGCTATAAATATATGACTTAAAGTTTTTTTCATATTCTTTCTCCTGTTATCCAACTTCATCCAGACCAAAATTTTTTCTTTCTTCATTGATAGATTTAAATAAAAGTGGCAGATCATCCGCTCGCATATCTGTTGGAGTACTTGGAGTAGCTCTCAACCTCTCTTCTTTTGTCCTCAGCCTTGGCAATTCAACAATCCCATATGTTATTATTATTTTTTCCATTTTTTCCAGATTTTCTGAAAATGTAATCGCTTCAGCTCTTTCGCCGATCTCTCTTGCAAAAAAATCCTCCAGATAATTACCGAAATGATTAGGGTGATTAACAAGATCGGGATAACTCATATATCCTGGCTTATAGATAATAAAGCTTGTCGTGTCATCAACACTGAACAGACTGATAATCGTGTAATAGGAAGGAATGCTGAATTCTCCATTCTTATCTGTCAGGGCTTCACGGGTGTTTATTACTACAGTGTTTCCGTGGGGAATGGCGTATTCATGTTTGTGATAAACAGCCACTACGACCGCCCCCTCAATCGGCTCCTTTGTTTCTGCATCCAGTATCCGGCCTTTGAACTCCGGCTTGGAAAAAATAAGCCATCCGGCAATGCTGGTTGATGCGCATATCCCGGTAAGAAACAATGACAACAGTATGATGATGAATATGTTTTTCATAAAATGACATTTCCTGTTAAAAGTGACTGATTCTCCAGATTCCGTCAGAATCCTTTACAAACATTACATAAAAAGAATATTGCTGACCGCCCTGCTCCCCTTTCATCACATATTCCGCTATTCCATCTTGTGCTTTTACAAGGGTCAGGTCATCCATTCCAGCTTCGATTTCTGTAAGGTGGTCTTTCAGAAGATTGAAGTTGTAATCGTATATCTCTTTTTTGCTTTTTTCAATGAATTCGACAGCACTTTCGATATTCCCGAATCGCAGCCCAGCCTTCATCCCCTCCCACTTGGCCCTGAGCTTGGCGTCGAACTCCTCCCGATCCTGGGCGAGAACTGCAACAGTATCGGAACAGGTTCCCCCTTCCGGGTTTTGGACGGTAGCGGTAAGATAATAAAATCCATTGCCGGTGACAACGATTTTATAGTTGTCTGCATTGGATTCAAGAGATTCCACAACAGAAGAATCGGAACTGGTTAGGGTTGAATCCGGAATGCTGAATGTTCCGTCAATCGTCAGGCTGGTTTCTAACGGCGACAGACCGGATTCCGGGTTGCCCTTGAGTGTGATGTAATGGCCGGAAACATCCATGTTCAAGTTTCTGTATGCTGTATTGGTGATCCCCCGGATATCGGTTGCAACGACCCTGATGGTTTCTTGCCCGGATATCAGCGGAACATGGTTGGCTACAAACCGGTTGCCGTGAATCATGGCCGGAATACCATTGACCACGATGCCGGTTTCCAGGCCTTTGACATGATGGAAAGTTCCCTCCACAAGCACATCCGGACGGGTGATGGTTTCTCCCATTGCGGGGCTGGTGATGGTCAGCTCAATCGGACTTTGAACCTCTACAGTGATGCTTGCGCTGGCTGTTCCTCCTGGGCCTGTGGCGGTCACAGTATAGGTTGTGGTCTCTTTCGGGTAGACTATTCTGGAACCTTTTAAAATAACCTCGCCAAAATCAGGCCCCATTACTACCTTATCAGCATCCTCCGACAGCCATCCTATGGCTGTGGATTCTCCCAGGTAGACGGTTTCCGGTATGGCAATGATGGAAACGGTTGGAACTGGATCGATTGCAACCACCGTTACGGTGTCGGTTGCCGTTCCCCCAGGCCCGGTAACCGTAATGATAAAAGTTGTGGTTTTATTCAGGGCAATAACAGCTCCGGCATTGACCGGAACTCCGCCGATCCCCTGAATAAAGGCAGTGTCTGCATTGACCGATCTCCATCGCAGTGTCACAGCGCCTCCCTTTTCCACTGTTTCTGCGGATGCAGTAAGGTCAACCGACGGCCTCTGTTCCAGTGTAACCGTTGCCGATGTGGTGACTGTTCTGAGTCCTTTGGCGGTGATTGTATAAGTCGTGGTTTGGGTTGGACGAACGATTATCGATCCGCTTAAAGCCCTATCACCAATGTTGTTATCGATTGAGCAGGATACCGCGTTCTCCGATTCCCAGGAAAGAGTCACGGGTTCTCCGTTCCGGAAGGTTGAAGGGGTGGCATTCAGCGTAACAGTGGGGGTTTTGTTTGCAACCACAGATATGGTTATGCTGTCATCCACATTTCCTTCCGGTCCATGTCCTGTAATGGTGTAGGTGGTTGTTCTGTCCGGATAGACCTTCATGGAGCCTTCAAGGTCAACTGTACCGATCTCCGGGGCGATGGTGCAGGCAGATATGTTTTTGGTATCCCAGGTCAGGGTGGTGGATTCACCCTGAAGAACAATATTTGCGGAAGCATTTATTGAAACAGATGAATCTGTCCCCCCTGTGTTTTTCGAAAGGGAGTATACATACACTGCCCCACAAAAATCTTTTACCGAGTTTCCAAATTCATCTGCCGTAAAGTTTTCGAATGATCCAACCACAAAGCTTTCTCCGGATATGGCAACCGATGTTCCAAACGCGTGAAACATGTCTGTATCGCCTGCTGCCACCTTTGCGATTGAACTCCATGAACCATTGTAATTCTGATAAATGAATGCAGACCCGGATACCGGTGAGTTGTTTGCGGATCCCACAACAGCATACTGGTCGCTGATGGCAACCGATGTTCCGAATCGAGATTCCGGAAAATTTTCTCCGGACATGAGCTGGGCGGTTTCCGTCCAATTTGTTCCGTCCCATTGAAAAATATAATAAGCACCCAAGTCATGGTCGTCTCCGGCCATTCCGGCAATGGCATAGTCACCGTAAAGAGCAACGGCTTCACCAAAATATTCCTGGCCGAGTCCGTTGATTTTCGTTTGCTGAATCCAGTCCGTTCCATCGAAATGAAAAAACTGGATCGCGCCTCTGCCATTGTTTTCTCTGGGTATCCCGATGACCAGCCGATTCCTGTCCAGGGATAGGGACTCTGCAAAAAAATCTCCGACTGCAGACAGTTCTAAATCCTTATGAAGCTTTTCATACCGCTCCCAGGTTGTTCCGTTGTAATGAAAAACATAGGCCACACCAGTGCACGAGTTCTCATTCGGTGCTCCCACAACCGCAAAACCATTGCTGATGGATACGGAGGCTCCAAACCAGATTTCTTCTGTCAAATCGTCCCCATAAAGCCTGGCGGTCTGGGTCCAGATTCCGGCTTTTTTTTGAAAGATATAGGCAGCTCCGGCGCTAACTCCGCTGATTTTTTTCTGGAAAGCACCGACAATGGCAAAATCACCTTCTATGTCAACCGAACCCCCAAAATAATCCTGATCACCCGCATCATTGGCGGTCAGGGTTGTTTCCCTGATCCACATTCCATTGTTTTTTACAAAGATATGAGCTGCTCCGGAATGAAGGCCTGAATTTGGATCATCCGGTGCGCCAATGATCAATCTGTCTCCGTCAGCAGCCATTGCTTTCCCAAATTTGTCCAGCTCAGTCTCAGCATATCCGGCTGTCAGCTTCACTTCCTGAAATCGATGGTAAGACGGTACTGTATAGATATTCACCCCTCCGGTATCTTTCGCACCAAGGTCTTTTTTCGGTGATCCTATAATGAGGTTATTGT
Organism: Desulfosudis oleivorans; assembly: GCA_020723305.1. Lineage (GTDB taxonomy): Bacteria > Desulfobacterota > Desulfobacteria > Desulfobacterales > SURF-7 > QZKS01. The sequence goes on from DYJC01000022.1 coordinate 22,667, forward strand.
TGTCGATATCAATCGATTCTCCAAAACCATCATCCTCTTCCGAATCATCCGAAGAGATAATGACGACCGGCTCCCATCCCGGGGTATTATCCGGTTTTTCGGGATCTTCGATTGTGGGCCGGACAATTTTAATCCGGTTGGCGCCATACTCGCGCTTGATGAGAATGGCAAGTATCTTTTCATCCATGATAATATGCCCGCCGAATCTGTCTAAGAACGGGATAAGATACCAGGGAGTCATGTCTGCCATGAGCCGGTTCATGGCCAGGGGTCTGTTTTGAAAAGCCGCATCCATGCCGTTGTTGACTGGAATTCCAGCCGTAATCCTGGCATTCTGAACCCATTGGTTTCCATCATGGTAAAACATGTATACTGCACCGGATATGGCTTCATTGGTTGTTTTGGCACCGGTTGCGCCGATGGCCAGAAACTCCTGATTCAAGGCAACGGATGTTCCGAAATACCCTCCGGGAACACCATCAGGCGCATCCAGTTCTGCATTCAGTATCCAGCCATGACCGTCATATTGATACACATAGGCTTTTCCTGAATCCTCTCCGGACTGGTCGTTTCCGGGCGCTCCGACCAGGGCAAAATTGCCGAAGATGGCAACAGAACCGCCAAAATAATCCCCGGCAGCGCCTGCATTTGCCGTCAGTCTGGCAACCTGCACCCAGTTGTCACCTTCGTTCTTGAAAATGTAGACTGCACCGGTGTTGGGGCCGCTGATATTCCGTCCATAGGCTCCGATAATGACAAACCCGTTGCGGATACACAAGGAAGCACCGAAATAATCGCAGCTCATGCCATCGGCTGCCATGAGTTTGGCCTGCTGCAACCAGTTTCCTCCGATATTTTGAAAAATATAGACAACCCCCTTGTTGTTACCTTTCCCATAGGCTCCTATAGCAGCAAACTCTCCGTCCATGGCAATTGACGCACCAAAATGATCTCCGGCAGATGCATCATCCGGCTGAATTTTAGATTCCTCTTTCCACCCGGTCTTATCCTTTTTGAACACGTACAGGGCTCCGGCATCGACTCCGCTTTCATCATCCCCGCTTGCACCGATCAAGGCGGTATTGCCTTGGATCGCAACCGATTCTCCAAAATAATCTTCGGCATCTGCATCGCCGGCGGTCAGGGTAACATCCGGGATAGCGGATGGATGGGCGATCGTGACAGTACCCTCTGCATAATTCACTACCGGGGCATTGACGGAATCTTCTATCACAGCATAGATGCAGTAGTTGCCTGGGGGAATATCCAGGGTATCCCACAGATAAGCGTCATCTGTTTTGTCATCGTAATCTTCTTTGATGCCGGAAACAATCAGGGTGCCGTCTGCTCCCTGGTTGTCCGTATCATAATAGAGGGAGATGCGGGCATTGTCATCTGCGTCTGAATCGTTCCATTCAATCCGGCAGGAAGCATCTGTTTCCGTATTTGTCTGGTCTGGTTTTTCAAGTATAATAGCCGGCGGCTGATTCACCATGATCGCGATATCGGCACTTGACGTCCCGCCGGTTCCGGTTGCGGTAAGGGTGTATGTGATCGTATTTTCCGGTGTAACGGTAACAGAACCGGTATTGTCGACCTTCCCGATATCCGGCTGGATCTCACAGGTATCGGAATGAGCGATATTCCAGGTCAGGACGGCGGATTGACCTGCCGGCAGGGTTTGCGGAGTTGCGCTGAATTCTATTGCAGGCGGCAGACAGATCACCGTGATGGCCGTTCCTGCTGTTGCTGTTCCTCCGAGACCGGTTGCTGTAATGGTATATCGGGTTGTGGTTTCCGGAGCAATTGTAATCGATCCGCTTTGTGCAACCAGGCCGATGCCGGGCTGGATGGTTACGGTGTCGGCATGGGCCGATGACCAGGAAATCTGCGATGTCTGGCCTTTCTGGATAATATCCGGACTGGCCGAGATCTGAATTTCAGGAAGATGACGGACTGCAATGGTTTGAAAAGCTGTCCGGCTGCCTCCAGGTCCGGACACGGTAATGGTATAGGTTGTAGTACTGGAAGGCGATACAGAGATTGAACCATTTACCGGAACAGTTCCAATCCCCTGATCCAGGGTCGCAGACCCTGCATAGCTGGATGCCCAGGAAAGCTCGGCCGTCTGCCCTGCGGTTATTTCCGAAGATGAAGCCTGGAGGGTGACAGAAGGCTCCGGATGGGCAATGGATACGGTTGCCGAAGCTATTGCCGTGCCACCTGTTCCGGAAGCTGTGATGGTATAAGTGGTGGTCTGACCCGGAGACACGGTTACGGAACCATCTGGTGTGACCGCACCGATCTCATTGTCGATCATCACCGATTCCGCATGTTCAGAGTTCCAGGAAAGCGTGGCTTCTCCTCCGGCAGGAATCGTTTCCGGAGAAACATGGATTTGGACGGTTGGCGGAAAAAGAACCGTAATCGCCAGATCTGCAGTTTTGGTTCCTCCCGGACCTGCTGCTGTCAGGATATAGGTTGTTGTTTCCTTTGGGGATACATCCATCGAGCCATTCAAATCCACATTGCCGATTCCCGGTTCAATCCGGCATGAGGTTGCATTTTCCGTTATCCAGGTAAGTAGAGTTGATTCTCCGGAAATAATAGTATGGGATTCTGAAATAAAATCGATCTCCGGAGGCGGCAGGATTTCCTTCTTTGAAATCAATATCTGTACCGAGGCGCCTGGCTTGCCTGCGAGAAAAACAGTCAGGTTATTCAGGGATTTTACAGCCGCATCTAAATGAAAAGCCAGTTCACCGCCTTTTAAAAACTCTGTCAGGGGTATAAGCCGCCAGTTGAAAATCAGAAAACCGCTGCTGATGTTCATAGCCGGTGTGTTTTTCTGGATTGTGATGACGGCATCGCAAGATTCATCAACACGAAAAATTCTGTTGGAAAGATTTACATGAAATTTATTGATCGTAAAAGTTTCCGGTCCGAAAACCGTTTGGGTGCCCGCAAAAACCTTCGCAGAAATGGATAATACGAGACAAACCATCAGCAGGTTAACAATCGTTCGTAATTTCATCTGACTCTCCCTGTAGGAATCGATTGGGGAAAAAAATCGCCTTTTCGCGTTATCCTATTAAGATACGATGAAATCGTTTGTCAAGAGAAAATTTAAAACAGTCTCTTTTTTTTTAACAACAATTGACTTGCTGATTTTTAATGACCTCGACCACCCCAAATTGCTCGAGCATAGTAAGCGGGTCAGCGTCATTTTTTATCAACGTGAAGATATCAAGGCACTTCCATGAAGAAGAGGCAGATGAGTAAAAGTCTGATCTTCTATTTCTGAAACAGATACTCCAGGGAATTCAGATTGTCGCTGATCTCAAAGGACAGCATCTGGGCCAGCGCATTCAAAATCACGATGGCATTCTTGTCTGCATCCTTTTTTGCGATATGGCCGGTTCGATCCAGGATTCCGGAATTCACCTTCTGAACTTTTTCATAATGCTGATCCAGCTTGGTCAGTTCCAGATCCGGTATCAGTCCTTTTTTATACTCAAAATACTGCCGGAGAAGATAGATGGAGGAAGAACGGAAGATGGTTTCCTCCACAGTTGAAAATGGAAGATGAAATCTGGCCATGGGTTTAAAAAAATTCATGACCGGACAATTGCTGGTTGCCATGACGATTCCGAAAATGGAAAACAACCCTTCCTGAACCGTTGCTTTTTTCATATAGGTTCGTTCCGGCGTTTTACAGATGACTGTGCATTGATCCGAAGAGATTTCATTTTTGAACTCTTCAACGATTTCTGCGATATTCACGGCTATCGGGCAGAACGGGTTCAGCTCCTTTTCAAGAGTACAACAGGAGCATTGATGAAATTCCAATTTTGTCCAATCCGGCTTTGGATCACTGCCCTTTGGGACAAGAGTGATGGTTTCCGGATCAAGTGTGATGTTGAATTTCTTTATATTACCGCTCTCAAACTGAAATTCATAGGTTATGCAGTAGGATGTTTTTTCAACCATCGCCTTCCTCTATAATTACTGTTTTCAAACCATCCATTTATCGATAAAATCGTAAAAAGTCATGATTCCGTCCCTCCGGTAACAACCAAAGTCCGGAATTTGTTTTTACATATCTCTTTCAGAAAAAAGTGTAAAGAGCACAATTCAAATCCGGGACAAAACAGGATTTAAAATTGAAACGGGCATATTACAGAACAAGCTCCTGAATAAATGCAGTAAGCTGACTCAGATTCTGACACGGCCTTACTTCATGACAATAGGCCTTGTACAGGTTCATTTCACTGTCACCGGAGTTCCAGAAACGTTCCGGTTCGGGGTTCAGCCACACGATCCGGCGGCACTTATCCCGCATCTCTCCGAGTATCTGATCCTGTGGATTGAAATGATTCGACCGGCCGTCACCGACAATGATCAGGGTTGTTTTTTTGTTCAGCGAATCCATATATGATTTCTTGAACCGGACAAAAGTCTCGCCATAGTCCGTAAGCGCCTCATAGTGAATACCTGCCTCGGTCATCACTTTTTCCACGGCTTCATTAATATCATTCTTTTCAAAAATTTCGGTAACCTCGGCAAGCTCGGATATGAAAACAAAACTCCTGACCTTGGCAAAACAGTTCTGAAGAGAAAAAAGCATGTTCAGCATGAACCGGGCAGCAGACCAGACCGATCCGGATATATCGCAGATGGTAACGATTTTGCCTTTTCGCGGCGGCCTCTTTTTATAAATCACTTCGATGGGAATACCATGATAGCGTCCGGCTCTGCGTAATGTTTTTTTGATATCCAGTGTCCCTCTGTTTTTCAATGCCCATCTTCTGGTGACAATATCGTTCAGCCTCCGGACAAGCTGCTTGATGACCTGCCGCATCTCTTCAACTTCACTCTGGGATAAAGAGGAAAAAAACTTTTCTCCAAGGCCTTTCCCCTGCTGTGTTCCCGGCTTGACCTGCTTTAACCCCTCGTTATCCGGTTTGTTTTCTTCCGTCAGCATGTTCAGGGCAACATCAAGCCGTCTGTTGAGATTATCCATGATCTGCTTCCGGGAACGGATTGCAGCGGAACCTGCCTGATTTTCCATGAACCGGGTCATTCGATTCCGGGTCTGATTGATCTGAAGCATGATTTCAAGACGTCCGGACAAACCGCCAAGATTGGATTTCAGCGCCTGGGATGAAATCTGTTCGGAAGCTCGCAACTTCTGGAGTTTCTCAAGCAGCAACAGGGGATTTCCGGACAAAAACTCCACGATGGCCTTTTCAAGTTCATTGCTGCTTTCCGCATCCTGAAGGTTTTCCAGAACCTCCTGGTAGAGATCCATCCCCTGGTCCTGGTTCTCAAGATGACTGACATCCAGTTTCAGATTATGGAAATAAAGAGAATATAATCGATCAAAATGGCTCTGATCCCTCCTGGTTTTTACAAAATTGGTATTCAGGACCGCCTTGAATTGAAATTCATCAACCGGATTGATCAACTGCAACTGGGAAATGCAATCCAGTGCTTCGGATGTGGATACTTTCAAATCCGATGTCCGGCAGAGGGCAACAAATTTTAAAATAAGATTTACCATATTCAAATCACGGGCTCGTATGGTCGAATCAGACAATTTTTGCAATAGACTGTTTAACCAATTCCGTATCTGCCCGGTATTTACAGATCACATTCAGGGTATCGATCGCAACTTCCGGGGTAAGATCCTGAACCTGAAGTGCAATCAAAGACCTTGCCCAATCCAGTGTTTCGGAAATGGAAGGTTTTTTCTTCAAATCCATATTCCGAATTTTCACAATCGCATCCACCAGCTTATGAACCAGTGTTTCCTGTATCCCGGGAACCTTCATTTTGACAATCCTGGTCTCCAGCTCCTGATCCGGGTAGTCGATATACAGATACAGACAGCGGCGTTTCAAGGCATCACTGATATCGCGGTAGTTGTTGGAAGTCAGCACAACAAACGGAATATGGACCGCTTTCCGGGTGCCCAGTTCCGGTATGGATACCTGAAAATCGCTCAGCAATTCGAGCAGGAATGCCTCAAATTCAGGGTCTGACTTGTCCACCTCGTCTATCAGAAGGACAACCGGTTCATGGGAACTGATTGCCTGAAGAAGGGGTCTTGTCTGAATAAAGCGCTCGGAAAAAAAAGCATCTTCCTGCTCTGCAATTTTATCCACGGCTTCAGACAAGGTATGGGATTCGGAGATGACATCATGGATCTTTTCCTTGACAATCTGGGTGTAGAGGAGTTGTTTTGCATATTCCCACTCATACAGCGATTTTGCTTCATCCAGACCTTCATAACACTGGAGACGGATCAGATCCCTTCCCAGTGTTTTTGAAATCGCTTTGGAAAGTTCTGTCTTACCGACACCGGCAGGGCCTTCAACCAGAAGAGGTTTCCGGGTTACGGCAGACAGGAACACGATGGTTGCAATCTCCCTGGATGCAATATAATCTGCCTCAGACAACCCTTTCTGAACATCCTCGACACTTGTAAACCTCATTGCTCTTTGCCCTCCTGTTTTTTCCGTACATTACACATGATCCATTACAAATACAAACAGAAAACGTATTGCCCGACACTGCATAAAGAAAACAGCGCTTTCCGTATTTTACAATTTACTTTTAATTCAAGTTTTTATATATAAAAGGACATGCGCCCGATCCAAGTAGCCCCCAATCGTACCATTTTTCTTGACCGGACAAGGCTGATCCTTTAGAACAGGATACTGTAAATGCAATTTCAACCATTCAGATTTCATGATGAAATCTACTGGAGAAACCAAAATGCGTCAAAAAAACGAGCCCATAGAGATCAAGTGCCCGAAATGCAATCGCACGGAGATTATTTATCTTCCGAAAGAAGATTTCCCCAAGTGCCCGGATTGTAAAATTGAAATGGTAATCAAAGAATTATTGGATGAAGGAAAATCCTGTTAATCATGCTTTCAACCCATAAAAAAGAAACAATTGAGGAGGTAATGGTATGAAACGTTTGCCGACAATCAAATGGTTTGCATTTCTCACTCTGATATTATGCATTTCCGTTCCGGTTTTTGCCGCTGATATCGAGCTTGCCAAAAAATCAACCCTGGAAAAAATTTTACAGAGAGGAGAACTCCGTGTTGGTTTTGAAGCCGGTTATATGCCGTTCGAAATGACCGACAAAAATGGACGATTCGTGGGATTTGATATTGATATGGCCGTGGAGATGGCAAAAGCCATGGGTGTTAAATTTGTGCCGGTGAATACAGCCTGGGATGGTATCATTCCTTCCCTGATCACCGATAAATTCGATATTATCATGAGCGGGATGACTGTAACCCAGTCCAGAAACCTGAAGGTCAATTTTGCGGATCCTTACATTATCGTCGGGCAGACCATTTTGCTGAACAAGAAACATGAAGGAAAAATCAAATCCTATAAGGATCTGAACGATCCAAAGTTCATTGTCACCTCAAAACTCGGAACCACCGGTGAAGAGGCGGTTAAAAAACATATCTCAAAATGTACCTACAAATCCTTTGAAACCGAAACAGAAGCTGCATTAGAAGTCGTTGCAGGAAAAGCCGATGCCTATGTATATGACAAACCGAATTGCGTTGTGTTCATGGCGGAACAGGGTGCGGGCAAACTCATCTTCCTGGATGAACCCTTTACCTACGAACCCCTTGCATGGGCAATCCAGAAAGGTGATCCTGACTTCTTGAACTGGCTGAACAATTTTTTACGGCAGTATAAAAACGATGGCCGGTATGAAAACACCTATAACAAATGGATCTTAAGCACGGACTGGTACAGAAACGTCAAATAATCCAATGTAATTCAGATGAAAAATCTCATACAAGCAGCAGTTTCTGCTGCTTGTATGAATTCATGATTAACTCTTTGCTCACAATCTTAATGTGAATTGGAATTCAACCACATGACGATACCGGGTAATCCAATAAAAAAATCCACCTATTTTCTGTCCATTGCTTTATTTTTCATAATGCTGATCGGAATTATCGGAGGGATCTATCTTGCGACCCTTCAGATTGACTATGTATGGCGATGGTATCGCGTGCCTCAATATTTTGTTTTTCAGGACAAGATGGATGTAAAATCCGAGATCCAGGGAGAAGTATCCTCCATTCGGGTCTCTGGTGAAAAAACCTTTATCACGATAAAAGATTCAAATCAGGAAACCACCTACTCGGTTATTGATGGAACAGTTCTTGTGGATGAAGGCAACATGGTCTATCCCGGCGATACCCTGGCTTTTCAAAAAAAATGGAAAGCCGGAATCCTGATGCAGGGACTCTGGCTGACATTGGAAGTCAGCTTCATTGCGATTATTTTCGGAATTGTGATCGGGCTTTTTGCCGGTCTGGCCCGGATTTCATCCAACCCGGCACTCAAATGGTCAGCGATAACCTACATTGAACTGATCCGGGGTTCTCCGCTCCTTGTTCAGATCTTTATCTGGTACTTTGTTCTTGGAACCCTGATCAACACCATATTGGCCAAACATGACATGTGGCAACTCCCTCCCATCTGGTTCGGCGTTGCTGCCCTTGCCATGTTTACCGGAGCGTATGTTGCTGAAATCGTCCGCGCGGGAATCCAGTCCATCCACAGGGGACAAAGTGAGGCCTCCCGGTCATTGGGCATGACCTATGTCCAGAGCATGATCCATGTGATTCTTCCCCAGGCGTTTCGACGAATCATTCCTCCTCTGGCAGGACAGTTTATCAGCATGATAAAAGATTCATCCCTTCTGGGTATTATTGCCATCCGGGAACTGAGCAAGGCCACACGGGAAGTGGTTACAACCAGTCTTCAGCCTTTTGAACTGTGGTTTGTCTGTGCAATACTCTATCTGGTTCTCACATTCAGTTTTTCCATGTTTCTCCAGTATATAGAAAGGAGGACTCTTTCCCAGTGATTCACGTTGAAAATCTTTCAAAAATCTTTTTTGTTCCCCACAAGGTCAAGGCCCTGGATAATGTTAGTGTTGAGATCAATGCCGGTGAAGTTGTCGTGGTGATCGGACCGTCAGGGTCCGGAAAAAGCACTCTCCTCCGATGCCTCAACCAGCTTGAGGTTGCAAACAGCGGAAAAATCCGGATTGATGGAATTGATCTCATGGACCCGAAAACCAATATCAACAAGGTGCGGGCGGAGGTCGGAATGGTTTTTCAATCCTTCAACCTTTTTCCGCATAAGACTGTTCTTGAAAATATCACGCTTGCCCAGGTAACGGTCCGAAAACGAAAAAAAACCGATGCTCATGACAAAGCCATGATTCTGCTGAAAAAAGTCGGAATTACGGACAAAGCAAATGTGTACCCGGATCAGTTATCTGGTGGCCAGCAGCAACGGGTTGCCATTGCACGCGCATTGGCTATGGACCCGAAAATCATGTTGTTTGATGAACCAACCTCAGCCTTGGATCCGGAAATGATCGGCGAAGTGCTGGATGTCATGAAAACCCTGGCCAGGGAAGGAATGACCATGGTTGTGGTGACCCATGAAATGGGCTTTGCCAGAGAAGTTGCAGACCGTGTTATCTTTATGGATCAGGGAGCGATTCTGGAAACCGGTACACCGGAGCACTTTTTCACCAATCCGGAAAATGACCGGACAAAGCTGTTTCTGAGTCAGATATTATAAAATCGGCGGCTATTTTCTCCGAAAATGTTCCTGCCATTCAACCCCGTTTTCTTTAAAGGACACATCCTCCTTGCCGATGCGTGTAATGATGATCCCTTCAAAATTATCCCCTTCGTGAAACAGCCGGTTGTTGATCAGAACAAAACTGCTTTCCGGATCAGGTGACCAGGCAATGGCCTGGAGATGGATCCTTTCATCTTTTTTTTCTTCAAGCTGGGGCGGTATTTTATGGATATTGTCCGGGCCGGCAGCCGGGACTCCTGTTTTAATGGAAACTTCAGCCGTGGGCTGGGTAACCGGCACTTCCGTTTTGATGGGAACTTCTTCCGTGGGCATGGTAACCGGAACTTCCGTTTTAATCGAAACTTCTTCCTTGGGCATGGTAACCGGAACTTCCGTTTTAATGGGAACTTCTTCCTTGGGCATGGTAACCGGAACTTCCGTTTTAATGGGAACCTCTGTCATGGGCTGGGAAACCACGGCTTCCGTTTTGACAGGAACTTCTGCCATGGGTTGGGATTTCTTTTGAGTTTTACCCTCAATTTTTTGAAGCGGAACTTCAGAAGCCGGGCTCAACAAAAGAGTTTCAGAGGCAGGAGTTAACGGAATATCAGAGTGTAATGAATAGAACCATATCGAACTGCAAATCAAAGCCAGTATGATGAATCCCAAAAGGACCTGTTTCTTTTTTTGCTTATTTCTATGTTTTACATCAATCTGATCTTTTAACTGAACAGGACCGGGCCATGTCAATGAAGGATCATGATGGTCTGATTCATTTGATTCCTTTTCGATTTTTCTGAGTGCCTTTAATATGGTGCTCAAATTCTATTTTCCTCTGCCGCCATTCTCAAACAGTATGAAAGGAAAATCACAAGGCCTGCCGAAGGTGCGGAATCTCAAGTGACCTGCTTTCATTGTACAATGCAATGATTGTATGGGGCCCCACAATACCGTCCATGCCCAGCCCATATCTTTTCTGTATATCCTTGATTGCATTACGGACAGCCGTATCATACGTTGGATTCAATATAATATCGGAGTAACCAATCTCCTGAAGATGCCTTTTTAAAATCATCACGGAGTTGCCGTTATTTTGAACCTGAGTCTCCTCTGAATATCCATAAAAATTTTTCCAGATTACATAAAATCGATTTTTCCAGAACAGAAACAGATCCTCTTTGAATACCTGGATCAATTTCCCATCGTACTCAAAAAACAGATGATCATTTTCCACTTTTACCAGTGCCAGGAATATAGGTGCCGGACTCTTTGCGGAGTATAACTCCAGGATTGCAGCATAATTCAAATTCTTGACAAGCTCCAGATTCCCTTCAAATTTCTGGACATTCAATTGATTCTGTTTGGACGCCAGAACAAAATAGTCCGGATGGTTTTCGATTTCCAGCAAAAAACCGTTCAACCCGACCTTTGCCTGCCAAAGGCCGAGAATGGATTTCATTGCAATATCCCTTGAACTCTTTGAATTGGTTTCATCAAACAGCTTTTCCAGATCTTCCCTTTTCCAGATCACGGCCTGTTTTTCCGGAACCGGAGGAATGGCCATGGCGTTTACAATGGTCTGATCAGCATCCGGGATGCTGTTTGTTGAAGTAGGTTTCGGGGATGGTCGGCTCTTTTTAAGAACTACTTTTTTCTGTGGAACGATTATTTTGTGAACCACAGGTGCATCATGACCTGAAACGGCTTTGCTTTCTTTTAAATATACGGGAGGATAAACAAGAAGCATACCCAGAACCATCAGCAGCACAATCAAAACAAAAACAGGTTTTGGATTCCGGTCTAAAAAGCCGGATTGGGACCGCCTTTTCCCGGAAAGCTCCCGAATGGCCAATACGGCAATATCCCTTGTGATCTTTCTGGTATCGCGGCTAAAAGCACACAGCAGCGCTCGATCGCAGACAATATTGATCAACCTTGGTATCCCACCGGAATATTGAAAAATTTTTCGGATTGCAGCCTTTGTAAACAGGTGGTTGTTTTTATGAGAAGCGATTTGAATCCGATGGGAAATATATTCTCCGGTTTCTTTACAGGTCAATGGATTTAAATGACAATTCAGCGTTATTCTCTGCTCCAGCTGCCGTAATTCAAATGAGTCAAGCTTTTCTCCCAGTTCCGGTTGTCCCACCAGAATGATCTGAAGCAGCTTGGCTTTTGTGGTTTCAAGGTTTGAAAGAAGTCGGATCTGTTCCAGAACCTCGGTAGACAGATTCTGTGCCTCGTCAATGATCAGAATCGCCCTCTTCCCCTGCTGTTTTTTCTCCATCAGAAAACGATTCAGGATATCAATCAGATCCTTTGTGTTTGTTGGAGAAGAGTCAATGTAGAATTCGTCATTAATGGCTTTCAGAAGCTGCAAGGCATCCAGCTTTGGATTAAAAATATAGGCGGTTTCGGAAGAATCATCCAGTTTTTCCAGAAACATCCGGCATACCGTTGTTTTCCCGGTTCCGACTTCTCCGGTAATGACAACAAACCCGTCTCCCTGTCGAACCGCATAGTTCAGATGTCCGAGAGCATCTTCATGGCTTTGTCCCAGATACAGGTACGCCGGATCAGGTACAAGTTTGAATGGTCTTTCCTTAAATCCAAAAAAGGCTTTATACATGTTTTACACGATTCACCGGAACAGAATCCAAAGGTTGATCACCCTTTTCCAAATTCATAAATCAATTCGGAATTTACTGATGTAAGTATTTGTTTTATAAAAATTATATAACCAAATGATTGCTTTTTCTACTGACTAACACAATTTATGAAATCTTCATAGTATTAAATACAGTAAAGGGTAAAAAAGCAAACAATTCAATATCCATCCTGTGATATCCAACTGAAGATGACAGGTTGAAATCCGTCTGTTGATACGATATAGGTTATGCCGGTATGAAAATGAAAACAAAAAATGGATGACTGCCAATGAAGTATGCTTTGAAATTTATGTTGTTATGGATGATGATTGTTTTATCGATTCTGGCTTCCTGTTCTTCAGAACAATCCAAAATAGACACCTACCTTGAAACCGCAAAAACTCACTTCCAAAAAAATGAGTTTAAGGATGCGGAAGCCCTTTATCAAAAAATCATCGCAATGAATCCGAATTCCATGGAAGCCAATAACGGGCTTGCAGAAACATATTTAAAATTGGGTAATCTAAAGTCCGCCCTCATCATCTTTAAAAAGATACTTGCGGCAGACCCGGAAAATACGGATGCCCTTCTCCGGTTGGCCAGTCTGGATCTGTTTGGGAACAACATTGAGTCCGCTATACAGAAGATAAATATTGTCCTGAAAAAACATCCGGATCATATTGAAGCACTTTCTCTGAGTGCCGGGATCTTCGAACAACAAAAAAAACTGGATCAGGCTTCACAATCCTATGCGAAAATAATCAAGCTTGATCCAAAAAACAGCTCGGCTCATATTGCCCTTGCCAAAATCCAATTCAAACTCGGGAATTTGGATCAAGCCCGGAAAAATATGAAAAAGGCGATTGAATTAAACCCTGAATCCATAAAAAACCGTATTACATTCGTAAACTTTCTTTTAAGTCAAAAAGAGTATTCTCAGGCAGAAACAGAGATACTGCATGCGATTGATACCAACCCGGATAATATCGATTTATACATTATTCTGGGTAATTTCTATTTTGGTATGGCAAATAAAGAAAAAGCCCAGCAAGCCATTCAAAAGGGAATTCAGCTCTATCCTGAAAATATAAAACTTTATCTGATCCTGGCCGGTTATTTTGAAACCTGGGGAGATTATCCAAAGGCACTGGAACAGTATGATAAGGCACTCGTCATACAGCCTCAAAATACGAGACTATTAACCATCAAGGCACGCTTTCTGATCCGTAATAAACAACTGGACCAGGCAGACCAGCTTGTTCAAAAACTTCTTGAAATCAATCCCAAATACCTTCCGGCGCAATCCCTGAGAGGCGAAATCTGCATCCAGAATGAAGATTTTGAAAAAGCGGTTCAAATCTTCAGCCGGTTATCTGAAAAAGAGCCGGAATCCTACCAGATTCACTACCTCAAAGGAGCTGCCTATCTTGGCAAGGGAGATCTTGAAAATGCAAAAAAATCTCTGAATAAAGCGCTTTCGATCAATCCGAACAATCTGAATGCCAATCTTCTTCTGACCGATATCCATTTAAAAGAAGGAAACCTGGAGAAAGTCAAAAAAGACAGCCTGGCTATTTTCATCTATCTCTCCCAGAACAATGAAGTCAGAAATATTCTTGGAAACAGCGATGCACAACGAAAACCCATTGAAAAAGGGTTAGAGTCTTTTGATTCCCTGTTTGAGCTGGCTTCGGAAAATCCCACCGGATATATCAGTACCGGAAGTCCGGACAATATGAATAAAAAGTATGACCAGATCATTCAACACTCTGAAAAAATATTGTCTTACCAACCGGATCTGATCAATGTTTTTCGAAATGTGATTCTTCTTCATGCACTTAAAAATGAGTTCAGCATTGCCCTTGACAAATGTGATCATAAAATAAAATTTTTCGCCGATAAACCCGAACTGGCATCCTTTGTATATAACCTGAAAGGAGGATTGTATCTTTCCAGAAAACAACTGAACAATGCTGAAAAAGCCTTTCGAAAAGCAATCAGCTTGAACCCGGATTTTCTTCAGCCATACTATTCTCTGGCCAGGCTTTATCTTATCAGCAAAGATGAGAATAAAGCCATCATGCAATATCAAACCATCCTTGAAAAAAATTCCGATCAAACAGCTTCCCATATGATGCTTGGAACCATATATAACCTGCAAAAAAAATATGACCTGTCTGAAAAGCATTACCGTGAAGCACTTGCAATCAATCCTGAACTTACACAAGCTGCCAACAATCTTGCATATTTATTGGCAGAGCAAGAACGCAACTTTGATGAAGCGCTTTCCCTGGTTTTAAAAGCCGGCCGGCAGAAACCGGATGATCCCTTCATCAAGGATACCATGGGATGGATTTATTATCGCAAAGGGGAGTATGACCAGGCTGTGAAATTGTTAATGGAAAGTACTGAGAAACTACCGGACAATGCAACATTGCACTATCATCTTGGAATGGCGCTCTTCAAAAAAGGTGACACTCAGCTTGCGAAGCAAACGCTTGAGAAGGCGCTCAGACTGAACGATAAGCTTTCAGAAGCAGACGAGGCACGGGAAATCCTGTCCGCCCTTTAAAAAATATTATGAAATATTTACCATTTAAAATCATCATCTTTTGTATCATTCTCCCTCCGATACTGCATCTGGCGACGATACAGTCTCTGGAAAAATATCTGAAGAAAATCTTTATTGCAGAAATTGAAAATATCTATACCGGGGATACACGCCTGCTTTTTGATGGAAACCTGAGTGTCAAGGATGCTGTGAATAGCAATATCGACAATTACCTCCAGAAAAACAAACTGATTCCTTGGGGTGTGAAGCTCAATGTCCTGGTCATCACCAAAAGCGGAGCCATCGTTTACCCATCATTTGAAGAAGAAGACTCTCTGACGCCACCGAGTCGAAAGCAAATAGCATCTGAAAACTTCGCAATTCTCAGTGAAGGATTAAACCTTCAGATCGATATTTTCCTTGAACGAAGTTCGGTTCTGGTCATATCGATATTTTCCTCATACATCATGCTTTCCCTGTTGACCCTGTCCTACTTCTACAGGAGAGGAGCGATGAAAGCAAAAATGGAAGAAAAACATCGGGAGGAAGAACTTTCCCGCATGATTGAGATTGAAAAAGAAAATCAAAAACGAATGGATATGTTAACAGAAGACAAAACCATTCTCGCAAATGAATTCAAACGGATTAAAAACATATTGGAGGACAGCAAGGCTACAACCCAAAAAATTGAAGAAGGCATGATTGAAGAAATTATTTCCCTTGAAGAAAAAATCAAGAATATTCATTCTCTCTATGATGAGCAGCAGGAAGAGAATATGGAGTTGAAAGAGATTATCGGCAAATATGAAAAAGGGGAATTCAAAACCAGAAAACAGAAAGAAAAGGGTTCCAAACAAGTAACAAAGAGATTTAGCTCTTTATATAAAACTATTTCCTTTCATAATCGAGCCATCCTCGGCTTTGCAGATTTGACCGATGATATGCAGATTAAGGCGGAAGAGATGATTCACAAGATGGATATCGATTCCAATCTGGTCAAAGTAAAAAGAAAAGTTTTATTGAAAAAAAATCCCGAGGCGGTTTTTGAAATCCCATTTTCCTACAATGGACGAATCTATTTCAGCAAAGGAAAGGATGGTAAGGTAAACATCCTGTCCATCGGCACAAAAAACACACAGGAAAAAGACCTCGCCTTTATTGACAGCATATAAAACCATTATGGGGATTGAAAAGGCTATTTCCTCTTTTTGCTGAGTTTTTCGATTTTCATCTTATCATTTCGCCACAGCATGGTTGTGTTTCTGATTTTCTGTGTCAGTATCCAGGCAAAATTCTGCATGATCGTAAGTGCGACAGACGGCTTATCAATACTGAATTTATCAAATTTGGCCTTGGAAAGAATCAATACCTCTGATTTTTCGATAGAAACCGCTGAGGCGGATCTCCGGCAGCCATCAATAAATGAAAATTCTCCAAAAATTTCTCCTGGTTGTATGATCTGGATCATCTCCTCTTTTTTCTTCCGCCAGACAGCCTTGATAATAATTTTTATACCCCCCTTGTATAAAACATAAAGATTATCACCAAGATCATCTTCGCCAAACACATCAACGTTTGCATCAAACGCTTCTATATCAATGATGGAAGCAATATTTTCAAGGTCTTTTGGATGGATATCTTTGAACAGCTCAGACAATTCAAGGAATCGAATCAGTTCTTCCATAGTCAATCTCCTCATTATGGATCTTTAAAAACATGTCTACCCCAAGCGGATACGCTCAACAACAAATCGGCCGGCCACTTCACTGTGTGTTTCCTTGTTGCTCTTCATCATCTCCAATCCGGCCAATGGCATTTTAGAAACCATCTTCTTCAATGTATCAATTCCATGCAGTTTATCAGTTTCCGCCCCGATCAGAATCACAGAGGTATTGATTTTTTCAAGCCTGTTCCACAGGTTGTAATCTTTTATCGCATATGCATTTGCTTTCAGCCTGACTGGTTCAGCTGCATCAATGGTTCCTTCATATTTTTTAACCTGTTCAGGTTCATTCTTTCGATCCAGTTGAAAATATTTTAAATACCACTTCAATACAGGCTTGATGACTGCATAAAATCCAGCCGGAATAAAATTGATGACAAACAATAACCATATTGGAAAAGGAAACTCGGAAATCGGAGAAATGAGAAAAGACTCTTTTGGCTGTTTCTGGTCCATACTTAAGTAATGAAGAATGATTGTCGATCCAAGAGAACTGCCCAAAAAATAAAAAGGCTGCTGATCCGATATGGTTCCGGATATAATTTCTTTAATATCCAGGCTCATCCGATCAATAGAAAAATCAATTGTTTTTTCGGAAGGTAAAAGAGCGCTTTTTTTTTCTCTTGTCTCAATATAAAGCGTTCTGTAATTTTTTGAGATGACTTTCAGAACACTCTTCCATCCCTGCAGCAGCGAAATCCATCCGGCAACAAATACAATGATCGGCGTCTGCAGCGTGTATCCCGGAGGAATAAAATCAAAGACCTTCAGTTGTGCTCGATCCGAGACCTCAAAATACTTTTCAACTACGGATACGTTGTCCTCCAAAAAAGAAACATCCTGCATGCTGACCTGTCCTTTTCATTTCATTGGTAAGCCTTTTGGGGAATGGTTATATTATCTTTGCCGATATCATAACCCTTACACAATTTTTTGTATCATAGCAATTCTATATATTTTCCACTTGACACTATTTTTTCAGCATACTATCTGATCATCAACTATTTTTCATTTCAATAATCAGAAATATAAAATTATGGCCATACAATCCGTTAATCGGGCACTGGATATTCTATTCCTGTTTACCAATACAAAACCAAGACTGGGGATAACCGACATCAGCAACCTCCTCGGCCTTACAAAGCCAACCGTGCATGGTCTTGTTCAAACCCTTACAAGCCGTGGTTTTCTGTATCAGGATCCGGAGTCAAGAAAATATTCTCTGGGACTTAAAATACACGAAATCGGGACCATATTGTGCAGCACACTCAAAATCAATCAGGTTGGAGCAGGACCAGCTCGAAGGTTAGCGGATGCGACCAATTACATGATCCGGATCGCAATATGGGATAGAGACGAAATCCTTGTCACTTTTAACGTGTTTCCGGGATCGCAGACAATCAATTACCAGCAACTTGGGCCAAGGGTGCCGGCCTATTGCTCAGCCTCAGGGAAGGCGCTTCTGTCAATGATGCCCTCCAAAAAAATAGAACAATATGTAAAGCAAACACCATTAAAACCTTATACCCCGAAAACAATTACGACCGTTAAACAGTTGAAAAACGAACTTGAAAAAGCAAGGATCAACGGCTATGCCGAAGACCGAGAAGAATATCTTCCCGGCCTTTTCTGCATCAGCGCGCCTATTTTCAATCAGAATGGCAGCCCTTATGCTGCCATCAGCGTATCCGGCGGGTTTCAATTTTTCTCAAATGAGGAACTCGATACCATTTCACAGCAGATGAAAGAAGCCGCAGCGGAAATCTCCAGATCATTGGGATATTTCCATCAGGCAACCCCTATCTGATTTCGATATCGATCCCTAATGTACCACCTGGATTCATAATGTTATTTGGGTCAAAATGTTTTTTCAGCGCTTTCAGGATATTCATCTGCTTTGTTCCGATGTGTCGTTCCATCCATGGGCCGATCATTTTCCCCACTCCATGATGATGACTCAGTGAACCGCCGTTTTTTTCGATCTGGTCAATAATTCCCTCCTGAAACTCCAGGTATTCATCAATATTGTTCATCCGGGCGATAAAAATAAAATACAGATTCGTCCCCTGAGGATAGAAATGGGAGGCATGTGTCATACATACGGTCCGGGGTCTCTTTTTAATGTATTCCCGGACACTCTGATGAAGCCGATGAAGGTTATCCCAGGTCACACCGGTTTCCAGCGTGTCCGAAATAATCCCGAAATCGTTCAGATCCTCCCGGATATAGGGGTCAAGATATCGACCGTGTTCCCAATTTTTAACCGGATACCCGGATAGATACATGGCTCCATATTTTCGACATATCTTTTTGATCTGCTTTTTCACGTTTTTTGTGAAATTTTTTTCACCTTCGGCTGTTCCGATACACAGGCAACGTCGCATGGGCCGATACCCTTTGTAAGAGATCAGCCGGCTGATGGGTGTTCCTTCGATACCGTACATTTTCAAGGCCAGATCCGTCTCTTCCGGATCTGAAATCCGGAAAACCGCAGGCTTGCCAAACTCGCCCTGAATAATTTCACGAGAGGCATCGACAGCCGCCTCCCATGTTGGAAAAATAAATGTAAACCGGCGCCGGTTTTCCGGTCTGTATTTAAAAATTTTCAATGTTGCATTGACCAGTACCCCGAATGTTCCTTCACTCCCTTTCATGATATCATTTACTTTTGGTCCGGTTGCCGTGCCCGGAAAATCAAGGGTGCGGAAATCACCGGTCGGTGTAATGTATTCCTGGCTCAATACAATATCATACATATCACCATAATAAGAAGAAGCCTGCCCGGAACCCAGGGTGACAATCCATCCCCCGACCGAAGAATACTGAAAAGATTGCGGAAAATGCCCGCCGGTGTATCGATATTCCGCATCCAGTTTTTCCGGAGCATTGTTCAAAATGGATTCATATGCCGGCCCCATGATTCCGGATTCAACGGTAATCGTCTGATTGGTTTCATTAAATGACAAAACACGATTCATATGCGTGCTCATGACCAGTGTAACACCCCCCTTGATGCATTGAAGCCCCTTTGTCACCGAACTCCCACCGCCATATACATAAACCGGAATCTTCTCCTGATTACAGAACGAAACAATCATTTGTATATCTGTTTTGCTTCGCGGATGAACAACAAGATCATTCACCTCAACCGCTACCCCTTGTCTGAGTTTCATGGCTTCTTCCATGGTTTTGCCTGTGGAGTATCGCACCCGGTCATAGTCACTTACGGAAACATTATCCGGTCCGACAATCTCTTTGAACCGTTCGATCTGTCTGGTTTCCAGCCTTATTCCGGTTGAACAGGAAACCGGTTCATTTCCCTCATATATTTTTTTCCTGAAATCGCCATCATCCATACCGAATTTTTCTTTTATGGCTTCGTACAGCCGATGATTCGGATGCTTGAACCCATCCGGAGCACCCCATTTGAATATGGATCTTGCGGTTCCGGGTTTTGGGGGTTTGTCTGTCCAGTCCGGGGTGAAATTTTTATTTTTGTTCATGGTAATGGTCCTCTCAATAGGTTTCTTTTTCCGGATAGCCTGTAATTTCCCGGATCTCACGGTATATGGGTTCGAGTGAATGATAAATCTTCTTATAAACGCGCTCATAAAGATTCCGGTAAATATCCACATAATCCGGTTCCGGTTTAAAAACTTTGGCATAGGTAACCATTTTTTTAATCGCATCCGGAATCGTTGGATGTATACCAATGCCAACAGACGTGACGATAGCAGCACCCAATCCGGATGTTTCAGAAGTTTTTCCCCTGACCAGCGGCAGATTGAAAATATTGGCTGAAATCTGGCATATGGAATCGCTTTGAGATGCCCCGCCGGAAACCGCGAGTTTCTCCACCCTGGTTTTTCCGGCTTTTTCCATTTTTTCAAGACCCTCCAGCAGGCCGAAGGCCAGGCCCTCGATTACGGCACGATATACATGGGCTTTGGTATGAACATCACCGAATCCGATCATTGCGCCTTTTGCCACCGGCTCTTTCAGGCCCGGGCTCCAATAGGGCTGCACCATCAATCCCATGGAACCTGCCGGCACCTTATCCAGCAGGTGATTGAGCATCTCTTCCGGAGAAACGCCCTTCTCTTCCGCCAGAGACACTTCTTTGTGTGCAAACTCATTCTTAAACCAGGTGATCATCCAGTAGCCTCTCAGGATCTCAACCTCCGGGTTGTAATGGCCTGGGATAGGAGCCGGATAAGGCGGAAGGAATGTAAGGGGTTCAAAATATTTCCGGGTGGTTGTCTGAACCGTTGCCGTCGTGCCGAAACTCAGACTGGCCATTTTCTGATCCAGAACCCCCATCCCGATGGTTTCACACCCTTTATCCGATCCGCAGGCAATCACCGGTATTCCTTCCGGAATGCCGGTTTCAGAAGCGGCTTTTGGGGTAATGCTGCCGATTTTATGACCCGGAGTCACCAGTTCCGGCAGTTTCTCCATAGGGATGGGAAATAAACGGTTTGGAAGATCGCCCGGTTTTGCCCATTGCATCTTTTTATAATTGAAAGGAATATGGCCTATCTGGGAAGCTACGGAATCCTTGAACTCTCCTGATAGCCGATGATTCAGGAATCCGGAGACCTGAAGATATTTATGCGTTGTCTTCCAGATATCCGGCTGCTGCTGCATGATCCAGTTGCATTTACCATCTGTCTGGGTTTTGGCAATCGGTTCATCCATCCCGACAATTTTCAAACCCAATCGAACCACAGGGTTTGGAATAAATACCGGCTTTGCTTTTCGTTGATCCAGCCAGATGATAACCGGTCTCAATACATTTCCGGCCTTATCCACATTGATCATGCTGGCTCTCTGGGTGGTCACGCCGACGCCTGCGATTTTTTGAAAAGATATGGGATCCCTTTTTTTCAGGATATGGCAGGCCTCACATACACTCCTCCAGAAAATTTCCGGATCCTGCTCCGCCCATCCGGGCTGCCTGCTGAAATAAGGGTCATATTTGATCTGCTCTTTATCCAAAAGATCACCTTTCTCTGAAAACATCAAGGCTCTCAGGCTCTGAGTACCGCAATCAATTGACAGAAGAACTTTTTCCATGATTCACCTCCCTCAAAAATTGATCGTTGCATGATCTGAATGCTTTTTATCGCTTTGGAATGCCATGGGCTGATTTCCACAATGTACCATAAGCAGTTTTTTCATCACTCCATTTCCGGTCATCCCAGGAGAGTACCGGCTGACAAAGTTTCTCAATACGATCCAGATACTCTTTTCCGCCTTCCTTCGTCAGAATCCCGATCCGGACCCGCCGGAGCAGAAGATCGGAAAGATGCCTGATTTTTTCATGCTTTGCAGCAAACCTGATTTCCGCCCATATGGTGTCTGTGCCGGGAATTTTCTCCAGATCTCTTGAATCTAAATCCTTCACAACATCAGCTGCTGATAATCCATACCGGCCATAGAGCCTTCGCCAGATCTCTTTTGAGATCCTATCCTGTTCAGAAAGATTCACCGGAACTTTTGTAAAAACCGCCTGGGAACGGATGATTCTTATGGATGATGGGAGGAACGGCTTTGCCGCATTTAGTGTATCAAAGGCCATTTTGCGAAAAGTTGTCAGCTTTCCTCCGGTTACGGTAACTAGTCCCTTATCAATCCAGATAACACTTTCCCTGGATTCTTTTGACGGTGAAAGCTTACCCTCGCTTAAAACCGGCCTTACTCCGGCCAGGGTTGACAGGCATTGATTTTCGGATATGGGAAGAGAAGGAAAATGAACCCTCAAACCTTCCAGGAGATAGGCAAACTCCTCATCACTGATATAAGGTTCATAAGACAGGTCCTGACCATGATCCATATCGGTCGTTCCTACCAGAATACCTCCCTCCCATGGAGTTGCAAAAATCGGACGATTGTCTTCCGGATGTATGAAGCTGATGGCCCTGGTAATGGGCAAGGCATCTGAAGATAGAATGATATGGCTTCCCCGCAGCGGTCTGAGGTGAAGTCCTTCTTTTGGTGATGGGTGAAGCTTTTCCGCCCAGGCTCCGGTAGCATTGATGACCGTTCCGGTCTGTACTTCAACCGATTCACCTGTTTCAAAATCACTCAGGGTGACACCATATACCGAACCTTTGTTATCCCGAAGGATTTCCTTTACCTGTGTATAATTGAGTGCCGTTCCTCCTGCAAGGACAGCTTCATGAATCAACCGTAATACCAGCCGCACGTCATCCACCTGAGCGTCAAAAAAACTGAATCCTCCGACTAGCTTGTCCTCTCTGACTCCCGGAACCATCTCGGTAAAGGCTTTGGATTCAAAATAGGTATGCTGCTTTTCGTGGGCCATCAGCCCATATATGGAAAGGCCAAGGCTGAGGGCCTGTTTGCCGGGGCCATGATCGCTGTAAACCGGAACCAGAATTTCCAGGGGTTCTATCAGACCCGGAGATTCTCTTAATAATCTTTCCCGTTCATGTACAGATGTCCGGGTCAATAAAAACCGGCCTTCCTTTAAATACCGGAGACCTCCATGAACCATTTTTGAAGACCGGCTGGATGTCCCCCATGAAAAATCATTCTGTTCAACCAGAAGCACCTTCAATCCGATCCGAACAGCCTCTCGAAATACACCGGCACCTGTAATACCTCCGCCGATCACAACCAAATCCCATTTTTTGTCTATTTCTGATAGTGTCATTTTTTTTCTTCCTTGATCGATCCCATAGACTGCCATATCCGCAGACTTTCCCTCATGACATTCCGGACGATCTGTTCTGTTTTTTCTCCACCTTTTTCGATATCTTCTTTGAGAAAAGCATAGTATTGTCCAGAGCTTTTTCTCGCTTTTGACAACCGGAAATAGAGTGTCCCCAATTTCCGATAGATATCAGCAAAATCGTTCAGGATTAAAGGATAAATTAAGTTTTTCGAGTATTTGACCATTAAAATCTGAAGTTCCCAATCAAATATTGTGAACGCCTCCGCATCATCACCAAGCTGATCTGTTTTTTCCAGATGGTCTAAAAAACATTTTGGTGCATGCCGGGCGGATGCTGCTGCACAAGGTGGAAGAAGATGAATCCGAAAATCAAGCAGGTTTGGAATAAAGTCAGCTGGAAGAAACTCCGCATATTTTGCCATGGTTGCCAGCATCCCCAATCCACCGTCACTCCAATAATCGTTTACAACTGTCTGCTTTCCATGCTGAATGTTCAGCCATTTTTCTCTGGCAAGACGTTGCAGTGTTTCTCTCAGTGTAGGCCTTGTTACACCAATCTGCTCTGCCAGAACCCGTTCGTTAGGCAGTTTCGATCCTGGTGGATAGGTATTGTTCAGTATGGATATCAGCAGCCGGTGTTCAGCAAACTGTTGCAGCTTCATGGGCTGCTCGTTTTTTTGTTTCATTCAAACGCCTCCCTAAACTGGTAAGAGGTCATACCAGTTATCCAACCAAATATCAATATCAAATTTTCATTCCGGATCATTGATTTTTTTTCTTTATTTCAAGAGGAGATGCTGATAAGGCTTGATATCGCATTGAACCCACATGGTTTGTAAAAATCAGATGAAAAAAACAGTCTTACCGCCGGTTATTGCACTGATCATCGCAATGATCCTGTGGGCAAGTTCCTTTATCGCACTGAAACTTGCCATTCAGGACTATGATCCCATGGTGGTCATCTTCGGCCGAATGATTGTAGCGAGTTTCTTCTTCCTTTTTATTGTACGTCGTTTTGAAAAAACAGAACTCAAGCGTTCGGATCTGAAATGGATAGCCGTAATGGCCCTTTTGGAGCCGTGCTTATATTTTCTGTTTGAAATGCAGGCCATTCAGAACACAACCGCCTCTCAGGCCGGAATGATTACGGCAATTTTGCCACTGCTTGTTGCAATCGGAGCCAGAATTTTTTTAAAAGAGTATCTGAATCGGCAGACGCTTGTTGGATTTGCCGTTTCCATAACCGGGACTGTATGGCTGAGTTTGAGCAGCAGCCCATCTCAGTTTGCCCCGGACCCTCCGCTTGGAAACTTTTATGAATTTTTGGCTATGGTGTGTGCTACCGGCTACACCCTTATCCTGAAACGATTAACTGCCTTCTACCCTCCCCTGCTGCTTACGGGTATTCAAGCGATCGCAGGCTCCATATTTTACCTGCCGTTTCTGTTTTTTCCATCAACCCGTCTTCCCGATGAACTGCATCCGATTCCAGTTTTTGCTATCCTGTATCTTGGAATTTTTATCACCCTTGGGGCTTATGGCTTATATAATTTCGGCGTGAGTAAAATTTCCGCCGGCAAAGCTTCAGCGTTCGTCAACCTGATACCGGTTTTTGCTGTTGTATTGGGATGGTTGATTCTCAATGAAGCGTTTACATTTCCCCAATATTTTGCTTCCGGGCTTATCCTTTTTGGAGTATTGATCAGCCAGGCCAATCCAGGATTGAAAAAAAACAAAATTCGCTCAAGAAAACTATCGATATTTTGATTTGGAAATCAGATATTCAAGATATCGTGATTTCACCTGTTCCTGAACAAGGGCCTGCTTGATCGGCGGCAGGTTTATGATAATTCCCAGAATCGCTGCCATGATCCGATGACTGAACAATGCCTGATTATCAAAAATAAAATGATGCAACTTTCCCCGCTCAATCGCCATGATCATGGAATTGTGAATTGTATTTAATGGTGTGACCACTCGTGTCTTCCTCAGATCCATGGAGATCGATTTCGTCTTACAGTTCCGGGCGCATATTCCGCAACCCAGACATACTTCCGGATGGATTCGAGCTTTCTTTTTCTTTGTGTCTTCACCTGATGGATCTGATACCAATTCAATTGCATTGATCGGGCAGACCGCTATGCATTGACCACACCCCGTACAGGTCTGATTACCAATTCTCGCGATAAAATTGCTGGTATAAATCGGACGGAAAGAAGAAAACCGCTTTGCCGCAAGCATGGCTTCACAGCAGCAACCGCAGCAGTTACAAATGAAATGAACCTGTTTCCGTATATTTTCGCCAAACTGAACCAGATTGAGATCATAAGCTTTTTGCAACAAATCCAGCCCCTCCGATACGCATGTGGCCCTTCCAATATGGTGTTTGATCAGAGAGGCCGCAACACTGTTGAATGTCATGCAGATATCCAGAGGGGCTTTACATGCCTGATTCAGATGAGCCATCTTATGCCGGCAGTAACAAAGACTCACACTGATATGAGAGGCTTCCTGTATTACAGAACTGGCTTTTTCATAATCCAGTACATAAACCGCATGCTCATCCGGAATAACCGATTCATTGATAAACACACGACCCAATCTTGCCTGACCTATGGAAAACAGCTCTTTGATAAACATCTCTTCCACATTCAGGTATTGATAAAAAAGCTCGGCAAGCGCTTTCTGGTCAATATCCTTCCGTATCCGCATCATGGAAAATTCGAAAAAGCCGGCCATGGGAGGTGGTAATACATAAACCGCCTCTCCATTTTGATCAATATCCAGCAGTATCCCACGATCCGCCAGTGCGTTCAGAATCTGTTTTGTTGCTCGAAGGCTGATTTTCCATATTCTGGAAGCAGCCCTGCTCGTAAATGGCTTTATGGGTAATAAAGATACATAACCCGCTTCTTTTTCAGAAAAAAGCATCCTCAGAATTGGATACAGATGTTTTCCAGGTGGCGCACACTGTGGAAACCGGTTCAGTCTTTTAATCAACCGGGTGTAGTGTAATGAATTTCCATGAGCCATGAAGCATTACCTCTCTGTAATTTTCAGACAGGAACTGCTGCATCAGAGTGAGGTCAGGAATGGAACGATATGACCTGCTATTTTTCATCCGCAGATGAATCCATGCATTTTTTACAGGTTGCCGGATCCGGGATTTTTTTCCCACATCGTTTCATAAATGCCTGAAGCCGGTTTACACCCAACCGCGGACATTTGTAGATAAAATCGAAAAAGCAAACCAGGCGGTCGAGCGTCTTCTGATCAACGGCATGTTCCATGCGGCAGGCGGTTGCTTCTGCTTCGGTTTCATCAATCTGTAATATCTTATAGAGGAACTCTTTCAGTATGGAATGGCGGGAAGAAATTCCCTCTGCTATTTTTTTCCCTTCGGGAGTCAGGGTAACGTAACTGTAAGGTTCATAATTGATCAGTTTTTTCTCTCCGAGACTCTTTAATGCACTGGTAACCGATCCCCGCTTGACACCGGTTTTTTCTGCGATGTCTTTGGCTCTTGCAACTTTCCGGGTTGTTTCCAGCTCCAGAATCACTTCAAGATAATCTTCAAGGCTTTCAGACAGTTTTTCACCTTTTTTCATGGTCCCTCTCTGGATTTTTTTAAAAACCCATCTTATCTTATTCATCAGGTTCTGATTTTCATCTTGCTTGAATTTATTATTGTTTTTTATTAAAAAGTCAAATTAAAAAAGCAAAACCCTTATTTTTTTATAATAACGATACTAAGTAAAGTATGTCTAACTTTTTTTCTTGCCAATTAATAAATTTTATGGGAAGAAAATCAACTGCAAAAACGATTGAAAGTACGGTTTTTTGTTTTCTAGGATAGGAAGGCACCAAGATTATGGGTAAAAAAACCAACAACAGACCGGACAATGCCTGCGCCAATCCATACACAGGGATTGCTGTTGTCGGCAATATGAATGTTGGAAAAACAACCCTGTTCGAAAGAATGTGCAAAAGTAAAAAAGAGAGCTTGAATATTCCCGGAAATACAGTTTCCGTCTCATCGGCGAATATCAAAGGAACAGATTATATTGCCTACGATACTCCGGGAATCTACTCTTTATTTTCAACCAATGAGGATGCACAGATTTCAAGGAATATCATTCTTCAGGCCAATGGATACTGTAACATACAGGGTGTGATTGTTGTCGCTGATGCAAAAAACATGAAACGCTCACTTGCCATTGCGCTTCAGTATGCTGAATTTGGAATCCCCATGATACTGGATGTAAACATGGTCGATGAGGCTGCCTCATTAGGCATTCAGATCGATACCCGGAGTTTATCCACGCTTCTAGGTATCGATGTTGTCAGAACGGTTGCAAGAGATGGTATTGGCGTACAGAAATTGATTTCAGGAATCTCTGAGATGAAAATCGCCAACAGCCTGGTCGAATACCCGGACTGGATCAGAGACTATCTTACGGTGATAGAAGATTTTTTCCAGGCGGAAGAACCCAACTCCAAGATCATCGGAATCTTGCTATTAACCGGAGATCCGGGTGTTGAAAACTATATTGAGAACCGATTTGGCTCCGGAATGCTGATGCAGTTAAAAAATTTTGCGGCAGATGCGAACAGGGGGAAAAATATAGATCCCGCTATTTTACTGGCAAATCTGTTTTATAAAAAAGCAGAACAAATTATGGCTGAAATCCAGACAGATGAGCCTCCCTTAAAAAGCCCGTTCATCGCCGAATTTGGGGACTGGTGCACCAGTTTCAGGACAGGTATCCCCATTGCAGTGATCATTCTGTTGATTTCATATCTTTTTATTGGATCATTTGGTGCCACTTTTCTGGTGGACAAGATCAACAACTCCATTTTTAAAAATATTCTGATTCCTGGAGCTCAAAAGTTGATGTCTCCTATTCCAAATGCTTTCATCAGGGATATGATCATAGATCCGAATTTCGGAATTCTGCCCGCAGGCGTGTTTCTGGCCCTGGGTCTGGTTTTGCCGGTATTATTCTGCTTTTACATTGCCTTTGGCTTATTGGAAGATTCCGGGTATTTATCAAGGCTGTCCATACTTCTGGATAAAGTTTTCCAGAAAATGGGTCTGAACGGCAAAGGTGTTATTCCGCTTGTCATGGGATTCTCATGCGTTACCATGGCCATTCTCACAACCCGGATGCTGGATACCAATAAAGAGAAAAATATCGCAACTTTTCTTCTGATCCTGGGAATGCCTTGTGCCCCCCTCCTTGCGGTCATGTTTGTTATCCTGGGGAAAATGCCCATTTCCGCCTCAATCACCGTATTTGGAATCATCTTCACTCAAGTTTTTATTGCCGGTATATTGGCCAATAAAATTTTACCGGGCAGACGCTCTCCCCTTTTGATGGTTATACCCAGTATGCGTTTGCCCAAACCAGATCAAATTGTTAAAAGTGCTGCGATAAAAACCTATTTTTTTATGAAAGAAGCCATACCGGTTTTTATTTTTGCATCTTTTCTTGTTTTTTTATTTGACCGTCTGGGAGGTCTTTCGATGCTGGAATATATCTTCAAGCCAATCACCAGCGATTTGATGGGACTTCCGGAAAAAAGTGTTCAGGTTTTTATCAAAACCATTATTCGCAGGGAAAGCGGAGCAACAGAAATTGAGCATTTGAGCCATTCTTATACCAATGTACAATTGGTGATCAACCTCCTGGTCATGACATTTCTTTCCCCCTGCATCAATGCAACCATTATTCTGTTTAAAGAACGGGGAACAAAAGCAGCCATAACAATTCTATCTGCTGTTATGATATATGCGGTTCTGGTTGGAACAGTATTACATTATTTCTGCCGGGCATTTAAAATCACATTTACCTGATTAAAACCCCAGGTGCCCAATAGCGATAATCGCGTTTCAGTAAATAAGGAGATGAATATGTTAAATGAAAAACTGGAAGAAATTATGGAGGCGATCTGGTGTGCGGCTGAAAATAAAACTTATTCCATTGATTCAATACGAAAAAACTGTTCTATTGACTTTCAGGATAATGATCTTGCCGACCTTGAAAACAAAGGCATGATCATGATCAAGGAAAATAACATCCTGTTTTCAAAAAGCGGAAACTCCACTGCCCAGGAGATCATTCGCCGACATCGCCTGGCAGAAGTTCTTGTATCCAGTATTCTTAAATTAAAAGATGCAGCAATGGAAGAGGTTGCGTGCAAGGTTGAACACAGCCTGGTCCCTGAAGTGGAGGATTCCATATGCACCCTTTTAGGACATCCGGAAATATGTCCGGACGGCAAACCCATTCCAAAAGGACGATGCTGCCAACGAAATCTGAAAGAAGTAAGTAATGTTGTCGTCCGGTTGACCGATATTAAACCCGGTAAAAAAGGAAAAATCACCTATATTAAACCGGGAAGCCATTCCAATATGCACCAGCTCCTCTCCATTGGATTACGCCCCGGTACCATCGTAACGGTACATCGTGCAAGTCCTGCTTTCTGTATCAAATTTGAAAACACGGAACTTGCTCTGGATGAAGAAATTGCAAAAAATATTTTTGTCTGGGAAATGAGAGAGACGCCCTGACCGCCTTTACTTGTTGACCATATCATGTTATATTTCATTCAATTTACAGATTCCCATATTCTGATCATGCCCCTTATCGAAAACAGGCGAATCAAATATACATGAACCTACTGAAAAAACACCCAACACATTCTATAGGCATATTCATCACATTTTTTTTCCTGGTGATCGGACTGGTCCGGCTTGAGTTCCTGGATATGCTGGAGCTGAAATTCTATGATTTAAAAATCAATATGAAAACTGATCCAACACCTCCTGACGAGATCGTGATTGTGGATATTGATGACAGCTCGATTGAAAAACTGGGAAGATGGCCTTGGCCTAGATCCCTCCTTGCAAAAGGTATACAAAAAATAAATGCTGCCGATCCCAAAATAATCGGCCTGAACATTATCTACAGTGAACCGGAAGAACATGCGGGCCTGGATGAATTGCAAAAATTTGAAGAGATTTTCCTGCAGGTCTATCCGGACACATCCAAAGAACCTGCTGCAATGCTTTTGAATGTATTGAAACAAGCCCGCATCCGTCTGGATAATGACAGGGAACTGGAATCTGCCATGCAGCATTCCGGAAAAATAATACTACCGGTTTTTTTTAAA
This sequence comes from Desulfosudis oleivorans, assembly GCA_020723305.1. GTDB lineage: Bacteria > Desulfobacterota > Desulfobacteria > Desulfobacterales > SURF-7 > QZKS01. The sequence continues at coordinate 53,116 of DYJC01000022.1, forward strand.
GGAGGACCTCCCCATTCTCAACCTGAAGAGAATCTGAATTCCCTGATCGAACCACTGTCACTTATGAATGTCAAGGGTGCTGAAGAGATGTACTGCCCAAAGGCAATGGGAATCATCCTGCCCATATTGCCCTTTCTCAATTCAAGCAGGGGGATCGGCCATATCAACTTTTCGAGTGATTTTGACGGAACAACCCGAAGAGAGCAACTGATTTATGAATATCAAGGGCTGTTCATTCCCTCCTATGCCCTGACCTTGCTGATTGAATATCTGGATGCCAAACAGAATCAGGTTCAGGTGGATATCGGGTCCTCTGTCCGGATCAGAGAGATTGAGATTCCCATGAGCATAGACTGCGGAATGATGGTCAATTTTAAAGGCCCCAGCAATACCTTTAAAAAATATTCTTTTTATGATGTGTTAAACGACAAAATTTCACAAAACGTTCTGAAGAATAAACTGGTACTGGTAAGCACATCCGCTGCCGGAATCATGAACCCATTCAGTGCACCGACCGATCCGAGCATGCCGGTTGGCGAACTCACGGCCAATGTCGTATGGAGCATGCTGAACCAGCAATTCATTCATCAACCCTCCTGGGCGACTGCTGTTGAATTGTTATTGATTGTTTTTGTCGGACTTTTGCTCATCCTGCTTTTCCCGAGGTTAAAGGCATTGACTGCCGGATTGCTTTTCTGGTTCTTGCTGACAGGCATGGTCGGTCTTTCCTTATATTTTTTCCTGGTCAATGGATTCTGGATACAGGTTGTCTATCCCCTTACCCAGCTAGTAATCGGCTATATCGGGGTGATCAGCGTAAAATACTTTATTACGGAAACACGAAAAGAAAAAGTGGAGGGAGAATCCGCTGAAACCAACCGGATGCTGGGTCTGTCTTTCCAGAGTCAGGGTATGCTGGATATGGCACTTGAAAAATTCCGGAAAGTCCCTGTGGATCAGGAGATGAAGGATGTCCTTTACAACCTGGCCCTGGACTATGAGAGAAAAAGACAGTTCAACAAGGCGGTTTCCGTATACGAATATATAGAAGAACACGACAAGCACTTCAAGGATGTTGAACAAAAGAAGAAAAAACTGATCAAGGCCAGCGAAACCATGGTATTCGGCGATGGATTTCTGGGTGGTTCCGGTTCGGATGGAGATCTCCTTCTGGAAGGATCGGGAACACGTCCCACCATGGGGCGATATGAAGTTATCAAACAATTGGGCAAAGGTGCGATGGGGGTAGTCTATCTGGGCAAGGACCCTAGAATCAATCGGACAACGGCCATTAAGACCTTTCGGTTTACCAATGATTTTGATCCTGAAGAAGCAAAGGCTATGAAGACAAAATTTTTCCGGGAAGCGGAAAGTGCCGGAACCCTGTCACACCCCAATATTGTAACCATCTATGATGCCGGCGAAGAACAGGATCTGGCCTATATCGCCATGGAGTATCTGGACGGTCAAGACCTCCAGGCATACACCAAAAAAGGATATCTTCTTCCCATACGAAAAATTATCGACTACATAGCCGATATTGCCGATGGCCTGGATTATGCCCATGAGAGAGGGATTGTTCACCGGGATATCAAACCAGCCAATATCATGCTGCTGAAAAACGGGGTGATAAAAATAACGGATTTTGGCATCGCTAGGATAACAGCCAGTTCACAAACCAAAACCGGCATTGTCAAAGGTACTCCCTATTATATGTCTCCGGAACAGATCTCCGGACATAAGGTGGACGGAAGATCCGATATTTTTTCAACCGGTGTCATGATGTTTCAACTATTGACAGGCCGCGTTCCTTTTACCGGTGACAGTCCGGCAGCATTGATGCACCAGATCCTGAACATCCCTCATCCAGATCCTTCAAAATTTAATCCTAAAATAATGAAACCACTAATAAAAATAATAAACAAAGCGCTGGAAAAAGATCCGAACAACAGGTTCTCAAAGGCATCTGCATTATCGGCAAACCTGAGACAGCTTGGCAATGCAATTGATGCTCTGGTCGCCAAACGGAAAACCGGATAAAGGACTTGCTCATGGCTGTGATTCAATCCGCCGGATTAACCGATGTCGGCAGAAAACGAAAGGGAAACGAGGATCGTTTCAGTATCAACGATAAACTCGGATTGTATATTGTTGCCGATGGCATGGGAGGTCATGCGGCTGGTGAGGTTGCCAGTAAAATCGTGGTTGATACGATCAATGAATATATGGATCGTTTTCAACAGAATGAAAAAGCAGAAGAACTGGAAGACCTGGATCAAACGCTTTCCAAGGATGCCAACCGTCTGCTGTCCGGTATCCATCTGGCCAATAAAAGTGTTTACCAACTTTCTGAAAAAAATCAGAAACTGCATGGAATGGGTTCTACGGTATCGGCTGTCTTTTTTGCAGAAAATACATCGATCATTGCCAATGTAGGCGACAGTCCGGTTTACCTGATCCGCAATGGTGAAATCGATCTGTTGTCTGTTCTGCATACGGTTCAGGCTGAACATATGGCACTTCATCCGGACAATACCCGGAAAATCGGTGAAAACTTCAATCATGTCCTCACCAGAGGCATGGGAATCAGTGAAACCGTAAAACCAGACCTGTCCGAGATGCAAATTTTTAAAAATGATATTCTGATTATCTGTTCGGACGGCCTGAGTGATAAGGTAAAACCATCCGAAATCCGAGATGTTGCTTTAACCTATTCTCCCCGGAAAACATGCGATAACCTGATTCAGATGGCAAATGACCGGGGTGGAGAGGACAATATCACCCTTATCGTAATTAAAATAAAGAATACTCGATCGATTATTTTTCAATTGAAAAAAATGATCGATCGGTTTATCAAAATCAGACAACTCGTGATGAACAGATAATAACGAAGGGCTTATTCATTTAATTGACATTCGCAGAAAAGAGGTGGACCATGCCCAGCTTAATCCTAAAATTTAAAGATGAGATTGTTCGTAAATATCCCCTTGAAAAAGGATCATCCATTACCTTGGGACGGAAGGAATCCAACGACGTTGTGATCGAAAATCTTGCCGTATCCGGAAATCATGCAAAAATCGATTCTATCGGAGAAGGGTTTCTCTTTACGGATCTTCAAAGTAAAAATGGGTCTTTTGTGAATGAACAACTTGTCAAATCCCATTATTTAAACCATGGAGATGTTATCACGATTGGCAAGCATACACTTGAATTCCGTTATGCAGACAATGAGAAAAAACCGGCCTCAGCCAGTGCCGGGATGGATCAGACCATGATCATGGACACGGAAAAACATCGGAAAATGCTTGCCTCTACGATGCCTGACCTTCATCCGGGATTAAACAATGTCGGCCCGATCGGGATGTTGTCGGATTTGTCCGGCAAAACTGAAGATGTGATCCTGACCAAAAAAATGACAAAAATCGGAAAAGACTCCTCTTCGGATATTGTTATCAGCGGACTTCTGGCCGGAAAAAACGCAGCCACAATCAGCAGAAGACCCGACGGATATTACATCAGCTATGTAGGCGGTATGGCCAAACCCAAAGTAAATGATGAAACCATCAAAGGGGCGAAAAAACTGAACGAGTATGATCTGCTTGAAATCGGCTCATTAAAAATGCAGTTTACCTTTAAAAAGAAATAACGGGCAGCGCCGGCAATTCAAAGCGATTTTTCATTGTGCAGAAAATCGCCTATCGTCTTCATATACAGATCTCTGCCGTAATAAAAAATCGTATTATGATCTGCCCCGGAAATCTTTACGATCTTCTTATCCTGAGCCGGACAGGCATCATATAATGCGACTCCATCCGAAAAAGGAATGATATGATCGAATTCCGCATGGATGATCCGCGTGGGTCTTTGAATTTTTTTCATTTTGCAGAGATTTCCAATGCAATCCTCTTCGGTTATTCCAAGGGTGTCCACATCAATTCCAATAAGCCTCATGAGCGGCATCGTAAATGCAAAACCGCTTTCGATGATCAATCCGGAAATCTGATCCGGATACGATGCTGCAATCTCCAGCGCAGATGCACTTCCCAGAGACCGCCCCATAACAGCAAGAGATCCGGAGAGATTATTCTGATCCAGCCAATCTTTTACAAACGTAAAAATCATGTGCGCATCCCGCAGCATGGAGGTGACAGTTGGAGATCCATCTGACTTCCCGTATCCCCGATAATCCACCGGGAGGAGATTTATATCCATACGATGATATAGTTCAGCCATATCATCATAATCGGAGACAATCTCCCCGTTTCCGTGAAAAAACAAAATATTCGGTAACGACTTATCGGCAATGTGAAATTTTGCCCCGACCGCGATACCCTCTTCAACCGGAATCCGGATACAGGTGTCCGGAGTTGAAGAAAAAAAATCTGTTGCATCCGGCCTGGGGTGAAACAGATAGCCGGATACTTCCGGTCTGTCCAGTTTGGAACAATCAATATGAGATAAATCCATCATTTTTCTCCGTTTTGGTGTGGTGTGGGAAGGCTGTAAAGTGAATCTGTTTTTTATTAATGGTTGCAAAATATCGATTCGATGTCAAGAAACATAAATCATAACAGATCATTCCATATGAGAAACATTGAATATTCAATACAGGAGGATTCAGGATTGATCTTTTTGATAATTAACCATGAAAACCCAAGGATAAAACTTGACACCGGGATTTAAATCTCTTAATTTGTAAGCGTTTTGATAAAATCAAATACCTATTAACTACAGTCAAATCATAAAAGGGTGGCTTTATTATGATCAATACCATTTTAATCGTCGATGATTCACCGGTTGCGCGCCGAATGCTGAAAACCTGCATACCAAAAGACAAGGGTTATGAAATATTTGAAGCCGGAAACGGCCAGGAAGGGTTTGAAAAATATAAGGAGCTGCATCCGGATATCGTGTTCATGGATCTCACCATGCCGGTTATGGATGGTTATCAGGCAACCGCTAAAATAAAAGAATTTGACAAAGAAGCAATCGTTATTGTCACAACCGCCGATATCCAGCCCAAATCGATTGCAAGCGTTATGGAGCTGGGAGCCTTCACCCTGCTTAAAAAACCCGCAAAAACAGAATCCATTCAGGAAGCCATTTCAAAAGTGGAGATTAAAATGAAAAAGCTTCAGGAGAAATAATAATGAATCAAGAGGCCAGTATCAATTTTTCTGAAGATGAAAAAGATATTCTTCAGGAAATAATGAATATCGCCTTTGGTAATGCAACGGCTGATCTTGCCGAAGTTGTAGATATTTATGTTATGCTGAGCATACCGAACATCCAGGTGATCGGTATTGGAGAGCTGCCTTTCTACCTTAAAGATACCATAAAGGATGATGGAGAGAGCAGTATTGTTGAACAAAAATTCTGGGGCAACTTTAAAGGGTCCGGACTTCTGGTTTTCCCGAGTGGAAGTGGAAAAGACCTTTTGGCCTTCCTGGATGATAGAGCAGACTATCATCATGAAGGTACGGCTGCCGCAACCCTTGAAAAAGGCGGATTACTCGAAATCGGAAATATCCTGATTGGCGCATGTGTCGGGAAGGTGTCTGAACTGTTAAGCACATTTGTGACCTATTCTCCGCCTCAGGTTTTACAAGGCAAGTCAAGTGATTACAACTACCTGATCGAACATTTCGATCCCCTGCAGACTGCAATCGTGATGAAAACGATCTTCACTTTCAAGGAAAAAGATATCAATGGTTTTTTGTTAATCCTGACCAATCACGAGTCCATCGACTGGTTACGTAAAGCATTGCATGAATTTATGGGTACCTACGAATGATTTTTTCACAAATGTTCGATATGCTGGACGTGGGAATCGTTATCCTGGACAGCGAGCTGAACGTATTCAAGTGGAATCGCTGGATGGCTACCCACAGCAAACTCCCTCCTGAAAAAATCGTCGGGAAATCTCTGTTTGAATTTTATCCGGATCTGAATACACCCTGGTTCCTGCGTAACTGCAAATCCGTATTTACCTTTGGCAACTTTGCTTTTTTTTCCCAGAAACTTCATAAATACTGCTTTCCCTTCAAGGCGTACAATACGCTCGGATCTGACTTTGAATTCATGCAGCAGAGTTGCACAGTCGGCCCATTGCGTGATGAAAACAATCGAATCACCTATATTTATATTACAGTTCAGGATGTCACCGAGGTTGCAGCCTATGAAAATAAACTGATCACCATGAATACCCGGGATGGCCTGACCGGCATATTTAACCGGAGATACCTGGAGGCAAAACTGAAAGAGGAGTTTGACAGACACATCCGGTACAATCGCCCGCTCAGTCTGATCATGCTGGATATCGATCATTTTAAAAAAATTAACGACACACATGGCCACCAGGCTGGTGATTTTATTTTAAAAAGCCTTGCCACTACAATTGACGAAAGGATCAGGGCCGTTGATATTGTCGCCAGGTATGGCGGGGAAGAATTCTGTGTTCTTTTACCGGAAACAACTTCCGAATCCGCTCTGGCACTTGCTGAATTTTTACGCATGGGTATTGAAGCGGAAATCTACCATTTTAAAGACAAAAGCATTAAAATCACCATCAGTCAGGGAGTTTCCGATTTAAGCGATGGTGTTGATTCCGCCGAAGCGCTACTGAAAAAAGCGGATGATGGTCTCTATGAATCAAAAAGATTGGGCAGAAATAAAGTTTCGATGATATCCAACAAAAAGAAAGTTCAATGAGCCAATTTCAAAACTATTAAAAAATGTCATACCGTCGAAAGCTGATTTTGATTACAACCGGTCTGACCTCTGATGATTTTTTTCAAATCAGTTCATGATTCTTCAAAACTAACCTCGATCGTAAAATCACCATTGTTCGTATAATATGGCATGGCAATCACCGGTCTGTTTTGAATAAACGGAACCTCATGAGATGAGCCCATCATTACCGTTGATAACTGGGCTTTCAGAGATTTACCCTGCTCCGTCATTTTGGTAGTTACTCGACCGGAAATCATATTGGTGATCTCTCCGACCGCATCCTTGATTTCATCATTCACTTCAGTCATCTTTTCGCCAAACATAGCGGACACAACCGACAGGATCAATTTTTCCGAAAAGCTGATGGATATGATTCCGTTGAAAGCCCCGGAAAGCGCGATCACTCCGGAGATTGCACCGGTTGTAGACAACTCTTTTTTCAAATACGGCTTTCTGGCTTTTGCCGTGGTGGAAGCGGTTGTTTCCAGAATATGAAGGGTTGCTTCTACAAAAGGGTTTACAAGTTCAGCATCCATATATTTTCTTTCAATGAAGAAGTTGGCCGGTTGGCCGGTTTTCTCAGGAAGCGCATCTGCATCATAATTAAAAAACCCATGCAAGTCAACAGCCCCATCCAACCGGCAACCGCACAGAATCCCCTGCCTTGTTTCGGAAAAGAAGATAGCCTTCCCGCTGTCCAAACAGAAAAAGATTTTTTGTGATTTCAACATCCATCCTGCAGTAATCGATGATTTTCCGGATCTCCCCTTTTTTCCACCATTCAAGCGCCATCATACCATCTCCGCTTTTCTGAACACCCAGTGTTGCACCGGCAAGATGATCCAGCGACAACCGATAGCCTAACCGGTGATGCACTTCTTCCAGAATATCCAGTGTTTTCAGTTTTGAAAAATCAAAGTTTGTATACCGGCTCAAAACCAGATAGTCAAAACGTTTGATATTAAATCCAACCACATACTGAAAATCCATCAAGTGATCGATCAGGCCTGGAATGTTGTCTTCCATGTACTCCAGGTATTGATCTTTCTGAGAATCATACAGAACCGCGCAACTGATCCCCATTTTCCGGGCCTGATGCCATCCCCCCACCTCCTGGGCCGAACGCTGGGTTTCCAGATCCAGAACGCCGAAATACGCATCCGCATCCATTCTGAAAACCGGTAAATCTGTTTTTTCTTTTACCGGCAGGATTTCAATTTTCTTTTCAGGAATCCGGACAACATCGTTCCGATCCGGTACAGTTCTTTTTTGAATCCGGTCCATGATAAAATAGGCAGATGCCTTATCAATCGGACGGTTGCCGGAACCGCATTTGGGGGAATGGACACATGCCGGGCAACCTGTTTCACAGGGACAGGTCTCGATAATCTGCATTGTCCGGAGAAACAGCTCTTCTGCCTGATCGTAGGCAATCTCGCACAACCCCGCTCCTCCCGGACTTCCGTCATAGACAAATACAGCCGCCTGATTCATCTGTGGATGAAACGGAATGGAGATCCCGCCGAAATCATTCCGGTCTGCCATCACAAAAAAAGGAACCACACCGATAATCGCATGTTCAATCGCATGAATTCCTCCCATAAAATGGAGATATTTTGATATCGCCTCATCCTGCACTTTCCCGGGGATGGCAATCCAGAATCCCTGGGTTTCAAAGGTCTGGGCAGGCAGATCCAGCGGAACAACATTTATTTTTTTCCGGGCATGAATACGCCATTTCTCATACCCGGTAACCTGTTCGGTCACTTTCAGTTGCCCGTAATATATTGTTGTTCCCCGCAGATTCTTTTGACGGAATATTTCAAGAATTTCCGTATGCTTATTGGAGCGGGCCCTTGTATAATAGGGAACCTCGGCCGGAGCGGCTTTCACGGTCCTCTCATTGAGAAGCAGATGATCCACCTTGTATGTCCTTCCGTTATGAAGGTAAATCGCTCCGGGATGGGTTTCCTTGAATGCACGGAATCCGTCGATTTCGCCCAGATTTTCCGAGGTTTCGCTACAGATGATATTGAAACGGTTCCCCGTGCCCCTCAGATCAACATGCCTGTGGGGAATCTTCAAGCGGGAAATCAGCCGTTCACCATCCCCGCTTCTGAGCAGATCCCCATTTTCTTCCAGAAGAGAGGCTGTTTTCCGGACAGATTCATCCTGCAGGAAGGGTTCGGAAAGGTGCAGGGGAAATTCCGCAGCAGCGCAGACCAGATGTTTTTTCAGAATCTCCCGGTTATAGGGATTGATCACCGCTGCTTCCGGTTTTTTTTTCATGAACTCGATTGGATTCCGGACAAAGTACTGATCCAGGGCGTCTTCGCCTGCCACCAGGATCAGGGCTGCTTCCTGGCCGGAACGCCCTACCCTGCCGCTTCTCTGCCATGTTGCCATAACAGATCCCGGATACCCGACCAGAATGCACAGATCCAGATCACCGATATCGATTCCCAGTTCCAGGGCACTGGTCGTGATTACCGCCAGCAGCTCTCCATTGGACAGCCTGGATTCAATATCCCGGCGTTCTTCCGGAAGGAACCCGGCCCGGTAAGCACTGATCTTATCCTTGAATTGTCCGGACTGGCTGCCGGCCCAGATTGCAATCAATTCCGTCAGTTTCCGGGATTGCGTGTATACGATGGTTCGCAATCCCCGATAAAGCGCTGCCTTTAACAGGAGGATAGCGGACTGAGCCGGCCCCGCATCCGGATTCATCAGGACAACATGCCGTTTCCCCTGAGGTGCGCCGCTTCTGGATACCACGCTCACATCCAGCCCGGTAAGACGGCCGGCAAGTTCACCTGGATTTGCAATGGTTGCAGAGCTGAATATGAAAGTCGGCTTGGCTCCGTAAAAACGGCAGACCCGGATCAGCCTCCGGAAAACCTGGGCCATATGGGAACCCATAACCCCGCGATAGGTATGCACCTCATCGATCACAACGATCTGAAGACCGGACAGGAACTCAATCCATCTGTCATGATACGGCAGAATCGCCAGATGCAGCATCTCCGGATTGGTCAACAGCACATGGGGAGGAGACAGCCTGATTTTCTTGCGGTTCCAGGCCGACGTATCACCGTCATATATTGCCGCGACCGGACAATCTTCCCCGATATGTTGTGCGGTTTCCTGAAAATTTTTCAATTGATCCTGAGCCAGGGCCTTTAACGGGAAAATATAAAGCGCCCGTGCATTGTCATTTTGAATGATTCGCTCCAATACCGGGAGATTGTAGACCAAGGTTTTTCCGCTTGCGGTTGGTGTTGCAATCACCGTATGCAGTCCCTTTTGGATATGATCCATTGCTTCTGCCTGATGACAGTAAAGCTCCTGAACACCGATCCGGTTCAGGACTTCCTTTATTTTTCCAGACACAAGTCCGGATATGGACACACCCTCACCTGGATTTCCGATCAACATCCGGTGATAGGCCACCTGATGTTTCATCCGTTCGGATTCGATCAAGGCATCAATATATTCCCGGATTTTTTCTTTTTTTCCCATGGAGAAATATGATAAAAATGAAATCCTTCTATAGGTTCTTTGCCATGGAGAGCATGTTTTTATGGACAGTCAGATGATAATCCGGCTGAATCAGTTCATGGTGGTCTTCGTAAAAAGGAATATAGACCAGTTTAAAGCGCTCCGGACGGATCTCGATTTCCGGCAATTGACTTAAAAACTCCCTGGCCGGCCTGACAAACTCTGCAAGATTGATTTTCAGGCTCTTTACCGCCTCGGTTACCGGCAGGGTGACCGGGTACATCATTCCCGTCCGGGGGAACTCACCGGCCATCCCTTGATCCGGCTGTGCAATCGTCAATTGCCGGGATAACTGAACAAAAATTTTGGGACGCACCTTGAACGCCTGAACCCAGAAATAAAATGGTTTTTCCTCCATCCCTTTCTGGATTGCCTTTGGCAGATTTGCCCGTTGGATCAGATCTTTGTATGAATTCAACCGGATTCCGGAAACCGATGCCCTGATCCTCCAGAACGGCAGGTAATATGAATTTTCCTCTCCGCCGGACAGGATGCCGAATTTTAGTTTCATCAGCCCTTTTGCCGTAGACAGCCAGCTTGTGTGGCAGTTCAGGCAATTCAATGTCAATGAATCCCTCCCGCCGTCAAGATCCCAACCGCAATCCGGACATATGACCGGGATAAACCGTATAGGCCAATTGGATTTTTCCGTGTTTTCCGGTGTCACCAAGCTCATTTCAGGAAGTCCGGATGTGATTGGCTTCTCCAGAATGGCATCATAGATTTTCCGATCAATATAAAACGGGGAATAGATCAGGCTCAGATGGTCACCGACAAAAGCAGAAAAGGAAATCTCCTTTTTCGAATTCTCCCTGAAACAGTTTTCAAACTGACTCAGCATCCCATGGACCGGAAGGGTCGGTTTTAGAAAACTTCCAATCGTGCCGGGAACAACAAACTTCAGCTTCAATGCCTGTGACCGAAGTCCCACGGATTCCGGAAAACAGTCGGACTGAATCGCCAGGGAACTGATATCGACAAACCGGTGATCCATCCCTTCCAAAGAACCGGTAAACATCATTCCTTTATACCGCCAGTATGGCACATATATGATTTCCCGGTTTATTGCAGATGATTTCGGCTCAAACATGTATCGAAAATATTTCCCCCCAAGAAGGTAGGAACGCACCCTGCAGAACGGGCAGTTAAACAGCCGTTCCGCTTCCTCCAGAACAGCCGGAGCCCCACATTGAGGACATTGATGATCAACGGAAAAATTCATTTGTCATGCCTTGCAGTGATATCGTTCATGAATCCAATACGATGTTCCGGAACAAGAATCGTTTATATAAAAAATGCTATGTTATTGTTTTCAATACAGTAAAGAAGGGGATACGGTCAAGCCCCGAATGATTCCATTGCCCCCGGAAATATCCAGACAACCCATATCACATCCATAAGAATGATTACCGGAAAAAATCTTAAAACAAGGGTTGAAAATATCAAAAAGAACAGGTAGTGATTTCATTTCTTGCTACGGATCATGGAGGAAAATGAAATGCGTCGAATCAGTATTGGAATCTTATGTCTGATGGCAATAATCATGTACAGCAGCCCTTTGGTTGTTGCCCAGGACGACAGTAAAACAAAATCTCAGGGGTCAGATGGAACCATCTGTATTCCCATGGGAAATTTAACCATCAAAGCACCTGAATCGGTTACTCCGTTACGAACCCCGGTTGACTTTCCGCACTCAAGGCATTTTTCCCAAAGCTGCATGAAATGCCATCATACATGGGATGGAAACAGCCCGGTCAAAACCTGCACAACCTCGGGTTGTCATGATCAGGTTGATGTGCCCAAAAATCCACTGAAAGAAGGCATGTTCACGAAAGAAGCCATGAAGTACTATAAATATGCGTACCATAACCAGTGCAGGGAGTGTCACCGGAATCTGAAAAACCAGAAAAAGCGATTCACGGATTCAACATCCACAACAGCAGATACCTCTTTTCCGGAATCCGTACCCACAGGCTGTGTGGAGTGTCATCCCAAAGGGTAAACCATTTTATTGCAGCCCGGAATTTCAAAAGCTTCCACGGATTCCTTTGACTCTGTTCCATTTCCGTGGAAGCATTCCGTATACTTCTGCTCTTGCGCCTGTCACATCCGTTCACCGCAGTTATTACAAAACCGGGAATCGGATAAATCCTCAGCCCCGCATTTCCCACAGACCTTTGGAGCAGGCTTCTCATCTGCTGGATGGCCGCACCGGGAACAGAATTTCGCGTTTATGGTGATATGCTTCCCGCATTTCACGCAATCCTTGAATAGAATCTGCTGATGACCGCACATGGAGCAGAAATGGGCTTCTTCCGGAACCGGCTGTCCGCACTCCTTACAGGTTAATGCAGTTGCGGAAGAAGATGCTGCCCCGCTTTTGTTCTCTTTATCAAAAAACTTTGCAAACATGGCCGGCATCATGATTCCCATCCCCATGCCCATACCATTGCCGGCGCCGCCCTCTGAAACAGCCGCCTTTTCCATTGCCATGGCTGCCTTCATCTTCATCAGCTTGTCCATGTCCTTCAGGACTTCCATCCTGCCCCGGTCATCAATAGCCTGCTGCACCTCAGGAGGCGGTGTAACCGAATTGATATAGAGATGGGTCATTGCCAATCCAAAATGCTGGAAATCATTTTGAAGTTTTTCTGTAAGGCCTTTGGATATTTCATCATATCTGGATGGAAGATTGAGAACCGAATCCAGCATCTCCCCCATATAATCATTGAACCGGGACACAATCACGAGGTTCAGATACTCTTCGATCTCGGAAGTGCTGAACATCCCTTTTGTTCCCACCAGTGAATTGACAAAGAGTATGGGCTGAACAATCTGAAGATTGAATACACCGAACGCACGCAGCCTGACCAATCCCAGTTCCGAATCCTTGAATGTGACCGGTTCCCGTGTCCCCCATTTTAAATTGGGAAACACCTTCAGGTTGCAGAAAATAATCTCGCTCCGAAGCGGAGACTCCATTGCCCAGGGCACACTCAGGATTTTGGTCAGAATCGGAATATTGGCTGTTTTCAGTGTGTGCCGGCCTTTGGCAAACGCTTTTACCGCCTTGCCTTTATAAAAAAACACGGCTGCCTGACTCTCCCGCACCGTTAACTGCGCACCCCACTTGATCTCGCCTGATCCGGATTCAGGAATCCGCTGCACCAGTTGTTTGCCGGTATCATCAAACCATTCAATATTTTCCAGAAATACCAAGTTGTTTGTGCCCATTTTTTTCTCCTCTCTTCATTTGATTATGTTTCGGGGTCTGGGTCTTGCCAGGGAAGAAAACGGTAAAACCGGTTTACGACTTGATGGATGATTATTCCATTTTCCGGAAAAAGTGTCAATTGTTTGAAAGTGCTTGAAAGTCCCCCATCGAGGGGAAATCCAGGGGGGTGTAACCATTTATTGACATCAACGTATTTATATAATTGCAAATAATTGTTTCCTCACTCTTTTCAACAGGGAGATAGAAAAAAATCTAAATGTATTTACCTTCCAGGGAGTCATCGTGAAATATATTTTTTATTTGATTCTTTGATAGTTATCTGAAAAAAGAAAACAGGATCATGTCACAGCAGATCCACCCGGATCACTGAAAAAAAACCTGAATGTTACTGGAGGAAAAATGCGAGGAGCCCTCATTATCGTCGTCCTGATCGCCATGCTGATTGTGGGTATTCTGGTAGTGAAAGATATGAAGACCGAATCGGTTGACGGTGTAACCAAACAGGAAGCCATTGAAAAGGCGGAAAAGGCAGTGGAAACTGCGGAAGATGCCATCAACAAGATAACCGATAAAGCCAAAAAGTCGACTGAATATTAGACTCACTCCAAGAAGCGGAGATTTTTCTGCCCCGGTTTTCCAGATATCAAAATTGATTAACTGGAGAATTCCGGTTGGTGCACGCAATCATTTGTCCTGGCCCTTGATAATCCGATCTTCCGGCAGATGGATTACATACTTCAGTACATCGGCATATGAAATAACCAAAACGTACGTTAAATGACTGATATCCAGATCAAAAGAATAAGCGACTTCTTTTTGTTCCATGGTTTGAAAATTTTTGAAAATCCAGGGGATTTTGTTTATTTTTTATTCTCCAAAAGAAACTTATACAAATTATCAGAAATGTCCTTAACAGAGTTCAAAATTTTTCTTTGCCATTTTTGGGGTAGTGAAAAAAAAATCGTATCGAGTTTTTCTTTATGAATATCAGAATTCAGACACAGTTCTCCGATTGCTTTTGCCATGCTTATATCTTTTCCTGCCTTTGCATCGTTCTTTCTGCGTTGACTGATGATAAATTTATGAAGTGCAAATGCTTCAGGTGATGGTATATTGATTTGAATATCTTTATTTTGGGTTACTTGAATAACATGATTTTGAAGTAAATTAAGATATCTCAATCCAACCGCATTAATGCCGAATGGCTCAATCTCATATACTTTTTTATCGCCTTTGCCCATTTCTGGAGTAAGAAATTCAATCTCCAACTCGGGATGCCTGTATTTTACCAAGCCGGAAAACGCATGAAATTCAGGCCTGAATCCCATTCGGATCAAAAGCTCGTTGACATTCACTTTTTTATTGATTCGATGAGGAGTTGGAATCATGAAATCAATATCCATTGTTCGTAACAAGGGAATAAATTTATCACCATGCTCAAACATATCTTTGTAGTAGTGCGTGCACCAGCTTCCAATTAATACAATTTTAGGCAAGACTCCGTTGTTGTGAAGTTCTTCTATGATTTTAGAAACCAAATCATATTTTTTTTCCATAAAGTGTCCGTTCAATTTCTTTTAAATCATTTTTAATTGATTTGAATTCCGCTTCATACTTCTTTCTTTGTTTTATTTTTTCTGCAACTGCAATTGCTTTTTCTGAAGATGCAATGCCCACATAACCGGATTTCACCTTATTATTTTTCCGGTAATTTACATACAGGTAGTCTCTGCCCTTCCTTTTTTTGAGAGAAATGTATCCTTTTGGCAGCAATGATATTTCCTGTTTATACCACTCCACCAGCGATTTTAATCTTTTATGTTCGTCTGATAAAACTTCTTTGAGTATGCTCATAATTCAACATCCCGACCGATTGGTTGCCCTACATTAATATTTATTTTATATATTGTAGGGCAACCAATGTCAAGAGGATAGTTGCCCTACAATAGTCAAATTTTAAAAAAATGTAGGTCAACTAATCCATATCAATAAAACAGTTAGTCCTTTTTCATATTATAGCTTCCCATGCCATTGTAGACACCGATATTCCAAAAAGTACGTATTGTAAGATTTTTAAAAGTGGGGTCGGACGGATGTGGCGGATTACCAGAACGACTATCTGCCCGGGCCGCTTCTAAAACGAATTGACTTAGATTCTCTGGAAGAATCTCAACAGGCAATTTCTCTAACAATCCTGCCATCGGTATATGAAATATCAAAAACCTCTGGTAGAGATATGCAAATCAAATCCTCATCAGAGGCTTCAGTTAGAATATTTTATCTAAATTCCAAAATTAATGGGTTTTTGTCATATAACACTTTAATTAAGGGGAAAAAGATGTCAACCGAATAGCTTGGTCGGTCTTGCCATTTTTAATAATAGTTTGTAATTATATAGAGAAAGATAGGTGTTGAATAATTCATCATTTCTGGTATTATCGCCGAAAAATGCATAAACCTATTCAAATCGAGAAATTCTATTTAATAATATAGTTAGCAGTCAAATGGAACTGAGAAATTGAGCAAGTTTTCTACCCATTGTTTTAGGGATTTTAAAAGGTTTATTGGTGAGCTTACAGCAACATCTGCAGGAATTAATGTCGCAATCCAATATACCAATAAAGCAGGCTTAGAATTGGGGTCAGAAGACCCTTGGGCTTTAGTGGCAAAAGAATTTGGCATTAAGGTTGATGGCTTACAATCGGCTATTATTTTGAGTAGCGCTGCTAGGTTGAACATTGTTAATGTATACAGCGGGTTTGATCTTTACTTGACTGCTTATCGGAAAGAGTTTGTTCACCTTTTTCAAAAGGATTGGAGATCAAATAAGAGTGACACTCCATTTGATGAGTTTCGTAAAAATATCGTTTTGAATGAAATTGAATCATCTATGGACATAATACCTCATCAGCTAAAATTGATTGATTTTTATAGATTAGCTAGGAATGGCATTGTTCATCCATCAAAAGAGAACAAAGAGACAGCTGTAAAATTTTTCAACAAAGAAGCCGACGCTCTAAAAAAAGTTAAAAATCATTATGGCATGCTTGGTGCTCCAAATGATTTTGATTTACTAGATTTTCATGACGTTAAATTATTTTGTAGGACTTTGTTGGATGTTCTACCGCTATTTGATGAAAAGCTAGATCCGGGAAACGAAAGGCTTAAAGCTACAGTTCCGGCAGAGGAATGGAGAAGTTACAAAGAAGGCAGAAGAAGAAATTCCGAAATTGGATTTCTTCAGAATAAGTACGGGATCTCAAGAGAGAGGTCCGAAGAAATATTGGCTCATTAGCTTAACGGTAGAGCATCCCCCTTCAAGAGGGCTTTTGAATACAAGAGCTTTCTTGAAGGGGAGGGTTCCAGTTCAACTCTGGAATGAGCCACCACTGCTAACATCTATATGGCCTTAGCTTGTCAAGAAAAAACTTCTCCAATAGATCGGAA
>DYJC01000006.1 GCA_020723305.1 Desulfosudis oleivorans
ACCTTACATTTTTACACCGGAGGTGTTATGACATAATCACAGCAGGGCTAACAATCTAAAAAAAAATTAAAATTCCAATTGAGCGGAATGAATGATTTTATAGCGGAGTCGTTCACTGTCTGAATGGATTAGGGATCGTTTGGAAAAAACAGCTTTCATCACCGGCTGTTTTTGCCGGAAGCAGCCTGGACAAGAAATGATCATTAATTTCATGTCTGCCATTCTGTTTTTTCCTTACGAGCCCTTATCCATGAGTTTGAACGACGCAGTCTTAAAATTATTCATGGAGCGGATAAAATGCCGGTTATAAAATTGACCTCAATGAAATTACGATTCACCTTACAAAGCAAAACGGGTAAAAACAGGGAATACGGGCGGCCACAAAGAGAATACGGGCAACCACAAGGGTTGCCCCTACGGGTGCAAAAACTTCTTGCAATATTTAAAAACAAACAGGTACAAGATCATTGTAATTACCTTGCCAGACAGATAAAGGAAAGAATGGATGTCCCCAAATATAGTCCTTAATTTTGAGCCTTGGCCAGACAATCCGCTCAAGCCGACCGGAGCAGCCGCGGTTTGTCTCCGGCAAGCGTAACAGCGCGGCGGGCGGATTAGCTGCCCGTTCGGCAGCGTAAGCAAACACAGGAGGAATCATGGTAAAAACCAGCGATGAGTCGAAAGCAAATAAGGTCAAAGATAGTAATGCATATAAGAAAGCCAAGAATAAAGCTGAAGAGTACACCAAAGACCCGGAAAAGCTCAACGAATTGATTGACAAAGCAGCGAAGAAGGCCAATGGGAAGCAAGGGCCACTTGATGCAGTATGGACTCAACTCATGGCATGCTTTCGTCTTATAAAAGCTTACGCAAAAGGGACATACAGGAAGATATCTTGGCAATCCCTCGTTATACTTGTTGCATCAATAATCTACTTTGTTATGCCGATTGACATGATTCCTGACTTCATATTGGCTTTCGGCCTCCTTGACGATGCAGCAATTCTTGGTTGGGCAGTTAAAACATTCAGCAAGGATATTGATGCATTTGTTGAATGGGAGTCAAACAATTCCGCCGGCGTGTGACACACAAAAAGCCGCACGCACCAAAAAAAACAGATTACTCCGCTTTTTTTAAAAACTCTACGCCAATACCATTTGAATCCTTCCTGACGATTTCTGCCGGGACTTTTATATATTGTTCATTCTCTTTATATGGAATATGTAAAATAATCGTGCTCCCCTCTGTCATGGACTCATTTGTTTTAATAAACATCCCGCTACCGCTGATGTCTTGACTGATACCCTGATATTTATTTCCTTTTGCTTCAAACTCGACTGTATTAACATAAGACTTTCGAATTTCATTTCTCTCACCATAGCTTTTTGAAAAAAATGAAGGATCGCTCAGTTGTTTGAAAAGAGTGAATTGCTGTTCGTCAGACATTTCAAGAATTTTTTTTATCAATAATACTGTGATCGTATCTTTACCAACCTGAGTTTCATCCGATATCATATTGCCCCTCCTTTTTCATACAAAATTGCTGTAACGAAAAGAGAAATTATGCTTTTACTGCTTTTCGTAAAAAAGAAGGCCATTTGCGCTAAGCGAACGGCCTTCTTCCACTTCTACGGTAATCAACAGATTGCTTTCTTATTTATCTGTTTCAGCAGGCTGACCTGTCCCGGCCTTGATTTTTAAAGATTCATATCGTTCTGCAAACTCTGCTTCGAGTCTCTTATGCAGTCTCTCCGCCTCCTCAGGGAACATTTTCTTCAATGAAGCATATCGCACTTCTCCTGAAAGAAATTCTTTGAGCTTTCCGTCAGGTGCTTTGGAATCCAGGATAAGTGGATTTTTACCTTCTGCCTTTAACCTGGGATTGAATCGATAAAGCGGCCAATAACCGGTTTGAACGGCCAGCTTTGTTTCCTCCTGCGTTTTTCCCATTCCTTTTCGGATACCATGATTTATACAAGGAGAATATGCCATGATCAAAGATGGGCCATCATAGCTTTCTGCTTCAACCAGCGCTTTGATAGTCTGCTGCTTGTTTGCACCCATTCCGATGTTTGCCACATAAACATATCCATAGGTCATAGCCATACCGCCCAAATCCTTTTTCGAAGTCTTTTTACCGGATGCGGCAAATTTTGCAACCGAGCCGGTAGGTGTGGCTTTGGAAGATTGGCCGCCTGTATTGGAGTAAACCTCGGTATCAAAGACAAAAACATTCACATCCTCACCGGTTGCCAGGATGTGATCAATACCACCAAAAGAAATATCATATGCAGAACCGTCTCCTACAAACACCCAGAAAGATTTCTTCGTAAACAGTTTTGAGTAACTGTTGATTTCGGACAGAAGTTTATTGTCTTTTTGAGCAGGAAGAAGTTTCTTTAACTGATCCCCATAATTTCTGGATAATTCAGGATCTTTCATATTTGCAAGCCATCCATTCATTGCATCTTTTATATCCTGTGGGATATCGGTTGTAATCGCCTGCCGGATCAGATCGGCCAGTCTGGAACGCTGCTGCAATACTCCGAGAAACATTCCATACGTAAACTCTGCCGGATCTTCAAACAATGAATTTCCCCAGGTTGGTCCAAAACCATCCTTGTTCACGCAGTATGGAATTGAGGGAGCTGATCCTCCCCAGATGGAAGTGCATCCTGTAGCATTACCGATGATCATCCTTTCACCAAAAAGCTGAGTTATCAGTTTTGCATAAGGAGTCTCTCCGCATCCGGTACAGGCCCCGGAAAATTCTAGAAGAGGCTGACAGAATTGGCTTCCTTTCACCGATGTACGGGGCACCAGGTTGTCACGAACCGGTATCTTCAGAGAATATTCATGATTTCCGATCTGTTTTGCGGTCTGTGTTTCAAGCGGTTTCATAACCAGTGCCGGTTTTTTGGCCGGACAGATATCAGCGCAATTACCACAACCCATGCAATCCAGTGTGTTCACCTGCATCCGGAAATGATACCCGGCCAATTCTTTTCCAATCGCCTTGAGTGCGGTAAAAGAAGAACCCGCTGCAGATAACTCCTCATCCGTCAGCAGAATCGGTCGAATAGACGCATGAGGACAAACAATAGCGCATTGGTTGCACTGAATACAGTTTTCACTTACCCACTCCGGAACATTAATAGCCACACCTCTTTTCTCATATTGCGTAGTAGCGACAGGGAAAAGACCATCTGGATTGAATGCGCTCACCGGAAGTTTATCACCTTGCACTGCCAGCATCGGACGCATAACGTTCTTCACAAAAGCAGGTTCATCCTTTTGTGAAGCTTTCGTTTCAGTCAGGCTGCTCCAGGATTCCGGATAGTTAATCTGAACCATATTCTCAAGGGTTTTATCAACAGCCGCATAGTTCATGTTGACAACATCATCCCCTTTGTTGCCGAACATTTTTTTAATCTGATCTTTCAGATAGGAAATTGCATCGTCAACAGGAACCACGTTTGCCAGTTTGAAAAAAGCGGTCTGCATAATCATGTTAATACGGCCGCCAAGCCCGATTTCAGATGCAATTTTTACAGCATCGATGTTGAAAAATTTTAATTTTTTATCGGCTATGGTTTTGCGCATCCTGGAAGGAAGCTTTTCTTCCATTTGATCAGGCGTCCAATTGGAATTGAGCATGAATGTGCCGCCATCTTTAATCCCTTCCAGAACATCATACATTTCAACATAACCGGATTTGTGACAGGCGATATAATCAGCGGAGTCGATCAGATATGTTGATTGAATCGGAGTTTTTCCAAATCGCAGATGGGATATGGTTACACCTCCTGATTTTTTGGAATCATAAGCAAAATAAGCCTGTGCATATAAATCCGTATAGTCTCCGATGATCTTGATTGCACTTTTATTGGCGCCTACCGTTCCATCTGCTCCAAGTCCCCAGAACTTGCATTGTACAGTACCCTCGGGTGCGACATCGAAACCGTCCTCAACCGATAGGGACGTACCGGTTACATCATCGTTAATACCAACCGTAAAATGGTTTTTCGGGTTTGAGTTTTTCATATTATCGAAAACAGCCTTGACCATGCTTGGATTAAACTCTTTTGACCCCAGACCATAGCGACCGTTAACGATCTTCGCTTTTCTGCCTTTTTCCATAAAGGAAGTCATTACATCCATATACAACGGGTCACCAATCGCTCCAGGCTCTTTGGTTCGATCCAGAACCGTAATGTTGGAAACCGATTCGGGAATTGCATTCAGAAGATGATCCGGTGAAAATGGCCGGAACAGCCTTACCTTGACAAGGCCGACCTTCTCCCCTTTTGCAGCCATATATTTGATCGTTTCCTCAATGGTTTCACAGGATGACCCCATGGAGATGATGATTCTTTCCGCTTTCGGATCTCCGACATAATCGAAAAGGTTATAATACCGACCTGTGATCTTTCCCACTTTGGCCATGTAGGATTCAACGATGCCGGGGATTTTCAGATAGTAAGGATTGGCTGCTTCTCTTCCCTGAAAGTATACATCCGGATTTTGTGCCGTACCTCTTAATTCAGGTCTTTCCGGATTTGCTGCTCTATTCCGGAATCTCCTTACAGCTTCCCAGTTAACCAGATCGGTCATATCCTTATAATCGATGATTTCGATTTTCTGGATCTCATGGGAAGTCCTGAATCCATCAAAAAAGTGGAGAAAGGGAACACTTCCCTCGATTGACGCCAGATGAGCAACCAGTCCAAGATCCATTACTTCCTGAACAGAGGCAGAGGCAAGGAGTGCAAACCCTGTTTGACGCACAGCCATGACATCCTGATGATCACCAAAAATGGAAAGTGCATGAGCGGAAATGGCACGTGCGGTTACATGCAAAACAGCCGGCAACAGTTCACCGGACATTTTATACATGTTCGGAATCATGAGGAGAAGTCCCTGTGATGCCGTAAAAGTGGATGTTAATGCACCGGCAGCAAGTGAACCATGAACCGATGCAGATGCGCCAGCTTCGGATTGAAGCTGTCTTACCAAAAGTGTCTGCCCGAAAATATTCTTCCGGCCATTCGCTGCCCATTCATCGGCGATCTCCCCAATCGGTGAAGAAGGAGTAATTGGATAGATGGTTGCCACATCACTCAAGGCATAGGCTACATGAGCGGCTGCGGTATTACCGTCGATTGTTTGCATTTTTTTAGCCATAGAAACTCTCCTTTGTTAAATAAATACAATTAAATTGTTGTTTAATTGAACTGTGACGAAACTTTTTTACCTTTTTGAATATATTCCAAGATCCGAAAACAGACTGTAGCACAGCAATTCACTTTTTCAGCAAAAAATCATGATTAAGCCAATATAGAAATTTTTCTGGGAATGGTTTCGGCTGAATGCATTCACTGAAATTTTTAATTGTTATACCAATGAAATACTGCTTGTAAAGAAAAAAACTGAATGAAAACAATGATTCTTACAATAAACACCTGTAAAATAGCATAGCGTTCACTTCTTATTTTTTCTCTCTAAGTATGTTTTCAATCCAAAAGGGTTTCAAAAAAATCATTACCCTTGTCATCAATGATAATAAAGGCAGGAAAATTTTTTACCGATATCATAAATACAGCTTCCATTCCGAGCTCAGAATACTCTATTGTCTCAACATTGGTTATGCATTCTTTTGCAAGTCTGGCTGCAGGCCCTCCGATTGATCCCAAATAAAAACCCCCATGGGTTTTACAGGAATCCGTAACCGTTTTTGAGCGGTTGCCTTTGGCAAGCATCACCATGGATCCCCCGTTTTCCTGAAACAGGGAAACATATGAATCCATACGACCGGCGGTCGTAGGGCCAAAAGATCCGGACGGGTATCCTTTTGGTGTTTTGGCCGGCCCGGCATAGTAAATAATATGATTTTTAAAATATTCCGGGAGAGCTTCTCCGCGATCCAGCCTTTCCTTGATCTTTGCATGAGCGATATCTCTTGCAACCACAATCTTTCCTGTTAATTCCAGCCGGGTTGCAACAGGGTAACGGGTTAAAATATTACGAATCTTATCCATGGATTGATTCAGATCAATATGGATTGCCTGTGAGTCCGGTTCCGGTGATTCAGGCAGATATCTTGCCGGATCTGTTTCCAGTTTTTCCAGAAAAATCCCTTGATTGTTGATTTTTCCTTTAATGTTTCGATCTGCGCTGCAGCTTACACCGATTCCGACAGGACAGGATGCACCGTGCCTTGGCATACGGATAATCCGGATATCATGACAAAAATATTTTCCGCCAAACTGGGCACCGATTCCAAATTTTTTAGACTTTTCAAGCATTCTATTTTCAAGATCCAAATCCCGGAATGCATGGCCGTAAGGATTCCCGGATTTAGGTAATCCATCTAAATATCCTGCGGAGGCGAGCTTGACGGTTTTTAAATTCAACTCAGCAGAAAGCCCTCCGATTACAATCGCAAGATGATAGGGAGGGCAGGCAGATGTTCCCAGCGACTTCATTTTTTTTTCTAAAAATGTTTCCAAAGTACCTTGATTCAGAATTGTTTTTGTTTCCTGAAATAGATAGGTTTTATTTGCAGACCCGCCGCCTTTTGCCATAAACAGAAAACGATAATCCTTGCCTTGCACGGAAGATATATCAATCTGGGCCGGCAGATTCGATTTTGTATTCACTTCTTCATACATATCAAGCGGGGCGTTTTGAGAATACCTCAGATTACAGGTTTGGTATGCATTGAACACCCCCCTGGAAAGGGCTTCCTCATCCTGAAATCCGGTCCAGATATTCTGCCCTTTTTTACCCATAATGATTGCGGTACCTGTATCCTGACACATTGGAAAAATAAAATCAGAAGAAATCACCGCATTTTTAATCATCTCAAGAGCCACATAACGGTCATTGCCGGAGCTTTCTGTGTCATCCAGAATTTTTTTCAGCGATGCCAGATGAGAGGACCGGAGAAGATGAGAGACATCTGTAAACGCTTTTTCAGACAGCTCGGTCAATCCATCCGGAGATATCTTCACAATCTCTTCGCCTTCAAATTTTGAAAATGAAATATGGGATTTGGTTAAAAGACGGTATTCGGTTTGATCTTCCTCAAGCGGGAAAAGATCCTGATATATAAATTCGCTCATGTAAAAAACAGCCCTTCCTGATATTCATTCAATCGAGCCAATTTCAAAAGTCTCTTGTTGTAGTTCCGGCGAAAACTGAAATCCAGTATTTTCGGCTCTTTTCTGAGCACTGACTTTCGCCGGTGTGATACTTTATAATCGTTTTGAAATTAGCTCAATCATTTTTCTTTTTCTAAAATCTGTAAACCCACCATAACATGGCCTTTGAAGCGTCCCTGGTTATCTTTGGAAATATGTTTTACTTCGGTTTCCAGCTCCTCGATTTTACCAGGCTGATCCGTTGAATAGTATTTCATTTTAAAAACTTCACCCTCTTTTAAATACTCAAGAACAACAGAATCCTCTCGAACTAGAACGCACATCCCGCTTTCCGACAAATCCCGTATCCTGAATTGGTAAACCGTTTCCAATCCTGTAAAAGAGAATTCTACACTGTAATACTTATCAACAACTGTTCTCGGCTCAGATCTATTACAGTTCTTTTGCTCTGTGGAGTTTTTCTGTTCCATGGCATACCCCAATCTGAATTATATTTGGATGGGACCTATATTCCTGAAAACGCCGGCTGTTATCAGAAGACACGTCAACTAACAGAACAGATCATTTGGATCAAAGGATAAAAATAGAGTATAAAAATCCTTTTTTAAAATTAATATGCTATATATAGCTTAAATTTTCTACTATTTCAATTCCATATATTACAATCATTTTGTTAATGCCTCACTCATCAGCTCCCCGATCTTTTGAGAAAAACGGGATGGATTTTCCACTTTCCCCCCTTCCCCGATGATCGCGATATCATAAAGCAGGTCACAAAAATCATTGATCCGCTCGTTTTCCTTATCTTTTTCAAACAGATTTTTAATCCCGACAACAACCGGATGCTCAACATTCAGTTCCAACACCCTCTTGGTTTTCTCTATGCTTTGCCCTGTGGATTTCAGGATCTTCTCCATATAGGCGCTCATATCGTAATTATCTCCGGAAAGGCAGGCCACAGATCCTTTCAGGCGGGTTGAAGCTTTAACCTCTTTTATCTGCTTTTCAAGCCGAGCCTTTATATGGTCAAAAAGAGAGGTGAATTCATTTTTCTTTTTCTCATCCACCTTGTCCAGATCAAGATCACCTTTTTCAGCACTTTTCAATTTTTTTCCATCATATTCCGTGAGGGACATGACGACCCATTCATCTACCGGGTCCGTCATCAACAGAACTTCATAATCTTTTTCTTTCAGGGCTTCCAGGTGCGGGCTGTTCAGGATTGAAGAGAAACTGTCTCCGGTAATATAATATATTTCTTTCTGGTCTGGTTGCATTTTAGATACGTATTCTTTCAGGGAGACCAGTTTATCATCCGATTTGGTTGTTTTAAACCGGATAAGTTCTGATATTTTATCTTTATTTTCAAAATCAGTATGAATTCCCGACTTGATAACCTGTCCGAATTCTTTGTAAAAATCATCATATTTTTCTTTTTCCATATCTGAAAAAAGTTTAAAAAGCCTGCTGATCAGATTCTTCCGGATATTCCTCACAAGCCGGTCATGCTGCAAAATTTCACGGCTTACATTCAGATTCAGATCAGGCGCATCCACAACGCCTTTTACAAATCCAAAATAATCCGGAATTAATTCTTTACAGTTTTCCATGATAAACACCCGTTTACAATACAGCTGGAGCCCGTGTTTCCGATCCGGAGCAAACAGATCCATGGGGGCCTTAGCGGGTACATACAACAGGACACTGTATTCAGTCGTACCTTCCATTTTAAGATGAAGTCTAGTTAATGGCGGATTCCAGTCATGACTTACATGTTTATAGAATTCCGTGTACTCTTCTTCTGAAATTTCATCTTTATTTTTTAACCAGATAGCCTTCATGGAGTTAAGTGTTTCTTCTTTTATAACCTTGCGAGTCTTACTACCAATCGGTTTCCCATCCTTGTCAATAACCTGCTCTTTTTCCGGAACAGGTTCATTTCTTTCCACATCCATCACAACTGGATAATTTACAAAATCAGAATGTTTTTTGACAATTCCGCGGATGGTCCACTCTTCCGTAAAATCCTGCTCATCCTCCTCGATTTTCTTCAATTTCAATATAATATCCGTACCATGGCCTTTTTTCTCAACCTCTTCTATGGTATAGGAGCCATCTCCGGTTGATTCCCATTGAACGCCTTTAGCTGCCTCAACGGATCGGGTTATGATTGTAACTTTTTCTGCGACAATAAAAGAACTATAAAAGCCGACTCCGAATTGGCCGATCAATTCCGGGGTGGAAATCTCATTTTTTTTCGATTTCTCAAGAGCCTTCATAAATGCAGCTGAACCGCTCTTTGCAATTGTACCGATATTTTCCATCACCTCATCATACGTCATTCCAATCCCATTATCGGAAATTGTGAGTGTATGTTTTTCTTTATCCGGAATAATTTTAATTTTTAATTCCGCATCCATACCCAAAGCTTCAGAATTTGTCTGTGAATGAAAACGGAGTTTGTCAATTGCATCAGAAGCATTTGAAATTAGCTCTCTTAAAAAGATTTCCTGATTGGAATATAACGAATTAATGATAAGATTGAGAAGTTGCTGAACCTCTGTTTTAAATTGAAGAGTTTCTTTTTTACCTTCCATTACTGCTCCTTTCCGTAATTTTGTATTCAATAATGATCCCTGAGACTCATTGGAATTTATCCCAAAACAGAACTGTTCCGGGTAAGGCACATGTGTAAGCTTTTAAAATTCAGACCTGCTAAAATATTAGTGCAAATTTTAAATTGTCAACCCTTTGACACTCTTCCTGAAAAAAAGAGGCGGCTTATAAAAGCCACCCCCTTTTCTTTAATTATTTAACTTATTGTATTTACATTTTATCCATTAAAAGAGTCATTCTGCATCTGCATGATGGACGGATCAATTGCAAGAAGTGAATCCATTGTCCCCATTGTAGACGGAAGCATGGAATTTATATAAAATTGAGCTGTTTTTATCTGGCCATCGTAGAATGCCGCATCCTTTTTCTTTGCTTGCGCTACTTTGCCGGCAGCGACAGAGGCTCTCCACAAAAGCATCCATGCCATAATGACATCACCACATACATTCAAAAATGGAAACGCGGAAGCAAACGCATCAAGAACCTTTTCAGACATTGCCGTGGCCCCCATGTTCATGGCCACACTACCCAGTTTGTTTACAGCCGCCTCAACCTTTGCCGCCATTTCCTCAAGGCCTTTGATTGCTTTTGCTGCTGCTATGGCTTTATTCATTTCACCAAGCAGATCCATGAACGGTTTCCCTTTTTTCATCCCGAGTTTTCTACCCAAGAGATCCATTGCCTGAATACCATTGGTACCCTCATAGATACTGGTAATTTTGCAGTCACGGGCCAACTGTTCCTGGGGATATTCATGGATATATCCATAACCTCCGTAAACCTGCATCCCTTGGACACATACATCAAATCCTTTGTCAGTGCAGTATGACTTTACGATCGGGGTCAGGATCTCAATCAAGCACTGATATTTGTCTCTTTCACTATCGGTTTCAGCAATTTTTGCTTTATCAAAACAATTGCTGGTGAAATAGATCAGTCCGCGCATCCCATCAATCAATGATTTCATAAACAGAAGCTGACGTTTCACATCCGGGTGTTCAATGATGGCAACACTGGATGCATTTGGATCCATCATCTGAAGCAGATTTTTGCCCTGTTTTCTTTCTTTGGCATAATTTACAGCATTGATATAGGATGTCGTGGCAAAACCAAATCCCTGGAGTCCGACACCAAGACGTGCCTCATTCATCATAAGAAACATTACTTTCATTCCCTTATTTTCTTCTCCAAGCAGAAGACCACGGCATTTTCCCTTGCCTCCAAGCGTTAAGGAACAGGTACTATTGCCATGGATACCCATTTTTTCCTCAATCCCTGTGCAAACCACATCATTATCTTGTCCCAGGCTTCCATCTTTATTGACCCAAATCTTTGGAACAATAAAAATGGAGATCCCCTTGGTCCCAGCCGGCGCTCCTTCAATTCGGGCCAGAACCGGATGAATAATATTTTCAGTAAGATTTTGTTCACCGCCGGAGATAAATATTTTATTCCCGGTAATGGAGTAAGTTCCATCATCATTTTTCACAGCACTGGTTGATAGATTACCGACATCAGAACCCGCTTCCGGTTCAGTGAGAAGCATGCTTCCTCCCCATTTACCGGTATACATCTTTTTCACGAATATTTTTTTTTGTTCATCCGTGCCGAACTCTTCTATCATCTTTGCAGCGCCATGAGCCAATCCCGGATACATCATCCATGCGCAATTGGCCCCGGTAAAATGTTCACCACAAGCCATGGCAACCGTATTGGGCATACCCTGACCACCGAATTCTGGATCATCGGTCATGGCTATCCACTCACCTTCTGCAAACAGATCAAAAGGTCTTTTAAACGCTTCAGGAACTGTTACTTTTCCATTCTCGAATTTACACCCTTCATCATCACCGATTTTCATTGTTGGAAGGATCTCTTTTATTGCCAGATTGCGTGCTTCAGAAATAATAAGATCCACAGTCTTCCTATTGAATTCAGCATATCTTTCATGTTTGCTCAATTCTTCAACATTCAGCATTTCATGTAAAACAAAATCAACATCCCTTCGATCTGAAATCGCCTGTGCCATTTTACCAATTCTCCTTCTTGTTTGTATTGTGCCAATAATATCTTCAGGTAATAACCTTAAGCGCATTGAACTATCCGTCAATCATACAAAATGGGCATTTTAGCAGCTGAAACTCAATCGTCAAGTATTTTTCACACAGGTAAGAATTCTATTGATGGAGGATGTATTTCTTGGCAATAAAAATATTTACGCCAGACTGTCCGGCAAAACTTCATGAATTCCATAATTATGTATAAAGGAGTAAATTTGGGATATTTTAGTATCAGGCATCGGTCTGAATTTCACCCCCAGCCTGCGCATCATGATGGAATAAAAAGGAATGGTTTTTTCATAAGATACACTCGAAATGACTGTAAACGGAAGATCTCCAATTTTAATCCCATGACCACTGACAAAGATATCCAACTCTGAGTAAGTTTGTTCCGGATCCTGAGTGTCGATGTATTGAAAGGAAAGACCGCTTTTACTGATATCAATCATGGTACCCAATTTGGAAGAGCTATCGGCAGGGTTCAGAACCACAAAAATGCCGTCACTTACAAAAAAACGTTTCTGCACTCTACGATTCATGGTTTCCATTTTAATAAATATTTATATTTAAAAACGTTATATTTGTCAAACATTGAAACAATCTTCATTATCGTCCGATAATGTCTCGGATGGATGATGAAAGCTGTTTCATTTTAAACGGCTTTTGAATAAATCCATTTCCACCCTTCTCTAATATTGTTGAAACCTGATTATTAATGCTACAGCCACTTGAAAGAAGAACCTTTGCTGTCGGATTGATCTCTTTGATCCTGTTAAATACTTGTCCACCTTCCATATCCGGCATGATGATATCAAGAATCACAAGTGAAATTTTTTCCTTTTTTTGCTTGTAAATATCGATCCCGATCTTTCCGCCCCTGGCAGCAATTACCTTATAACCCAGTTTTTTCAGCATGGACTGGCATACATCCACAACGATATCCTCATCATCAATGAGAAGGATGGTCTCCGTTCCGGTTGCAAGATCTTCAATCAATATTTCCTCTGACAAATTTTGTTCATCTGTTGCAGGAAAGTAAATATCAAACCTGGCCCCCTCACCCTTTTTACTTTTCACATCAATAAAGCCACCATGGTTTTTCACGATACCAAATGCTGAAGCAAGACCCAATCCAGTCCCCTCCCCCACTTCTTTTGTGGTAAAGAATGGTTCAAAAATTTTCCCCATTATTTTTTGATCAATACCAGGACCTGTATCTGCAATTGAAATTTTGACAAATTTCCTGGTTAACAATCCTAAAAATGTAGCATCGGATTCTGAAAAAGTTATATTTTCAGTTGACAGATAAATATCTCCGCCGGTTTCCATTGCCTGTGCAGCATTAACATAAATATTTAACAAAACCAGCTCAATTTGGCCCTGATCCGCTTCAATTGTCCAGATTAATTTTTGATAGCTCCCATGTATTTTAATCTCCTTCTTGGATTGACCGAACATTTTTGAAGTGTTTTGTACAATCTCGTTGGTATTGATGGGCTTCACAATATATTTCCCGCCTCTTGCAAATCCCAATAACTGTTTTGTTAAGTTTGCTCCGTTTTCAACACAACGCTCAATACTTTTCAATTCATCAAAATTTTTTTTGCTCGATTCCTCATCCAAAAAAATAAGAGAAAGGTTGCCCTGTATCCCCATCAATAAATTATTGAAATTATGTGCTATACCACCAGCCAAAGTGCCTATTGCATCCATCCGTTCCGTTTGTTCCATTTTGGACTCCAGCTTTTTCTGATTGGTTATGTCACGCAAAAAACTTAAAATTGCAGGCCGACCACCCCAGAAAATAGACACATCATTCATTTCTACCCATAATTCCTCTCCTGCATCGGTAACCAGTCGAAAGGTGCAAATTTCCGGCAGTGCTTCACCGGATATTCTTTTCAGATGCCTTTCAATGATCATGGCTCTGTCGCTTGGATGTATATAATCAAAATAAGAGGAACTCTCCGGACGGCCTCCAAGATATCTACCGAGTTCACTTGCTTTAGGATTTGGAAACAGTATCTTTCCATCCTGAATAATAAAAATAGCATCATTGGCATTTTCAGTCAGCAATCGGTATTTTTCTTCAGATTCCCGTAAAGCCGCTTCAATCTTTTTTCGTTCCGAAATATCCGTAAGAATCGTGATCAGACACTCTTCTTCGCCATACATTATCGTTCTTGCTGAAACCAATACACTCAGAAGAGTTCCATCCTTTTTTTTGCATTTGATCTCTAAACTGCCAACCTTTTGTTCGTTCCGGAGAGTTTTATCTAATATTTCCCTGTCAGTTGAATCCCCGATAACATCAATATCAGTAATTGTTTTCCCAATGACTTCATTTTTTGCGAAATCGGTCAAACGGCAAAATGCCTCATTTACATCCAGATATTTCCCATCATGCATGCGAATAATCACGATGGAATCGGGAGCTGCCTCAAATGTTTTCCGATAACGATCTTCACTTTCACGAAGAGCCTTCTCCATGCTTTCACGAGCGGATATGTCTTCTTGGAGACGATTGTTCACCTCTTCAATCTCTTTTGTTCTTTCCAGAACTCGCTTTTCAAGATCTTCATTTAATTTAAACAATTCACTGCTTGTATCTTCCAATTTTTTTCGCAGACAGTTATAGGTTTCCGCGAGCAACATGAATTCATCATGGGTATCCAACTTGACATCTGTTTGATACGAATAATCATTCATCTGCATGGATAAGGTTAGCTTCTTGAGAGGAAAAAGGACATTCTTTTTAAAC
The DNA here is from genome assembly GCA_020723305.1 of Desulfosudis oleivorans. Taxonomy (GTDB): domain Bacteria; phylum Desulfobacterota; class Desulfobacteria; order Desulfobacterales; family SURF-7; genus QZKS01. Next base: position 14,601 of record DYJC01000006.1, read on the forward strand.
AGGTGCTGAAACAATCCATAAAGGAATAGAGTGGAAAGACCGGCAAGCAAAAATTCAAACACACATAACCAGAATATATTACTCTCCAGTGCTGTATTGGCCCGAATCATCATGATGATAATTGAATACACAACCACAGATATTGATATTGAACAGAGAATAATAATGCGGAACTTTGAGGTAACAGTTTTCGTTTTCATATCTTCCTTTTTCAATCTTTCAGGACTTTTTAATTGTAAAGGTAAAAAATAGTAGAAAAAACCACATAAAGAAACAAAGATTTCGCGTTGTTTCCCATATGTGGTTTTATTTTTTTTTACTTTTCAATTTGAGCGGTTATTGATGAATCTGCTCAGCAACCTTATCAACAGATTCAATCATCTCCTGCATGACTTCCTCCAATTCACTTTCAGGTATTCCCGTAAATTCAAGAGCTTTCCCTTCAATTTCATATAACATCGAGTCAAATCCAGTGCCTATACCGCCTTTCATTGCGAGGACATCTGCAATATGAATGATATAAGCAAGCTCATTTTGATTTGATTCCGACGGAAAATGGTGATACCGAATTGCAAGGCTTTGGCTTTCCGGGATATTCCATTTCTTACATAGATCAAAAGCAATTTCAGCATGATCAAACCCCAAAATCTGTTTTTCTGCAGCCAGATAGGTATTTCCTTCTCCTTTCAAAAAAGAATCGAATTGATCCTCCCGTTCTTTCACATATTCATCCAGAATCATTTTTCCGCAATCATGCAATAAACCCGCTGAAAACGCATTATTTTCATGTGTTGGGTATTTTTTTCTTGCAATTATTTTTGAACCAAATGCGACCGCAAGTGAGTGTTGCCATAGTGAACCTGCTTCAAGTCCATATCCATTTAAAATATTATCAAGCAGACCGGAAGCTCCGACAACACTGATCAGTTCTCCAAGAGCTTCAAATCCCAAAACAACAGAGGCCTGATGAATTGAAGATACCATGCCACGTAATCCATAATATGCTGAATTCGCCAGTTTGAGCACACGGCCGGCAATCGCCTGATCGGTTTCAATAATCCCGCCTAAATCCTTGAATGTTGATGAGGGGTTTGCCATAATCTCGTTTGCTTTCATCAGAACCTGCGGAAGGGGGGGGAGGTCCATGACGGATCTCATTATCTTTTTTTTCAGTGTTTGGCTGTCCGTGACTCCCTTTTGGGTAGTATCTGTTGGTTCGATAATCGACCTGTTCAGAGCAACTACTTCTTTATCGATCTCGCTTAAATCAATTCGAATCGTGGCTTTGCAGGCTGGACAAGGAAAAGCGATCTTCTTCTTTCCTTCGGGAATCTTTTCCTTTGAAATATTGTAAACTTGAGGACAATTCGGGCATTTAATTTTCATAATTCTCTTTTCAATAAAAATCGTTGAAGAACATCTGGTCTTCCCATCACAAATTCACTAAACAGGAATCGTTACTATACTTTTGGGAAAGAAACTTGTTCAGGTAATTGTTTTCCGATTTTATGCACGCTATCTGAAATCGATTTCTGAGTTAAATGATTCGGTATGATGGTTTGATTATATATTATCATTAAGATAAAATCAAGCTGTCAGAACCCTCTTTAAATACTCTCCAGTATAGGATTTCTGATTTTCAACAATCTGTTCCGGGGTTCCGACACCGATCACCTCTCCCCCCTTATCTCCACCATCCGGTCCCAAATCAATGATATTATCTGAATATTTTATGACATCCAGATTATGCTCGATAACAATTACCGTATTTCCCGCTTCAACCAATCTTTCAAGAACCCCGAGTAGCTTTCTGATGTCATCCGTATGAAGTCCTGTCGTTGGCTCATCAAGTATATATACTGTTTTTCCCGTACCTTTTTTGCTCAGCTCTTTAGCCAGTTTTACTCGTTGAGCCTCACCGCCGGACAATGTTGTTGCCGGTTGACCGATCTTTATATATCCAAGCCCTACATCAAATAGTGTTTGTAACTTTGATCTGATATTTCCAATTTTTCCTAAAAAGATAAGTGATTGATTCACTGTTAAGTCAAGCACCTCTGTAATATTTTTCCCCTTATACTTAATCTCAAGCGTTTCACGGTTATACCGTCTTCCTTTACAGACATCACAAGCTACATAGACATCCGGCAAAAAATGCATTTCGATTTTAATAATACCATCTCCGCTGCACGCTTCACATCGTCCACCTTTGACATTAAAGCTGAAACGCCCGGGCTTGAATCCCCGCATTCTTGCTTCCGGAGTTCTTGCAAAAATCTCACGGATAAAAGAAAAGATTCCTGTGTATGTTCCAGGGTTGGAACGAGGTGTTCTGCCAATGGGTGATTGGTCGATATGAATCACCCTGTCAATATATTCAATACCCTCGATTTTTTCATAACAACCTGCTGTGATCTTTGCCTGATAGAGCCTCTGCGAAAGAATGCGATACAAAGTTTCCAATACGAGAGTTGACTTTCCAGACCCGGATACACCGGTAACACAATTAAAACATCCAAGTAAAAATTCCACATCAATATGTTTCAGGTTGTTGGCGCAGGCACCTTTTATAACAATTTTTTTACCATTTCCATTGCGTCTCTTCACTGGCGTTGGGATTTTCATTCTTCCGGATAAATATTTTCCGGTCAACGATTCTGCATGAGTAAGAATTTCATTCGGTGGTCCTGAAAATACGACCTGACCACCATTCATGCCTGCTTCAGGCCCCATATCAACAATGTGATCGGCTGCCATGATCGTATCCTCATCATGCTCAACGACAAGAACAGTGTTGCCAAGATCACGCATATTCATCAGCGTCTGTAGAAGCTTCTGGTTATCTTTTTGATGAAGCCCGATACTCGGTTCATCTAGTACATATAAAACGCCGGTCAGCTTGGAACCAATCTGAGTGGCCAGCCTGATCCGCTGACTCTCCCCGCCGGAAAGAGTGGATGCAGTTCTGTGGATGGTCAGATACGGCAGACCGACATTGATTAAAAACCCAAGCCGCTCCCGGATCTCTTTTAATATTTTTTCAGCAATAACCGCTTTTTTGCCGGACAGTTTCAATTCGTTAAAAAACTCAAATGCCTTTTCCACTGTCATGGATGAAATTTCGGATATCGTTAATCCACCCACTTTTACAGAACGACTGGATTGATTTAAACGACTTCCGCCACAATCTGAACAAAGCTTGAAATTCATATATTTCTTTATCTCTTCCCTGACCTGAAATGAATCCGTCTCTTTATAGCGTTGCTCCAGAAGTGCTATGATCCCTTCCACTTTTTTCCGATAAATAATACGCCGATTATTTTCATCAAAATAAAAAGGAATGGTTTCATCGCCTGATCCCCAAAAAAGCACTTTTTTAAATCCCTCAGGCAGTTCTTTGAACGGTGTATAAATATCGACCCCAAAATGGATGGTAAATGCATCCAAAAATTCTGCAAACTGGACAGAACTCTTGTTGGACCAAGGTAAAACAGCTCCTTCACGTAAAGATAATTCCGGATTTGGTACGATCAAATCCGGATCAAATTCAGTGATTGCTCCAAGCCCATCGCACTTTGAGCATGCTCCTTGAGGAGAATTAAAAGAAAAACTAGCTGGTGTGAATTCAGGATAACTTACTCCACAGTCCACACATGCTGATTTTTCACTGAAAAAAATGGATTCCCCATCGATTACCTCGACGATCACAAGACCTTCAGACTGGGCCATTGCAAGCTCTAATGAATCGGCCAATCGATTTCGAATGTTTTCTTTCAGAATCAATCGGTCTACAACAACATCAATGGAATGTTTCTTTTGCTTATCCAGCCTGGGTACAGTTTCAATATCATGGATCTGTCCATCCACTCGAACACGCGCGAACCCGTCCATCTTCAGTCTGGCCAACAACTTTTCATGAGTACCCTTTTGCTCTTTTTCGATAGGTGCAATGATGAGAATCTTTGTCCCGATCTCCATTCTTGTAACGGATTCGATGATCTGATCAATTGTTTGAAAAGCGATGGGCAGGCCGCACTGATAACAATAGGGAGTTCCGATTCTGGCAAATAGCAAACGGAAATAATCATAAATTTCAGTCACCGTTCCAACAGTCGATCTTGGGTTATGACTTGCTGTTTTTTGTTCGATAGCAATCGCCGGTGAAAGCCCCTCAATCATATCGACATCCGGTTTATCCATTCTTTCTAGAAATTGGCGGGCATATGTGGAAAGAGATTCTACATATCTGCGTTGTCCCTCTGCATACAGGGTATCAAAAGCAAGGGTCGACTTTCCCGACCCGGAAAGACCTGTGACAACGATAAGTTTTTCACGAGGTAAATCCAGATTGATATTTTTAAGATTATGCTGCCGTGCACCTCGAATTGTTATTTTATCGGATCTCATTAACGACTTCCGCCTTTCATAACATTGTTGGCGTGGATTGCAGCCATTCGTATTGCTTCGATCATGCTGCCGGTTTCTGCTTTACCGGTTCCGGCAATATCATAGGCAGTTCCATGGTCAACAGATGTTCGAATAACCGGTAACCCCAGGGTAGTATTCACACCGTCCATAAAATGAATCAGTTTGAATGGTATCAAACCCTGATCATGATACATACAAACTACTGTATCAAATTGTCCATTTATCGCCTGATAAAACACCGTATCAGGAGGAAATGGCCCGGAGATGTTCCATCCATGACTACGGGCATGACGAATAGCAGGAATAATGATCTCTTGCTCCTCTGAACCAAAAAGACCTTGCTCTCCGGCATGTGGATTTAAACCGGCAACGGCAATACGGGGAAACTGAATTCCAAACCGGGATTCCAAAGACAAGTGAGTAATCTCGATGGTGTTGAAAATCTTTTCAACTGAAAGAGATGCAATTGCATCTTTCATGGATTGATGTATAGTGACAAGAACAATACGTAACCTATTCCCAGCCATCATCATTACATATTTGTCAGTGTTGGTTCTCTGAGCCAGTAATTCCGTATGCCCTGAAAAAGGACTACCAGCCATTTTCATGGCAACCTTATTGATGGGACCGGTGACAAATGCGTCTATATTTCTTTCCATTGCCAAGTCAACTGCTGTTTTGATGTATTCAATCATTGCAAGGCCTGTAGTCCGGTTCGGCGATCCCCATTTAGCATCCTTGGCATCCAAATCTGTCCGGCTGATCAGATCAATCGTTCCATAAAGAAAATTTCCTTCTTCAGGGAACGTTATTGGATTGAAAGCAACATTTACATTCAATGCTTTTGAAACCCTTTCCAATAGATTCAAATCCCCTATCACAACAGGACGACACCATTTATAAACAGATTCATTTTGTAAAGACAGTAAGAGAATTTCAGGTCCGACTCCGACAGGGTCACCCATGGTAATACCCACTATTGGTTTATATTCATTCACGATTCGTCCTTTCTGATGATAACGGATAATAGAAATCAAAAGAGATAACATGTTACCGGGCATTTGTTTTTTTTTCAAATGCAATCCTTGATTCCTCTTGGAAAAATAAGTCTCTTTGAAGCGAAAACCTTACTACTGCTATCTCTGCTTTGTTGATAAATTGTTCATAACTATATACTTATTAACCAATTATTTTTCTTCAGGACAGGTGAAATCCAGGAGAAAAACCATGAAAAAAAGTTTCTATTATTTTAAAAATTCAAGAAAATCGTAGAAATCGAAAGATTTTAAAAGAAATGATTTCTTTTCAAAATCATTGAATAATCTTTTATATCCTTAAAATGCTTATAGAAAAAATCACTTATAAAATAGTTGTATTTCAAAATAGTTGTTCTGTTTTAATAATAATTTTAAAATATTTTCAATATGTTATTTGATTACAACAATTCACATTCAAATACACACTAAACAGTGTTCATCACATTTGACGGCCAAACTGTTATAGGCTATTGCTTGCCAAACTGATTTTCAAGAGATTTCTAATAATTTGAATTAATCCCTGCAAAAACCGAATCATTCAGTATAAGTATCGTTACTAATTAAATATTAATATTATTCTAACTGTTTTTGACCAGGCAATACATGGAAATAGGTTGGCGAATATGGAATTGATATGGGAAAAAGTCAAAACTGTTATTAAGAATAGGATACCAGGTCACATCTATAAAATGTGGATCGAACCACTTGAATTTCGCGATGCTCAAAATGGCAACATTATTATTGCCTGTCCAAATCCATTTTTAAAAAAAAGAGTTCAGGAGAACTATAAATCTCTTATCGAATCCGAATTCAAAACTATTTCCGGAAGTACATTTACATTAGATTTCTCTGTTTCAGATACAAAAGAAAATACAAAAAGAAAAAAAAGTGGCGCATATAACGCGTCTTTTCAAGATCTTGAAAAATCAGAAGACAAACAAAAATTTTTACCCAAGTTAGGATTTCAGTCACCCATTGGTCGACTTCTTCGAAAAGACTATACTTTTGATAATTTTGTCGTTGGTCAAAATAATGATTTTGCATATTCTGCTGCTTTATCTATGGCATCAAATCGATATGGCACACAGAACTCACTCTTCTTATTGTCAAAAACAGGTATGGGCAAAAGTCATCTTTCACAAGCTGTCGGCCATCAGATTCTTTCTTCAAAACCAATGGAAAGGGTCTACTATATTACGGCTGAAGACTTTACCAATGAAATGATTCACGCTTTCCGGCATGACTCGATAAGCCGGTTTAAAGAAAAATACCGCAATAACTGTGATGTTCTTCTTCTGGAAGATATACACTTTCTTTCCGGAAAAGAACGGACCCAGATTGAACTCGCCCTGGCATTAGACTATCTGTATGAGAATAATAAAAAAATAATTTTTACAAGCTGCTGTCTCCCAGGTGATATACCGAAACTTAGCGAGCAACTGAGTTCAAGACTTTCCTGTGGACTGATTTCAAATATTGAGCCGCCCAATTTTTCAACAAGAGTGCGGATATTACAAAAAAAATCCAAGGCAAAAGGCATCCATATTCCTGATGATGTAACAGATTATCTGGCAGATGAACTTTCAGATAATGTCAGACAGCTTGAAAGCGGCCTGATTGGTGTTGCAGCGAAATCATCTCTTTTGGGCAAACAGATCGATCTCAACCTGGCCAAAAGTGTTGTTCAAAACATAACCAGACTAAGTAAAACAATAACGCTTTCTGTAATCATTAAACTTGTCTGTAAAGACTTCAAAGTTTCTGAAAAAGATATTCTCTCACGCTCCAGAAAACAGAGCATCGTTATCCCCAGACAAATATCGATGTATCTGGCACGGAAATATACGCAACAGCCTCTTCAGACGATTGGAAAAACTTTTAACAGACAACATGCCACAGCAATTCATTCAATCGGGGTTATTGACCAGGAAATGAAAAAAAATGGTCCGATTAAAAAGCAGGTTGAATACTTTTGCAAGAAACTGGATGATGGCAATTTTTAAAAAATGAGCCAATTTCAAAACGATTATAAAGCGTCACACCGACGAAAGTCAGTGCCCAGAAAAGAGCCGAAAATACTGGATAGCGCTACGCTTCACTGCGTGTCTAGTTTTCGCCGGAACTACAACAACAGACTTTTGAAATTGGCTCACATGATTTCATGACAATCTCCGGAAAGGCATTATCCGCCTTAAAAAAAATAGTTGGTCAGCAAAATTTCACAAAAGAGATCGAAGAATGTGCGTGTTATTCATACGATGCAACCGCACAGCATTTTCTTCCCGATGCAGTTGTTTTTCCCCAAAACAGTGATGAGATTTCAAAAATTTTATCCCTTGCATCAAAAAATAATTTTTATGTAATTCCGCGTGGTTCAGGATCCGGTATGACAGGCGGCTCTCTCCCGGTAAAAGGGGGTGTTGTCCTTGTGTTAACCAGAATGAACCGTATCCTTGAAATCGATTGCGATAACCTTATTGCGGTTGCAGAGCCAGGCGTTATCACAAGCCATTTTCATAATGCAGTTGAGGGTAAAGGTCTGTTTTACCCTCCGGACCCATCGAGCTCTGATTTTTCAACATTGGGAGGTAATCTGGCCGAATGTGCGGGTGGACCAAGAGCCGTCAAATACGGCGTCACCAGAGATTATGTACTCGGACTGCAAGCTGTTCTGCCCAATGGAGACATTATTAAAACCGGCGTGAAAACAGCAAAAGGTGTTGTTGGTTACGATTTAACCAGGCTTCTTGTTGGATCAGAAGGTACTCTGGGTGTGATCACGCAAATGACACTGCGGCTTCTTCCGCGTCCTGAATCTGTTCGGACAATGACGGCAATATTCGAAAGCATGGATACCGGTGCAGAAACCGTATCGGAAATCATGAGGCAGAAAATTATTCCGAGGACGGTTGAATTTATGGATAATGCTTCGATCAATTGCGCAGAAGATTATCTGCATATGGGATTACCCAGAGATGCAGGCGCGATGCTTCTTCTGGAGGTAGATGGAAAAATTGATCAAGTCAATTCGGACATAGAATTATTAAAAAACCTATGTTTAGTAAAGGGTGCAAAAAATATAACCATAGCACAATCCGATCTGGAAAGAGCGGATCTCTGGAAAGCTCGAAAAGCGATCTCACCGGCCCTATTTCGGCTGGCACCGGATAAAATAAATGAAGACATCGTTGTTCCCAAAAGCAAAATACCTCATATGGTCAGAAAAATAAAAGAGATATCAGACTCGTCAGGACTCTTGATTGCCGGTTTCGGACATGCAGGGGATGGAAATATCCATGTCAATATCATGCTGGACAAAAAAGATTCCGAACAGGTGCGGAAAGCGGAAACCGCCCTTGAGCTTCTATTTGATTATACATTGGATCTTGGCGGAACAATCTCCGGAGAGCATGGTGTTGGAATCACAAAAGCGCCTTTTATCACAAAAGAAATCGGTAAAGCAGAGATTACATTAATGAAAAATATTAAAACGGCTTTTGATCCAAAAGGTATTTTAAATCCAGGAAAAATGTTTCCTTCCCTCACTGATTGAGTACCGGAAAACAAGGTTACTGCACAGATAAAAGCATCATCCAACTCGCTTTCCGCTCACAATTCGACCATTCAACTTCTTTTTTTAACAATTCAAATAATATTTATTGAAGTTATTGTTGAAAGAACATAACAAATAAGCAGTATGAAAGAACTTTATCTTTTTTTTAGACCACTTAATCAATTCTGCCCCTGCATTGGTAAAAACGGAGTTTGCATATGAAAAACAGTTTTTCCCTTTGGTTGTCAATTTTCATACTATTGATATCAACCAACGGTTTTACGTCAGAAAAAGACTCACTCTCTCCTGAAAACCGCTTCTCTGCACGCCTGGAGTTCGGACTCCTGGGAATGACCACAAACAGTTCTTACGTCGCTGTCGATACGGAAGATGCATTGTATGATTCCGATCGATTCCCATATATCAACAGCCTGGGGAAACGGGATTCTTATCTTTCTTATGGTACATCCTTTTTTTTATTCGACATCAACTATATGGTCAAAGATGATATCATCATTTATGTTGGCACCCCTTTTTTCGATGATTCCCGAAAAGGATTGACGTTTGGAACTGAAAAGTTGTTTCAAGATCAAAGCATTCTCGGCTTTTCTATATTTGTAGGAGCAGATGAAACATGGAAAGATCCATATCTTACCAATATAGATAGAGAAGCCACCCATTCCTATAATCTGGGTACAACAATCGAGTACGATGGGCTACTGGGATCTGGATTAAATATGAATTACACCTTTCAAGGCTTGATCGTCTTAGATGATGAATCTGGAGCCCGAAATCCGGATTTGAAACGGAAAGGGATAGTTCATACAGTTGAAACCGGTTATCGTTTTTTTCTGACCAATACATACAATATCATCCTGACTCCGTCTATTTTTTATACCATTGATCACCGCAAGGGAGAAGCTTATCGAAACAACTCTTTTGGATCAGAACTCGACTTATCAATGGAAACGGAAAAAAATGATTACACAATCTCCGGAACTTATATAAAATATCATTTTAACGGTATGCATCCAACTTTTAATGAAACAAGAAATGAGAACACATATCTTCTAAAATGTTTTTATACGCGAAAGAATTTGATGGGCAGCAACTGGTATACTCGGATCGGCGGAGTATATGAATATGCGGATTCAAACATCGATTTTTTCAAACAACACTCATTTTTTTATGGTGTATCGTTAGGATACATCTTTGAATAAACAATATGATGAAAAAACAGATTATCTTCTCCATATTCCTGTTTTATATACTTTTTGGGTCACCTGTTTCTTGGGTTGCTGAAAAAGAAAACAGTGTTATGCACAATTTCTGCAAATATGAAAAAAAAGAGATTCAATTAGCTGCCTTTTTCCCGACATCCTCCCCTTTTTCCAGATCCGGAATCAAAAATCGAATGAGTCAGAAAACACTTTTGCGAAAAATTCAAATCAATAACCAGAGCTATTATCAGCAATTCATCAAAAAAACAGAAAATCTGATCACACTCCTTCATGAAATGAATACAGGCAACAACCACTATCATGAAGTCCTGGTCTACTGGCAGTTCGGTGAACAGATCATCGGGGAAATGGCTTTGCACTACAACCGAGAATACCATACATTTCTGATCAATTCTCTTGCTGAAGAATTGGGGATACCACAACAAAAACTGTATTCAATCATTGCATTAAAAAGAGCATATCCTGTTGCAGCAGAATTACCTCTTGCCTTGAGCTGGGAGCATTGTGAAATTCTGATCGAAATTGAAGAAAAGGACAAAAGACTATTTTATCAGCAAAGTTCAGAAAAAAACCGGTGGACGCCGAATCAGCTTCGTAAAAATATACAAAAAAAATATTGATATCAAACCAGAATAGACCTCTGTTGACTATAATATATGCGATACAATGATAAAATGATTACAAACAGAATGCGCCATATTTTAATGATTCTGTTCTGGATATTTTTTCTGATATCAAAACGCGATTATGCCGATGCTTCGGTTGATGATTCCCTGATTACACTGACACCCGATCGCTTTACCTACTATATCGGGCCCTCCGGCAGCACCATTCCGGGGCCATTGGAAACCTGGAAACCAGTATCACAATTTACAAACCGGGAATTGAAAAAAGGACATGATTTTTGGGTCAGAATCGCCCTTCCCGAAAGCAATTGGGAAGAACCTGCAATCCATATCACTGCTTTCCTGAAAGGATTTATGGTTTTTATGGCAAATCAAAACATTTACTCCTATGGAGAAATGCCCGATATGCCGGACAAGGAAATGGATATCAAATATAATAAAAACCATTTCATTTCAATAAACGATTTACCGCAGGATTCCTTTTTATATATCAAGATATTTTATTCCAGTGCTGCCGACATCGGCGAGATTTATTCCATCACAATTGGTTCAAAGGAAGATGTGATCAATAATATGCTGCAGGAATGGGATGAGGTACTGAGCGGCAACATGATTGATGTTTGCCTTGGCTTTCTGTTGTTTGTGACCGGGCTGAGTTCTCTCTTCATGTTTGTATTCCGCTGGAAGCAGCAGGATTACCCATTTCTTTTTTTTGGAATCTTTACTTTTTGTGTCGGGATTACGTATCTGTCGGACAGCAATCCTTTATTCATTCTGAATATCTCACCAAAATTTCATTATTATATAAAGTCAATTTCATTTCTACTGGTTCCGGTTGGACTGTTTGGTTTTACGGAAAATATGCTTCAAACAAGCCGAAATGATATCCTTCGTCGGATATGGCAATTTCATCTGATGCTGGCTGTTGCAGCACTGTTTATGCTCCATTTTCAGATCGACTATACATTCCTTGTCCTGATCGCTCTGACTATAAACTGTACCCTTTCCATGTTCGTAATAGTCAAAACAGAAAGCGCAGCGAAGGATAAAATAAAAATTACTTTTGCTGCTTTTTTTCTGTTATTTATCATTCTCCTCATCAGTCATATTCTGGAAAGGCTGAGAGTGATCTCACTGTCCTTAGATTTCTTCGGCTGGGGCATACTATTCTTTGTTTTTGCATTGGGATATTTACTCATACAACATTATCAAAGAACAAACCTTGCGATGCAAAATGTATCTCTGGAGCTGGAAAAAAACAGATCTGAACTATATCAACTGCAAAAAGAAAATCTGATTTCTCAATTGGAAGCGCTGAAAAACCAGATCGATCCGCATTTTCTGTTCAATAACTTCAGCACCCTTGCCTCAATTATAGAAGAAAACCAGGAGACGGCTGTAAACTTTGTTCAAGAGTTGTCAAATGTTTATCGGTATGTTCTGCAAACAAGAGTCCATAGCCTGATCCCTGTAAAAGAAGAGCTATCCTTTATTCAATCCTATCTGTTTCTGATGACCAAAAGATTCGGAAAAAATCTGACGGTTTCCATTACTGTTCCGGAAAAATTTCATAATCTGTATATACTTCCGTTCAGTCTTCAACTGCTGATTGAAAATGCAATCAAACACAATATTATATCACTGAAAAAACCCTTGACAATTGAGATCTATGTCCATGATGACAATATAGTCATTCGCAACAACCTTCAGAAAAAAACCATACCGTTGAAATCCACCCATATGGGGCTGGCAAACATAGAAAACCGTTACAAACTGGTTTCTGATAAACAGGTCCGCATCATAACATCGGATCTGGAATTCCGGGTTGAGCTCCCATTGTTATCAGAAAGGGGATAGAATATGAAAGTCTTGATTATTGAAGATGAAATGTCCGCCTCAAAGCGGCTGGAAAACATGCTGAAAAAAATCGATCCGAAAATAGAAATCCTGGCGATGCTGGACAGCGTTGATGACGCTGTAAACTGGCTGAACAACAACAGGGAGCCGGATATTATTTTTGCCGATATTCAATTGTCTGATGGAGTTTGCTTCGACATATTCAAACATGTGCAGATAAAAAGCGCCGTGATTTTCACAACCGCATATGATGAATATGCTGTCGAAGCCTTTAAAGTAAATAGTATTGATTATCTTCTGAAACCAATTAATCCCGAAGCCCTATCAAGAAGCATAGAAAAATTTCACAACCTGAAAATTACATATGCTGAATCCGACAAAAACCGATTCAAAACCTTATTAAGCATGCTGGACCAGACCGGCAAAGACTACAAATCCCGATTTCTTGTAAAAACCGGCCAGAACATGAAGATTGTTTCAACCAGCGAGGTTGCCTATTTCCTGATTGATAATCAGCTTGTCTTTCTGATCACAAAACAAAACAATCGCTTTTTGATAGAGCAAACTCTTGATGAACTTGAAAAAAGACTTGATCCAAAACTTTTTTTCCGAATCAACCGTCAAATGATTATTTCACTAGATTCGGTAAAGACGATACACCCATATTTTAACAGCAGACTGAAACTGGATATAATCCCTGACCGGGAATCTGAGATTCTGGTCAGCCGGATGAAAGTCAATGATTTCAAAAAATGGATAGAACAATAAGGTCTGTGCCATTCACCCTGGAGAAATAACAGTTCATCAATTTTTTCTATCAGCTCAACCCAGACTCAATTGACTGAGTCACACGCACCGAATATCAATAAGCTCAAAAGACGGAAAAACGTTCAATAACCGACAACACAGGAGGAAGCATTGGGACTTATTCAAGAAAATAACGACGATATCATATCCGGAATAAACATCACACCGCTTGTAGATATCATGCTGGTGCTTCTCATTATTTTCATGCTGGTTTCATCTATCATTGACCTTCATGCCATAAAGGTTGAACTGCCGCATGCTGCAACTGGAGAAGAGGTTAAAAATGAAACGGTTTCCGTAATGATATCACAAAATGGTGACTACTATCTTGCCGGTAAAAAAATGGACTCCGCAGAAGATTTACGGACCAATCTTGAGATCAGAAAAAAAACCAATTCCGATATTCAGGTTGCCATCAGCGCGGATAAAAAAACCTTTCATGAAGAAGTTATCCGGGTGATTGACATGGTCAGAAAACTGGATATCAAACGTTTCGCGATCAATGTTGAACCATTGAATCCAAGTGAGAACTGATGAAAAAACCGGGATATTTTATCGTGATAGGATTTCTGTTTTCCGCATCGATTCATGGAGGTCTTTTCTCATATTTTCTTTCCATGAATAACAACCTGGTTGCAAATCGATTCTATCCTTCTTCGGTATTGGTACCCGTAAAGATATTGAAAAATGAACTCCCACCGGAAAAACAGGATGCGAAAAAAGAAAAAGCCATAATAAAAAAGGGAAAAAAACCGATTCAAATCACAAAAAAAATAAAAAACAACCCAATACCGGTTTCCCATAAAAGATCACCCACAGAAAAACCAGCAAAATCGGAAAATGTGAAACCGGTCTTTGGCGTAACAAAACAGACAGTGATGAATGCAAAAGGAGCGGGGATGGGAGTCCGTATCGGAAATACGATAATGAAAGAACAGGAAGAAGAATATACTCCTCCTGAGAAAATAACAGAGTATGAAATGGTTCCTGTTTTTGAGCTGACAACATTGCCTGTTTTTACCAAACGCGTTAAGCCGGAGTATCCTGCAACCTTGAAAGAGGAAGAATTTGAAGGAGAGGTTGCACTGTCTGCTACCATCGATGAAAAAGGCCTGGTTACGGAAGTAAGGGTTATCCGGGCTAATCACATTCTTTTTGCAGAAGCGGCTGTTAAAGCGCTTAAAGCAAGTATTTTTAAGCCGGCTACAAAAAACAGCAAGCCGGTTTCAACCATTTTAGATGACTTGGTGTATACTTTTGTATTGGATGAATAATTAATAGAGGGGTAAATTTTATGATCACGGCTCAGGTTTCCATTTTTGCATTTCACGCAGCGCGTATTATCCTTGTATTGTTATTGCTGCTCAGTCTTTGCTCAATCGCATTTTTTATTGAGCGCATGTTGTATTTCAATAAACATTTTCTGGATAGGCCTTCCATTCTTCCGGAACTGGAAGCCGCGGATTCCCTTCATGACACCATAAGCATTCTTGACCGCTATAATACATCCGAAACCGGGATTATTCTAAAAGGCCTCCGGCAAAATCACAGCTCGGAAAAAAGCTTTATCAAAATCGTAACCGCCTATTTCTATATCGAAAAAGAAAAGTGGGAACGATATTCAAATTTTCTTGGATCTGTAGGAAGCAATGCGCCATTTATCGGGCTTCTCGGGACTGTTCTAGGAATTTTAAAATCATTTGCAGATCTTGGAACTTCTATGAGCAGCGGCCCCCAGGTTGTCATGGCCGGTATTTCCGAAGCACTGATTGTCACTGCTGTCGGTCTTGCAGTCGCGATTCCGGCTGTCATCTTTTTCAATATCTGTAAAACAAAAATCAAAGCAGGTTCTGTCCGGGTTGAATCCATTCAAAATATGATCTGTTCAAAGAATCTGTTTTCAGGACAAAAAAATGATTAATATAGTGAGAATACTCCTCCTCTTTTTCTGGATATACACATCCATATTATCGCCGGACAATGGGAATGCCTCTGAACCCGTCGGTAAAAAGGAAACAGAAGCGCTTTTAAGCGGGACTGTTATTGAGAAAGGTACCCGGATTTCACTTCAGAATATCAAGGTCTATTTGCGGGATCTGAAAACAGGTGAGATCGTAGCATCTCCTGTAACCGGTTTAAATGGAGATTTCCGGGTGACGGTCAAACCAGGTCAATATCATGCAATCATCACATCTTCCGGATATGACAAATTCGAAGAAGAGATCGATGTCAATCCGGAACAGGAAAATGATTTTCTTTTCCGGGTGATTCCTCAGATCATAAATCCATATCGTGTCGTCATCCGGCAGAAAAAAAAGAAAAGTGAAATCTCGAAACAGACCATATCCCAACAGGAAGCCGCAAGTTTACCCGGCAGCAACCGGGATGTTTTAAAATCCGTAACCAACCTGCCTGGGGTGAATTCGGTTTCTGTGTTTAACGGTTACGGAAACGGTATTGTTATCCGGGGCTCAGCCCAGGAAGACAGCTTGTTTACAGTGAATGAACATTCCATTCCAGGCTTTTATCACTTTGGAGGATTTGAAAGTATTATCGAACCGGAGATGATCGACTCCATTGACTATAATGCCGGCGGTTTTTCGGCAGAATATGGGAATGCCATGGGGGGAGTGATCTCCATGAATATACGGAATCCAAGAACGGACCGGATTGGAGGCTATGCGAATCTTGGTTTTCTTTCTTCATCCTTTATGGTGGAAGGGCCTGTCACTCAAAAAGATTCCTTTTACTTCAGCCTGAAAAGAGGATTCATTGATCAATACATAAGAATTGCCGAAAAAATTGATGAAAGCAAGGATAATGAAATCGATTTTGTAAAATACCCTGTCTATTATGACGGTTCTTTGATGTTCAATCATAATATATCCGAAGGAAATGATCTAAGGCTGATCAGTATTCACTCCAATGATTCGATGAAATTCACGGATCCGGAAGATCCGGTATCGGAGCGGTATTCCGATACATTGAAATATACGGAAAAATTTTCAACCTTTATGGGTGAGTGGCATCTTAAAAAAGGAAAACTCAAGTCCGTTCTGTCTCCGATGTTTACCTATTCTCGGCTAACATGGGACCAGGGTGAAAGATCCTATCACAAACAGCAGGTCAATACCTTTGCACTCAGCGAGAAAGGAGAATACCGTCTGAACGAAATCCACAAAATAACGGGTGGAGTGAGACTTGATTCTGCAAATGTAAACCTTGACTCCAATTCCATGATTATCGAAAAGGAAGGAGAAATATCGTATGACAATCATGATCTGGAATTGAAGCAGAACAAGGATTTTAATTTCTTTTTTCCGACAGTATATCTGATGGATCAGGTCTCTATCGAAGATTTTACAATCACACCTGGAATTCATTCATTCCGGGACACCTATAATAAACACAATGTTTTCGATCCAAGATTGTTTCTCCGGTATCAGGCCACCCGAAAAACAGCGGTTAAAACAGCAGCCGGTCAATATTCCCAGATGCCTCAATATGATGAGTTTCTTGAGCCTTGGGGAACCCGAGGCCTGAAGCCCGAGAGATCCATTCACATGGTTGCCGGCGCTGAACATTATTTCACCGAAGACATTTTTATCGATGTACAGGCCTATCATAAAAAATTCAAAGATCTGGCCATACGGAATGTGGAGAATGATCCAACCTTATACAGCAATGGAGGAAGCGGTCGTTCCTATGGAGCTGAAATCCTCCTCCGCCATAACATGACGGATAATTTTTTCGGATGGATATCCTACTCTTACTCTGTTGCAAAAAGGAAAGATGGCGAGGATAAGCCTGAACGATATTTTGATTCAGACACACCACACAACCTGATCACGGTTGTCAGCTATAAACCAAACCGATACTGGTCTTTTGGATTTCGATACCAGTATGCTTCCGGAACGCCTTATACGGATCTGCTCAATGTGAATACAATTTATGATACGGATAATAATGAGTATATCCCTCAATACTCCGGCCCGATCAACAACAAAAGGCTTCCATCCCATCATCAGATTGATTTCAGGATAGATAAATATTGGATTTTAAATAATATCATCCTCAGCACATATCTTGATTTCAGAAACATTCTGCAAAGCAAATATGTGACATCGATAGAATACAATGAGGATTATACGGATCAGGAACAACAGGTTTCTGTTGATTCTGAAATACCCTTGATTTTTCTGGGTATGAAAATTGATTTTTAATGGAGATAAAAATGAAAAAGCCCCTTATGATATTGACTTCCCTTTTCTTTTTTCTTGTTTCATGTGGTGATAACGATCTTGCGGAAGACTATGTTTCGGTCAGCAACAAAATACTGGCTATCCGGATTCAGGAACCGGAGGTAAAACCCGGAGACACTGTCAGTATGAAACTGCTTGTCAGCGGGAAAGAGATGGATCAGAATTCAGATATCCCTGTCACATGGACGATTGGCAGTGAAGACGCTGATTATTACTACCAGGAAGAAATCCCTTATCATCAGGAATTTCAAATCGAAATCCCTTCAGATACCCCTGTTGGAGAAACATTTGTTGATGTTCCGGTACTTGCAACCATTATCATTGACAATAAAATCCTTTCTTCATTGAAACGGTTCAGGGTCACAAACACACCAGTTGGAATGAATCCTCAAATCTCCGGAATCCAGGCTGACTGGAAATCCGGAAATGATTTCCATACCAAAACCATAGAAGCCGGAGAGACAATCACCATTGACCATACAGTTGGCAATATTGCATTTACCGTGAATACAATTGAACTCCCTCAAGGTGCCAATGACCAGCTTGTCTATAAATGGTATGTCACCACATCCAAAAACAGTGATGGAATGCTCGAAGTGAATGATGACATAGAAAAAATTGAGGAAATCTTAGGCTCTGGATCACATGCAGCCGAATTCAGGCAATCTGTCTTGATTTCGCTGTATGGTGAAAATGGAGAAGGGTCTTTTCAGAAAGGAACATATAATATCTACATTGTAATCCGGGACAATGCATCAGAATCCAATGATAAGTCTGAAGATCGCCTGGGAACTGATTTTTGCTATTTCACTCTGGATGTTATTGATTAAAAAAAACGACTAGACCAGCCCAATTCAATTGGAGATGAATACTTCGTAAGGTATTACTGAACTCTTTCGTTTAAACTCTCGACAGACAGAAGATCCTCAAGCAGTTCCATGCGCGAATTTTTATCATTTTCAATTGCACATCGAAGATTTAAAATACAAAATTTTCGGCAGATATTATCCTCTATATCAAAATTTCCGAAACAGCCCAAATGATCTTTTGGAGCAAGTTTTTTCATTGATTCAATTCTCATTTTATTCCATTCAACTCCAGCAAAAAAATCATCTCGTTATGAATTTTACCGTTGGTTGCTAAAATTTCCATATCATTGATACCAAAGGTATTGCCTATGAAATCGGTTATGAGTGCCCCAGCTTCCCGTGCAATCACGATACCAGCTGCGGTATCCCAGGGTTTCAGGTTTTGTTCCCAAAATCCTTCAAACCGACCACAAGCCACATAACAAAGATCCAAGGCCGCACTCCCCAGCCTTCTGACTCCCCTTGCAGCTTTCAGGCAATTTTCAAAACGCTGCATCAATGGTCTTAGCATTGTCTTGAAATCATATGGAAATCCGGTTACGAGCAAGCTATCTGAGACACAATCTGTTTCAGACACAACGATTTTCACACCGTTGAGTGTTGCGCCTTTTCCTTTGCGCGCTGTAAACAGTTCACCTGTTTCCGGATTCAAAACCGTTCCGATGACGGGTTCGCCATCTATTGCAAAAGCGATGGAAACAGCAAATAAACCCAATCGATTCGCAAAATTTGTTGTGCCATCCAATGGATCGATTATCCATTGATGCCTTGACAAACCCTCCGAAAAACCACTCTCTTCCGCCAAAATCGAGTGATCCGGAAACCTTGATTGAATTTCTGCAATTATCGCTCTTTCAGAGGCAGTATCCGCTTTGGTGACAAGGTTGATTTCTCCCTTTTTGGAAATCTCATCAAGATTGCCAAAATGGAACCGAAGTTGCTCCGCCCCCTTGTACGCCGCTCCGATACTGACCCGTTGTACATAATCAAGGTCCATGTGTGAGTGTTTATAATTGATCGGCAAAGTAGTCAACACAAATAATGCCGGATTGGGATAAAATTGCGTAACATATTAAAATATAATAAAAAGACATAAGTCAACAGAGGGCTTTATCATGAATACGGAAAAGAGATATTGTGTATGATGGATTCCATTTTCTCGATCAGCGGCGTAAGCGTTGAAGCATTTGTCGCAGAGATCGAAATCGCTTTATATTGTCTGCAATATTTTTCAACTGTCTCTTCCGGCACAAGATCCTGCTTATTTAAAACACACAGCATGGGAATCCTTTCCAGATTGAGTTCTTCAAGAATCTTCTCGACCGACTTAATCTGCTCTTCAAATCTTGGATTGCTCAGATCAATCACATGCAGGAGCAGGTCAGCGCTCTCAAGCTCTTCAAGGGTTGCCCGGAAAGCCACCATCAGTTCTTTTGGTAAGTTGCGGATAAAACCTACCGTATCGGTGATGATAACCTCCATATCCCTTGGAAATCGCATTCTCCGGCTTGATGGATCCAGCGTTGCAAATAGCCGGTTCTCGACAAGAACATTGCTTTTTGTAAGTGTATTCAACAAACTGGATTTCCCGGCATTGGTATACCCTACAATTGAAATGACAGGTAAATTATGTTTATTCCTTTTTGATTTCTGCTGTTTCCGCTGTTTTCGAACCTGGTTCAACGCTTTTTCCAGAATATGTATCCGCTCCCTGACCCTTCTTCGATTGATCTCCAATTTTGTTTCACCTGGTCCACGACCTCCGATGCCGCCGGTCAGACGTGACATCGCGGTATTTTTGGTAACCAGCCTTGGGAGCAGATATTTCAGTTGCGCCAGCTCAACCTGAAGTTTTCCTTCTCTGGACTGAGCGCGTTGTGCAAAAATATCCAGAATAAGTTGGGTCCGATCAATAATCTTCAGATCAACCTGGTCTGTAATGGAACGAATTTGAGCAGGATTCAGCTCTGTATCAAAAATCACCATCGTAATCCTCTCAAAAACCGCCTGGATGCTCAGCTCACTCAGTTTCCCGCGCCCCATCAGGAAACGTGAATCTATTTTTTTTCTATGCTGAAGAATCGTAGACGCCACCTCTATACCGCATGATTCCGTTAACTCTTTCAGCTCCTCCAGAGATTCTTCCGCTTTTTGCCTGAAATCCGTGGTAACGCTTACAAGAAGAGCCCTTTCTTTGCCGACAGCAGCATCTTTCAAGACAAAGGTTCGTGAAATTTCAGTCTCAAGGGCATGAATCAGATCCAGACAGTCGATATCCAGCTCATTAGGTTTTAAAATCTGGGTCTGATAGATCTCACCACTGCCCTGTTGAGGTGCGATATGGCCCATGTGAATTTCAGCAGGCAATCCATCTGGAGTTACGATAATGGAAGCAATGATATCCAGCCTGAGCAAAGCCAGATCCGTCAAATCATCCTTGGTCAGGGATTCATTCGCAAGATGGGTATGGATGCACCGCAGACCACGCAATCGCCCGGGGTCAACCCGGTAATCACTTGTATCCGGAATCACGATTCTTTGTTGATCACCGACAATCACAAAAATAGTGCTTCCTGCCCGATTGATAATCAGTCCGATCTGGCGACTGATCTCTCTGGAAAGTCTACTGATTTCGAGGGCGAGTTCGGAGGTGAGAATATAAGCCGGAGGTGTTCTACGCCTGTATAGATTTTCGAGTCGATGAATCTGATTGGCTTTTAGCCCACCGGTATTCCCAAAAATTTTCTTCATTCAAGATAACCATCATGAGCAAGATCTTCAAAACGGGTATAAGACTTTAAAAATGCCAGGTGTGCAAAACCGACTGGTCCGTTTCTCTGCTTTCCGATTATTATTTCCGCTTTCCCCTTGTTGGGGTTGTTTTCATCCTGGTTGTAAACCTCATCACGATAAATAAAGGCAACGATATCTGCATCCTGCTCAAGAGATCCGGATTCCCGTAAATCTGAGAGCATAGGTCTTTTGTCGCTTCTCTGTTCAAGCATTCGATTCAATTGTGATAGCGCGATTACCGGGACATTCAGTTCTTTAGCCAGAATTTTCAAAGAGCGGGAAATCTCAGATACTTCAAGATCACGTCGTTCATTTGACGAACTACCTCTCATGAGTTGAAGATAGTCTATGATCACTAAGCCCAAACCTTTATCCGCTTTTAAACGACGGCACTTGGCCCGAATGTCCATCGGAGTTACGTCGGCAGAATCATCAATGAAGATCGGAGCCTGCTCAAGAACACCTGCTGCATTTGTCAATCGTTCCCAGTCATCTTCACTGAAAAATCCTCCGCGAAGACGTGCTGAATCAATGCGGGCCTCTGAAGTCAGGAGGCGCATGGATAATTGTTCTTTTGACATTTCAAGAGAAAAAATAGCCACTGGAACATTTGCGTCAACAGCAGCATTCCTGGCCAGATTCAGGGCAAAGGAGGTCTTTCCCATAGCCGGCCTTGCCGCAATGATAATCAGGTCAGAACCTTGAAGACCTGAAGTCATCTGATCAATCCTTGTATAACCGGTGGGGATACCGGTCAGTTTTAATCCGCTTCCCTGACGTTCTTCAAGCGCATCAATATTCCCGTTAATCAGGTCACGTACATGAAAAAATGTTTTTTTAATCTTGTTTTCGGAAATTTCAAAAATCGATTTCTCCGCAAAATTAATAACCTCATCCACCTCTCCCCTGTCATCGAAACAACGGGTTACAATGAGATTTGCCTTTTCAATCAACCTCCGCAGCGAAGATTTATCACGGATTATCCTGGCATAGTGTTCTGTATTGACTGCAAGAGGAACCGTATCAATCAGTTTGGCAAGATAGCTGACCCCACCCACATCTTCGAGGTGGCCCTTTTCCTTTAAATGGTTTGAAACCGTCACAATATCCACAGGCTCACTTTTTGAAAATAATTCCGTGATAGATGAAAAAATTTTCTGGTGAGCTGTTCGATAAAAATCCTCCGGAGATAAAATTTCAACAATATCGATAAGCGAATTGCTGTCAATCAGAATTGCACTTAAAATCGATTCTTCCGCTTCAATATTCTGAGGCGGAAGTTTTTGTAGCGACGGGTCCTTGACGATTTGTATTTTTTTTTCAGCCATATTTCAGTTCAGAACCTTGAGTCATCCTCCACCTGGGTTGTAGGAGACCCTGTTTTTTTAAATGAAAATCCCAATGAAAGGAAGTGGATTGAATATCTTATGAATAAAAAAAGGGGAAAGAAAAAAAATCATTTTCCCTCCCCTTCATTAATCATTAATATCGATTTGGTTCAAGATATTTTTTTATTCAGGAACGACCTCGACTGTAATCTCCGGCTCCACGTCTTTGTAAACGCGGATTGGAACTTTATAAACACCTATTGATTTAATTGGTTCCGGTAACAACAACATTCTTTTTTCAATTTTTATATCCTTGGATTCCAGCGCTTCCATAATATCATGGATGGTGATTGATCCATATAATCTGTCTTCTTCCGCAACCTTGGCGGAAATCGTACAGGTAACGCCTTCAAGCCTTTTTGCCATCTCTTCTGCATGCGCTTTTTCCATTGCAATCTGAAGCTCGAATTTCGCTCTTGCCTGTTCAATAACCTTTCGGTTCTGAGGTGAATCAATAACCGCTTTTCCCTGAGGGAGAAGATAGTTTCGGGCATAACCATCTGCCACGTTCACCATTGAACCGATAATTCCAAGAGATTCTATCGTTTCTTTTAATATAACCTTCATAATACCCTCCGCATCATAATAATCGTTTCCATATGAAACGAGTCTTTAATCATTATTGTAAAAAATTCAGTTTGTCTCCTTCTGTTCAAGCTTTCTGAAATTCATCCACATATCAAAAAAACCAAGTCCGATAATAAAAAAAAGGAGAATCTGCTGAACAGCGATGATGCTGTACATAAAAATTTTCAAAAAACGTGGAAACTGTTTTTTTTCAAAGTAAAAAGAAACAATTGCAATGCCCTGAAAAAAATAAACGGTCATTAAAATCAATAAGCCGCTTACACTGAGTAACCGCAAACCGCCACCGGAAAAAATAAGCAGGATTCCACATCCGATAGCAAACCATACCAGATATTCCGGTGCTTTCCATTGATTCAGAGGCCCGAAATGATAAAAGTTCAACCGGCTGCGGGTCTCTATTGCTTTTGAAAGAAGCAGGTTCAGCCATACCATGACCAGCGTAAGTGAAATGACTATGGCTGGAATCAATCGCACCAGATCATACTGGATACGATCAAAATTGTCTGAAAACATCTTGATATTTTCCATAGACACGCCCATGCTTTCATACAATTTCAAGGTAAGCTCAAGGTTCTTCTGTACTTGCTCGTTTATAAAAGCAATCATTCCAAGGTTCAACTGAATGCTGTAAAAATACAATCCGAATAAATATGCTGCCAGCGCCACGAATACAGGAAAGATAACCGTTACTTCAACCGGAAGCTTCCGAATGAAACATTCTCCCATCGCATAACCCAAAAGGAACAATCCTAATAGAAAAAAGGTATCGATCAGGATTCCACTTGATAATATCGCAATGAGAATGATTGTCGCCACGCATATGGTAACGGAATGCTTGCCAAATCTGACCCGGGTAAATAAACCTGCCTGCGGAAGTGCGAAAAAACAGATAAACGGCAAAACATCCGAGGCAATAACAGCAATACCTGTTACAAGTATGCCGAAAGCAATTGTCCTTGCTGTTTTACCGTTCTCAATCTGAGGCACAATCCTCATTCTCCATGTACAACATCATGTTTCATAAACAATCTATAGATCCAACGTACCAACATAGGGCAACAGGGCAATCGTTCGTGCCTGTTTGATTGCAACCGTCAGTGTTCGCTGGTGTTTTGCACAAGTGCCGGAAATACGCCTTGGAATAATTTTTCCACGTTCAGTAATAAAATATCTTAGTGTTCGTGAATCTTTATAGTCAATACTTAAAGTGCTATCTGCACAAAATCTACATACTTTTCGTCGATGAAAAAAATTTTTTTTCTTTCGAAATTTCGGTTCGGCCATTGATCTACTCCTCTGTTATAAATTCAGTTTCTGTTTCTTCACTTTCAATGTCACCTGAATCATTTCCTGCAGATTCCAATCGGGCAGCTTTTGCTGCTGCTTTTGCCTCAGCTTCCTTGGCGATCTCCTGTTTGACTTTTTCAGGGTCAGCATCGCTGTCAAGAACGATAGTCATAAATTTCATTACACGGTCATCAATCCGGAATGATCGTTCCAATTCAGCTACCAAGCTACCTTCACTGCAGTAATCAAGCCTCACATAATAGCCGCGACCTTTTTTCTTAATTTCATAAGCAAGTTTCTTTATGCCCCAATCATCAAACAGCACGAGAAACCCCTTGTGACTTTTGATCAAATCCTTCGTCTTTTCAAAAAGCTGTTTCCGATCATCCTCGGACAAGTCCGGATCGGAAATAAAAATCGTTTCATACCTTCTCATAAAACCTCCTTTTGGCTGTAAAGCCCCTCAAAAAATTGCAGGAGCAAGGAACAATACTGTTTACTCTAAATAAAATTTTTTTTATTAACACTTTATCTTACCCCATGTCAATATTCTTTTCTTCTCTTTCCCCTCTTGAACTGTTTAATGATACCAACCGTTTTTACTGCCATTTCGATCTGTTGAATCCTGTCTTCCAGGCTGCCGGTATAGCCGATGGAGATTCGAAGCAATCCAGGAGAGATACCAATTTTATCCTGATCTTCAGGTGCAATCTCGGATGATGTTGATGATCCTGAACAGCTCATCAATGTATCATAATAACCCAATGAAACAGCGATCAAACCGAATCGCTCCCTGTTTTGTAACAGGGCCATCAGCTCTTCAGCCTTTTCTTTCTTTTTACAGTCAATCGTCAGAACACCTCCGAAACCATAGCCTTCGTTAAACATCGTCTGAATCAGGCCATGTTGCGGATGAGACTGAAGTCCGGGATAAGAAACAGGCGCACCCAAATTCTCTAAGTGACGGGCAATTGCCATTGTCCGTGTACTGTGCTCCCGCATTCGTATCGGCAGATGGGGCAACCGCTGAATAATATCAAATGCGATCCGTGGATCCATCGTGGGCCCAAGCAGCATCACCCTTCCGGTATTCAGATCCATCAGTTTATAAATAAAGTCTTTTGAAGCGCATATCGCACCTGCAATCAAATCGCTGGCACCATTGATAAATTTGGTAATGGAGTGTACCACAATATCGGCACCAAGTCTGGCTGGTGAAATGATCATGGGTGTAAAAGTGTTATCGACCACCAAAACCAGTTTGTATTGATGGGCCAGTTTGGATAAAGCTCGGATATCTGCGATTTTCAATGTCGGATTTCCGACAGCTTCGGTATAAATCACCCTCGTGGCCGGTGTAATAGCCTTCTCAAATGCACTGATATCAGCGGGATCAACAAATGTCGTTGTAATACCCATTTCCGGCATCAGTTCTCCAAGCAGGGCATGGGTTCCGCCATAAACCGTGTTGCTTGACACAATATGGTTTCCGGATCGACAAATCTGAAGCAACGTGCAGGCAATGGCAGACATCCCGCTGGCTGTGCAAACAGCAAACTCCGTGTCTTCCATCGCAGCAAGGTACCTTGCCAACACGTGAGTTGTGGGATTAAAATGCCGGCTGTATAAAAAACAGCCGCCCTTTTCAGGCCCTCGAAGCCCATGAAAGATTTCAGGCATTATGCCGGGATCGATTACTGTAAAGGTGGATGAACGTGAGATGGAGGGCGTCACACCTCCATGCTCACCGAATTCCCTCCGGACACGCCACATGGCTACTTCTGGATTGAATTTTTGCATACGGGTCCCTCCTGTAAAGTAAAAAACCGGAAACCGATCCAAAGATAATAATGCCGGAAGCAATACGGGCACTGCAGAAAACAGCGGTATTGATAATGAAAAATTATCAGAATTTAAAATCATGGTCAACCATAAAGCAGAAAGGCTGAATTGGATAGATGCCCTATTGACCCCTTTCTATCCCCCTTAGAATACGAAATGATTCTATTCCAATATCTGGGTGTAATCAAAACTATTGGGCAATCGAAACCCAACACTTTTAATTACACCCCGATATCTCTTGAGGTTGCATAAATGGCTTAAATTATATAATCAGGTAATAGACGATCAGCACTGAATTGAGAGCATCATTGATTGCCCATAGAAACACGTTCAAACAGATGGGGCCGCCGCAAGATATCGATTTATACGATGGAGATTGAAGATAATGTTAGTAAAAAGAGTTCATAAAAACGTTAAAAAAACCAATCTTGTAGAAATGACTGTTCAAGGCTCAAAACATTCTTTCTCAAGGATATTACCATCATTTCTACAGCTAAACAGCGGTGTATTAAGAAATGTACCGGATATTAAAGATGTTGAGATCCAGATCGATATTATGAAAAAATTGGGTTTTCTACTTGATTTTGAAAAAAATTCAAATGTTTTGAACTATTCGGGAATCGATAAGAAAAAGGCTGGTATCGTTAATATCGAAGATTACTCCTCCAGGTATTCACGGTCATTAATCAATTTATACCCGATATTCAGCAGATTTGATATTAAACTCAAAGAGCCCACTGGTTGTCCAATCGGCAGAAGAGATATCTCCTGGTATGTCGACATCATGAAGCAGTTTGGTATATCCTTTGATATTCATAATATGTACACAAGGGTCTATTGCTCTGAGCTGAAAAAAGCAGATGAAATAAAAATTCGAGACCGATCTTTTTCCTCTACCAACATCGCAATAACCTGTGCAATTGAGGCAAAATCAGATACAAAAATTTTCGGCCCGTCTCTTGAACCTGAAATTTTCGATCTGATCAACATGTTACAAAATGCAGAAGTGAAGATCCGTTATCATGCGGAAGAGGATTGTGTTCATATTCAAGCCGATCAGTTTGATGAAAAAAAAGTTGTGGATCATACGATTCTGCCTGACAGAAATGTCATTGTCACCTTGGTTTGCGGGGCATTGCTTCTGAAAAAGGATATCTGCATCAACACCTTCGGGTTCACAGAGACCCAGCTTCAGTTGGCTCCTTTTCTGGATATATTGAAACAATTGAATATTGATTATCAATATAATGACAACAGGCTTCTTGTTATGGGCGCCTCATGTCGGATAAAAGGTAGGGAATTGGAGATAAAGGCCGGTCATTATCCTTTATTTTGTTCTGACTGGCAGCCATTAATTGCCGTACTGTCTGTATTGGGTTTAACTATGACCATAGAAGATACGCTGTTTGAGTCAAGATTCGGATATCTGGATGAGTATAAAAAATTCGGCGTAAAATACAAAATTATTGATGAAAGGCGAGCGAAAATACTGGATTCAGAAGGATATGAATTCAATCCTGAACAGAAAATCAAAGCAAAAGCATTGGATCTCCGGTGTGGAGCGGGTATAGGACTTTTATCCATGCTTCATCATGGGGTTTGTGAAATTGAAAATGTTCTGCAAATCAAGAGAGGATATGAAAGATATGATACCCAATTGAATACGCTTCTGGGTGAGGATCTGTTTTGTTATGAACAGGAAGAAGCGAATGAGATTCAATGATGGATGAAAAAAACAGAAATTCTTTTTTTAATTTTACATGCTGGTGAGGTGCATTTGCAATGTCGAAGATAAAGTGCAAGCTGATTTCATATTCAAATAATGATTTCCTGCAACAAGCATATACAGGATTCTTTTTATTGTATAAGAGCGGCCTGATAGATCTTGAGCAGGTGGTTATCAAAAAGAAAGAGAAAAATAGCAACAATGATAATTATCGGATCAATCAGCATATCTGTGTAATCGTGAATGATGGGATGAAGCTTTATTATGATATGAAAGACAGTTGGGAAGTGGATAAAGAATATTTATCGGATTCTGATTATTATTTTAAAAGAGGCTATTCGCCGGTTCATTTACGGAGCATAGGAGAGCTGCAAAGAAAAATTTTCCCCTATGGTTTGCATTATCCGGTATTTCCAAACGCTATGGATAGATTTGCCTTGCAAAGGAACCTTGTTTTATCAGATGGGATTCAGAAGATTACCGGAATTGTTAAGCCACTGAATATTTTCAATCGATCTCGATTCGCACCCAGAATCCATACAATGCAATCTTTGCCGGATTATAACGCAAATCCGAAAATCATATTTATGGTAAAAGCTTATGATCCTTATGATAAACCAGATAGACCAAAAGAAAAAATTGAGGAAAGAAAACAAATCAATGAAACCAGAGCCAGTTGTATCAAAATGCTGAGATCTGAATTTGGTAATCGTTTTTACGGCGGATTTTATCATACGGATTATGCGGAAAATAATTACAGAGATTTTCTCATGCCGGATAAAAAGATGTCCTTACAAAGAAATTATATAAATTTGTTACAATCCTTTCCCATCTGTATTGCCAATTCCGGTCTGCACGGTTCAATTGGTTGGAAGTTTGCTGAATATATAGCATTTTCAAAAGCAATCGTAACTGAAAAAATGGAATATGAGGTGACGGGAAATCTGGAGAAAGGCAAAAATTATCTTGAATTTTGTTCACCGGAAGAGTGTGTGGACAAAGCTTCCATATTATTTACGGATAAAAAACTTCGTAATGAAATAATGACCAATAATGTAAAATATTATCAATCTTATGTAAGGCCCGATTCTTTGATTTTAAACACACTTCTTACAGCGTTATCCGAATGGGAAAAAGATCCGAAGGAGAAGAAAAAATGATCGGCAAGGATATCAAGCTGCAGATACCGGCAGGGCAATTGTTTTAATAACGAAATTTGCCGCTGAAAAACATATTCTGTCTCGGAGCGAGATAGAGTTTCAGATCCACAATCGCAAATCCATTTTTGTACGTAACCGGTCCGACTTGGGCACCGCGCATAAAGGCCCGGGTTTCAATCATCACTTCGTCCTGTGACAAAGTGCTGTTTCCGGCGCTTGTATGGGTATCAATAATGATGCCGGCCAGACGTTCCGCCAGATTCCGATAGCCATCCAGGATCGCGGCACGTTCGGCCATGAATTTTTTCTGCATGGGGGTTCCGTCTTCCGGCTCAATCCCTTTTCCGCGAACCATGATCATGATCTTCCGTGCAGATTCCTCGGGCTCAATTCCCGGAATTATATTATCTCCTCCATTGATCGGGCATTCATATTTGAGCACTTGGTGATTGGATACACAGGAAGATAAACATATTACGGTTATGATCACTCCAACAGCCATGCAAAGATTTGAATAGAGTTCTGAAATATGGGATCGCCCCATGAATTGCCTCCTGTCTGGATAAGGTGGGAATAAACCTGTTCTCTATTCACTAAGAATCGACATCCAAAAGAGAAATCTTTAGGAATGGGGTTGAAATATTTTCCTAGCGCAAGGACATATGATTGGTGAAAAAAATCATATGCTTTTGTTATTTCAGCAGATCTGGTGATGGCACAAACATTGCTAAATTTGTGGTGATGGACTGGAAGGGATATCACGTTTTTTAATAATCAATTGATCATAATGAACGGTAAATGGGATGACGGTTGCATTTTGGGATCTTATGGCTGAAAAAAAAATCAATAGTCATCATATTTTCACGCAGATTTTCCGGATCAGTCTGTTAGCTACCGTGTTCATCTTCAGGATGGAAACCGGCTTCTGCGATCCCATCTATTATGCACGGTATCAGATTCATTCTGAAAACGGGATGATCACACGATCCATTCTTGAGATAATGCCGGCAGCAGATGAGTTCCGGATGGATGAATTTCAGCGCATAAAGGTGACCGGCATGGCTTCAGGCACAGGTGAAATTGATGCAGAGTCGGAGGCGATCCATAACGCGATTTCAAGGATACTGGTGAGTTCAGGGCTGAAATCGATCAACAGTAGACGGTATCTGTTCAATTCAGATTCCGGGGATGTTGCCATACTCAATTATGAGGGTGTAGTGCGACTTCCCATTATTGTCCGGAACAGGAATACCGGCTTTAAAAATGATCTGTACGGCATTGATGCTGAAATCGATTTTGCACCGATTGCATTTCCGACAAGGTGGTCATCTCTTTACATTGACCATTTGCTGAAAAAAAACACTCAGCAAGTCAAACTGTTTTTATCTTCCGTATTCCTTCGATAAGGTCTTACTGTTTTTGGTTCTGGACAATAAATTCCCCGATCTTTTCCGCAGAGTCTCCAAAAAGAGATTTCATATCCACCAGTTCGAGGAACCGGTCATCCCATTCGATGCTGTTCTCCTGAACAATATTCTGTATGTGCTCATATTTGCCGCCAAGCGCTTTGGTTTTTACGGAAAGCTCGACACTTTCCTTGAAGCTGATATTCAGAAGCAGTAGATTATCAATTGTATTGGAAGCGTTCGATGAATCGGAAATGATCGGAATGACAATGATGCTTCTATCATCTTTCCTGCCTCTTCCAATATAAACATTTCCCTGGCGGACAATAATTCGTTTGGTTCCCTTTAACCGGTTGTCATTCTCAATCCTTGAGGGAATAGGCTTTAAAACCCCTTCTTTACGCAAAACAGATATGGTCGTTTCTTCCGTAGCATCTCCAAGCAGACTTAAATTATCAATTTTATATAAAATCGAACCCTTGATCTCCGAAACAACTCCTTGCAGGTTTTTGAGAACGATGATGTTCCGGTTGATGAGCCGGGAGATATTGATATCATGGGCAGCCAGTGCATCAAACAGAACTCCTTCAACCTTTTCAATGATCCTGCTGGTTCCGACCGTAACGGTTTTGGCTTGATGCTTGATCGCATCAACAGGCCGTGCCATGCAATTGATGGCTTCTCCGAGACAGTGAAAAAAATCGTTCAGCATATTCAATGCCGTTCCTTTTTTTCCGAAATCAAGTTCAAAATCGGAAACCGGAAGTCTTCCAGTCAAATACTTCAGAAGCAGTGTCAGATCGGATGCTGTCGTTAGTCCCATAATTCCGGGAAATCTGTTTCTGGTTTTTTCCGATCTAAACTCGTTAGAAAAAGCAGCCATTTTTTCTTTAAAGCTTTTCTCCAACACTACTTCGTATACATCCATTCCCTGATTGGAAAAACCGTCTATGCTCTGTTTGATCCCCTCCCTGGCCTCATGCAAAAAGCGCGACCCATCATTGATTGCCAGCGCTGCATAATACCCCCAGATATGCCCCACCAGAGTATTTAAAATCGGTGCAAGGTGTTCTCCGATGACAGGCACATGAAAAACATCCTCGGCATAAGGCGCGAATCGATCTTCTCCTTCATCGGCAATGATGACAGGTAAGGCTTTGTGCGCTTTAAAAATAGCCGTATCCTTGACAATATCTCCAATGACATTACCTCTTGTTCCTGCTGCACAGATAATAATCAGCGGTTCGGATGACAGATCAATATGTTTCTTGTCCTCAACAAAATCGGATGAGATGGTCTTATAGCAAAGCTCACTGAGTTTGATCCGGATCTCATCTGCAGACGCCTTGTTCGGCCCGCTTCCGACAGCCGCCCAGTAAGTTCTGGTTGTTGCCAGTCTTCCGGCTGAATCACCAATGATAGACTTTTGCCCAAGAACTTTGGTCATTGCACCAGGCAGATCCAGAAGCTGACGTATTTCATGGGAGATAAAACCCTGCTCTCTACACTCTTTCAGCTGGGCAAAAAAGAGTCCGAGAATGGCACCGGCAACAATCTGGGAATAAAACGCCTTGGTTGAAGCAACAGACATTTCAATATCCCGCCCGCTGCTTGTATATAGAACGCCATCCACCTTGAAGGTGATATGGGAATCCCGTCTGTTCACGATGGCAAGGGTAAGCCCTCCCCTCTCCCGAACCATATCCACTGCCCGATTCGTATCGGTTGTTGTTCCGGATTGAGTGATCGCGACAACTAGGCAGTCCTCCATTCTTTGTCCCTGGTCCAGTTTGGATAGCTTGAATCCGGACAATTCAGAAGCTTTTAATGCACATATAAACAGGCTAGGATCGTTCAGATAGTATTCCATGATATTTGCACAAGCCTGTGCGGCAACGCCTGCCGTACCCTGCCCTACAAAAAAAATTCTCCGGATGCGATTCCGGATCAATGCCTCCCGGATGCGCAGGGGCACGGAAGTCTCATCCAGGGTGATCTCATAGCGCTGGTCATCCGACTTATCGATTTTCCATCGGTTCAGAAGGGTTTTTTCCACAGATACCGGGGCTTCTGAAATCTCCTTTAAAAAATAATGGGAAAATCCCTGACGATCGATATCCCGAGAGGTTATCTCTGTATGTTTGATATCATCCGGTCCGAGTTCCAGGGGTGTACCATCGTAATACATCGCCTCTATACCCTCCAGACCGCCGGAGGAATTCTGATCCAGAATCATAATCTGTCCCTGTGTTTTCCTCCCGCTCCTTCCTTTAACAATCTTCTCGCCGTCCATTTTCAAAAAGTCGGATGTCTCTTCGACAAATCCATATACTTCAGATGTAGGCATATAGTGTTCCGTGCCGATACCGATGAAAACCGCCTGGCCGCTCCCCTTTTGCGCCAGAAAAATTTTTCCAGGTGATAGGTCGGTATGCATGGAAATGGCATGGGAACCATGAAAATCATTAACGGCAAGCCGGAAGGCCTCTTCCACTGGATGGCCGGCATGCAGATACTTTTGGATCCGGATCGGAATGATCTTTGTGTCCGTAGTGATACTCTTATTGATTTTACCGCCATTGTCTTCGTATTCTTTTTTCAGCTCTCGGTAGTTGTCGATGTCTCCATTCAAACAGATATGGATGGTGTTGTTGTTCTGAGAAGAAAAAGCATCTGCTGTTTTATTGTCAACCGGATGGCAATTGGGTTGTGAAATTTCTCCTACCGATGCCCATCGGGTATGGGAGGTCACCGTGTAATTGAGATTCTCAAGACCTGAAACCAGGCCCAAAACCGGATCTTCTTCAATCTGTTTTCGCAGATACTGGATATTGTCACCAAGCGCACCGATTTCAGCAGCAACCTTGTAAACCATCATAATCGCAACATGCCTGCTGCTGTTTTTCTTCTGCAGATTATTGATGCTGATTCCCTGATTGATCAACGCATCCTGATTCATCCGGGTGGCAATCATGTCTACCAGCTTATTCTGGTCAGCCAACTGATTAAAATGAGAATATTCCTCCCCGGAAAGCACAAACATCAATGAAATGCCGGCAGAATCCCTTCCCCGAACCTCAAGTCGGTCAATACTGTTGAGTACTGCATTGATCTGGCGGTAAATCATAACGGTTTCCGGCTGAACCGTTTCCTTTATATTTTTCATAAGACCGGCTACTTTCCGGATATTATCCATCAGTTCCATCCGCAGACACCAGTCGACATCTTTCAGATTTTCAATTCTTCTTGAAACGATTTTTGATTCTTCCGTATTTAAATAACCAATATTTTGAGTGAAAAAGTTTGACTCTGATTGAACAATCTGCCGTAAAACAGAAGAAATATCAGACAACCGGGTCTGAAGCTTTTTATCCAGAAATATCTGAGAAAACCTGTGGCCTGTTTTCAAACTCCGGGATATCTGCTTGATCTGATCGATCAATGCATCGCCTCCAAGGCAGTTTTCATCAAAACACTGTTGTTGGGAGGTTTTCCCCTTCAATGTGTTTTCTTCAATTGTCCTCACCATGGCAGCGAACTCATTAAAATCAAAAGAACTATCCTCCTTTTTCCTTTTCTTGAACCCGACCACACCCGCAAGCCCGCAAGCCAGAGTCGTTGCCTGGTACGGAAACAGGACAATGGAGTGATCCGGAATTGCTGCCATTGATTTTCCGAAATACAGATGAAACGATAGACCGTGATGTATGCTTTTCCAGACTTGTCGATAAAGCCATTTTATTTTTAAAAAAGTGCCCATTCTAAACCCCGTCCATGATTTTATAGTTAAAGTGCCCGCCCATGAGAACTACATCCGGAGATATAGATCCCTGATTCTCTCCCGAGGCATCTTCTTTTTCCAGTCAGCGCCCAATGCATTTTCCCAAAGAGGCTCCAGTACCAGCGAGACATCCACCATTTTTTCAAGCTGGTCATCGCGGACATCATGCATGATATTCCTGGGCAGTTCGATCTTCTGCCGATCCATCATCTGCCGGAATTGTATAACTCCATGGGGATAAAACTCCTCCAGATAATCAAAGGAAATTGCGTTCCCGATTCCGTGGTGAATGCCCAGCACAAAAGATAGACCGTATGAGAGAGCATGGCATACACCAACCTGAGAATAGGCAATGCTCATCCCTCCGAAATAGGATGCCATCATGAGCTTGTCGGCATTTTCCGGACCTTCTTCCAGGAAAACCTCCAGGCAAAGGTCATTGGCTTTTTCACCATATGCACGGCTGAATGCATTTAAATACGTGCCGGTCAGGGATTCAATACAATGGATAAAACAATCCATCCCTGTATAAAACCTCTGATCTGCCGGGACACCCTCTGTTAAATCCGGGTCTAGTACTACCTGATCAAATACAGTATAATCTGAATTTATCCCCAGTTTTTTCTTGGGGCCGGTTAAGACCGTTGTACGGGATACTTCTGCACCTGTACCGGATAAGGTCGGAATGGCGGCATGATAGACCGCAGGTTTTTTTATCAGATCCCACCCCTGGTAATCTGCGGAAGATCCCGGGTTGGTCAGCATCAGGGAGATGGCTTTTGCCAGATCCATTGTACTTCCTCCCCCGATCCCGATAACGCCTTCCGGAAGATTTGCATTGTATTGTTTTACCTTGGCGGTCAATTCATCCACATATTTTGTCTTGGGTTCATCATCCACATTAACCCATAAAAGCATATCGTTGTTCTTCAGAGGGATTCTTTCTCTCAAGGCCCGATTTTCAAACACATCATCAACAACAAAGACAATGTATGAATCACTTCTTGAACGTCTGGCGGAAAGAATCTCATCCAGTTGGTTGAAGCAGCCACGCCCGAATACGATATTGGGAACAATCTTGAAATTTCGAAACATTTTGTTATCCTTTCAGCACCTGATGGATATTCTCAATCCGTTTCTCCATCATTTCTTCTGTCCATGAGAGTTTGATTTGCATGGAAATTGTTCTTCCCATGATCCGGTCTGATTTGGGCAGATTGATCTTCAAAAAATCCGGACAGTTGGCCACGAGCTCAACCGGCATTCTGGCAGCGCCATTCATTTTGTGTAAATGTTCCCACTGTTTTACATAATGCCAGTTGTTGCCATACCAGTAAAAGCAGCCATCCACACCGGCGCCGGCAAATTCTGCAACCGCTTTCCGCGCTTTTTTTTCATCCGGAAGGAAAAAGCTTAAAAAAGTGGCGGAGTCCCCTGCTTCATCCGGAAGTTTCCGAAAAGCGATATCCGGAAGTGCGTTCATACCGTCTTTGATTGCAGCCTTATTCCTTCTCTGGGTATCCAGAATCCAATCCAGCTTTCGCAGCTGGGCAACACCGACAGCTGCATTCAACTCGCTGATCCGGTAGTTGACACCCAGGATTGGGTGCCCTTCCAGCCCACGATCCTTTCCGAGGTGATCATGTCCGTGATCCGCATACTGATCCGATAGCGTATAGACCTTCCGGTCATTCGTCACTACTGCGCCACCCTCGCCGCATGTGATTGTTTTTACCGGATCAAAAGAAAAACAACCAGCCTTTCCAAATGTTCCCAGGCTTTTTCCGCGATAACTTGCGCCGATAGCCTGGCATGTATCTTCGATAAGAATAAGTCCTTTCTGATCACACAAGGTCTTGATTTCATCAATCCTTGCCATGCTGCCGCACATATGAACCGGCAGAACAGCTTTGGTTCGCGGGGTCAGTTTTTTTACAATCTCTTCCGGGTCAAGACACAGGGTTTCATCAATTTCAGAAAATACAGGAACCGCTCCGGCATTGAGTACGGCTTCAACTGTGGCAATAAAAGTGAATGGCGGCACAATGACCTCATCACCGGCACCGATTCCGCATGCTGCCAGAGCAACCGAAAGGGCAGCTGTTCCGCTTGAACACAGATGACTGTATGCGGATCCGATTCTTTTGGAAAGCTCCTGTTCAAAGAGAGCAGCTTTATAATGTCCGTTTCGTGCCTGATCAAAGCCATACCGGAAAAGTACCCCGGTATCGAGTACATCCTGTACTTCCTTGCGCTCCTCATCTCCAAATATTTCAAATCCAGGCATTTTATATCTCCTCAGCGTCTCTGTCACTCAATTGTATGAAAACGATCTTATGGGGAAAAAACAGGCCCTCATTTTTTCTAAGATCAATTCTGTTTATAATGGATTTCCCCCATATCATCTGAATCGGATGTCTGTTTTGCAGGCGGGTGGTATACGTATTGAAAAAATCAAACCGACTTTTGGTTTTTCCCCTTTGATATATTCCGGGTCTGCATTTCGCCTTGTTTTTGATCAAAATAATTCTGAAAATACTGCTTTATGGCATCCCGCGCATACAAACCCGCTTTTTTCCCGATGAATTTTTCATGGGCTACGACAACGGATACGGCAAGCTTTTCATTACCATTTTTTTCTTCGGCAAATCCGACAAACCAGTCATATTTCACATTGCGTATCTTCCGGCTTCCAATAGAACCGGTTTTGCTTCCGATATCCAGTTGTGACAGAATTTTATCCCGGTTTGCACCCCGAAAAGCCTTCCGGCTGGTTCCGGAACTCACCGTCTCGCGCATCATCGTATAGAGCGCTTTTGAAGTATCTTCGGTCACAACATGGCCGATGACCTTTGGTTTATTACGGTATACGATCTCCCCCTTTTCATTCCGTATCTGCTGGATTACAGTCGGTTCAACCAGCCCGCCTTTATTGACAATTGCCGCACTGATCAGGGCACCGTGCATGGGAGTAATCGTAGTTTCCCGGTTGAACCCGCTGGCAGCCTCTGCCAACTGAAACGTTTTGTCTGTCGAACTGAAGGTGCTTGAAGTCATCGGTATTTCAAAATCAATTGTTCGATTAAAGCCAAAACTTTCCGCGTAATCAATAAGTGTCTCCCTTCCCAAATAGTTTGCCCCGATCTTCCCAAAAACAGGATTCACGGATTGAGCAAAGGAATCCTGAAAACTCATTTGATTGGCATGCCGACGATTTTTAACTTCCCTCAGTTGTGATTTGTAAAGGGTATGCTTACCTCCGTAAAAAGCAAAACTGGAACCGGTGCTGAATCCGCACTTTTCAATTCCGGCGGCAGCCGTTATAATTTTAATAACACTGGCTGCAGGGAAAAGTCCTTCGATACATGTATTCTTGTTCTCCCCGGTTCTATCAAAACCCACCAGAGCGTGGATTTCCCCTGTTCCGGGGTTCAAGAGGACAATCCCGATATTCCTTGAGTGTTTTCTATCCAGCGTATCGGACAGATATTGCTGAAGGGAAGTATTCAGCGTCGTTTCAACGACATAAGAATGTTTATCTGATTTCACGGAAAAACTGGCGTCATTCAATTTCAAAAGATCAACATCCCTGATAAAACCCTGCACGTCCTTTTTGGTAAGGAGTGTTGTCTGTTCTTGCTTTGTTTCTTCTTGTTTTATTTCTTCTTGTTTTGTTTCTTCTTGCTTTTTTTCTTCCGACGAGCTTTTTGACAGGATAACCGATTTCTGGAAGAGCTGTTGACAGACGGTTCCGCTGAAACTTACAGACGCCCCATAGACAATGACGAATAGGATAATGAAACCTGAAAAATACTGAAAAAATCTAAGCGCCTGTTTTCGATAAGCGGCTTTCCGCTGCAGTCTGAATTGATATTCCTGCCAGCTTGGCTCTCTTCGGATTGGTATTTTCATTCTGTTCGGCATGTTGTTGATCGTTTTATATTCCTAATTGAGGATTCATCAAGAAAACTGACTTATACCTGCAAACAGTTACATATCACAGTGATGTAAAATCAACTGTTCATTTTCAGCGCAGACCATTATCCATTAAACAAAAAAACAAAATATATCAACCGAAAATCGGATGGAATACAGCATAAATAAATTATTCCTCCGGCTGTAAGCCAAATTATGAAAGCGGTGTGCCTGGTTTAACCGGTTTATCCATTCCGGCGACTGAACATTCTTTTTCATCAACCGCCGCAAGCAGCATGCCGTTTGAAAGAACGCCCATCAATTTAGCGGACTTCAGATTGGCAACAATAATCGCCTGTTTGCCGATCAACTCTTCCGGTGAATAGCTATTGGCTATGCCCGCAACAATTGTCCTTTTTTCTCCGATATCCACTTCCAGTTTCAACAACTTTTTTGCCCTTGGAATTGTTTCCGCAGCAGTTATGGTTGCCACTCTGAGATCCACTTTCAAAAACTCTTCCATTGAAATTTCCGGTTTCATTTTAAGCCTTGGTTTTACATCCTGATCTGTATCTCCGTCTGCGGCACCCTCTTTTTTTACATCAATACGGGGAAACAGTGTAACGGTTTTGGGAAGTATGGTTCCGGGTTGGATAATTCGCCACTTTCTGAGATAATCCAGCTCATAAAAAGGGGCCTCAGGGTCGATGCCAAGATGTTTCTGCATTGTCTTTGCTGTTTCAGGCATGATCGGATAGATCAGTCCGGAGATTACCCGGAGTCCCTCCAGAAGATTATAAATCACGGCCTCCAGTTGCTTTTGACTCGATTTTTTCTTGGCAAGTTCCCAGGGTGCGGTAAGATCAACATATTTATTCATTTTACTGATCAATTCCCAGATAGCAGACAGCGCCTTATGAAAAGCAAACTTATCCATGCAGACCTCAAACTCGGTCACAGCTTCGGCTGCATCCTTTTCAAGTGAAAGAGAAACTGCCTCATCAAGCGTCAGGTCAATCTGGGGAACACTGCCCTTGAAATATTTATGAACCATAGCCAGCACCCTGGAAAAAAGATTCCCAAGATCATTGGCCAGATCCGAGTTGATCCGGTTGACCAGTCCTTCTTCTGAAAAACCTGAATCAAGGCCGAAAACCATATCCCGCATCAGGAAATAACGAAATGCATCCAGACCGTACTTGTTTTTCAGGGAAAGCGGTTCAACAACATTGCCAAGGCTCTTGGACATTTTGCTCTGATCAACATTCCAGTAACCATGTACGTTAAGATGCTTGTATACCTCTATGCCGGCAGCTTTAAGTATCGTCGGCCAATAGATACCATGGGGCTTCAGGATATCTTTGGCTACAATATGCTGAGCCGAAGGCCAGAACTGAATAAATTTTTTCCCATCCGGGTAACCGAGCGCGGAAATATAATTCAGCAGGGCATCAAACCAGACATAGGTAACATAATCTGTATCAAAAGGAATGGTGATACCCCATTTCAACCTGGATTTCGGTCTGGAAATACAAAGATCCTCAAGCGGCTCTTTTAAAAAGGATAGTACTTCGTTTCGATATCGCTCCGGACGGATAAAATCAGGATTTTTATGGATATGCTCCACAAGCCACTCCTGGTACTTGCTCATTCTGAAAAAATAATTGGATTCTTTGATCCGTTCCGGTTCGGATTCATGATCCGGGCATTTTCCATCGACCAGCTCTTTTTCCGTGTAAAACCGTTCGCACCCGAAACAATACAAACCCTCATACTCGCTAAAATAGATATCCCCGGCATCATAGATGTCCTGAAGAATCTTCTCTACGATCTGAATATGATTTTTATCCGTGGTCCGGATAAAATCATCATTTGAAATGCCAAGTTCCGGCCATAATTCACGAAAAAGTTTGCTGATTTTATCAACATACACCCTGGGTGTTGTATTTTCTTTTTCAGCAGCCTCAACAATCTTGTCGCCATGCTCATCCGTACCTGTCAAAAAGTAGGTTTCCGCTTTGCGCATCTGATTGAACCGATTCACAACATCAGCAGCAATGGTCGTATATGCATGGCCAAGATGCGGCCTGGCATTTACATAATATATCGGAGTTGTCACATAAAAGGAATTATTCATCCTGTTTCCCCTTTTTTATTAAATCTCATCGATCTCCACTTCAACCTCTTGGTCATCCTCTTCCAGCCGCATCGTAATCGTTCCGCCGATCACATTGTGGCGGACAACCTTACCTTTCCGACCATCAACCTCTATTGTTCTTCCAATCTTTGGCACACTTTTTTTCAAATCCCGATAAGTTTCGTTTTCATATGTAAGACAGCACATCAGACGCCCGCATTGACCGGAGATTTTTGTAGGGTTGAGTGATAGCCCCTGTTCTTTGGCCATTCGGATGGAAACCGGTTCAAATTTCCCCAGAAAAGAAGAACAGCAGATCACTCGGCCGCATCTTCCTGTTCCACCGCACATTTTTGCCTGATTCCGTATCCCGACCTGACGCATTTCGATACGTGTCCGAAACTCTTTTACCAACTCTTTTACCAGCTGCCTGAAATCCACACGGCCGTCTGCTGTAAAAAAAAATGTAAGCTTTCCGGAGTCAAAAGTGCTTTCGACAGAAAAAAGATTCATTTCAAGCCCAAGCTCTTTCACCTGCCCAACACAAAAATCATATGCATCTTTTTCAACCTTGATATTCTCTTCAATCTTCTTGAAATCTTCCTCGGTTGCGATTCTGAAAATTTTCTTAAATGGCTTGTCCAGATCTTTTTCATCAACCGGTCTGGGGGGATTCACGACAAAACCAAAACCAAGACCCTGTTCGGTTTCAACAATAACATAGTCTCCTTTTTTTAAAACAAATGCACCGCTTTCAAAATCATAAATTTTCCCAGCAGGCTTGAATCGTATACCGGCTATTTTTTTCATCTGT
Source organism: Desulfosudis oleivorans (assembly GCA_020723305.1). GTDB lineage: Bacteria > Desulfobacterota > Desulfobacteria > Desulfobacterales > SURF-7 > QZKS01. Next base: position 56,118 of record DYJC01000006.1, read on the forward strand.
ATTGTCCTGCCATTTTCATCATCAGAATTTCCGTGGAAAGCCTTACGTTTCCATTGGATTCAATTTTTTTTTGTACTGCGAGAATCAAATCGACCAGCGAAAGTAAGGTTTCGGAATCCGATTTACGATATTCATTCCGGATGGTATCTTCCAGATCAGCATATACAATTCTATCCGGAGCATACCGATAAATGATCAGATCCCGCAACCAGATTCTGAAAATCTCCAGGCATTCGCTCAATATTTCTTTGTCTTGAGATAATCGCTCTGCAAACGCCATGATAAACCCGACAGGCCTTGACCGGAGGTTTACCAGTTCCTGGATGAGGTGATTCCGTCTATCCAGCCAATGATTGGTTTTCATAAAGATTGCTTTTGAAATGCTTCCGGAAGCCATTCTCGCCAAGATGCCGGCTTCATCCGATGCAGCCTCGTGATCTTCCTTCAGGACTCCGGCGATAAAATCTTCCGGCATCGGACGCAAACGGATATGCATGCAACGCGATGCAATTGTCGGCAGAAGGTTGGAAACCTGCCTTGCTGTCAATATAATGGTTGTATGATCCGGAGGCTCTTCCAGAACCTTTAACAATGCATTGCCTGCTTCCGGATTCATGGAGTCGGCATCAGAGAGTATGATAAAACGGTTCACCGCCTCATAGGGTTTCAAAGAAAGTTTCTGAATGAGACTGCGCACCTGATCAATTTTTATGAAAGAGCCCGTGGGCCTGATCAGGAGATGATCAGGGTGGCTGTTGTTCAAAATTTTCTTGCACGACCTGCATTGCCCGCACGGCCAGATATCGCCTTCATTATTTCCGGATTGTTTATCAGGCGCAGGCTCAGAGCCACCGGAAACAGCCCTTTTAAAACAATTACAGGCCATGGACAACAATTTTGCGGCTGCCTGTTTCCCAACTCCCAGTAATCCAGTGAAAAGCAGTGCATGTGACAAGTTTCCTGCTTCAAAAGCTCTTGTCAGATAAGACAATGTCTTTATATGGTATTTCAGGGAGTAAAATTCAGATGAAAGCGCAAATGCCGGCAAATCAGCTTCTTTGGTTCTAATAATCAACCCGCTCTTTCAACTCTTTTCCACATTTGAAAAAAGGTAATTTTTTGGGTTGTATGGTAACTTTGGCACCGGTCTTAGGATTTCGACCCGTATAACTCTTGTAGCTTTTTACAAAAAAACTGCACAGCCCGCGAATTTCAACCCTTTCTCCCTTTGCCATTGCATCCGCCATGGATCCGAAGAAAATTTGAATCACTTTTGCTGCATCTGATTTTGAGATATTGGCCTCGTTTTTTAAGGCAGAAATCAGCTCCAACTTGTTCATATATATCCTCCTTGTAGTGGCAATCGAATATCAAGAATGTGTGTAGCTTATTAATAAAACATAACCCTATAACAAGTCAAGTAGTTATGATAATATTTGAGGCACAAGTTCAACATCATCTTGATCCACATTCACCGCAGCGAACTGTCCAAGCGCATCGATATTAACGACAACACGTCCCTGACCTCGGTATTGTACAAACTCCCCAATTATACCAACAAACGGCCCGTTTACAACAACAATCTTATCTCCTTTCTTGAATCGGGTGCCGGTTATGATCTCTTCCCCGCCCATAACCATGATTTTTAACGATTCAATGGTTTCTTCATACACGGAAAGTGGACCGCTTGCATTTCCGACAAATCGCACTACCCCTGCTGTCTTAACGATTTCAAGGTGTTCAGGAGGATTCAGATCGGTTCGGACAAACAAATATCCAGGAAAGAGCGGAACCTGAATCATCAATTTCCTGTCCCGCCTTTTGCTCCTCACCTTTATCTTGGGAAGAAACGCCTGAAAAGATTTTTTTTCCAGCCCTTCCTTAACAACATTCTCGAACCGGCTTTTGGTATGTAGCACATACCAGGCTTCTTTTAATAGATCTGAACTCATATGGATACTATCATTTATTGTTAAATTTGATTATTCTTCTTCATCAACAGGTCGAATTGAGCGCCCGAATCCCCCAAGCCCGAAAAGATTGATCATCAGGGAGTATTTCCTGTCCTCCCGAGTCTTGGTGATGCCGAAATCCGCAGACCAGCATCCGGTCTTATAGAGCACACTGGCTCTGGTTTCAATATATTTTTTTTTAAATAAATCTCTGTCCAGTTCAAAATACAGTGAGAATCTTTCCGTCAATACCAGGTATGAATCCATATTCAAGGATTCGGTTGCACCGGTGTTCCGGCGATATCCCATATTGAATTCATCCCCACGGTCATCGGAAAGGCCCACACCGATATTTCTCTCTGTTAAACGATTGACATATGGGTTCCATGCAGCATTGGTCTTCAATGTAAAATAACGCCAAAGACCGAACGCCAGATTCCCGGTAACAGCAGAAAACGGTTCCGGGTTCGTAGTATTTCTCTGATTGATATTATAACTTTGTGATAATTCAAAAAGGCAAAACTCCTGATAAGAATATTCCGGAACCTCATCCTCATCCTTATCATTGTCTTTGGTCCGAAACGGATTTCTGGTCCGAACCGGTCCTCCGACCAATTCTTTAGAGGTCAATGTATTCACCAGCGAGTATGTGACCATGTGCAATCCTCCCAGTCGATCAACTGAATCAAATACCGGATATTCAGATTCATCCCAACCAGGTTGATATTTGTAAACCACCTGTGGAATAATTGCATGCCGGAACCGTTCGATGCTTTTCCACCCGAGATTATAAACACGATATACCTCTGTGGACAGATCCAGCTGAATGTCATAAATTTCACGGTTTAATGTATTATCAAGGTTCTCTTCATCATGGGTTGAATCCACCCCGCCGTTATAGTCCGTCACATACCATAATGTCTCCCGTAAGCCCAGAGACGGTTCAAATGAAAAATAATTCTTATATCGCATGGGTATATAAAAACGGGGATACAGATCCGCCCGGTTGCCACGAACTCCGTCGATCCGGTAAAAAAAATCTGTTTGTGTGTCAACACTCCAGTAAAGCCAGGACTCTTCCCATGCTTCCTGATTTAATCCGCTAAACTGGATGGATGGCAATCTCTGAACCGTGTCGTCTGTGCCTGAATAGTTTTGAATGAAATCTTCCGTTGCCGGCTGTTCTTCCGTGGCGGGTGTTCCTTTTACCAATATTTTTCCATCACGTTTCAGCACATCGTCTGTCCATCTGCCCTCAACACCTATGCTGTATTGTTCCCAGCTTTTCCCGATAATCAATGTGTTTGTCCGGCTTTTGCTCGTATAATCATCAAATCCTCTTCCAAAATTTTTTTCAAAATACCCCGCGGTTTCATTAAACCCTGAATACCCATCACGAAATTCCGTCAGATAGTCCTGATCGCTTACCACATCCAGATCCAGTTTTCCGGTTAGCTCATAAGGCAGCATCTGAGTGCTTTTCATCCGGAACCAGTACCGTTTATCATTGGGTCGAATAATATTATCATCCTCGTCATACCCCCATCGGGTCGAAGATTCCTCTGTTCCGATGTCGACCTTATCATCTTTCAGAAAGTCCAAAAAAGCCGCCCCCTGGGAACCGCTGTTAATGACGTACCGATATTCAGCGGAAATCTTCTCCCCCCTCTCTTCCATATGATCCAGGTAAAAAGTTGCATCTGTCTGATCGTTAATCGCCCAGAAATAGGGCTGATCATATTCCGCGCCCAGACGATCGGAAAAAGAAAACCGGGGAGCCAGAAAACCGGACTGCCGTTTCTTCTTTGCGGGAAAAAACAACAAAGGGCTGTACAAAACCGGTACATCCTTTGCCCATAATGTAGCATGATTCACCTTGCCATATCCTTCGATGGTCACTTCTGCCTCATTCCCGGAAACCTTCCAGTCAGCCTGATCGCCATCACAGGTTGTGATAATTGCATTTTCAGCAAGATATGTAGTTTCTCCGGTTTTTTGAATTTTATCCCCCCACAGCCGGTAATTCCCTTCACGGATATACACCGTCCCCTCATAAGCAGTACCGGTTCGTTTTTCCAGATCCAGGGTCATACGGTTCCCGCGTACAACATCTTCACCAGCCATCAATTCAACATTACCCAATGCATAGGCTTTTTTATTTTTCCGGTCATACCGGACATATTCGGCGTTTATTTTCTGATCTTTACCGGTAAGAACGACATCCCCTTCTGCAATATACTGATCAAACTTCTGAGAGTATTCAATTTTATCCGCCGTTATATGCCATGTATCCGGAGTTATATCTTCTGAAGATCCATTCAAATCAAGACCCGCTGTCTGACCGGCCGTTAGACCGGAACAAAGTATAAAGACAAGGATCATGCAGCATATCCTGAATACCATCCCATATCCGGAAAAGAAGCTCGGATTGATGAAGAGAAGTGAATCATATCGGAAATTTAAAATTTTACAGGGCATAAATTACGACTTACATGAATACCATCAATGTGTTGATCCTGTTTGTGTGAATCCTCCGGTAAAACTCTTGTATAAAACTAACCTTCTCCCAAAAAGTCAAGCAGATCGGAAAAGAATGATCCATTCCCGGTAAAATAAAGCTGTCATTCCCACTTACGTTTTTCAATCTTTTTCCCTATAACAAAGTTCGCCAAGAATGGCTAAGAAAAATATATTTGAAAATAAAGAAGATTTGATGAAATTCAGAAAATATCAACCGGATGCTCTTCTTGTAATTCAGGATCGAGTGTGGTAAATCCGCACTCATCAAAACAAACTGAAAGCAGATGATATTCGTTTTACTGACAATGAATGAGTATGATTTCAACATGAGAATTATACATATCCTGGGCCGGCAAAATAATGGAAAAACAACCTTGACCGTCGACCTTGTGCATGAATTCATAAAACGCGGTATCCGGGTTGGAACCCTGAAACACAGCAGTCATGAACACGAGCTGGACAGACCCGGCAAGGATTCCTATCTGCATCGAAAAGCCGGCGCTTGCCCGGCAGCCATAGCCACAAAAGATCTGATAGCGGTCTATCTGCCCAAAAAACCGGATGAAAACCCCTTTGATACAATCGAGTCCCTGTTCCATCAAACCGATCTGATTCTGGTGGAAGGGTATCAGAACGGCCCTGGAAAAAAAATCGAGGTCTGGAGAAAATCCGCTGATACCGTTCCCTTGTTCTCAGAACGAAAAGATATTCAAGCGGTGATATCGGATGATGATATTGAAACAACCATACCTGTCTGGCCCAGAAAAAATATCGCATTCGTCGCAGACCAGATACTGAAAATGGCTGGTATGCGATAGCGGATGCAGAAACCGAATTTCATGGAGCAAAATTATGAAAATAAAACATTATACCCAGATTGAACCCAAACACTTTGACAGTGATCTTGTAAAAGGCGTGAATGGGCGGTTACTGATCGGGAAATCAGATGGAGCTGAAAATTTCTGTATGAGGCTTTTTGAACTGGCCCCGGAAGGATTCTCACCCAGACACTCTCATGAATGGGAACATGAAATCTTTGTCCATGCCGGACATGGTTCGGTTTTCAAGGAAGGGGATTGGATTCCCCTGGAAGCCGGGAACGTAGTGTTCATTCCAGGAAATGAAGAACATCAGATCAAAAATACCGGTGATACACCTTTATTGTTTCTCTGTCTGATACCAAAAGGGCCTCCGGAGTTATAGGCTTAAACCTGCCGGTTGGACCGTTAGCCGGTTAGCCGGTTAGCCGGTTAGCCGGTTGGCCGGTTGGCCGGTTGGCTGCAAGGAACACCGACTTTATTTTAAAAAACCAATTGTTAGATTCACTGGCTCGACTGAGCCAGGTCAGGAATGAATAAATGAGCGAGCTGAAACAGCAGATCGGAGAAAAAGTCCACACCCGGAATATCGAGATATCCACTTTTGAGTGCAAGCAAGGCGGCATTATCGTTCAGGCGGAATTAAAAGACAATCGTTTGCAATCCTATTATAAATTTAATGGAGAAAAATCCGCTCCCCACCTGGTTCATCACATGATCATCCGGATGCATGTGGAAGGAACGGAACTGACGATAAAGGCAATCGAGGCTGAAATGCCGGGAATCCCCCGGGTGGATTGCATTGAAACCCGGAAAAGCCTGGATATCGTAAAAGGGATGAGTATTGCCCCGGGGTTTACTGCAAAGATCAAACAGATATTGGGGGGTGCCAGCGGATGTTCGCACCTGACAACACTTCTTCTTGCAATGGCACCGGCCGCAGTACAGGGTTACTGGGCTCATTTTGCACGCAAACCCTTGCCAAAGAAATTCTCCCCTGATATCATGAATCAATACCTGATCGATACCTGCTGGGTGTGGAGAAAAGAAGGAAAGCTGGCCAAGGAATTTCTATAGGTGGAACGATGCAATTCGTTACTTCCCCATACAATGAAATTCGGTCAATCGTAATGCCGGAGGAGACACCATGAGACCGACAAAAGAGATGATACTGGAGACCAAACAGCTTGTCAGCGAAACCGACCGGAATATTCAGCAGATTATCAAAGAAAATGATCTTCAGTTACAAACCATCCGGAACCGGAAAGAGAGTGATGTAACCATCAACAGAAAACTCATCTACGGTTCCGCAATCCTGATCGCTCTTCTGCTGTCATATCCAATTTACCGTTTTTTCTTTTTCGAATGACCTCACCCAAAAAGCATATTGCGTATTTTATCTCCTCTCATGGTTTCGGGCACGCTGCACGTGCTTCTGCCGTGATGCAGGCAATGACCGAAAAAGATCCGGCGATCTGTTTCCACATTTTCACCAAAACCCCGAAATGGTTTTTCCAGGAATCTTTGTCCAACGATTTTGCTTATTTATCCACGCAAACCGATATCGGCCTTGCCCAGAAAACTCCTTTTCATGCAGATCTGTCTTTAACCATTGAACAACTGGATGCCTTTTATCCCTTTCAGACCCGGCAGATTTCAGAACTGGCCCACCAATTAAAGCAGAAAAGAATCAGACTTGTTCTCTGTGACATATCCCCTCTTGGAATTGCCGTAGCAAAACAGGCAGAACTCCCGTCTGTTCTCATCGAAAACTTCACCTGGGACTGGATATACAGAGAATACGAAAATGCTTTTCCTAAGATTAAACAACATATCCAATATCTGGAAACCCTGTTTCAGCAAGCCACCTTCCACATCCAGACCGAACCGATCTGTGACCGGAAGGATTCAACCATGAAAACCATGCCGGTAAGCAGAAAAAGCAGAAGTTCAAAAGAAGCAGTGCGGGAAAAATTGAAAATCAATACAGATGATAAAATGATCCTGATTACTACCGGAGGGATAAAGCAGAAACTGTCTTTCCATAACCAACTGATATCCAGGGAACATATGATATTCGTGATCCCGGGAGGAAATAGTTATTTTGAAAAAAAAGGCAATCTTATTCAATTCCCCCACCACTCAGAATTCTTTCATCCGGATCTGGTCAATGCCGCAGATGCAGTAATCGGAAAAGCCGGATACAGCACCATTGCGGAAGTGTATCATGGCCGGATACCGTTTGGATTTGTTTGCCGGCCGGATTTCCGGGAATCGCACAAACTGGAGGAGTTCATACAAAGGGAGATGACCGGTCTGATGATCCAGGAACATGAATTTCAGGATGGAAGCTGGATTTCCAGACTTGATGAGCTTCTCACCCTGCCCTGCCCCCGGAAACCGGAACAGAACGGGGCAGACAGGATTGCGAATTTTGTTTTAACAAATGATTTTCTGTGATAGAGGCGAAACCGTCCACTCCGGCCCTTATTCTGTTGATGGTTATATTCAAAAAGGGCCATTTATCAGTGGTTCAGCAATCATCATTCAAGAGCTGGATGGAAGTTTCAATCCGACCGGAGTTACCTATCAGACAACAACAAACGATGATTTCGGGTCATTTGCTTTAGGCAATTATATTCAGTATATTCCTGATAGCGGCGTTCAGCCTCTGCGATCCATGCCGAATCGATATCGTTCAAGGCATCACCATCAAGAGAGCTAAGCAGCCTGTCGGCAAGAAATTCCCGCTCTTGTTGTGACAGGCTGAGTGCATCACGCTCAATTTTCTTTAACAAATCAGATATGTAAACCTCCAAATTATTATTTTCGTTCATATTATCTCATGAACCCGATAAATAGAAATAGAAAAGAAGTGATTGGGGCCACTGATGTTCGTTGGGTTTCACTCCTGGAACACCCTATGAAAGTTTCTTTACCCATATTGTTTGCCTTTGATTTGTCAAAATCATGTAGTGCTTCTTGCCATATTTACAATCAAAATATTTTACCGTACGGGAAGATTTTTATTTACAAATAAAATTTCAATGATAATATTCCCGTATGGGATTATTTATATATTAGGAGCCAATTTCAAAACGATTATAAAGCGTCACACCGGCGAAAGTCAGTGCTCAGAAAAGAGCCGAAAAAACTGGATTTTCGTTTTCGTCGGAACGACAATAAGAGACTTTTGAAATTGGCTCATAGGAGTAATTATGTCAAATCAAAAAATCCCGTATGGGACTATTCTATCCTCAAAAGAGATCGGAAAAGCGATAAGGGCCAAACGCAAGGCAAATGACCTGACTCAGGCAGATGCAGCGGCACTGTGTGGTGTCGGAACCCGGTTTCTTGGAGAACTGGAACGGGGCAAAGAAACCGCCCAGATCGGTAAGGTCCTCCAGATACTTCACAGGTTGGGTCTGGAAATTCAAATCACCCCAAAAGGAGTAAGAAGGTGATATCTCAACTTGCAGTATATCTATGCAATGATTTTGCAGGTATCTTATCATGCGACAAACAGCAGCGCTTTTCCTTTCAATACAATCCGGAATGGATTGCAAAGAAAGGTGTTCCGCTCCTCTCCCTTTCACTCCCCCTGCAGGAAGCGCCTTACCCTGATGAAAAAGCGCGTCCTTTTTTTACCAACCTTCTGCCGGAATCCACTGTTCGGGAGGCTGTTGCCAGGAAATTGGGAGTTTCACTTCGAAATGAATTTGCTTTGCTCGAAGCACTTGGGGGCGAATGCGCCGGTGCAATCACCCTTCTTCCACCAGGATCGAGACCTGCAAAAAAAGCTGAATATCGTGAACTTTCACCTGAAAAATTTCATGAAATCATTCAAACGCTTCCTAAAAAACCATTTCTCGCCGGAGAGGACGGCATCCGCTTATCATTGGCCGGCGCTCAAAACAAGCTGCCTGTATATATGAAAGGGAAACGGATATTTCTACCGCTGGAATCATCGCCGAGTTCCCACATTATCAAACCCAATATCCAAGGTATCGAGGGCAGCGTTCGTAACGAGGCTTTTTGCATGGCACTCGCGGAAAGGATTGGCTTGACAGTACCCAAAGTGCATGTGATGGCGATTCCAGATGAACTTTATGTGGTTGAACGATACGACCGTTTTTTCGATAACAAAGGCAAGATTCATCGCCTTCATCAGGAGGACTTCTGCCAGGCGATTGGCCTCATGTCTGAAACCAAATACGAAACAGAAGGCGGACCTTCCCTGGCTGACTGTTATTCTCTGATTGATCGCTTCTCATCCAACCCGGTTCTTGACAGAAAATCGCTTCTCGACTGGATCGTGTTCAATTATTTCATTCACAATGCAGATGCCCATGCCAAAAATCTCTCGCTGCTCCTGACTCCCAATGAAATCCGGCTTGCTCCATTTTACGACCTTATGTGCACAGGCGTATACGAAGGGATCAACAAAAAACTGGCGATGAGAATCGGCAATGAAAACCGGCCACAGTGGTTACAAATCCGCCATTGGGAGCGTATGGCTGATCAGGTAGGCGTCGGGAGCAAATTTGTTTTAAGGACGATAAAGGCAATAGCAGAACAAATAGAGATCGCAGCAGATGAACTGGCATCAGAGCAGAAGGCGAAATGGGGTTCTGCATCCATTATAACTCACATCCAGAAAGTTATTTCCATACAGGTAAAGCATACGAAAACGATGGGTTGTCACCGGCTACCATGATACTACCCAAAGCACCTCTTAGAACCGAACCTTTATTCCATTCTCATGGACTTATACATATTGATCAAACCGTTTGTCGACGGATCATGGGAGCTGATCTGTTTGTCATTTTCCAGCTCCGGCAATATCTTGTTGGCAAGCTGTTTTCCCAGTTCCACACCCCACTGATCAAAACTGAAGACATTCCAGATTATACCCTGGACAAAAATTTTATGCTCATACATCGCAATCAGGCTGCCCAGAATTTCCGGTGTCAATTTTTTGTATAATATGGAGTTGGTGGGTTTGTTTCCTTTAAAAATCTTGTATGGAGCAATTCCGGCTATTTGATTTTCTGTCAGGCCACCGGCCCGCAACTCTTTCAGAACCTCCGTTTCCGGCTTGCCATTCATCAACGCCTCTGTCTGTGCAAAAAAATTGGAAAGCAGCATATGATGATGATTGGTGAGATTATGCAGAGGCTGTGCCGGGGCCAGAAAATCAGCTGGAATCAGTTTCGTGCCCTGATGTATCAACTGGTAAAAAGCGTGCTGTCCATTGGTGCCCGGCTCTCCCCAGATAATCGGCCCGGTCTGATAGGAGACCTCCTTTCCCTGCCGGTCCACATTCTTGCCGTTGCTCTCCATATTTCCCTGCTGCAGATAGGCAGGCAGTCTGTGCAGATATTGATCATAGGGCAGGATAACTTCGGTTTCCGCCTGAAAAAAATTATTGTACCAGATACCGATCAGCGCCAGGATGACCGGGATATTCTGCCGGAAAGGTTCATTCCTGAAATGATCATCCATTTGATGGGCGCCTGTCAGCAGTTTGACAAAGTTCTCATATCCTGCATAGCAGGCAATGGATAATCCAATAGCTGACCATAAGGAATACCGTCCGCCTACAAAATCCCAGAACCGGAACATATTGGCCGGATCAATTCCAAACTGGATCACCTTCTCCGAATTGGTCGAAATAGCGACAAAATGTTTTTCAATATAAGCCTCGTCCCGGGCTTTTTCCAGAAACCACTTCTTGGCTGTTTCCGCATTGGTAATGGTTTCCTGGGTTGTAAATGTTTTGGAGGCAATAATAAAAAGCGTGGTTTCCGGATTGATCTTTTTCAGGGTTTCCGCAATATGGGTTCCATCAATATTGGAAACAAAATGAACGGAAAGCTTCTGATCATCTGCATAAAATTTAAGCGCCTCGGTAACCATGACCGGTCCCAGATCCGATCCGCCGATTCCGATATTTACAATGTCGGTAATTGATTTGCCGGTATATCCTTTCCATCTGCCGGACCGGACCTGTTCTGAAAACTGCTTCATCTGTTCAAGTACGGCATTCACATCCGGCATTACATCCTGATGATCACACAGGACTGCCTGGCTGGCCCGGTTCCGGAGAGCAGTGTGTAGAACCGCCCGGTCTTCGATTTCATTGATTTTTTCACCGGCAAACATTTTCTCAATCGCATCCTTCAGATCCACCTCTTCCGCCAGTGCCATCAGAAGATTCAAGGTTTCATCGGTAATCCTGTTTTTTGAATAATCCAAAAAAATATCCTGAAACCGGATCGAATACCGATCTGCCCGGTCCGGATCTTGTAAAAACAGATCTTTCAGATGAATAGAAGCGATCTGATGAAAATGGGCGTTGAGCTTTTCCCAACTCTTTGTAAGTGCAGGATTGATTTTTTTTAACATGATGTTAGTCTCCGGTTTTATTCCATTTGACTTATGAATTGGTTTTGACAAATACTGGCTTCATGGAAGAAATGATTGTAAGAATCATGATTTACACCATATACAAAATACGGCTGTTTTTCAATGATTAGTGATAAAATTCATCCATTATCGGTAAAAAAGTAAAAAACCCTTTTCCAATCGATCCTATGAAACCTTTACAGTACGCCATTCTTGTCAATCCTGCATCCGGAAAAACCAGCATTGACACAAAACGCATCCAGTTAAAAACGGCTGCAACCATCCTTCAGGCAAAAATATATGGTCTGGATACCAACTCACCGGAAGACTTCAAAAATTGTGCGATGGAACTTGCCTCCCGATGCGGTGTCCTGGTAGCCGCAGGTGGCGACGGAACATTTTCAAGTTTGATCAATGCACTCGACACAGCAATCACTCCGGTTGCATATCTCCCACTGGGTTCAGGCAATGCCCTCCAATATGCCCTGGGTTACCGGGGCAGCCTTGCGGATATTGCACAGCGCATCCAAAAGGGACGGGTTCGGGAATATGATCTGATCAACTGTAATCAGAACAGGCGCGCGTTCATGGTTTCGCTGGGTATCGAAGGCACAATCCTGAAGCTCAGGGAGCGGTTTCTTCAACAGGGACTTACTGGTTTTTACCCCTATCTCAAAGCGGTCTTTTTCTCTGTCCTGAAAGCCTATGCACCAGCATATGCTGTCATCCGAATGGACGATCAAATAAAAAAAATTCCAAATTTGCTCAGCCTGATGATCATGAAACAACCCTATTATGGTTATGGAATGAATGTGGTGCCGAAAGCCGGATTCAATGATCACCGGCTTCATGTCTCATCAATCGATTTCAGCTATTCACGAATGATCCTCGCCGGCTTGACTTCATTCACGATCGGCAATTGTGCGGGTCAATACCTGTCCTGTAAAAAGGTGTCTGTGCGGTTGAAAAAACCGTTATATTCCCAGATCGACGGAGATGTGGCATGGAAGGCTGAAAAATTTAACTTTGAGGTTCTTCCCGGCGTACTGAAAATCAAGTGCTGAATTGGTTTTTATGCTGCTGCTGCTGCTGTTCGTTTATTTACGGCAAGATGCTCACACAGATATATTTCAATGACATTTTCTCGGTATTTCTATATAATGTTCAGCAATCCATTCCTGATAATATTCTATTAATATTTTTTATTATTCGTATTTTTTTGTTGATTTTTTATCTATTTTCGTATTTTATTTAAACTAAAATTTAATTTTATAAAACTATTTTCCGAATCATAGTATGGATTCCCTGGCCTTTACACCGAATGGATTTCCACTTACAAGGAGGCGTTGTCATGAACTCACAAATTACCCTGACCAAGCTTTATCAGATGAAAAAAAAAGGTGAAAAAATTGTTGCGCTTACTGCTTATGACTATCCGTTTGCAAAAATGGTTGATGAATCCGGTGTTCACATGATCCTTGTGGGAGACTCCCTTGGAATGGTTGTGCAGGGAGAAACAAGCACCCTGCCGGTTACCATGGATGAAATGATCTATCACACACGGATTGTTGGAAAGGCAGTTAAAAATGCCATGGTGATCGGAGATATGCCCTTCCTTTCATACCAGGTAAGCATTGAAGATGCAGTATACAATGCCGGTCGATTCCTGAAGGAAACAGGCGCTGCAGCAGTCAAACTTGAGGGAGGCGCTGCTGTAAGCAACACGATCCGGGCCATTACAAAGGCATCCATACCGGTTCAGGCTCATATCGGTCTTACACCGCAATCGGTTCATCAAATGGGGGGATTCAAGGTGCAGCGGGATGAGGAGCGTCTGCTTTCAGATGCCCGTGAAGTGGAAGCAGCAGGCGCCTTCTCCGTTGTCCTGGAAGGAATACCGGCAGATATTTCCAGAAAAATTACAGAAGCTATCTCCATTCCGACCATTGGAATCGGTGCGGGTCCGGATTGCGACGGCCAGATTCTGGTACTGCATGACCTGCTTGGCCTGCATGACCGGCATCTCCCAAAATTTGTAAAACAATATGCAAATCTTCGAAAGGCTGCAAAAAAAAGTATTTCATCCTATGTATCTGAGGTACAAAACGGAAAATTCCCATCTGAAGAACACTGTTATTGATTCATGACAGGAATGTTTGGTTGCCCAGTACATTACCTCTCAAAAAGATACACGGCAACCACTTCCCGAAAAATAATCAGATCGTTTTTATGAATACAAAGTCGATGAATCATTAAAATTTTCAATTAGACATAACTGCTTAGATCCATTATTTGTTGATTTTTATCACCAATACCAGGAAGCAGCTATGTCATATTTTCTTTATGTAATGATCCGGATAGGCTTGGGAACCATTTTTCTGTTTTCCGGGGCTACCAAGCTCATGGCACCCGTGTCCTTTGCTACCCTGATCAATGCATATGGTTTTATACCTGAAAACCTTACCCTTTCCTTTGCCGTTCTCCTTGCTGCGATTGAAATCATTTCCGGAATCGGCCTCCTGTTTGACATAAAAGGAAGCCTGACAGTAATTTTCGGATTACTGATTCTGTTCATGATGGTTTTAAGTTACGGCATCCATATGGGACTGGATGTGGACTGCGGCTGTTTTGGTCCGGAAGATCCGGAATCGGCTGCATTCCATGGTATTCGATCTGCCCTGTACAGAGATATTTTTTTTATAGCTAATGTCTTTTTTTTATATGCATACCGTTTTCGAAACAACGTGGCCCCAAAATCAATTCAACTGTTGTCCAAAAATATTATCAAAGGAGATAAGAACAATGAAGCTGCGTAATTTATTCTGCTTACTGTCACTCGTGGGATTTATTCTGTCCGGATTTATCTGTCCGGCACAGGCAGAGGATCAATTTGAAAAAGAGATTGAAAAAGAAAAAGAAGCGGTCAAACTGGTTCAGGAAGTTCAGAGAGGAGGTTATGGCATTGTTACAGCATCCGAGCTTAAAAATTGGATGGATACCCAAAAAGAGATGCTGCTTATCGATACCATGCCTTATGAGGAAAGCTATAAAAAGGCTCATCTTCCAGGAGCAAAACAGTTCCTGTTTCCCATTCCGGATATGAAAGAATGGAATACCGCTGAAACCAATGGAAAGACCGAGGAAGAGTATCGGAAACTCCTGGGGCCGGATCAAAATAAACTGATCGTTATTTATTGCGGCTTTGTCAAGTGTACCCGAAGCCACAACGGGGCCTGGTGGGCCAAAAAACTGGGATATCAAAATGTGTACCGGTATCCGGGCGGAATTTTTGCTTGGAAAGGAGCCAAATATCCGGTAGAAGAAGTCAAATAAGATACATTTTTATTTCAACCATTCCGTCATTCCGGCTCTTCGCTCCGGCCGGAATGACATATACATTTGCCGGGTTCATCATATAAAATAAAATTCAGTAAGGACCTGATGGAGAATCATCAACCCAGAGATTGCATCATCCTATTCATGCGTGCCCCGGAGGTTGGAAAGGTTAAGACAAGACTTTCCAAAAAGTTATCTCCAAAAACCGTCCTTGACCTTTATCAATGTTTTGTTCTGGATATTCTCCACACTGCACAGAAAACAAAAATCGATATCCGGATCTTTTTTCATCCAGCAGGATTCGAAGCCGGTCTTTCACAATGGCTTGGAGATTCATATGATTTTCATCTGCAAGACGGAAAAGATTTGGGAATTCGGATGTCCAATGCTTTTATCCGGACTTTCTCTTCCGGATATGACCGGGCCATTCTGATTGGAACAGATTGTCCGGAAATGACGGTAGAAATCCTGGAGGAATCGTTCTGTGGAATGGATCAGGCTGGATGCGTCATTGGGCCCTCTGTTGATGGCGGGTACTACCTTATTGGGTTCAAAGCAGCGTCTTTCACGGAGAAACTGTTTCAGGATGTGGAATGGGGTACAGAGATAGTCTATCAGCAAACCCTTGATCGCTGCTGTCAAATGAATATCCAGCCATATATCCTTCAAGCCCTGAACGACATCGATACATGGGATGACCTGCAACTGTTTTACCGGCTCCATCATGGTAAAGGTTTTTCCGACTCCCATACAATCCAATATATGGCTGCAAATAAAATACCGGATATCCTCTTTGCAGGCAGCAGGCATAAACCAGCTAAACCGGATCCGGAAACACCGGCTTTTTTTTCATCAAAAAAGCGGTGATTCCATGAAAACACTCTCCGGAAGCAATCAGTGAAATGGCCCGTTCAAATTCAAAAGCAAGATTATCTTCCAGTGTCAGGCCGGTGCTTTTCCGGATCACCTCAAGGGCATATTGCACAGAACGCGGGCCATTCTCAGCAATCATATCTGCCATGGATTTTGCTTCATCCAGAACACGACCGGGAGGACTGATCCGGTTGACCAGTCCAAGTTTTTCCGCCTCAATGGCCCCGATTTTCCTCGCGGTCAGAATGATATCCGCTGCTTTGGCCGGGCCAAGCAGACGTGCAAGGGTCGCTCCCCCTCCCCAGTCCGGCATCAAGCCCAGCTTTACCTCTGAAAAACAGATCACTGCATCCGGATCCATTACCCGGATGTCGCATCGAACAGCCAGCTCAGCACCACCGCCATATGCCATTCCGTTCAATGCTGCGATAATGGGTATGGGAAGGTTGACAAAACCATCGATGATTCGTCTGAACTCCTTCATACAGTCAACAACCGGCTTCTCATCCCGGGCTTCTATGGCTTTGGCCAATTTATCCACATAAGGGTTGTCCGGGTTGACATCAAAGCCGGCGCTGAATGCCTTTCCGGCGCCGGTAATCATCAGCACCCGGGGCAGATTTTTCCTCACTTCTGCCGTAATCTTTTCCAGGGATTCAAACATCCTGACATTAAAGGTATTGTGACGCTCGGAACGATTCAGTGTAACCGTTCCAAGATGACCTTCCCTGCTGTATTCCACACCATATTCAGTCATAGAAATACTCCCTATTTTGTATTCGATTTTTTTTAATTAATACAGATATCGGTCATTTATTCAAGGTCTTTATTACAAAAAATAATCGAGAGACCATATTTTCCGTTGACAAGAAGCATAAAGAATCGCTATCTGTTGCAGCTCGTTATTGGATCAAAAAAATTGAGACCGATAAAACGGTTGACGAAAAGGAAACCTTTATATGGTAAAAAAAGGAAAAATCGAGGTAAGAATTGAACATTGCAAAGGCTGCGGACTCTGTCTGACAACATGCAAACTGAATGCAATCGCACTTTCAACTGCTGATGTTACCAATTCCAGCGGTTATCCGTATGTAATAATGATCAATGAAAATTGTACCGGATGCACCATGTGCGCCATCATGTGTCCGGATCAGGCAATCGATGTGTATCGAGAACAGGAGCATTCATAAATGGGCGAAAAACAACTGATGAAAGGCAACGAGGCGATTGCTGAAGCTGCCATTCGTGCCGGCATGACCTGTTACTTTGGTTATCCGATAACACCGCAAAATGAAATACCTGCGTATATGGCAAAACACCTTACGATAAGAGGAGGCACTTTTATTCAGGCCGAATCTGAAATTGCCGCAATCAACATGGTTTACGGAGCTGCCTGCACAGGCGCGAGAGCCATGACATCTTCTTCCAGTCCCGGAATATCCCTGAAGCAGGAAGGGATATCCTATCTTGTCGGTGCCAGGCTCCCGGCTGTAATTGTAAATATTGCCCGAGGCGGTCCAGGTCTCGGAAACATTGCCCCTTCCCAGGCAGACTATTTTCAGGCTGTAAAGGGAGGCGGACATGGTGACTACCATATGGTTGTCTATACACCGGAGACGGTTCAGGAGGCCGCGGATTTAACCATGAAAGCGTTTGACGTTGCCGACGAATACCGGAATCCGGTTCTGATTCTGGGTGATGCGATTCTGGGCCAGATGATGGAACCGCTTGTCTTTAAAGAACCTTCCGGGAAAAAATTTGATAAGTCATCCTGGACCCTCGGGAACCGGAAAGGAAGAAAATCCCACCTGATCAATTCTCTTTCCCTTACAGAAGGTGTGGTTGAACAATGGAACTGGGAATTGAAAAAAAAGTTTGATCTCATGGCCGAGAGAGAACTCATGGTTGAAGAATACATGGTTGAAGATGCGGATGTGATCTTTGTCGCTTATGGCACAACTGCGCGTATCTGCCGTTCCGTTGTTCACCAGACCCGGAAACAGGGAATGAAAACCGGTTTGATCAGACCCATAACCGTCTGGCCGTTTCCAACCGAAACCATTGCCGGACATGCAGAAAAAACAAAACATTTCTTTGTGGTTGAGATGAGCCTCGGGCAGATGATTGAGGATGTCAGGCTGGCGATTCTGGGTAATGCAAAAATCCATTTTCATGGCCGGCCCGGAGGCGGTATTCCTGCAGAAGCGGATATCCTGAAACAGTTAAAAGCAATCTTGCAATCATGAGGAGTAAACAACCATGAAAAAGGTTTATGAAAGAAACAATATTGCGTTTGATATGCCTTCCCCCTATTGTCCGGGCTGCGGGCATGGCGTCATCCACAGACTTGTGATCGATGCCATCAAGGAAGCCGGGCAGGAGGACAATACAATCTTTATGGCTCCTGTCGGCTGCTCCATTCTTGCCTATACGTATCTTGATCTTGATATCTGCCAGCCGGCACACGGGCGGACACCGGCTGCTGCCACGGGCATTAAAAGAGCACTCCCTGACTCCCTGGTTGTATTATATCAGGGGGATGGTGACCTTGCAGCCATCGGAACGGCTGAAATCATCCACGCGGCCAACAGGGGTGAGAATATAACAGCCATTTTTGTGAACAATGCCATATATGGGATGACCGGCGGCCAGATGGCGCCGACTACCCTGAAAGGTCAGAAGGCAACAACCTGTCCTTTTGGCAGAAGTCCGGAGGATGGGCAGGGATACCCGATCCGGGTTTGTGAACTCCTTCAATCGCTCGGCGGCGTTACCTATGCAGCCAGGACATCCGTACATACCGCGCCCAACGTATTGAAAACCAAAAAAGCAATTCAAACAGGGATTGAAAACCAGATGGAGAAGAAAGGTTTTTCCATAATCGAAATTCTGTCTGCCTGTCCGGTTAACTGGGGACTGAGCCCGCAAAAATCAAATGAATTTATCGCCAATGAGATGATCGGTTACTTTCCCTTAGGGGATTTTAAAAAAGATGGAAAAATCATTCAACGATCGGATCATTGATCGTTCTCAACATTGATAAGGATAAACACACAGCATGGAACACAAAATCATTTTTGCAGGATTTGGCGGTCAGGGAGTAATCTCCATGGGAACTCTGATGGCATATGCAGCAATGGCGGAAAATAAAAATGTCACTTTTTATCCGGCATATGGTATCGCCATGAGAGGCGGGACAGCAAACTGTTCGGTCATTATTTCCGATGATCCGGTTGCATCTCCGGTAATTGCCTTTCCCAATATTCTGGTAGTCATGAATGAACCATCATTGGATTGCTTTACCGATAGGCTCCAGGAAGGAGGCACCCTTCTGGCCAACAGTTCATTGATCCGGAAAAAAGCTGCACGGAAAGATATCCGGTCATTTTATATACCGGTCAATGATATTGCAGAAGAGCTTGGTGACAGCAGGATGGCGAATATGGCAATGGTTGGATCTCTGCTGAAAATCATGAATACGGTGACACTATCGACTGTCTTTCAGACAATGAAAAAGACATTTTCACCCAAGCTGTTAAAAGTAATCGATATCAACCAGGAAGCGATGAAAAAAGGATTTCATGCGGTTCAGTTGTAATGCAAACGATGATTTTCATTCCGCATATCATCAGTAGTTATTTCTTTTTTCTCAGCCTTGCAACCGATTCGATATGATAGGTATGAGGAAACATATCAACCGGCTGAACTTCCATGATCTCATACGCATCCTGAATCATATTCAGATCTCTGGCAAGTGTTGCAGGATTGCAGGAAACGTACACTATTTTTTCAGGCGCCATGCACAGAACCTGCGAAACAACGTCCTTATGCATGCCGACCCGGGGAGGATCAATAATCATCATATCCGGTTTTTCTTCCACTCCGGCAAGCAGATCCTTGATATCTCCCAATCGAAATGTACAATTATCGATCCCATTTTTCCGACAATTCTTTTCCGCATCCTGGACAGAACTCTCAACAATCTCAAGACCTGTAATTCTCCTGGCTGCTCCTGATAACCAGATCGGAATCGTACCCGTGCCGCTGTAAAGATCCAGGAGATGCTCAGACCCGGACAATTCAGCATATTCTTTCACCTTGTCATACAGCAAAGCCGCACTCCGGGTATTGGTCTGGAAAAAAGAATTGGATGAAATTTCAAATTCATAACATCCCATTCTGTCTTTTAAAATACTTTCTCCCTTGAGCAATATTTCATATTCACCTGTAGCAACACCGGCTTTTCGGGAAGTAATATTATTTACGACCGATACGACCTGCGGATATTTCCGGATCAGAAGATCCGCCAGAGGTTCAACGATCCAAATATCCTCGGATGCGGTAATGATATTCACCATCCAGGTATTGTTAAAAACAGAGTGGCGAAGCATCGCAAAACGCCAGAATCCCTCATGGCTTCGCAAACCATAGACCGGTGCATGAGAGTCTTTAATATACTGACGGATATCATTCAATATCGCGTTACCAAGATCCGGCTGAAGATGACACTTATCGATATCCAGCACTTTATAAAATGTACCGGGAACATGCAGTCCCAAAGCAAATCCATTCTCTTCATCCGCCGTCCCCATTTCAGACGGAAGCAGCCATCTTCTTTCAGAGCAGGAAAATTCCATTTTATTTCTGTATTCAAATATGGGATCTGAAGGAATTGCAGGATGAACCATCGTATTATCCAATTTCCCGATATGGGATAAGGATTCTGCAACATGACGGGTCTTGTATTCCAGCTGTTTTTCATAACGCAAAAACTGCCATTTACATCCACCACAAAACCCGCTGAATTTGCAGGGCGCATCCACACGATCCATAGATGGTTGAATCAGCTCAACCACCCTTGCTTCTGCAAATCGTTTTTTCTTTTTATGCACATGAACACGGACCTTGTCTCCTGGTACTGTCTGGTCTGTGAAAACGGTAAAACCATCCACCTTGGTGATTCCCTTTCCGCCAAACGCAATATCCGTAATCTCCAGTTCATACATTTTCCCTTTTTTTATTTCCATTTGCATCCTGCTCCAAGGATATCTGCCTGAAAAAGGTAATCAACAAAAACATTATCCCAATGAATCCTTCAAAAGGATATGGGTATAATTACCATGACACCATGTAAAAAGTTTTGTATACTGTATCAGTTCAAAATTTAAATCAAGGGTTAAGATCGTGCGTATTCGAAATCAGGCAAAAAAAATCATACCCATCTCTTTTATATCTCAAAGACTTACTTTACAAGGTTTTCTCCATCTTCCGGATAAGAAAAAACCGCCTGTTGTGATCGGATCTCATGGCCTTTTCAGCAGTGGTAATTCCCCCAAACAGATTGCCCTTGCCAAAAAATGTACGGATGCCGGAATGGCATATTTCCGGTTTGACCACAGAGGGTGTGGAAAAAGCGAGGGGGATTTCCAGCAGGTAACCTCTCTTGCCGGACGTGTCTCTGATTTGTCAGCTGCTGTAAAAGTGATACATGAACACCCTGAAACCGGTGACAAGATCGCAATATTCGGTAGCAGTCTGGGCGGAACAACCGGATTATCCTTGATCGATAGCCACAAAATTCATGCAATTGTGACCATCGCCGCGCCTCTTCGAAGTGAACCCATTTTCAATGCTGCAAAATCAACCGGAGATCTGCGCGGCCTCCCGCTTTCATTTTATGAAAAGCAGCTCCGGTTTGATATCACAGGCAACCTGTCCAACGTATCAAACATACTCATTTTTCACGGGGATTCCGATCAGACGGTACCGGTGGCAGATGCGTATGAATTATATTCAAAGGCCTCTGAACCCAAAAAACTGATTATCCAGAAAGATGGAGATCATGCAATGGGTAATCTTCTTCATCAAATCCATTTTATGAAAACCGCATCCGAATGGTTTAAAAAATGGCTGCCCCCATCAGAATCAGTTTAACCCGGCTTTCATCTTGTGATGGAAACGTTCCGCTCTCAGACAAAACGTCTCCAGTTTGGCACTGATCAGCTGTGGAAATGGTGATCCATCACTCTCAATGGCCAGAAACGGTAGATCATCCGTTCCGTCAAGCAGTTGCCTGAGTTTTTTATTTTTCGGATCTGTTGCCAGCTTATCTTTCGAGTTCATGACACGGTTCAAAATGGATTCAGACATCCGGTTTGGCATGCAACCAAACGGTCCCACTGCGATTACTCCACAGGTATTGGTCGCAATCTCTTCTATGGAACTGCCGACGGTTAAAATCGCCTCCCCTGCCAGTTTTGGAGATATATAGGCTGATCCGGTCCGGACAATTTTTTCAATGTGAAAGGGTTCAAAATGAATCAACCCGGAATCGGATAAGACACGCTTCAGCCGCTTTTCATAATGGCTCATCAAGGTCTTTTTAATGAGAAACGTAACCCTGTCCTTAACAGACATCTGGTCATAAACCAGCTTTTTATCCACAAGATAGTCTGAATAGAGTATCCACTCGGCAATGGGTGAACAGATGGATGAAAACCCTTTTTCCGCCAGGTATTCAGTCAGATACTGTCTTGACAGGCCATCGCGCCGGACAAATATCTCCCCGGCAATCAGGATGGTTGGAACGGTTTCCGGTGATCGGATCAGAGGGATTTTCTTTAGATCAGAACTGAATTCCGAAAGTTGTCTTTCGATATCCTTGAACTGGCCACGTTCCAGCTGCAACAATATCTTTTTCCATCCCTGCTCTAGAATCTCCAGTGCTTTTTCAGGATTCCTGGTATTAGCCAGAAGCATGGAACGGATATCCTCCACTGCATCGGATATGACTACTGCCCACCAAACTCTGAGCTGGATATCGTTCCCAAGTCCGGCATAGCTGTTTTCCGAGGTCAGGGATAGAAGTGCGACATCCTCAAGTTCCATTCTTTTTATCAGGTCTTCCATGAAAACAAAGTACTGTCCGAACCGACAGGGCCCTGCTCCGGTCGGCATGAAGTATACCAGCTTTTCATCCTGCTTTTTCTGATGAAAAACATAATCAAGGAGCGTTCCTGTCGTCAGTATCAAGGGAAGGCACTCCTTACAGGATGTGTTGGCACGTCCCAGTTTTAAAATCGCCTCATCAGACGGCGGATGAACAACGGCATGAAATCCCTTTGACCGGAATACGGCTGCAAACGATTCTGTTGAAAACCGGCCCATGGAAGGAAATAGAAGTGTCACCTGCGGATCATTCATGGGTAGAATCTTTCCGGAAGATGTTCGCAAATCCGGAATCGGGGTGTTAAACAGTATTTGAGACGGTGTGAACCCGGACTGTTTTTTAACGATATACTGTTTTGATATCAAATGGCGATAAGCTGCGACAATGTCGAGAAAGGCTTCAATTCGGGTTTCCAGACCTGCATCTGCCGTATGACTGTCCAGCTCAAGCGTAAGAGATGGTTTTTTGCCCATGATATTTCGAAAATATCCGATAATAAATGAGTCCGGACCACAGGAAAAATTGGTGATATAGGTACCAAAAAGTTGAGGATGTTTCTCCACATATCGAGTGGCTTTAAGGATCCGTTCCCCTGTCCCCCAATACATATGACGTTTTGCCTTTTCTTCCATACTGGGTAGAAAATCAAATGGAATGATCAAAACACCACGGGAAGCAAATTTATGAGGTATTCCCATGTTTGCTTCACCGGCAAATCCGCTATAAGATCTTCCGAACAGGACAATCGCGGTCTTTTCCGGATCCTTTTCCAGCTGCGCAATCACATTTTTCCCAATCTCTTTCATTTCCGCCATGCATTGCTTCTGGTTCTTCACGGCGACGTGAAATGCTTTCTCAGCTTCCTTTCGATCAATCCCCATCTGACGAGCCACTTTCACAAGAACCGGCTGAATGGATTCAAGCCCGTCTTTTAAATCCAGATATGGAGCAAGCACTTTCAGATTTTGCTGTTTCATCTCATCCAGCTTATCCTGAAAAGTAGACTGTAAATAAAAAGTCTCTCCCTGGACAAACGGACAAACCTGAGAACTCAACTGCCCATTCCGGTTTGGGATTGCTTTCAAATGCGGCAGAAAAATAAAATCCAATCCTTCAGAATTCAAGAGGGAGCCAAAAAAACCATGAGCCAATTCCGCAGGATAACAGAAAGCCGATTCCCGCTGATCAATTCCAGCCTGGGAAACCGTTTCCGGAAGGACGACTTCATATCCGAGCTCCTGAAAAAAAACCGCAAACAAGGGGTAATAGGTATTGATTAAAAAACTTCTATTGATTCCGACTTTTCCTCTTCTTTTTTCAACTGCTCCTTTCTGTTTTCCTGCATATTTTTCAAATACCAGCTGCTGGCGAATTTTTACAAGATCCAAGTTCTTTACATCAAACTTAATATTCTTTCGTATATTATAATAGCGATTGCATGCACCGCCAAAAGGAAACTTCTTGTCCTCCAGATGGATCATGGCAATCTCGCAACGCCGGTCACACTCCTCCCCTCCCCCGTGACAAATGAATGATTTTCCATAGGTCACTTCCCGTTCCGAAAGATCTTTTAAATCAAATCGATCAATTTTCATAAGACCTGTTTCGATACGCTTCCCGATTTCCAGGGCTGCCCCGAACGCACCCATCAGTCCGGGTTCCGGCGGGACAACAATCGGCTTTCCGACAAGGGATGCCATTGCAAGTGGCACAGCCTTGTTATAGCAGACACCTCCTTGCATAAATACTTTTTCACCAACCGGCCTGTTGGATTTCACACGATTTGAATAGTTCATGCATATTGAATAAACCAAACCAGCGATAATATCTTCATGCTGCACACCTTCATGAATCGCGTTTTTGATATCGGAAGCAATAAAAGCAGCGCACTGATCATTAAAGTTAGGTGGATTCTTCCCTTTTATGGCAATATCGGCGATCTCTTCCATGTGAACATTGAGAGACTCAAGAGCAGATTCTTCCAGAAAGGAGCCTGTCCCTGCAGAGCAGGCCTCATTCATGGCATAGTCTGAAGATACCCCGCTTGTGATATAGGTATATTTGGCATCCTGCCCTCCGATCTCAAAAATCGTGTCCACATCCGGGTCAAAATATACAGCAGCCGTTGCATGGGCAATGATCTCATTCACTACACCTTCCGTCAACGCATGCAGCCCGGCAATCTGACGTCCGGACCCGCAGACACCCAATCCCTGGATATGAATCTCCGATGGATCGACGGATTTTTGAATGGTCTGTAAGATTGCCCGGTAGCATTCTCTGGAAGCGCCGACTGGATCACCATTGGTTCTGAGGTAAACGGAAGCGAGTATTGCATTATCTGATTTCCGCAAAAGAACCGCCTTGGTTGTTGTTGAACCAACATCCAAACCCAGAAGGCATAGATCATTTTTCCGGACAGTCGATTTTTCAATGGTCTTAAAGGAAACCATATCCGTAAAATCAGACAATGGCGGAAGCGCCTCAAATACCCTGGCTCCTGTTTTCAGCAGTCCTTCTGTTCCGATAAAAGGTTTAGAGCCGTTTTCAAGAGCCCAGAGCGCTGTCCCGAGCGCTTCAAAATAGGGTGCTTCTTTTGGGACAATCATCCCCGGAATCTCTTTTTTCAGATTTCGGATCATCATCTGATTCAGCGCAGTTCCTCCTGCGATCATGATATTTTCACGTTTGACTTTTTTTAAAAGCTCCAGGATCTTATCCGCCATCATTTTGCATAGGCCGGCAGTGACCTTGATTTTCGGAACACCCTTGTTGGTGGCATGTGTACAGTCTGACTTGCAGAAAACGGAACACCGTCCGGATACATGGTGCAGGTTTTCAATTTCCGACCAGTCTGATATCTCATTCAAGGAAAGATCCATTCTACGCAATTGCTGAACAAAAAACTCTCCGGTTCCGGAAGCACATTTATTCCCGGTCAAGACATTTGAAATCTGTCCTTGTTTATCCAGCATGTAAACCATGAACGTCTCCCCTCCTGCGGATACTACAGCAGGGCAGGAAACACCGGGCGGTTTCAGAAAGCGGTAAGCATACTCGACAGCTTCCGGCTCAGAAACAGCAGGCAGATTGACAAATCTCTGAAATTTTCGGCCGGTCACAGCGATGCTGTCAAACTGATCCGGCTGAATATCATAAAATACGGAAAGAAGCGCTTTTTTAGGATTCCCACCATGCGGATACACTGCATGATGGGTAATCCTTGTTTCTTTTTCAGAATCATTCCCATTCCCGCCTGAACGTATCTCAACCTGGGCAACCGATACGGTTGATGCCCCCAGGCAGATTCCAAGTGCACGTTTATGCGCAAAGGATTCGTTTCTCAAGATCGAATCATCCATAATTATCTTTTTCCATCGTCCTGCTTTTTGGTTTAACACAGATTCAAAACCTATCCTTATGAAACAAGGAAGGTAACTTATATGTCTTTATTCATTTTACTTTTGAAGAAATGATGCATATGGCCGACATTTGATATTATACAACATTTTCACCAGCCATGAGCGATCGTTTATGTAGATCGGGTAAATTTATCAGCTAATTTTTTTTTTTCAACATAAAAAAATGCTTCCTGCAAATGATGGACAAAGATGGTTTGAATTGAATAACCGATGTCATCCTGATTTTACTGAGCTTTGGCGCAGACCGTACCAAAGCAGAAAATTGATCCCGGAGCATATGATAATCAACAAAGCGGTTGTAATCTTGAAAAAAATTCTAGGCATAATATAATAGGAAAAATCAAACCTGGTATTCAGCCATAACTTATTTTTAAACAGGATAGGATGAAAAACATCTCTCCAGAAGACACCGAATACCGGTAGAATTGTTAATAAGGAGAGAATGATAATCATATTTACCAGGGCAAAAGAAGACACTGTCCTGGCATGAAAACAGAGAATCAGGCCGAGAAGCGAAAAAACAAACAAAATAAACATTTTATCCGCCATAAGCCTTACTTCAAGAAGATGTGCCCCTTCTTTACCAGTCCAGAATACGGAAGTTAACTCTCCCTGATGGCGGAAAAATCGACTCAGCTCTTGTATTCCCTTATCAATTCTTTCATATCCCATTTTTTCACAACGAGAATGCCAGTTACAACTGATTCTGTACCACCCCGGAAGGTATAGAATCAGTGAAAACGGTAGGTACACTGTAAAGTAAAGAAGGGATAAAAATAAGATAATCCGGTTTATGATTCTAAATAGGGAATTTATTATATCCTTATGGTTAAACCTTTTCTCCACAGATCTTTCCAATCAAGCTTTTGATGTTCCAAAAAAAAACAAATTCTGAGAGCCAATTTCAAAACGTACCTATCCTATTTGGCTATCGTTGTATTGTCAATTTTAAAGCGTGATGATGTTTAAAGCGTGATGAAAAAGAATGAGTTGCAAACAGAGATAATAAAAAAACACAATGTGGATATAATGGAGTGATTATTCTGTAAAGTCAGGGTGGAATGACACAGGAGTGGAATTAATGTTTGCTTTCTTCGGTCTTTTTTTCATTTTCCCCCTTTGTTTCAGCTTGAACTTCTTCATAGTGACTGAAAAATGCCTCAACACTTTTCCATTGAGATGTGACTGTGATGTTCTGGATTGAGATGCTTTCAATCTGACCTTTTGCATAGGGATTAATGATCTGTAAAAGCATATCTCTAACGGCGCCCAGTTTGTCCATTGTATTGATTTCAGAATAAGTCAGAGAACTTAAATGAAAAATCATCGCTTCTTTCACCTTGGGATGTAATTTGGGCAAAGGAGCAACCACTTTTTCTTCACCTGGAGCAACCTCCTTTTCCTCACTTGGCTTTAAGATAAGCTTTAATTCAATACAGAGATACCGTTCTTTGCTAACAGGCTTTTCCTTACTTAAATTCACGACAAAAGGCTTTACGGGCAAAACGATTGCAGGTCTCTCTTTTCCTTCCGCCTGCTGCTTTATTATCTTTGCCCAGATTTCAATGGTACCATCGGGTTTCTTTATCTGCATCTTCGATTCAGTGATCTCGATAATCGTAAAAGAGATTGTCTCCCCGACAATCCATTCGTTTCCCACCTTTGCTTGCGTCGCCGTCACATTCAGTACGCCGCCCACAACTACCCATGTACCTGAAAATTCTTCGTCCTCTGCTTTAGCCTTGGCTGATTGACCGCCTTCCTTTCGAACCTTTGATTGCCATGTTCCGTCTGCCAAGAATGTCAAGTCCTTATGTCCTTTGTCCTTTTTCATACGCCAAGTACCGATAAAACGGCCATCAGCAGGAGTATCCTCTTTACTGCATCCATAACCACCGGAAAAAAACAAAACGCAGATAAAAAAATACAATATTTTTATACATATGGCAGAAGTTTTTGGATTCCTCATCTTACATCCTCAATACACGATGAATGGATGTCCGGTTAATGCAATACTATGGAATCAGGTGAATGGTTGTCAGTAGAGTTATCCCAAAATAAGGAACCTGGCTGAATAATCACAGGTAGACCGGAAATGTTGATGAAAAGATCTATGGTAATCTAAAGGTCATGATCTGTTTTCCGGTGTCAGTGATGTGAATATGGCATTATTTTTGGGATTTGAAAGCAGTTTATCATCTCATTACAATATGGTCAACAAACTTCAAAACAAGATTTGAATACAATTGAAGATACTTAAAGTGAAACGCATAAAAAAGGAACAATATCCATTTTGAGTTATGAATATTGTTCCCATGAATTACATTGAATGAATCGAATATTTCTATCCGCAGGTGCCGGTTCCGCAACTCTTACACCCTGCACCAAGAACGATGCTGGAGGAGATGCTGAATCCCATTTCCTTAAAATCCACTTTGATTGGGGTCGCTTTTTTTAAAAAATCTTTATCAACAAGATATTGAAATCCATCCACATCATAAACATTATCTGAATCTTTTGGCTCATCCAGAGCCATAGCAAGAGATGGGCCGCCTCACCCACCTTCATTCAAAAAGATTCGAATCGGCATCACTGTTTTATCCTTGAAATAGTCAGCGATCTGTTTTGTCGCCATTTCAGTAACTTCAACCATTGAATTTCCTCCTGTATAAAAAATATCAGTTACAGAAGGATGGAACCATCTGTAACCACTGATTACTCCTGTCGATAATTTTAGTCATTGTTATTGATTTTGTCAATGATCAAAAGGAATAAAAGGATTTCAAAGACTCTCTTAATTTACTCTGCCAAACGAGCAGGAAATGGCTGTTAACCATTATTGCTGTGTGATGAAAAATAATCAGTGTAAACATCAAAGTATTCACGGGAAAATAAAATAAAAATAACCTGCTTTATAGAAGGATGGTCTGTTAGAAACCGGATGGTTGTATTGACGGCAATTTCACATGCCTCCCGGATCGGATAACCATAAACACCGCAACTGATTGCAGGGAATGCGATTGTTTTGATATTGTTTTCAATTGCAAGCCTCAAGCTGTTTTCATAACAATTTTGCAGCAGTTCAGGGCTGTTTCCACTTTTTCTATAAACCGGCCCAACTGTATGAATAATGTATTTTGCTTTCAGTTCATAACCTTTTGTAATCCTGGCCTCGCCTGTAGGGCAACCACCAATTTTTCTGCATTCGGACAAAAGTTCCGGACCTGCTTTTCGATGTATTGCCCCATCAACACCGCCGCCCCCTAAGAGAGATGTATTGGCTGCATTTACAATTGCATCAACCGTAAGGTCCGTTATATCACCTTGTTGAATTGCAATCCGGTTTAAAAGTTCTGGAATCATCGCTTTCTCCTGGCCTTATAAGTCATACAGGGTATCATCTTTTATGGGTGCTTTCCGGATGTGTGATTGAAGACCGCCTTTTTTGCCGGACAAGACAAATGGGTCCTCGCCTTCCAGCAAATCTCCCATTTCAGCTTCTATTGTTTCCGGATCATCCCCTTTTTCCATTCGGGCCAATGCTTCCTCCATACCGGATCCCAGTTCCATCCCTGTCATTTCCGTCAGTTTTCTCATCAGGTTTGCCGCCTGTTTTGGATCATTCTCATTGATATTCTCAGCTTCTCTGGCCAGCATCTGCATTGCTTTTTCCATCCTGCTTTCATCCACAGGAAGATCATCCATACCCTTTTCTTCACCTGCATTTCCGGTAAATGAAAAAACAGACATCTGCCGTTTCAATGTTGTTTTTTTACATTTGGGGCAAACTGGTTTTTTGTTTGTATTGACTGACCTTGAAAAAAAATTGAATATTGTATTGCATTCCTCGCAGAAAAATTCATATATCGGCATTCTCAATTCCTCATCAATAGGCTAAAGGTTCTTGATTTTATTCTCTCCTAACCAGGAGATACCATATCGAAAATGCTGATAATTGTAAAGAAAACCTTTGTTGACTTGCGATTTGACTTTTGGTATTGACGGCCATCAAAATAATTATGAAATAACCAAATTGGAAAAGGAAAAAATGAAATGGAAAGAACCCTGTCAATTATAAAACCGGACGGTGTAAGCCATGGCCTGATTGGAGAGGTTATAAAACGCCTTGAAAAAAACCATATTAAAATTATTGCCATAAAAATGATTCAGATGAATCAAAAACAGGCCCAGGGTTTTTATGCTGTGCATAAAGATAGACCTTTTTTTAACAGCCTGACCACCTTTATGACATCCGGTCCGGTCGTCGTAATGGTGCTGGAAGGCAATAATGTAATTTCAAAATACAGGGATTTGATGGGAGCAACAAACTACAAGGAAGCTGCCGAAGGAACCATAAGAAAAGATTTTGCCACCGATATCGAAAAAAATGTTGTGCATGGTTCAGACGCTCCGGAAACAGCCGCTTTTGAAATCGGTTATTTCTTCAACAGCTTTGAAATTATGAGTTGATGACTGAAAACAGAAATTTTGATAACATTACCATTGTGTTGTACAAGCCTCGATATCCTGAAAATATCGGAGCTGCGGTAAGAGCCGGATACAATATGGGCATCACAAATTTTTGTGTGATCCAGCCTGACGATTATGATAAAAATAAAATCCTCAAAATGGCAACACATTCTCTGGCTGATGCGGTTGAGGGTATCCGGCAATATGATACTCTCAAAGAAGCACTCTCTCCGTTTCATTATATCGTCGGAACAACGGCAAGGCTGGGCAAGCATCGCTACAATCTGACCAACCCGTCGCAGATGGCAAAGAAAATTATTTCTCTGGCAGATCAAAATAAAATTGCTGTTCTTTTTGGACCGGAGGACCGGGGACTAACCAATGAGAATTTGCAGTATTGCCATAGTGTTGTAAATATTCCCACTGCGGCTTTTTCATCTCTGAACCTTGCCCAGGCGGTCATGGTCATCTGTTATGAGCTGTTTACAGCTCAAAAAATCGATACCCCATCACATATACCGCGGCTGGCCAGCCGCCACGAACTGGATGAAATGTATATCCAATTGCAGGACATACTTACTAAAATCAGTTTTTTAAATTATCACAACCCGGATCATTGGATGAATAATATCCGATCCTTTTTCTCAAGGCTGGAATTACGGGCCAAGGAAGTAAGCATTATCAGAGGAATCTGCCGGCAGATTAACTGGTATGCAGAAAAAAAATTTAATGACGGTCTGAATCAAAAAAAACAAGCGTTATAGTTTATGAAAAAAAAATTAATTATACTTATATCATGCTTTGTGCTTATAACCATCCTGATTTTCATTAAGATTTTTTTTGGCAATGATCTAAATCCCGATGAACGTCACAATTTTACCTCAGCACAATATTATTTTAATGAGTGGATGCCTCCGGCAATATGTGATCCTAAAGCAGACTCTACCTACAGTGAAATATGGGGGACATCACGATTGAATGATTTTGGTCTTGATTATTTTTTATCCGGTAAATTCGCGCGGATAGCTATGGTGATAATAAAATCTGAATTTATTTCCGCACGATTGTTCAGTGGCCTTATTTTTTTCATCTTGGTAATTGTAATGATCAGTATGATCCGACGTGATGAACAACTGATCTATTTTTATATGATTTTATTTTTGACCCCGCAGGCATGGTTAATGTTTTCCTATACCAATAATGATGCTTTCCCTCTGTTTCTTTCATTCATAGCAGTGCCTTTATTTTTTACCAATTCCGGGATTATTGATTCAATCAATAAAAATAAGGATAATAAAATTTTACTTAAACTGATCACTGCCGGAATCGTTTTAGGAATACTCATGATTTCTAAAAGGAATTACTTAGTTTTTGTTTTATATACAGCAACCCTCATGATAGCGTATCTTTTCCGGTTTCCATCAGAAGATGATCAAATATCAGGCTCTATCTTTACATTACACTTTAATAAAAAATTATTAATACCTTATATCACTATTGGATGTGCTGCGGCGCTGGTGGCAGGCGGACAATTAGCACTTGATTATAGTGTTAATGGTCCAGATAGGGACGCTAAAATTGACCAATGTATTGAAAAAAAAGCCAAGTTTGAATTTAAGCTGTCGACAATCAAGAATGCACCGGAAAAATCATATGATGGATATAGACTGAAAGACAAAGGTGTCTCTTTAACAAACGTAATTCATACCCGAAAATTTTTCATCCAATTGTTTGCCAGTTTTTTTGGGAGCGCGGGTTATATGACTGCCTATGCCTCGAAGTATTATTATTACGCGATGTTTTTATTTTTAATGATTTTCTCCGGTTATGTTGGTTATACAATAATGAAAAATGGCAGCAAACAGCATATTTTTTATTTACTCCTGACCGTAACATTTTTGATCATTATGCTGGTTATTTCTCTTTTGTTTTCATGGATAGAGGACTTTCAGCCGCAGGGCAGATATTTATTTCCCGTTATCAGCATACTTGGTCTGTTTTTTTATAAAATAAGTGATTTAATAAACAAAAAGATTTTTTATGCTTCCTATGGTATTTTTTTTGTTTGTTCGATTGTGGTGTATGTATTTTTGATATTACGGCTGGCATTACAACCAGCATAGCAGAATAAGTGGAATTTTTGAAACATAATCTGAAACAAGCGAAATCAACGTTTGATATTTTATTTCTCAAGTTTTTTTTTCAACTGATCATTCAATTTAGCAAAAAGATCCTTTTGTTTCTTTTTGTGCTCAGCGCGAATGGCCTGGAATTTCTGTTCATTCATTTTCTGAGATTCCTGAAATTTTTTTACCTCTGAAGCAATGCTGCTCTCCGGCTCTTCCTGTTTAATCTCTTCAATTAAAAGATGATTGAGCAAATAAAGTTTTGTTCCAAAAGCCCCTTCAATAATATCAATGATGTTTCTATCTTTCATTTTTTTGCACAGCAGAGAACCCTGCTCTGTTGAAAAGGAAAGCATACGGCTAATATCGTCAATTGAAGGCGGCGTATGATTCTGATGTTCGAAAAGCCGAATGGATGCTGCAACAAGGTGAGCATCAAAATATAAATTTTTTACTTTTTCACCCATAATCATCACAAACCCATTTTCTATACAACTTCCAACTTGCAATATATTGATCAACCGGAGTAGAATCCATGCTAAGTTGGATCATGCACAGGAAAAATTTACTGCATAATTAGCAATTCCATTGCTTGACATAAACCCAATTGAATAGTATCAGTTTACCTTAATTTGTCAATACCATGCCCTGTTTACAGACAATTCATTTGTATACAATAAATAAAACACCAGGAGGATAACAATGACTGAAATCATTGATGTAAAAGCAAGAGAGATTCTGGATTCAAGAGGCAATCCGACAGTTGAAGTTGACATCACCACCTCCTCAGGAGCCATAGGCCGGGCTGCTGTTCCCTCAGGCGCATCCACCGGTACACGGGAAGCCCTGGAACTTCGTGATCAGGATAAAAAAAGATACGTGGGCAAAGGCGTCATAAAGGCGGTTGAAAATGTGAATAACATCATTGCCCCGGAAATACTGGGTATGGACGCTGCCAGTCAGGAAACCGTTGATAAACTAATGATCGAGCTGGATGGTACCAGCAACAAATCAAAGCTGGGTGCCAATGCCATCCTGGGTGTTTCCATGGCTACGGCAAGAGCTGCCGCAGAGTCAATCGGGCTTCCGCTTTACCGCTATTTGGGTGGAATCAATGCCAGATATCTCCCGCTTCCCATGATGAATATTATAAATGGCGGTGAACATGCTGCAAACAATCTTGATATTCAAGAGTTTATGATCATACCGATGGGAGCGAAAAATATCGTGGAAGCGGTTCGAATGGGAGCGGAAACATTTCATAACCTGAAAAAACTGCTGAAAGGAAAAGGACTCAGTACCTCTGTGGGAGATGAAGGCGGATTTGCTCCGGATCTGGAATCCAATGAAGCGGCTATTCAATTGATCATGGAAGCGATTCAATCCGCCGGTTATACCCCGGGAAAAGATATCGGACTTGGAATGGATGCGGCTGCCAGTGAATTTTTTAAAGACGGCAAATATCGGCTTTCATCGGAAAACAAATCCCTGACCGCAAATGAGATGATTGATTATTATGAAAAATTGATCGACAAGTACCCGATTCTTTCCATTGAGGATGGGTTGGCGGAACAGGACTGGGGCAACTGGGAAAAAATGACTGACCGCCTGGGGGCATCCATTCAGATTGTCGGAGATGATATTTTTGTGACAAATCCGGAAATATTCAGAAAGGGCATTGAAGCCAATATAGGAAATTCTATCCTGATTAAGCTGAACCAGATCGGTACGGTCACGGAAACACTGGATGCGATTGAAATGGCCAAACAAGCCGGATACACAACTGTCATTTCACACCGATCCGGAGAAACCGAAGACACCTTTATATCCGATCTCGTTGTTGGCGTGGGTGGTGGACAAATCAAAACCGGCTCCATGTCCAGGTCCGACCGTGTTGCCAAATACAATCAGCTTATCCGAATTGAAGAAGACCTTGGAGATGCGGCCAAGTTTTCAGATAATATTTTTATTTCAGGTTAGTGGTCGGCAGGCATTATCAAGACATGGGATGTAACAATTATTATATGCTGGTCATTCTCCTGAAGAGAATTTTGCTGTTCCCCCTGTTTTTTCTGATCGTAATATGGTCTCCAGGGACGGCGGGTGCTTATATCCTTGAAGTCCCGCATATTCTGGATCTTGCGATAAAAAAAATGGGGGCTCCAGCAACTATCTCCATAACACAGAATCTCATACTTCACGATAATCCGGATAACCCGGAAGTATTGAAAGAAACGATAAATTACAAACTTCCTGAACAGTTCCGGTCTGATATTATCACAGAGGATATGAGTAAAATTTATCTCTTTTCCCATAATAATGCCATTACTATCGTCAATAAGAAAGTATCATCAACTGTTGAAGATCTGAACCAATATTATAAAGATCCGCTTCTTTTCCAAAACCCTGAGTTGCTCAAAGATCGGTTGGTTTTCTTGGGTATAGATGTTGCTGTTTCCAGCCTTGGCCGGTTTAAAAACCAATTTTTTTATGTTATTGGAGCGGTCTACCCGGATAAAACCCGACCGCAATTCTGGATAGAAAAGGAATCTTTTCTTCCAACTCGTTTCCTGATTCTGGATCAAACTGATCCGAATCGAAAAAAAAATATTGAATTCAGATATCTGAACTGGATGAAAACTGAGAATTCACATTATCCAATGCGGATCGAAACGTATATCGATGACACACTTCTCAGAACAATCGATGCTCTTTCGGTCAAATTGAACTCAGATTATGATGATGACTTTTTTAACATCCGTCATCTGCAAACTGCTTATCCGTCTAAAGCCTCTGACACATTTGAACAAAATCAACCAGATGAACTGAAAGATGTTCAGCAATCAATTGAGGATTTAAAAAGAAGATTTGACTGATTCACATCTATAACAGTAACTTCCAATACCATTTGTCTTTTGAAAGGGAATGATATGGGCTTTAATACAAAATTTATTTTTATTACCGGTGGTGTTCTTTCTTCCTTAGGTAAAGGGCTTGCTTCTGCGGCAATCGGCGCTCTGCTGGAAAGCA
Organism: Desulfosudis oleivorans; assembly: GCA_020723305.1. Lineage (GTDB taxonomy): Bacteria > Desulfobacterota > Desulfobacteria > Desulfobacterales > SURF-7 > QZKS01. Next base: position 92,022 of record DYJC01000006.1, read on the forward strand.
GAGGGCTGACAGTAACGATTCAAAAACTGGACCCTTACATCAATGTTGATCCAGGAACCATGAATCCCTTTCAGCATGGAGAGGTTTTTGTCACAGACGATGGTTCGGAAACCGACCTTGATCTAGGTCACTATGAGCGTTTTACAAATGCAAAACTTGGCAGCAATAATAATTTCACTACCGGAAAAATTTATCATTCCGTCATCTCTAAAGAAAGACGAGGGGATTACCTCGGCGGCACTGTACAGGTAATCCCTCATATTACCGATGAAATCAAAGACAGCATCATGCTTCATGCAGATACTGTGGATGTGGTGATTGTTGAAATCGGGGGTACTATCGGTGATATTGAGAGCCTGCCTTTTCTGGAGGCCATCCGGCAATTCCGTGCGGATCAAAAGAAGGAAGATGTGTTGTATATTCATTTGACCCTTGTTCCGTATATTGCTACAGCCGGCGAAGTAAAAACCAAACCAACCCAGCATAGTGTAAAAGAATTGCGAAGCATTGGTATCCAGCCCGATATCCTGCTTTGCCGAACCGACAGATTCCTGTCTAAGGATATCAAAAAGAAAATTGCCCTGTTCTGTGATGTAGGAGTGGATGCTGTTATCACAGCCAAAGATGTAGAGCATATTTATGAGGTACCTCTGGTGTTTCACAAGGAGGGTCTGGATGACAAAATAGTCGAATTGCTGAATATCTGGGCTAGAGCACCCCGATTGGAACCCTGGGAAGAATTGCTTGAAAAGCTGCAACACCCCCAACATGCGGTCAACATCGGTATTGTGGGGAAATATGTTAATCTCACAGAATCCTATAAAAGCTTGAATGAAGCTCTCTGCCATGGAGGGATACCCAACAACTGCAAGGTAAACCTGCTGTTTATCGACGCAGACAAAATCGGTGAAACCAATTGCAACAAGGTACTGGCGGATGTACATGGAGTGCTTGTACCTGGCGGATTTGGACAACGGGGAACCGATGGGAAAATCCTGGCGGCAAAATATGCACGGGAAAACAATATACCCTACTTCGGAATCTGCCTGGGCATGCAGATTGCGGTAGTAGAATTCGCACGCAACATTGCCGGAATTGCCGGTGCCCATAGCTCGGAATTTGATAAAAAAACACCTCATCCTGTCATATACCTGATGCGTGAATGGTATGATGATAAAACCGGAACCATGCAGAAAAGGGATATTCATTCGGAAAAAGGCGGCAGTATGCGCTTAGGCGCTTATCCGTGCCGGATTCAACCCGATACCCTGGCTTATAAGGCATACCAAACCGATGAGATTTCTGAAAGACATCGCCACCGGTATGAATTCAACAATGAGTATAAGATGAAGCTTGAACAAAGTGGCCTGACCTTCAGCGGAATTTCCCCGAACGGAGAGCTGATTGAGATCATAGAAATCAAAAATCATCCATGGTTTCTGGGATGTCAGTTTCATCCGGAGTTTAAATCCCGGCCAATGGCTCCACATCCTCTGTTTCGTGATTTTATTAGAGCCTCTCTGGAATATTCAAAGAAAGATCAATAGAAAATTACCGGTCAAAAAACATTGCACCCAATCCTGATTACCAGGATCGGATGCAGTGTTTTCATATGGAATTCAACCACCCGGTGTCTTGCTGATCTATTTGACGGTAATTACATCCTTGTTTGCTTCCCAAATTTGTTTACCAATTCCTTTCACCTTTGTGATATCTTCCGGTTTTTCAAACGGACCATTTTTTTCACGATATGTGATAATTCGCTGCGCATATTGCTTTCCAACCCGATCCAGCTTGGTCAGTTCTTCAGCCGTTGCCTTATTGATGTTGATTTTATAGTTTGTTATTTTTTCAACTTCTTTGGCATACCCGGATACAGCAATACCCATCACGGTTAACAAAATTACGACTACAACACCCATTTTTTTTAACTTTAACATTTTTCCATCTCCTTTTTTTTTAATTTTCAGCCAATGCAACTCCTTTGAACCAATTTCAAAAAACAACATATGTAAAAAAAGATATTATCGTTAACAGAAGAAAGAACGATTTTTTTCTTTATTTGTTCAAATCTGAAAAAAAATTATGACTTCAAAAATTAGATATGGTTACATATTAAATTTATATTATTCATTATATGGCTGAAATTGAATATTGGTTCTTTGGCGTACTTCAACTATTAGCTTTCGTTATTTCGTAAGTTAATATGGAGAAATCGAATAGCAACTATTCAGAATGGAGTCAAGAGAAAAAAACGCCTTTTATAAAAAAAAAGAAGCCTGCTTCAAAAACTTTTGAAGCAGGCCTCTTTTCTGAAGTAACGGTTTATTGTCCGATCTTCTGATCTATGCAAGCAGGCTATGTAATCAAAGTTGTACCCTTCATTTTTTTACAGTCATCACGGTATATTGATTTCCACTATGGCCATTGCCACCAAGGTTTACCTTCCCTGCATTGTAATCCTTTTTCAAAATCTTCATCAAGGATTCTGTCTTCAATTTATTTCCTGTGTTGGTAAAACCCGATAACCAGGAAGGAATCGGATACCGATCGTCAAATGCAATGTAGACGGTCGCGGGAATATTGATATCGAACGACAGGAATGTACTATCGGTTCTTAACTTGTCATCGTTGGCTGTCTGAATGAACATCGACTTCAACAAGTAGGATGGAATTTCACTGTAAACGTACGAACGGTCAATATAACAGGTAGAACCATTGGACAAAGCTGTTTTCACCGGATAAATTTTGCCCGATGCTGCTTTAAGATTGGATATCGTGAGATTCACAACAACCGGTTTTTTAACAACCATGACTGTATATTGATTTCCAGCATTGCCGTTACCGCCAAGCGTTATCTTCCCGGCAGTGTAGTCCTTTTTCAAAATCTTCATCAGGGATTCCGTCTTTAGTTTATTTCCGGTGTTGGTAAAACCAGACAGCCATGAAGGAATCGCATACCGATCATCAAATGCGACATAGACGGTTACGGGGATATTGACCGTAAAGGATAAAAATGCGCTCTCGGTTCTCAGCTTGTCACTATTGGCGGTCTGAATATATGTCGATTGCAGCAGGTAGGAAGGAACTTCGCTGTACACATATGTGCGGTCAATATAACAAGTGGAACCATTGTTTAGGCCCTGTTTAATCCGATATGATTTTCCTGATACTGCTGTAAGATTTGTAATTACAAGATCCGTAGACGGGGGTGGAGTGATAATTGGTATTCTGTAAAAAACCGTCACCACCTGAATACCCGCATTACCCGCAGCATCGGATGCTGTAATAGTCAGGATATTATCCCCCTCGGCAAGAGAAACACCGGATATTGACCATGTTGCTGTTCCCGCAGCAATCCCGCTGCCACCTCTTGAATTACTCCATTTCACCTGCTGAATTGCTCCTGAATTATCACTGGCAACACCTGAAATCGTAATCGTTTGCAACTCTGTTTCATACCTTGCAGTTGATCCAAAGACAGGTGTCTGAACCCGAATCTCAGGCTTCACGGTATCGGGTAGTGTATATTTTACTTTAAGGGTTGCAGTCCCCTTATTCCCGGCCTTATCCAGAGCAGCAATGATTATTGTATTATCTCCCTCAGTCAGTGAAATGGAAGGAGTGGACCAATTCGTGGTTCCGGAAGCATCCCCTCCCACCCCGGAATCAAAACCAGTAACATTCTGCCAGGAAACCCTGACAACACCTACATTATCGGTCGCACTTCCGGCCAAACTGATGGATGGCTTATCGGTTTCATAGGTAGAAGCATTTGCAGGAGAAATGATCACTATTTGAGGAACCGTGGTGTCCGGCAGACGATAAATTACCGATACAACCTGAGTACCCGCATTTCCTGCAGCATCAGTTGCTGTAATGGTCAACAGATTCTCACCCTCTGATAGAGAAATACCGGATATTGACCAGGTTGTTGTGCCAAGAGCCAACCCGTTACCACCTCTTGAATTATTCCAGGATACCTCTGTGATACCCTCATTGTCGGAAGCGGTTCCGGAAAGATTAATTGTGGAAACTGTTGTATCATATGTACCGCTTGTTGCTGGGGCTTGGATCAAGATTGTCGGTTTTTCCGTATCCTTCACGGATAATACAGTTGTCCATGTAACAGCTTCCGAATTTACACTTTCGCCAGAGTCATTATATGCACGTACAACAAAATAATAGGTCTTCCCTTCCTCAAGCGGCAATACTGAAAGTGCAACCTGTGTGGTATTTCCAGCATCCCAACGATCTGGATAGGAATCGGGTATTGTTCCATAATAAATCCGATAACCTAAAACAATCCCGCCACTTTGTGTCCATGACAAAACCGGACCCGATCCTGAAGATATGGTTGATGATCCAACTCCGGAAGGTGCTGTCAGCATAACGGTACTGGAATAGCCGCTTTCATTGCCGGACTGATCCACGGCACTGACGGCACAAAAATATTGAATCCCGGGTTCAAGACCGCTGAAAGTGTAACCGGTCGTTTTACCAACCGGTATAAACGGGTTATAACTCCCTGCCGATTTACCGAAATACACACGGTATTCTTTTAAATCCGTCTCCGTATTTGCCTGCCATGACAGGGAACCTGCCTGATTGTTTGCTGACAAACCCTGCGGCTGGGCCGGGGGGGTATTGTCCGGTGCAGTATAGGTTATCTCATTGGAATTTTCACTTTCGCCGGCAGCATTATACGCACGAACAATTAGATAATATGTAACCCCTTCCGTCAATGGCAGAGAAGACAAGGCATAACTATTTGTTGTGATTTCAACATAATTTGTGTATTCCCCACTGACCTGGCTGTAATAAACACGATAACCGGTTACCACCTCTGCGCTTTGATCCCATGCCAATATCGATCCGGCAAAAGTATTCCGGGAAACCAGAAAAGTTAATAAAAGTATACCCAATCCAATAAAAAAATATCTTCGTTTCATTTCCAACCTCCGGGTACTAAAGTTAAAACATTACCATAATAAAACAATAACAATATTGATATCAGACAAATACCTAAAGCTTTAGTAAATCTTTCAAGCAGAATGTGAGGTGGTGGTTTCGATCACGAGGTGAAAAGGAAGATCAGCGAAAAATTAATACCGAATAGTTTGGCAACACATATGCCATTTGTCTTGATCGGATCATTATATTGTTTCCAAAAATACGGTTCTGACGTTTTGAAAAATTTTATCTCTTGCAACAAGTTTACATTAAGAAATACTATGGATCTAAATGGTCTGAATTTTTACTTAAGATTGAACTACAGTAACGATTTGAGAAAATTTATTCATATTGAGATGAATTGCTCTACATTATAACTTTTTTTTCACAATATCAATAAAATCATATTTCTTAAAAAAACACAACGTATTGAATATTTAGATAAAATTATTAAACATATCAAAAGGCACAATCTTTGCTAATGACACGGGGAACATATCGACATTCGTAAAGCGATTTTTATTGCCAAGCAAGGATTTTGTGTGTAACTAAATGTGACTTTCAGATTTATAATATACTAAAAACTTTGTAGCATCAACAACCAAATTATCAAATAAGGGGGATCAATGAAGAAAAGTATATCTGTTTTTGTGATGATTCTAACAATCGTATTTCTCAACTCTACCGTATTTGCACAAGTCTACAATAGAGTTGAAATTCCGGAAGGAGAATCTGCTTTTGCCGATGAAGTAATCTCCTATACAGATGACCCGGCTGTTGGAGATGCTTATGACAACCCCGACGACGCACTAGGTACGCCGGATTACAATGAAGCGACAGAAAGCGGTCAGGTCAGCCTGGGTGACAATGGTTCAATTGTTCTGAAATTCACCGATAACGCACTGACTACCTCCGGCAACAGTGATGACGATCTTTGGATTTTTGAGGTCGGTGAGGTGGAGCCCGGAGATATTGAAATCAGTAAAAACGGTTCAACCTGGATAAGTGTCGGCAGCATCGCAGGCTCAACATCAGGAATTGACATTGATGCATATCTTGGATCCGGTGTAGAATTATGGGGAAAATATTCCTACGTCCGGATAACAGATGCCGGAGGAGGGGTAACAACCGGCCAGCCGTACCCAGGTGTTGATGTTGATGCGGTTGCTGCTATCAGTTCAGTCGCGCCCGTCGGAACGGAAGATTATCCTAAAGCAATACCCGGAGGAGTACAGGATGTTGCCGAAGGTGTGACCGTTACATTAAATGGAGCTTACTCCACGCCACCTAAAAATGGAAGTATTGTTTCCTGGTCATGGACCCAGTTGTCAGGAGGCACTCCTGTCACACTTACCAACTCATCAACTGCAATTGCGACTTTTACCGCGCCGGCGACTGCACCGGAAGCGCTTACTTTTCAACTTACGGTAACCGGCAATAACGGCTATACAGATACGGATACAACGATAGTCAATATAGTCGACGGCCATCGAAAACCGACTGCCGGTATCAACCCGGAATCACAAACCGTCGAGGAAGGAGCTACCGTAACACTGATTTCTAACTCAACTGACCCGGATGGTACAATCGCAGCTTACCAGTGGGCACAAAAATCCGGAACAGCCGTTACACTTTCCAGCTCAACTGCATCAACGGTTACCTTCACAGCGCCCAATGTCGGTGTCAGCGGTGAATCCCTTCAATTTAAACTTACGATAACAGATAACGACGGGTTAAAAAATACTGCAACTGCTATTGTGATCGTTGTAAACGACACGAATACAAAACCAACTGCAGATGCAGGCCCTGATCAAACCGTAACACAAGAAGCTACCGTAACACTGAATGGAACCGGTTCATCAGACCCTGATTCAGGAGACACGATCACATACAGTTGGGCAAAGATTTCCGGCCCGAACGTTACTTTATCCAATGCTACAGCTGCTTCACCAACTTTCACCGCTCCCAGTTCTGCTGAAAATTATGCACTGGTGTTTCAGTTGACGGTTACCGACAATGGAGGCCTTAAGGGAACAGATACCGTCACTGTGAATGTCAATAAACCAGGCAGTAACAACACAGCTCCAACCGCAAATGCCGGAGCGGACCAGAATGTCGCAGCCGGTGCGAGCGTTACCCTTGACGGGTCAGCCTCCACCGATGCAGAAGACAATTCAATAACAAGCTTCTTCTGGCGTCAATTGTCCGGAACTCCAGTAGCATTGTCTGACCCAGCATCCGAACAGCCGACTTTTACTGCTCCAGCAGCAGGAAATGTATCGCTTGAATTTGAATTGACCGTGACAGATTCTGAAAATTTCTCAGGTACAGATAAATGTGTAATCACGGTTGCTCCCGCTGCGACTGGCGGATCAGATGATAGTGACTCCTGTTTTATTAACAGTATGTCCTGGAAATAAAACAAATAGTCTGCCTCCTGGTTATTCGTAAACCGGATTAAGGCTATCTTTAATAAAAAAAATCCCCACCAAGCTTTATGCTTAGTGGGGATTTTAATTCTATAGAGCAAATTTTAAAAGTACATTATTGTCATTCCGGCTTGTGTTGGAATGACAACAACAGACCTTTGAAACAGGCTCTTATGGATTGGATATAAACCGTGTTGAATGAAAAATACCAGCTCTATTTGTTTGAATAGACTGAATCAGAATTAATCACTCCTATTATTTCTTTGTAAAGTCTGCAATATTGCTGAGCAATAGCATCCCAGCTATATTTTTGAGCTTCATTTTGAACATTCCTGCTTATTTCTTTTGATAACTCCGGTGAATTGAATAATGCCGGAATCGCTTTGGCCAGACTGCCGGAATCGCCTGGAGGAACAAGCCGGCCTGTAACACCATTTTTAATAATATCCGTATTCCCGGAAATTGCTGTGCCGATCAACGGAACCCCCGCAGCCATGGCATCCAGCAAGGCGAGAGACAATCCTTCGGAACCCTGATTCACGCCTGCGGACACGTAAACTGAAGCCTGTTGATAAATGCCTGCCAGCCAATCAGTGGAATCCTCATTGCTGCCTTCATTTGGAAGAGAAAATTTATACTTGATCAACCCTGGTAAGCACACCTGTTTTTCAATTCCCAGTTCTGTAACCAGCGGTTTTAAAATTTCCGTACCCCTGCCGACAATAACAAGCCTTGCGTTTGGCTCATGCCTTAAAATTTCCGGCATTGAACGGATCAGGATATCCTGCCCCTTACGAGGATGGTAATTGCCGACATTTAAAATAATCCGTGCATTTTTTTCAATTCCCAGCCGGTGATAAATGTCCATAGATATAGATTTCGTAAATCGATTGATATCAATACCATTGGGAATGCTATAGATACGTTCAGGAGGAGCGCCAACTTCAAGCAGAGAAGTCCTGACACTGTCGCTGATAGCTGTCAGAGCATCAGCATGTTTCACTGCATAACGAACCTGTGCATCCTTTTTCGGATCCAGTCTCAACCCATGATTGATTTCCGGGATCATGTGTATATCCGCACCATGAGGAGTAATCACCAATGGATATCGGAAAAACTTCTTGAGCTTTGCAGCTACATATCCTGTCGGCGTTGTATTATGAGCATGGATGATATCACAGCCAAACAGCATGATATCCATCAGAAGGCGTATCGTATTTACCTGGAACTCCAGCCTGCCACCCAAGGTCGGCCATCGGTGTACGGGATACGAAAAAGACGATTTGTTACGACTCCTCCATCCTGCAGGGCCCAAAACACGTACTTTATGCCCCATCCTTCTCATTGCGTCGGCAAGGTAATGGACAACAATTTCACGGCCGCCGATAGCGTCGGGCAAAAAACTATTTACATAGAGAACAATTTTCAAAATAATGCTCCATGGCAGGACAATATGGTAAAAATATCACCCTGAAAGGGCGTTAATGGTTCCTTGTTTTTTTTGATAACCAGCTTGAAGTCTTCATTATACCGCAATCCAGCAGTGAATGACTTCCTTGATATTTGTTTGACCCGCTGAAAAATGCCGTTATGGCTCGATCATTTTTCACTTTTTCAGCATAGTATTGATAGGATATCGCTCCATCAGCATGAACCCCTCGTTTTACTTCACTGACAACACGTTCATTAAAATCTTGCAGGTATTTCATATGCAATATAGCACCACGGATATCAGTCTTATTTGCACCGTCTATATAATGTCTGCCATCAGCGAGGTACATATTTTTTGAATACTTGATAAGAGGCACTTTAGACAGATTTTCATCCAGCATAAATACTCGTTTTCTCATATTCCCGGATATTCTTTCTGCACTGTATGTTCTCATTTTTTTGGGATTGAATAGTTTTCTGTTTTCAGACTGATAATCTTTATCAAAATACGGACATACTTTTATCGGGTCATCCCCGCTGATGTATTTATTTTCAATAAAAGGTTTGTCAGAATACATATCCAATAGAAAACAAGGCAAGGCATCGTATCCCTTCTCATCCAGTGCCTTACATAATCTTTTTAAATCCATCTCTTCAATATGCGGATATGTTATATACTCATCAAGATCAACAGCGACACACCAATTGCCCACGCCATATTTATTAAAGAGAATTTCATTCCAGTTACCGTAATTTCTGAAGGTTTCATTGGTAAAGAATAAATGGGACTTATTGTCCTTCAATATTATTTCTGTTGAATTATCGGTTGACCCGTTATCGATAAAAATAAATCTATCGACTCCTAATTGTTTATAGTATTTTAAAAAAAAAGGTAATCGTAACGATTCATTTCTCAGCATGGCAAAAATTCGAATTTCGTCATGTGTTTTTGGGACAGGTTTGCCATCGATCTTCTTCATACGGAAATTTGACCTCAGGAGCCTGTATTTCCATTGAAAAAATCTTTTTATTGCGTGAGGTCGAATCATTTTTATTTTCTGGATGAAGATAATAAAAGCAGATTACGATATAATTCTTCTCGATAGTTATTAAATGTCCCCTCTCTCCACAAGGCAATGCCGTCCTGATCCGTGGATTTGCACTGAAAAATCTCTCCTACGTCATGGCAGGCCGGCTTACCTTGTCCCGACATACTCAAAATAATGTCATCCCCATATTGAAGGTCTTCCACCTTCTCTATTCCCAGTTGTTTCATGTTTTCAATAAACTTTGCCGCATGGTTTCCGGTTAAAAAATACGCTCTATTGATAATATCGAGACTTTCATTCCTCTTTCTAATACCATTATGAAATTCAATTGAGCGATCTTGATGAATCGTAACTTTCTGTCCCCACACTCCATGGGGTATTGAAGGATTCAGACATAGTTGTTCATATACGGATTCTATCTGCTCAGGATAAAGATAGATATCATCATCCAGAAAGATGTAATAATCATAAGAAAGATGCCTTGCAATTTCATAGCGGTACCCGGCCCTCCTTCTTGTTTTCTGGTTCAGCAGGGATAATCTGTCATCATCAATACATACCCACTCTTCTATTTTAAGATCTGGATTATTATTCGAAACAATAACCTTTTCTATAAACGGGCATAATAATAGCGCCCTGACAATCCATTCTATATTTTTCGGCCTTGCATAACTGAGTACGATGGCACATGCTTTTGGATTATCGATCTTCCCTTTATAGTTGTTACTTAGCAAGTACTTTTTAAACTGATAAAATTTTATATGATACCTTGTTAAATAATTCAGTTTCCGTGGAATATTTTTAACTTCGATTATCTTTTTGACATATTGTTTTAATGGCCGAAGATCACTGATGCGGAATGTTTCATATGGCGAATATGTAAATTCAAATTTTTTATAAACTTTACAATATGTAATAAACCGTTGTACCGTGCCTTTAACATTCGCGGTTAAAAGATAGTTTTGGTTGCAAAAAAAAGGCAAGCCGGCTGCTCTTATTTTTTCTTTTTCTTCCGGTATCAGACCACACATGATATCCAAAAGTTGGAGACTGTCTTCACACCACTTCATAACATTAGTTGCATTACCCATATTTGTGGAGTGACGTCTGAAAGAAGCCTTCACCGGTCTGCAATCTATTCGACCATATTGTGCGGCTAAAATGACTTCCGCAACAACATCCTGAAACAAATTGTGTCTTGACTTAAATCCGCCAATATTTTTTAATTGTACTGTGTTGAATAATGTGCTGCAAAGATACAGAGTGGTTTGATTTTTAAACCACCCTAAAAAAAAATCTAAGGTTGAAAAGCCTTCTACCCTGTTTTCTTTCTCATATATAGCATTGCCATTCGCATCAATTACTCTCGTACCTGTCCGGATAATACCAATATTTTTATCGCCTTTGGCTTCCCGTACACACGTTTCAATAAAATCATTATCGATCCGATCATCGTCATGCAGCAGTAGAAAATAATCTCCTTTTGCCTGGGTTAAGCAAAAATTAAAATTATCATTTGCTATTATATTTTTCTCTTGCCTGAAATACCGTATTCGTGAATCATTGAATGATTTAACTAGCTCCGGAGTATTATCTGTTGAACAATTATCGGAAACAATGATTTCGATATTATCATAGGTCTGATTTGTTGCACAGGTAAGTGTTTCCTTTAGATATCCGCCGGCGCGGTTATAAGTCGGAATCCCTATGGTAATAAAAAGTGGTTGTATCTTGTTATTCATCTATCTCCTTTGGTAATCCACGGCATAATGATCAGACCAGAGAGCAAGGCTGAGCAATGGCCATAACCCCCAGCCATAATCGGCCCGTCCCTTTTCATGAGATTGAAACAAATCCCTCATGACTTTCTGATCCATCTCCAGTCCCAAAAAATTATCCCGTTTCAGCACTTTCTCTTCAAAAACCTCCCTGAGCGATGTCCGTAACCACTGTCCCATCGGGATGGCAAAACCCCGTTTTACCTGAGTCTGTTGCTTGATATGCTTTTCCAGGATACGCCTTAATGGCATTTTACCAATGCCTCTCTCAATATCCAGGCATGACTGCCAGTCCACCTTGCTTGCAACTTCAATGACTTCGCGGTCCAACAACGGCACCCGGACTTCCAATGAGTGATGCATGCTGGCGCGATCAACTTTCAGCAGCACCATTGTAAGATGAGATACAAATTCATTCCATCTCTGCCACTGGGCAGCATGATTCACTTCCCATCCGTCAAAATTGAATTTATCAAAATCCGCAGGCCATTCCGGAAGAGTTGGAAAAATCTGAAGAAGAATATTTTCCGGCAAATGAGTATGGAGTCTGCACTGAACATGGCCCATGGTCTTGTATCGGGATAATGGGCTGCTGTTTCCAAACTTTAAGTACTTCTCAGCCCGCAAACGAATTTTCCTGCCGATAAGCGGCAGCCTGAAATCCTTTGAAGCCGTGATGAATTTTATGGCTCTTCCCGGATATCCCCAGAACAGCTCATCCCCTCCATCTCCGGAAAGCATAACCTTATATTCACGGCCGGCAATTCGGGAAATCATCATGGTAGGGAAAATAGAATAGTCCCCAAACGGTTCGCCACAGGCATTCACCACATCCCCAATCATGGAAAAAGCCTGATCCGGACTGAAATGCTTTACTGTCTGTTCAACTCCGATTTCCCTGGCATAGGATATCGCATCCTGGGATTCATCCGTAATATCCCCTTCCGTACCGAGAGTGAACGCATGAATGATTCCACTGCTGAGCAGCCGCATTTTGGCCATTACTAGAGGGGAGTCAATTCCACCGGATAAAAAACCGCCAACCGGAACATCGCTCACCAGTTGTCTCTTCACGGAAGCGGTAAGCGCTGCATCGATTGCCTCGACTGCCTCGTTTCCTCTCAGGGAGGGTTCACGATAGCAGGGAAAAGAATAATAGGACCCTGTCTCTTTTTTCCCATCAGCAGAAAAGGCAACCCAGGAGCCAGGTTCCAGCATGTAAGAATGATTTAAAATTGCATAAGGTGCCGGGATAAAGGCGAGCCGGAGATACATACCAAGGGCATCCATTGATATCCCGGATTTACTGCTCAGGGGATGGGAAAGTAATTGATCGTATTGCGAAGCAAATACTACTCCCTGTTCCTTGTGAAGGTAATAAAGTGGTTTTATACCGGCATGATCGCGGGCGAGGATCAATCTTTTTGTGGTTGAATCATAAAACGCAAGGGCAAACATCCCGTTAAATTTTTCCAATGCCTTATGCCCCCATTGGATAAGGGCGTACAGTACAACCTCGGTATCCCCATGAGAACGGAACTGAACCCCATATGTTTTCAATTCCCGGCGCAGATCGGCAAAATTATAAACCTCGCCGTTGAAAACCAGAACATATCTTCCACTCGCATCCAACATGGGCTGATGCCCGTTTTCGCTGAGATCTAATATAGAGAGTCTTCTGAAAACGAAAGTACAATATGGATCATTATTCCATATGCCGGAGTCATCCGGTCCGCGACGGGCCATCAGGGAACTGATTTTCTCCCAATCCGCTTCAGTTGGCTTGTTTGAAAATCGTAATTCTCCAGCTATGCCGCACATTCAAATAATTCCATTTTTTTTCATTATTATGGATTGTAAATGGATTCAGGAACCTGTTTTTTCTTTTTTTGGTAGCAGAGTATAAGTGACGGTAAATTATGTGTCAATATTATTATTTTAACCTGTTGGATGGCTGCCGAATCATTGGGTTCTGTTTTTCAAATCCAGTTCCGAACTGTTTCATCCCATCTTTTTATCACCTTAGCGGGGTTTCCGACAGCAATACATCGTTCAGGAATACTTTCTGTTACGATACTGTTGGCCCCGATAATCGAAAATTCACCAATGGTAACCCCGGGCATTATCATTACATTCTGACCAATCCAGCATCCCTTTTTTATGGTTATTGGAGCCACTCTGCTGATTTTCTGATATTTATAGGCAATATTTGCGGTATCATAACCATGCATTCCATCGTTGATATGGATATTGGATGCGAACATTACATCATCTTCAATGATGATTTCACTTTGGGCCGCAATTTGCAGACCGGCAGTAGATGTAACCCGGTTACCTATTGAAATCTTTGGATGAAACGTTTGAACAGGAACTGGATTCTCATCGTTCTGCATTGTCTTTGATGGATAATGGGTTGTTGCTATCAGAAAACTTTCAGGCCCCAAGGAAACATTATCTCCAATAAACATATATTCCGGCTGTATGATTCTTCTTGGCAGTTCAATCACAAGATTTTTCGGATCATTGGCAAATTTTGGAAGACTTTCCTTGGCTATTTGACTGCTACACCTTTGAAGTTCTACACCAAGCCGGATAACTGCTTTTCGAACCAGCCTTCTGATTGTTCCTTTATAATCCATTTTAATTTTCTTTCACAATCACGACATAGTTTGCATCCGCGCCGTTTGCCCCGGCGGCCAGATTCCCTCCCAGGGTCACGCTGCCGGCCGGAAAATCCTTCCGGTACAAACGATGGAGCGGTGCTGACGGATTCGTGGTCGATAGATTCACTCCGGTATCCGTATACCCCGACATCCAGTTCGGACGAGTCGCAGCTCCCCCATCATAGGCAATATACAACCGGATATTACGATCTGTCGTAAAGCTTATATAATTGTCATCTGTATTGTTCCGGTCACTGTTTGCGGTGTTGATCCAGATCCCATCCTCAAGGATCACCGGTATCGATGTTACCGTATAATCCGGAACATCCGTGTAATAAGCATTCCCAGCCTCCAGTATGTTCTGCTTATAATTAAGAGGAAGAAGACCATAGAGAATATACGGCATGTCAATGTCCGCAACTGGTAAGCTGTTGTACCACAGGTGCGCCATTACAACAAATCCCAGTCCGTTCGGATGGACATCATCAACGAACAGATTTGAAAAATTGTCATCCCCATTCAGAAAAAAGGAAAAAAAGTCCGGCCCGATTTGTATGCCGGTCAATTCAGTCGTAATCACCGTGTTGTATTCCTGAATAAGCTGATTCTGAGCAGAATTCAAGGGGTCTGCAACATCAAAAGAAGGCGGCACCAGCCCGACGATGGGAACAGCTCCTGCTGCAATCACCTTGTTGATCAGCGACTGCATGTTCCCTTTATACGTTCCATTGCAGGATGAACCCGAACAGCCCAGACCGCTCTGTACCGGCAGCATCTTCCCTGCATCGTTCGTACCTAAAAGAATCAATACCTTGTTAACACCATCCTGACGATCCAGAATCGTAGCAATCCGGTAAATGTTTGCATTATACGTGTCATCACCGGGTATCCCTTCATTGTAAACAATGGCCGGAATATTTAAATTCGTTGTAATCAGATCGGTCAAATTGGCTTCGTATCCCTGTATGGAGATGATCTCCCCGTTAATAGAACGATTATCCAGAGAAAAATTATCATCCGATCCGTTGGTAATGCTGTCTCCGACAGCAACTACATAATCTCCCTGAGCAGCAACCTTTACATTGGTATCGGATGCAACAGACGTTCCGTTATCATATAATACTGCCTCCAGAGAATAATTGCCACGAGGTATACTGAAACACTCGGAAGAAAAAACACCTCTCGGGCTTTCCGTGACAGACTCACACTCTGTTCCATTCAAAAAGAATTTCACTGCTCTGTTCGCAGGCATGTTATACGCTATGGCAGACAGGATCAGGTTGCTTGATGTTGTAACCGAATGTGCAAGAGGCGTTGCCAGCACGATCTTCGGATCACTCAAAGGAGTATCAATGGATATATTGTCAAACGAGGCTTCTTCCTGGGTATATAATGCAACACTCCCTGTGGACAGGCTCGTATCATATACGCCGAATAAAGAATCACCATCCACTGTAATATGAATCAAACTGCCGATCAAAACAATCTCCACATGGATGGTTTGTCCTTTGGTATACCCTCTTGCATTGGTCGCAATCGGATAAAATACCCCTCCAACCTTTTTTTCCAATCGGGTAAATCCGTATCGGGCATTGAAGGACAATCGATAATAATTGTTGTTATCTGAATATCGGAACATCACGCCAATATCATTCCCCTTTTGACCAAGTGGTGTTAAATCTGCATTGAATCGGTAGTTCGCAAGACCCAACCCTTCCGGCAAATATGTGTATAATCCAGTGTGATGAGCTTTGTCATAAGTACTCCCGCCAAAAGCGGCTGTCTGGCGATATTGATTGCTGATAACCTGCCAGGTAGCACTTTTGCCTGAATCACTGACCAGGGTCCATCCATTGGCATTGCCATCGCTGAAATCATCAACAATCGGTATGGATACGGTATTGTTCGCAACTGTAAAATTGGAAGATACAACTATGGTATTCCCTGAATCCATTGCAATTGAGGCTTTGATCTGGTGCGATCCGTCAATAAGCTGCATTGTGTCAAAAGGCGCTGTCGCAACGGTTTCAACAGGTGCTGTTCCAACACATGTTGGACAACTGCTGGTTTTCAACAAAATCACCTTGTCGATGATAAAACCATCCTCACGCATCCATACATTGACCGTATGCTTACCAATCGAAGGAATCGTAACCGTCGCAACCGGGCCATCCATGGTACTCTGACTCCAGGTCCAGGAAGGTAAAAAACCATACATGCGGTCACTGCTCGATACAGCAGCACCATTCAAACCAATATGAACTGAATCATCTGCTTCAGAAAGACCAGTACCGCGAACCCAGACATAATAGGTTCCGGTTTGAGAAAAGTCTACCTGATAATCCATTCTCGGACTGGTTATGAGATAATCTATATTCTGGTTGGTGCCGTTATTGGGCGTGGACTGCATAGCACCGCTGCCTGAATATCCCACAGGAAAAACAAGTGTCCAGTCATGACCACCCTGGCTTACCTTGCTCCAATAATTTTCTGCTTCAATCGATATAAGACTTCCGGATTCCATATAATAGCCTTGTTGCGCTTCAACAAAATCAAACGGAGGAGACTCATCCACGGAAAAAGGCACACCGGCCATTGCCGGATCGTCAAGATAAAAACGAACTTGGGATGCATCGGTATCCGGCGTGGAAAAAGCATAAATATCTCCGGACACGGTTCTACCATTCAGCGGCAATGGATTGGATCGGGACGGAGAAGTACTCACCTGAAGCTGATAACCGGTAACTGTCAATGAAACAGCGACCGTGTCCTCCGTATACCCGGGTGCTGCAGCCGTTATTGTCGCGCTGTAAACGCCTTCTGCTAAACCCGTTGCATCCACCGATACCGTTACACTGCCGGGAGTGCTCCCGGTCACCGGCAAAACCGTCAGCCATGATGCATCATCCGTAATATTATAACCTGGTGTTGTCGAATTGCTCGTGTCAAGACCGACTGTCTGTGATCCGGTGCTGTCTCCTTGATTAATAGTAAAAGATAAAGTCTCCGGATTCATTATCAGCGCTGGTATTGCCGTGACAGTCAAAGTTACTTCAACTGTATCGTTCTCATATCCGGATGCTGATGCTGTAATGGTTGCTGTATAAACACCGGGATCAAGACCTTTGATATCAACAGCAACTTGTAGATTTGAGGGGGTTGAACCTGATGCAGGTGTTATCGTTAACCAGCTTGCTTCACTGCGGATCGTATAAAATGCATTCGTAGTGTTATTTGTGTTGAGATCAAGAGTCTGGGGTTGGGTAGTACCCCCTTGCTGACAAGTGAATTCTATCTTATTTTTCGTAAATACCAATTCAGGCGTTTCTGTTACGGTAAGTGAGATATCTACCTGATCTGTAACATATCCTGATGATATGCCGGTAATCGTTGCCTTGTAGACTCCTGGTGAAAGTCCATTACCATTAACTGAAAGCGTTACATCCTCCGGCGTATTTCCGGTTTCCGAAATAACACTCAGCCATGAAGCGTCAACGCTTATATGATAACCTGTCGTTGTTGTATTATTTGTATCAATACGTAAACCTTGAAAACTTGAGGTTTTCCCTTCCTGAACACTTACAGCAAAGGTTTCCTGGCTGAATGATAACTCTCGGATAACAAATGATCCGTCTTCTGCGAAGCTGCCTACCTTTGTTGCGTTACCGGAAATCGTTTCACCACATTCTCCGGCATACGCATTGGTTGCAATGCCGCTGATTTTGACTGTGCTGTAATCAGAAGAAAAATCAAAGACCAGTTCCATTATCCCTCTGTTTCCATCCTTTTTAATTAAAACAGTATGATCTGAAACAGAAATAGAAATATTTTCATCATTTAATGGATAGGAAACTTCGTTGCTGTCCTGAGGGAGATAAATATAATTTTCTTCTCCTTCCCTGCTCTGGTTATTACCAATAAATAGCAATCTGGTTTTCGAACCACATGTTCCGATTCCTACTGTTTCTTCATATGCTCCATAAAAAACAGAGTTATCCAAGAATCCTGCGGGCGTTCCTGTATCATTTTCTCCTCCGCTGTTTCCTCCACTACAACCAGATAGGAAAAACAGGGTTACAACCAGAACCGGAAAAATTTTAAAATATTTTTTTTTCATGCTGAACTTGTACATTCTTTCACTTCTGTCCGATTATCGTTGAGTAAAAAATAAGATATTCTGAGCCAATTTCAAAAGTCTCTTGTTGTAGTTCCGGCGAAAAATAGACACGTTGTGAAGCATAGCGCTATCCAGTATTTTCGGCTCTTTTCTGGGCACCGACTTTCGCCGGTGTGACGCTTTTTAATCGTTTTGAAATTAGCTCAAATGACAAAAGAGCTTTCGACCATCTGTTTATAAGAAGAAAGTTTAATATTATTTTCAGCCAGAAAGCTTCTTACGTCCTTATGCGTCAATGCCTCAAGCTCTTTTTTCCATTGGTAATCCCAATGCAGATAGCGGCTATCCGGATCATCGACACCAGGGTGACATATGAGCTCACAAAAACCTTCGCGCGGAATATCCTGTAAAATTCTTTTTAAGTACTCATATGTTAAATTACCGGAATAATAAAACCCTACAAAATAGTTTGGTGAGATCAAACCGGAAAGAACGTTGTATCGACAAAACCTGTTTAGAACCATCAATTGGATAAGCCTTAAAAACATACTGGATTTTTTCAGCATATACCTTCTTGGTCTTTCATAGGGAATGCGGATTGCCGGAATGTTATGCTTCCGGGCAAGAGCAACGGCTATTTTAAAAATTCCCGGCAGCATGTGTATGTGCTGATGGCTGTCCATATGACTTATGGAAATACCGGAATCTTTTATTTTAAGAATTTGCACCTCAAACTCAAACAAGACCTCATCCAAGTTGATTTTTCCAAGAAAATAGTCTTTTGTGAAATTTGTCGCATTTTTCTTGAAACTACCCTCAGCAGTCAGCAAGGATGGTATTCGGCTTTTGTCCGCCACCGGTTGTTCCTCAAGCAGTGTTAAATGGACGCCTGCATCCAGATCCTGAATCGTTTTATAAATCCCTACAGCATGATCAAATGCCCTCCCATTGGCAATGATGGAAGTGGATGTCAGAATGCCATGAGTGAATGCATTATAGATTCCTTCATTCACTTTTTCAGAAATTCCAAAGTCATCTGCATTTACGATAAGATTAAGCATACTTTTTTCCCGGAGTGAAGCATTTGCACAATTCAAAAAAGTAGAATATCAGCCAAAAAATAATTTACCTTTAATCGATTTCAATTTTCCTGTTCTTTGGTGAGGTAATCTCCTGAAAAGAAAAATTTGTATCGCAGGGGACTTAAAGCAAAGCATACCAAGGCGAAAACCAGATCGAAAAAAAACATATAGGCGTGGATAAGGATAGCGGCTGATAATGCCAGATTTTTTTCAACACCAAAAATCACAAGGCTCAGTTGGCAGAAATAATGAAATACGCCAACCGCAGCCGGTGCAGATGGCAACATTATGCTCAGCGCAGATATGACCATAACCATAAATCCATTCGCAAGGCCGATGGAAATGCCAACCGATTTGATCAAGCATACGAAAAAAAGTCCCTCAATAATGAAAATGCCGATAGACAGGAATATAATGGAAAAAAAGTGCCGGGGATGAATGCCGCTAGTGAAAGCATCCAGAACATCCCGAACCGGTTTATAAATGAACCGCAGTTTGTATCTTTCCGAAAGGTTTGCCACAACTCGTAAAACAGGCCTTACGAATATCAGAAATAAGACACCGGTGGCAAAGACAACTGCCAGGAAGTAATAGTTAACTGCCAATGCTTCCATCAACCGTATGGAGCTGAGTTTGAAAAAAAATAGTGCCAGCATCACAAAAAGCACCAGTTCCCACACTCGTTCCAGCACAATTGAATAGAAGCAGACCTGAAACTTCTGATGATTTATTCTGGATAAATAGGCCGGTCTTATCAAATCGCCCAATCTCCCAGGGAGTATATTACTGAAAAAATAGCCAAGTGCTATCCCGGATAAACGAGATCCGAAAGTAAATATGCCATTTTGCGGCAGAAAAAATTTCCAGCGATAAGCCCGCAGGTTGAAAGAAATGATCATCAGCAGGCTGGATGAAACCAGTAAAAACAGATCCACATTCATAATGGCCTGATATAAAGCAGTCCATTGAAATTGTCGAAAAGCCAAAAACCCAAAAAAAAAGGAAATGACAATACCACTTAGTACAACAATTTTTTTTGTTTTATTGTTTTGATTGTTGCGCATCAAAAACCTATAGAATGCCACTGATCAGATGAGGGCCAATGATTTGAAGCAGGAATAAAGGCAGACTCTGCCAGGTTTTTATCAGGATTCTGTACTTCGGGTTATTCTGATTGAGCTTCGGCAGTTGTTGGCCTTTTGGCAGGTAATACCAGTAGGACAGCGGGCGCCGTTCCGGTCGCCACTTCATTTTCCACACATCGTTTCCTGATTCGATCAGACTTCGTCCCATATCAATAACACTCAATCCCCTGTTATAGCACTCCTGTATAAAGAGCCATTGAGAATAATCACCAACATTTAAGTGCCGGTATTTGAGCAAAGAGTTGGCATGAATGCTGTAAACTTTTTTCTTGTTTTGAATACCCAGCTTGCAATATGCAGGATTGTTATTTTCATCATAAACCACGCCAATGAGCGCGCTTTCCTGGAACCTTTTTAATACTGCATCCAAGTAAGCAAATGAATGATAAGGCGAACCCAATTCCCTCATGGACCGGCTGATCACATACCAAAAATCGGGTAATAAGTCATGCTTTCCGAACTTGATATAAAATTGATGTTTTTCTGCATCAATTATTTTTTTTCTTACCTTGGTGCGGAGATGATTCTTAAAAAAATGATTTGGATCTGATTCCAGCGGAATGTGATATATTGCATAGGAGTTGTCATTTTGCCAGTCTCTTGGGAGACTGAAAGAATCAAAATCATTGAGATGACGAAGGACAACATATCCGGCTTTTATTTTATGACAAAGTTCTTCAGCCTTGGACAGGAGACAACTTGCTGCACTTGTTGAGATTGCGTGAAAACCACCGTAACTTGCAAAAGGTGCAGTAGACAAATATGTCCCAAAAACAGGATGCTTTGCTAAAGTAAGTGCCAGAGATCCGGAAACCTTGCCATTTTCATAAGCAAGGTACCAATAGTGACGGAGTCCATAAATCTGCTCAACGACTTCTCTCCATGCAAAAGAGTCAACAAACGTGGCATTATCCTGTAATGAGATGAACTGATTGTATTCATTTAGATTATCGGCTGTTACTTCTGAAATTGTCGTTGTCATGGACACCTGGAATATAGATAGTTAAAAATCGGATTGTTTGGTTGAAATTGGGCTATTAAAAGCTCCCGGAGAGAGGTTTATTTGCAGGAGCTACGGATTCCGTTCGTTCACTGACGATAAACCGCTCCCGGCCCTGAACCTGAATCAAGATGCGGCCAATATATTCTCCTATTATCCCCAATAGGATAAAAAGAAAACCGAAAAGCAGTGAAAGAACGCCGATGATGGATGCCCAGCCAGGAACAGCAGCATTTGTAAATAGTTTGATATAGACAGCGTAAAACAGACGATAAAATGCATAGGAACTCGATAATAGGCCTAATATTATTCCAAACCGTAATGGAATGATGGAAAAACTAGTTATTCCCGCCCATGCGAGTCTAATCATTTTCATAAAACTGTATTTTGTTTTTCCGGAAAAACGATCTTTACTGGTATATTCAATAATACTGCTTTCAAACCCTACCCATTCAATCAAACCCCTCAAAAAAAGTGAAACCTCCCTGTTTTGAATAATATGTTCAACCACCAGCCGGTCCAGCAGCCTGAAATCAGCCATTCCGTCTGACAATTCAACACCGCATAAAAAGGAGAACACCTTATAAAAAAAATGGGAAGTAATTCGTTTAAAAAAGGATATTCTCTCATTATCTTTCCTTACTGTTTTAACAATTTTATATCCTTCCTGCCATTTTTCCACCATGACCGGGATCAGCTCGGGAGGATGCTGAAGATCCGCATCCATAGTGATCACCGAATCCCCTTTCGCAGCGCTCAACCCAGCAAGCAATGCGTATTGATGTCCGAAATTTCTTGAAAATCTCATTCCGACTACCCGATGGTCTTCGTTGTGAAGCTTTCTGATCAACTGCCATGTATTATCTTTGCTGCCATCATCCACAAAGATCAATTCCAGAAAAGTTTGATGATCGATGTTTTTCATGACTTCATCGTATAATTTTTGAATATTGCCTTCTTCATTATACGCCGGTACGACAATCGAGATGGATTGAATTTTATTTGTCATGAGTCGTCCCACAGCTTAATCAATTTTGTCAATTAAAAAGAGGGTTGTCTTGTTGCCGTTATAATCAACCCCTTCATATATAGATGTAAAACCTGACGGTGTGCTGTTTTCAAACTGTTTGTAAAAAGGATATCCTTTCTTCTTGACCTGCATATGGTTCAGATAGAAAAAATTTATATTGTTCAGATGGCAGAATGTGATAAAAGCATCCAGATCGACAAAAGGCAGGTAAAATTGATATCCCTTTGAAAAATAGGCAAGATATCCGCGCTCTGAGGCGATGTTAGGTGGTTGTTTTAAATCCCTTGCCGATATGTTTTTTATAATTGCAATGGGCTCCTTAAGCTCCTTGAAGCTGTATTCAGCATTGTGGTTCGGCGGATTTAAAACCCTGCGAAGAGGAACTGCCCATGCCAAAAGACAGATACATGCCACTATCATGGTAATAAACCCCGGGTCCTTTAAAAAACTCCTTATCGGATATTGGCTTGAAATTTCTTTGCTAAGATAACCCATGCCTCTGCCGCCGACTAAAAACATAATGGGAGCAATGCTGATAATGTGCCTGATCGCGACATTGTGAAGCAGAGGCCCAATCAAATTAAAACCGATGAAGCTCAAAATTAAAAAAATAGTAAAGTGCAGTCTATCCCGATACATGGCCAGCAGTCCGAAGCCGAACAGGATCATGGCAAATGGCCCGATGAGCTCTCCAAGGCGTTCACGATACAAGGTATCAAATTCATTGGCGACAGTTTTGACATACTGGAAAAGATTTGTACCGGATTGATAATTTTTTAGGGCTTTTGGGTTTTTTGACAAATACTCAATGTTCAAGTACTTCGGACTATAGGTAAGACCAAATAGCTTTTCGATTTCACTCTCACTTCCGGGCATATTAATGATAATGGAATAGACCTGTCTGCCGTTTAAAGCAAATTTACCCATCTGGTTGCTGACCTTGTATACCTGTGGGGATATGACAGCCGTGAAGACAGCAAGATAAATAAAAACCCATTGAAGCAATTGTTTTAGCGGAAGTTGTTTTTTCCCTTCATACAGATAATAGCTGATCTGCCAGAAAGGAACCACCGCCAAAAAAAATATCCCTTCAATGCGATTCAAAAAGGAAGCACCAAATATCATACCGAGCAAACAGGCGCTCCAGAATGTAGGATTTTTATACTGCTTCCAGAAAATAAAAAAACCAAGATAGATCGTCGCAACATAGGATGGTTCCGTGAGAACAGAAAAGGATAAATAAATCAGGACAGGACTGAAGCAAAGCAGAAAAAGCCCGAACAGAACTTCGGTCACTGATAAAAAACGAAAGCCCAGAAGACCCAGAGTTATGAAAAGCAGAATACTGAAGGCAAGAGATGCCATACGCCCACCGGTTTCCACGGACCAGCCCGGAAGACTGAAAACAGCACCCCAGAAAGGATAAAATGGGCAAGTATCCGGGTCAGATAAATATTTTGCAAAATTCAGATGCAAAAATCCATCAATATTACGAAGATAAACAATGCTGTCTGTATCCTCCAATAACGTAGTATTGTGCCAGCAGGCTGCTCTCAACCCCGTATATACGAAAAGCATGAGAATAAAACAGGCAATCGCTCTACGTTCCATCTTCATGGGTTTGAATGATAAGATATTCATGTGCTACTGTTTTTCAGCATCCTCGATCTTCATCGGCTGTCCAGAACCTAACTTACCGTAATTTCTGTTAATATAAATCAGAAAACCACTTCCAATGCCGTCACCTTTCATAACTCTTACCGCAATCATCAATTTTTGTTTGGAATTCATTCTGTAATCCATAATCTCATATTCCGCATTCACATACTGTTTTCTTAAAAATTCAGAATATCCGGGATTTGAATCCAGTTTTTCAATCTGCGAATACAATTTCCCGGTAGATATGTTTTTCAATCCAACCATATCCCCGGAAAACAATAAATCAAAATATTGAGCAACCAGGGTATCAACAGCCACCTTCTCCGATGCTGAGAGATTCGTCTTCACACCGGCTTCCATTTTTTCCCGAACTGCTTCTGCAGGCCAGGAAAAAAATAGAACCCCCAATAAGGAATACAGAAAAATTAATTTGTGTTTTATTGTTATTTTTAAAATCATTTTTGAATTCCTCTTGCTGTTTTAATTTTCTTTCACAATCACGACATAGTTTGCATCCGCGCCGTTTGCCCCGGCGGCCAGATTCCCTCCCAGGGTCACGCTGCCGGCCGGAAAATCCTTCCGGTACAAACGATGGAGCGGTGCTGACGGATTCGTGGTCGATAGATTCACTCCGGTATCCGTATACCCCGACATCCAGTTCGGACGAGTCGCAGCTCCCCCATCATAGGCAATATACAACCGGATATTACGATCTGTCGTAAAGCTTATATAATTGTCATCTGTATTGTTCCGGTCACTGTTTGCGGTGTTGATCCAGATCCCATCCTCAAGGATCACCGGTATCGATGTTACCGTATAATCCGGAACATCCGTGTAATAAGCATTCCCAGCCTCCAGTATGTTCTGCTTATAATTAAGAGGAAGAAGACCATAGAGAATATACGGCATGTCAATGTCCGCAACTGGTAAGCTGTTGTACCACAGGTGCGCCATTACAACAAATCCCAGTCCGTTCGGATGGACATCATCAACGAACAGATTTGAAAAATTGTCATCCCCATTCAGAAAAAAGGAAAAAAAGTCCGGCCCGATTTGTATGCCGGTCAATTCAGTCGTAATCACCGTGTTGTATTCCTGAATAAGCTGATTCTGAGCAGAATTCAAGGGGTCTGCAACATCAAAAGAAGGCGGCACCAGCCCGACGATGGGAACAGCTCCTGCTGCAATCACCTTGTTGATCAGCGACTGCATGTTCCCTTTATACGTTCCATTGCAGGATGAACCCGAACAGCCCAGACCGCTCTGTACCGGCAGCATCTTCCCTGCATCGTTCGTACCTAAAAGAATCAATACCTTGTTAACACCATCCTGACGATCCAGAATCGTAGCAATCCGGTAAATGTTTGCATTATACGTGTCATCACCGGGTATCCCTTCATTGTAAACAATGGCCGGAATATTTAAATTCGTTGTAATCAGATCGGTCAAATTGGCTTCGTATCCCTGTATGGAGATGATCTCCCCGTTAATAGAACGATTATCCAGAGAAAAATTATCATCCGATCCGTTGGTAATGCTGTCTCCGACAGCAACTACATAATCTCCCTGAGCAGCAACCTTTACATTGGTATCGGATGCAACAGACGTTCCGTTATCATATAATACTGCCTCCAGAGAATAATTGCCACGAGGTATACTGAAACACTCGGAAGAAAAAACACCTCTCGGGCTTTCCGTGACAGACTCACACTCTGTTCCATTCAAAAAGAATTTCACTGCTCTGTTCGCAGGCATGTTATACGCTATGGCAGACAGGATCAGGTTGCTTGATGTTGTAACCGAATGTGCAAGAGGCGTTGCCAGCACGATCTTCGGATCACTCAAAGGAGTATCAATGGATATATTGTCAAACGAGGCTTCTTCCTGGGTATATAATGCAACACTCCCTGTGGACAGGCTCGTATCATATACGCCGAATAAAGAATCACCATCCACTGTAATATGAATCAAACTGCCGATCAAAACAATCTCCACATGGATGGTTTGTCCTTTGGTATACCCTCTTGCATTGGTCGCAATCGGATAAAATACCCCTCCAACCTTTTTTTCCAATCGGGTAAATCCGTATCGGGCATTGAAGGACAATCGATAATAATTGTTGTTATCTGAATATCGGAACATCACGCCAATATCATTCCCCTTTTGACCAAGTGGTGTTAAATCTGCATTGAATCGGTAGTTCGCAAGACCCAACCCTTCCGGCAAATATGTGTATAATCCAGTGTGATGAGCTTTGTCATAAGTACTCCCGCCAAAAGCGGCTGTCTGGCGATATTGATTGCTGATAACCTGCCAGGTAGCACTTTTGCCTGAATCACTGACCAGGGTCCATCCATTGGCATTGCCATCGCTGAAATCATCAACAATCGGTATGGATACGGTATTGTTCGCAACTGTAAAATTGGAAGATACAACTATGGTATTCCCTGAATCCATTGCAATTGAGGCTTTGATCTGGTGCGATCCGTCAATAAGCTGCATTGTGTCAAAAGGCGCTGTCGCAACGGTTTCAACAGGTGCTGTTCCAACACATGTTGGACAACTGCTGGTTTTCAACAAAATCACCTTGTCGATGATAAAACCATCCTCACGCATCCATACATTGACCGTATGCTTACCAATCGAAGGAATCGTAACCGTCGCAACCGGGCCATCCATGGTACTCTGACTCCAGGTCCAGGAAGGTAAAAAACCGGACATCCGGTCACTGGTGGATACGGCATTACTGTTTAAACCCACATGAACCGAATCATCATTGTCGGTGGGCCCTACCCCGCGAACCCAGACATAATAAGTGCCGGTCTGCATAAATTCCACCCGGTAATCCATTCGAGGACTGTTCGTCACAAAACCGCTGTTCCGGTTGACACCGATACTGGGGGATGCTTCCATAGAAGCATCTCCTGAAGATCCGGCAGGATATACCTTTACCCAGTCATGACCACCCTGGGATAGCTTGCTCCAGTAATTCTCTGCTTCAATCGATACGATACCTCCGGATTCCATAAAATAGCCCTGCTCCGCTTCTGCAAAATCAAACGGAGGAGACTCATCCACGGAAAAAGGCACACCGGCCATTGCCGGATCGTCAAGATAAAAACGAACTTGGGAAACATTGGTGTCCGGGGTGGAGAAAACATAAATATCACCGGACACGGTTCTGCCGTCAAGCGGTGATGGATTTGATCGATTTTGGGAAGTACTCACCTGTAACCGGTAATCGGTAACAATCAACGATACGGTGACTGTGTCCTCCGCGTATCCCGGTGCCGTAGCCGTTATCGTCCCATTATAATTGCCTTTTGCTAAACCCGTTGCATCCACAGATACCGTTACACTGCCGGGAGTGCTCCCGTTCACCGGCAAAACCGTCAACCACGATGCATTATCCGAAATACTATAACCGGCTATTGTCGAATTGCTCGTGTCAAGACTGACTGTCTGCGGTACTGTAGCAACACCCTGGTTGGCTGTAAAAAATAAGGTATCCGGAGTGAATATCAATTCTTGTGAAGAAACTATCGGTTGAATAACAACAATATAATTGCTGAAAACATTTTTCGCCCCGGAAGCCAGATTGCCTCCTATGACAACAGTAGCACCTGCCGTAAAATTCTTTTGATATACTTTAAAATAGCCCATCTCTTCCGATACGCCGATTGTCATGCCGGTTGCACTATACGCGCTTGACAACCATGCGGGCAGACCGGTGGCCCTGGAATCATATCCGATATATACTGCCGAATCCTGGGAAATCGTAAACGTTAAAAATGAAGCGGAAGTATTTGTCTTGTCAGCATTTCTGGTCTTGATCCATTTTTCAGTTCCGGTTGACAATCCAGAAGGAATGGATGTAACCACAAAGGTTCTGTCCAGATAGTATTGTTGGCCGACTGCCATACTTGCAATTGCGTAATTTGAAGGAGTCAGTATGACAGCAATTTCACCTGGGGTATTGTTTACCGTCAGATTTACCTGAACAGTATCATTGATATATCCGCTCGCAGCAGCGGTAATGGTTGCAGTATAATTTCCAGGAGTAAGTCCATTGGCACTAACCGATACAGTCAGACTCGCCGGTGTGTTCCCGCTTACCGGGGTCACACTCAGCCAGGACGCATTATCACTTATGCTGTAGCTTGCAACACCTGCATTCGTTGTTCCCAGGCTGATGCTTTGAGATCCGGTGCCTCCCCCTTGATTCACGGCAAAAGATAAAATGTCAGGAGAAAATATCAATTCCGGAGCAGGCACTATT
Source organism: Desulfosudis oleivorans (assembly GCA_020723305.1). Classification (GTDB taxonomy): domain Bacteria; phylum Desulfobacterota; class Desulfobacteria; order Desulfobacterales; family SURF-7; genus QZKS01. The sequence goes on from DYJC01000006.1 coordinate 120,637, forward strand.
GGTTGAATAACTACAATATAATTGCTGAAAACATTTGCAGCCCCGGCAGCCAGATTGCCCCCCATGGATATAACACTGCCTGCGGAAAAAGTCTTTTGATATACATTAAAATGTCCCATTCCGTCTGATACGCCGATAGTCATATCTGTCGAACTATATGTACCTGACAGCCAGACAGGCAACCCGGTGGCTCTGGAATCGTATCCAACATAAACGATTGAATCCTGGGAAATGGAAAACGTCAGAAATGAAGCCGAAGTCTTTGATTTGTCGGCATTCCTCGTCTTGATCCACTTCTCGGCCCCGACCGACAATCCGGAAGGAATGGATGTAATCACATAGGTTCTGTCCAGATAGTATTGTTGACCGACTGCCATGCTTGCAAGTGCGTAGTTTGAAGGCGTTAAAATCTGATCTGCATGAGCTGCTTTTGTGAAATTTAGAAACAAACATACCGCAGTGATTGCAAGTAAAAATGTTGTTGCATTCAGCCTTGTTTTACAATTCATATTTTTCTTCATCTTGATAACCCCTGATGCCTGATAGGCATTAATAGTGCTACGCAAAACCTTACAATACTTTTTTATATAATGAATTCAAATAAATTGCAAATTTTATGAAACAGTAAAGATTTATTTTAATTCTTTATATCCGCACGTGATGAATACTGTTCTATAATCGTTTGAATGATCTGTTTATATTCTTCTGCAAATTTCTCTCTCGTATGATTATTTCTTGCATATTCCCACGCAGTTCTTGCCATAACCTTCAATTTTTCTTCAGGGTATGCGGAAACCCTTTGAACTGTTTCCTGAATTTCCAGTATTGAACATTGTCGAAGAATAAAACCAAAACCATCCACATCCACACCGCTTTCATAGCTGATGATAGGAATCAGACCTGCCTGCAAACAGTTTATAACAGCGCCGGCCTGTGCTTCGGCGCAGGATGGATAAACCAGACCGATACATTTGCCGGTAAGATCAATAAAAGCCTCACTGCCGATGTCCAGCCAGCCATATGTATGAATATTCGGCGTCTCATACAGTTCTTTATAATAGGCTTTTTCAAACCTTTGATCCTGTTCTACCGGGCCGCAAACCGTAAGGTGATGATCCGGCATTCCGGCAAAAGCCTCCAATACCAGATCCAGGCCCTTGTGCACCAGCCCATCGCTTCCGAGCCACATATAATTTTTTCGACATTCATCAAACTTTTTATTATCAGGCCATGGCAAAGAAACAACTGCTGGATTGCTGGTTTGAAAAAAAGGTTTTTTTGCAAAAGCGTATGTGTCAACAGTAAATTGGTTCCCTTTTATCGTTGCTATATCTGCATGCTCGATGGCCCAATTGGGCTGAATCCATTTTAAACTGGTCATTGTTATTCCACGTCTCTGCTGTAATTCCAGATTTCTCTTGTAAGCGGCTGTGTTATTGAACAGGAAATGAGATGTCTCCAAATGCACTATTTTAATGCAATCCGGATTCAATCTTTTCCCGATCTGCAGAAAAGAAGAACGGGCGGAAACGAAAAAAGAATATTTTTTTTGGGGAATAAATGAAAAATTACGGAAATCGATAACATCGACAGCATAACCTAACTCCTGAAATGTTTTTCCGATCTGCAAAGATTCCCAATCATGTGTGTGTTTTGTGGATACCGCCTCCCCAGGTTTCAATAAAAATGGATCCAGTATGTATGCCAGCAACACATTTCCATTATATCCGTTACGGGGGTTCAAGGAAACCATTCGTTCGGAATAGGAAGGTTGTGAATATTTTGAAATTTCATACCCAAATGAACGGGTTATGCGTTTGAGAATTTTTATGAAAAAATGATTCATCTTATAACCGTCAATTGTATCCTGTTGAGCCAATTTCAAAAGTACATTATTGTCATTCCGGCGAAAGCCGGAATCCAGTATTTTCGCCACTTTCTGGACACCGGCTTTCGCCGGTGTGACGCTTTTTGATAGTTTTGAAATTGGCTCTGTTGCCTATCAATTACTTTATCAGGCCTGACAGCTTGTTAAACAGTCTTCTATATATATTCTTTTTTGGAGGGTGAGCCGGCAACTTGGGAATCTTGATCGTAATCATGTTTAACGGAAATACTGTTCCTAACAGACTGTCTTTTTCCTCTTCAAGGCTGTCCTTTATGAATGATTCTTCGTCAGGCCACTGATACCCTTCATACCATGTCCAGCATCCATTCTTTTTATATATCATAGCGATATCATTTGCGATATCTATATTTGTTTTAAACCTTACCGGTTTGGAATAAAAATCGGAAGCATATTTTGACATGAGTAGAAGCGATTTATTACTGCAATAATTGGAGAACCATAGCGAAAATCCCATTTCAGATTGAAGGCTTTTCACGGCGCGATATAGTTGGATATGATCTTCATGACCATACTCTCCCCATGGATTATGGGTAAATATATTTTGATAACCGGATAATCTGGTTTTTAATTCACTTCGCAACCTGGGAAAATTAGCAATATATTTATCCGGTGAAATTCGATGATTTGCGATTTCAATACCAATATCCGTAACAACTGGATTTTTCCAATCAGCGCCATCCAATGTTTCGGATGCATCCAAGCCCAAACAGGTCATATTCTGCAATGGGTATTGCTTCAGACTTTCAATTCTTCCTTCAGTCCAGTCCGGTCTGGACTTATGCCCTACAAAACAGATAACGATATGCTCAACATTTGTAATAAGGGAACTGAACCATAAAATTTCATCATCCGGATGAGCAGCGACAATAACCGACTTTTCAAACAATTATAGCTCCTTTTGCTTTGAAATAGATTTTTTTAGGATAGAGTGTATTTTTATGAAAGTCTTCTTCATTATTGAAGCTGGAGTATTCTTTATGATCTGCGTGTTTGAGTTAAACCGATCCTTGGCTCCGAATGTATATTTGTACTCCTCGGTTCCTCTTCCGAAATCATAATATTTAAAACCGTTTTCAATTGCATATTTAACACTTTCAGAAAAAATAACCGTTCCCGGTCTCACTTTTGAATAATTGTCATCAAAGCCGGTATTGCATCCGACAAATGTGCTGTTTTTTCTGTCGAGAAAGGCAGAGTAGGCGGCAATTGGTTTAACGCCGTCCCATAAAATGTTCAACCATAAATAATTATTTTGAAAGCTGCGTGTCAGGATTTCACGAAACCGATCCACCATTAACCGGTATTGAGGCTGCCTTCTTTTTTCATAAAGATTGAGGAGAATTTCAATGGAATCCTTCAAATTATCCTTTGTTATGGATGTTGATCTGAAATCTATGTCCCGTTGAATCCTTCGAATGTAATAATTGATATCCTTATGGGCTCTTTTTGAAATGGTCTCAAGACAATACCGGTCCCAGGTTTCCGGCAGCTCAATATAAGGGCATTCAGTTTGTTTTAAGGTTTTGATCAAATAATTTTTTGACGTAAACAAATTTGTGAAAAACGCAAAGCGTGGATCTGAAATTTCGTTTAGCGAGAGGCTGTCCCAGCGAATTTTTTTCTTAAAAAATAAAGCAAAAGCAGACAATGCCGTTTCACTTTCATCCGGTATACAAACAAACCCGGAATGATCTGCCCAAGCACTGCCGGAAGAAACAAAATCAGTTGATGAAAAAAATCTATTTGCTTTATGAGTGCGGAAACCAAGCGGTAAAAAGGCAACAGGTGGAGTGGAACTCTCTTTTCGGGCTGTTAGCACTATCCATTGAAATGGCGTAACTTCACACCAACTTCTAACCCAGGACCAGGACAAAAAAAAAGATGCGTTTTCGTCTTTTTCGTAGATTGAATCCCAGTCTTTTTTTACATCATCTATCTGTTTGAGATTTGATAAAACATCAATTATCATCATTTTGTCCGTAACATATTAACAGGTTAGATCAGCTATGTTCTTGACTGGTATTGTGTTGTCCAGTTTAAAAAAGGTCTGACAACGCCTCCGAATTTATATGGCCAGTCTCCCCGGGCTGCATCACCCTCAAAGCTGTCAACCACATTAAAAGACACAATGTTTGGCTCGAAAAACTGCTTGATATAAGGATCTACTGTTGTCAGGCTTACATGCACAAAGTGAGTGCCTTCAGAAAGGTAATTCCCCGGTATTGCGACAGTACTGACATATCTGCCGACTGGTCTTGGTTTTCGCCGCCATTCAGGGTCAAGGTCATCTGTAGCGAAAAGTTCTAGTCCGCTGTCATTAAAAAATTGAAGCCCCGGCAAAAGGATACTCCCGGATTCCAGCACTTCAAATTCAAGCTCAAGTAATATATCCTTTCGTATATCCATATCCGTCTTGACTATACCATCGGCGTTTTTTACCCTGACTGCCCAGAGACGTGCAATTTTATCTCCAGGAGCTTTGGCTGGATCAGACCATACTTTCTCAGCGCTTGATCCTCCTTCAGGGCATAAATATCTGCTGATCACCTTATGTGACTCATCATCAATTTGCACACGCCCTTCATCCAGAAGGATCACCCTTTCACACAATCTTGAAACAGCCAGCATATTATGGGAAACAAAAAAAACAGTTCTTCCTTCCTGTCCCACATCCTCCATTTTATTGAGGCATTTCTGTTGAAATTTCGCATCACCAACAGCAAGAACTTCATCGATAAGCAATATCTCTGGATCGAGATGAGCAGCAACAGAAAAGGCAAGCCTCACCCGCATCCCGCTTGAGTATCTCTTTACAGGAGTATCAATAAATTTTTCAACCTCGGAAAAATCAACAATCTGATCAAACTTCCGATCGATTTCAGTCTTTCTCATTCCCAAAATGGTTCCGTTCAGATAGATATTTTCCCTTCCGGTAAGATCCGGATGAAAACCTGTGCCCACTTCCAGAAGGCTGGAAACCCTTCCTCGTATTTCTGCTCTTCCACCTGTCGGATCAGTAACCTTTGAAAGTATTTTAAGAAGTGTGGATTTACCTGCCCCGTTTCTCCCTATTATACCAATCACCTCTCCACATTTAACTTCAAACGAAACGCCTCTTAACGGCCAGATAATGCTTGATGAGCTGTTGTTTGAATCATTATCCTTTTCATCAAAAACATAAAGCGATCTGTATTTACGATAATTCTGTATCGGACTTTTGATAAAATCAATCGCCGTTCTCAGAAGACTATCATGCATGTCGTCTTTAAGTCCGATGCGGTATCTTTTGCTTATATTATCCACCAAAATAGCTGTATTTGAATCACTCATTCGTTTTTCCCATCTTATTTATTCTTTATCAATATTCAGCGGCGTTTCTTACTAGATAACGTCAACAAAAACTCGTTCCATACGTTTAAAATAAAGCGAACCGGTCAGAAGCAGCAATATAGAGGTTATGATTCCCGGCCAAATATACTGCCATGGCATTGCGGTTCCGAGTAAACAAGCCCTGAATCCTTCAATAACACCCACAATTGGATTCAATGAGTAGATCATCCGGTATTTTTCAGGAATAGATGATGCGGAATATACAATCGGTGCGGAGTAAATAAGCATTCTCACGACAAAAGGCATTGCATGTTTCACATCCCGAAACCGGATGGCAAGGGCTGACATCCATAATCCAACACTAAGTGGTATTGAAGCCATCATGCAAAAAAATATCGGTAACCATAAAAGCTGCCATGATGGAGAAACCTGATAATATATCATCACCGCAACAAGAATGACCATGGAAATAAAAAAATCAACGAGTCTCGCCAGCACCGGTGTTATCGGAAACAATAAACGAGGAAAATAAATCTTATCCAGCATGGCCTGACCCTGGAGAAGACTTTGGCTGGATTGGGTCATGGCCTGGGACATATAGGTCCATGGCAGAATGGAGATTGTGGAAAAAAGAATATAGGGTGTGCCATCGGTTTGTATTTTTGCAACTTTCCCAAATACAATTGTAAATATAACGATCTGTACAAGCGGTTGCAGTATCGCCCATGACAGCCCCAGAACCGTCTGGGCATATAGAACCTTGATCTCTCTCCAGACCAGGAAATAAAACAGATCCCTGTAATCCTTGAGTTCCTTGAAATCAATAAGTCTCCAGCCGGAAGCCGGCTCAATAACTGTTACCGAAACATCATCAGGTGTTGTTTTTTCATTTCGACTATTTGCTGTATTTCTATCTGTCTTCATATTTGTTATTTTCAGCCTCTATGCTCGATTCAAGCAGATGTTGAGATTGTTTACAGGCAGCTATCACCAGATTTTCAGGTGTTCCGATGTCCAGGCAACTGCCATAGGGGAACAAAATGTGCTCTGTTAGTTTTATGTTCATTTTTTTTTAACTTGGTTTTTATCATCTTCTGCTCAGAATAACTCTTTACACACGATATCTGCCACTCTTTCTCTTCCAGTGTAATTTAGATGAATTTTATCTGTCTGTAAATGCAGACTCGTGTCAAGTAGTCTTTGAAGGTCAATCAGTATACAATTATATTTTTTTGCCAGTTGTCTGTACTGATACGATATCTGCTCCATCATCCGATATCCTGGATCAAAATCACCGGATTTTTCGGGATTCATTGGAGGAGGCGTAATTAAAATCATTGATGCCGCTGTATTATTTTGAATGGCAGTAGTAATTATTTTTTCCATACCTTCCGCAACTTTTTCCGCTGAAGGCGGACCATATTGTTTCTTGACATCATTTGTACCCAGCATTAAAATTGCGAATTCAAACCGCAATTTTTTATAAACGATCTTCTGAAACACCTCAATTCCATTGAGTTCACCATCATCAAACTGTGTGGTTCTTCCATAACAGCTTTGGTTTTGAATTTGTAAACCAAAAGGAGCTTTCTGATACAGCAAATCCGGCCAGCTTGGTTTTTTATTACTTGAACAAAGAGAGTTTGAATCTCCGAATATCAGAATTTTTTTAAATTGTTTTCCTTTCGATTTTTTTCGTAATCCCTCAAACGCTTTTTTTGCAAAACGAAACATCAGAGCCAATTTCAAAACTATGAAAAAGCGTCTCACCGGCGAAAGCCGGTGTCCAGAAAAGTACTGAAAATACTGGATTCCGGCTTTCGCCGGAATGACTGTAGTGTACTTTTGAAATTGGCTCATCATAAATCTATAGGGAATAGTATTCGGTTTGCTCTCTCCACAACCGGTCACAGATACGCCCCTTGGGAATTTCAACATCATCAAACGAAACAGCAGTGTCCTTTGGTATATCTTTTTTTATTCGACAACCCTCAGCAAGACCCATAGGCAACAAATTTTCATTTCGTGCGACACCTGTATTTTCAATCATTCCGTAACTATGAAAACCACCAATCCCGTCAATTATATCACCTGTTTTTAAGTTATGCTTTGCAATCGCAATAACATCACAAACAGGCCCGGCTATCGGAGCGACAGCAGCATCCCGGAAAAGAACTGCACGGGCTGCGGTAAGATGACATTCCAGATGAGGCAGATGATATGGTATGTAAAATACGTAAAGAGGGCCATCCCCCATTTTAAAATATTGCATGTAAGGTTTTCGATAAAGATCATCATTATAGCCCAGGACAAAAACGCCGGGTCCAGGCTGAGCACCAAGTATATAATCCACCAGGCCGCCGTTCAGCAGTTTGTCCATTGGATACAGGTTAACCGTATCATTGGCATGATTGCATTTTGGGCCGTACATCCCGCGTTTCCCTACTTTGAAGCCGGTCGCATTGGCCACAATCGCATTTTCCATGGAGATTTTTGTCCCGTCCGCAAATGATGTTGCCATTTTTGGAGAAATGTTGTTTGCCTCGGCAAATTTTTTCTGGGTTTCCGGAGTTCGATAATAATCCTGCAACCCTTTGATGTTCCCGGCAAGAACAGGATTGTAACCAATGGATTTTACAAACCGGTAAAGATTCATCATAACCCCGGGCTGGTCTCCATCGGCATTGGTGATGACTACTCCGGCACGGTCTGCGTATACTTTTAAGATCGGTCCGACTGTAGCATCCAGCTCTGCATTCATTAAAACAACATGCTTCCTGTTTTCAATAGCCTTCAACGTTACTTCAGCGCCCAACTCCAACTCACCGGTAGCTTCAATGACAACATCAATGCCCTCAGCTTCGCAGAGTAACAACGGATCGTCCATGACAGCGTATCGGCCATTTTGAATGGAATTTTCAAGCTGGGACACAGACGTAACAGTATTTACGGATTCTATTCCCACTTCCTGATAAGCCTGCTTTGCTTTGGATATGGTGCGATTTGAAAGGGCCACCAGTTTCAAGCCTCTGGAATATTTTTCAATTGTACGGGTAATGCCCCGTCCCATGTACCCTGCTCCCACCATACCCACCTTAACAGGATTTCCCTCGGCATATCTTTTTTCAAGGGCGGTGTCCACAATGATCATATGCAATCTCCTTAATCAGCTTGCTATTGAGCCAATTTCAAAAGTCTGTTCTCATTCCGGCGAAGGCCGGAATCCAGAGAAGTGAAGTGCTATCCAGTATTTTCAATTCTTTTCTGGACACCGGCCTTCGCCGGTGTGACGGTTTTTCATCCGTCAGATATAGTCAGGACAGTTACGATCTTTTTCAGAAATTGTCAATTTTTCTGTGATCGGCCACGCAATGGAAAAGGCAGGATCATTCCATCTGACAGCTCTTTCGGATTCCGGGGCATAAAATTCCGAAACCATATAAAAGGTTTCGGTATCGTTGGTTAGTGACTGATAGCCATGGGCAAAACCTTCCGGAACATACAACATTTTCTTGTTCTCTGCGCTCAATTTGATCCCGAACCACCTTTTATATGTGGAGGAATCCGGACGCAAATCAATAATTACATCAAAGATTGCACCGCTTATGCATCGCATCAGTTTTGTTTCTTCATTTGGAGCAATCTGATAATGCATTCCCCGGATAGTTCCCTTTGTCTTTGTATAGGCTATATTGGCCTGAACAATATTGGAATTCAAACCATGCGCATTGAATTCATTCCGGCAATATGTGCGGGCAAAAAATCCCCTCTCATCCCTGCGTTCCTCAAGCTCTATCGTGTATGCCCCTTTTAAAAAAGTTTCGGTAAAAATCATCTTATATTCACCTGCAGGCCAATGCCTTCATAATTAGCGATCTGTTTTTTATCCAGCATTCGTCTTCCATCAATAACAAGGGGTGAAACTGAAAGATTGGCAATTATATCCGGAAGGGATTTAAATTCTTCCCATGCAGTCAGCAAGATAATCACATCTGCTTTCTCAATCGTTTGCATCAGTGTTTTACAATATTGAATCTTATGTTTGCCAAACAACTTTTCTGCTTCATGAGATGCCACGGGATCATACGCATTAATATTGGCCCCATGATTCCTGAGATGCTGAATAACTGGAATGGCGGGAGACTCCCTCATATCGTCCGTTCCGGGTTTGAATGCCAATCCCAGAATTGCAATATTTAAATCTTGCAAGTTTTTACAATGTTTCTCCATCATTGAAATGACTTGAAGGGGCTGTTTTTCATTTACTGAAATGACCGCCTCCAGTAAATCCATTGAACGTCCAACGGTTTTTCCATGAGAAATTAATGCTTTCACATCCTTTGGAAAACAACTGCCGCCAAAACCGCAACCCGCCTCGATATAAGTTGTAAATGTCGGAACCAATCTTTTCCCATCGACAAGAGGAGTTAAACGCTTATCAAGGTGTACCCCTTTCATCACTTCTGTGACATCAATATCACCCAATGAAGTACAAAGATTTGCAATTTCATTAGAAAACGATATCATGGTTGCAAACAGGGAATTGGATGTGTACTTGATCATCTCGGCTGTTTTATTGGTTGTCCTTATTTTCGGAGCATCTCTAAAGCCGGCATATATTTCCTCCAAGAGTTCATGCCCTTTTTTATCCACGGAACCCATTACAATCCTGTCCGGAACCATAAAATCCTGGATTGCCTCCCCTTCCCGTAAAAACTCTGGATTCATTCCAACCCCGAAATCCACACCTGCCTTTTTTCCGGAATGGGATTCCAGAATGGGCAGCACAACCGTATCCGTAGTCCCCGGAACAACTGTACTTTTCACAACCACCATATGATACGTATTTTTTTCTCCGATCACTTTCCCGATCTGCTCACTGACTTTTTTAATATAGGTCAGATCGATCTCTTTTCCATCAAACGGTGTGCCGACAGCAATAAAGGAAACATCCGTTTCCGCAACCGCCCGATTAAAATCCGTTGTAGCAGTTAACCGCTGCTTACTATTTTTTTTTAACAAATCATCAAGGCCTCTTTCATAAATCGGAGGAATACCCTGATTGATTTTATCAACCTTTTCCTGATCCAGATCAATGCAGACAACATCATGTCCTGTTTCGGCAAAACAGACTCCGGAAACAAGACCGACATAGCCACTCCCGATAACAGATATTTTCATTACTTCTCCTCCTCATCCTGATTTCCCTGATACCAGATGAGGGAGCGTTTCAGACCATCCTGCAGCGAAATGGAAGGGTTATAGCCCAATTGCTTTTTTGCCTTTTCAATTCTGGGGCAACGTCGGTTTGGATTATCAACCAGATAATCCTTGTCTTTGCTGGTTTGTATAATAACTTTCCCCTGATAATTAAAAAGATCTCCGGATAAATCTACAATCGTTTCTGCAAGTTCTTTCATGGAGATTTCCGGTTTCTCGAGCCCGATATTATAGGCTTCCCCAGGTTTACCAAGTATCAAAATCTTAAAATATCCAGCAACCGCGTCTGCTACATAGCAGAAGGTCCTTTGGGGCGACCCATCAGAAAGCATAACAATATCGTTCCCAGCCAGAACATCACGAACAAAATCCGGGATAACCCTTCGATCGCTGATTTTTAATCCAGGGCCATAATTGTTAAAAGGTCTGGCAACCTTGATCGGCAAATCATACCTCCCGGCAAAATTCACGCACAATGTCTCTCCATATCTCTTGGATTCATCATAACAGGCTCTAGGTCCGGTACAAGAAACATAGCCTTTATAATCTTCCGAGGTGGGGATATTCTCTGGTGTCGGATCGCCATAAATCTCACTGCTGGAAAAAAACAAAAAACCTTTCACCGGTTTCTGCTTCTGCTGTTGCAACAGGCAATAATCCAGAAGGGAACGAAGACCATTTACATTGGCATCCATGGTTTCAATAGGATACTTCCTGTAAAAAGTCGGAGAAGCAATGGATGCTGCATGAATGATGTATTGAAAATCTCCCATATCCTGCGGCAATGGTTTGGTGATATCCTGCTTTTTCAAAGTTAGACAGGGATTGTCTTTTAGATCATCCAGCCATCCGGGAATCCCTCGAATATAGTTATCATATACTGTCAGATGTATCCGGCTTGCATCTTCTGCTTTTTCATTCCAATACAGAATAAACTGGACCAGATAATATCCAAGAAACCCGGCTCCACCGGTTATCAGAACATTCTTACCGGACAATTGCAAAAAATCCACCTCAAGAATCCGGTACATATATTCCAGATCTGCATCAATAACATCTTTAGCTGTTTTCATCATTTCCATTCCAATTAAAAAATTTTCCAAGGGGCCTTGCCACTTTGCCATAACTCATCCAGATACATCTTGTCCCGTAAGGTGTCCATGGGGTGCCAGAAGTCATTATGCCGAAAGGCAGCAAGCTTTCCTTCATTGGCCAGTTTTTCCATAGGTTCCTTTTCCCACACAGTCGAATCATCAGCGATATAATCGATCACAGCCGGTTCAAGTATAAAAAACCCGCCATTGATCCATGCGCTGTCCCCTTTTGGCTTTTCCTTGAAGCTTTCAATAATGGCTTTCTTCTCTTCCAGCTTGAAAGCGCCAAATCGCCCGGGTGGCTGTACAGCCGTTAATGTTGCAAGAACATTCTGGCTTTTATGAAATTCAATCAGCTTCGTAATATTGATATTGCTCACACCATCACCATATGTAAAACAAAAAGTTTCATTACCGATATATTCTTTCACCCGTTTCAGACGCCCGCCGGTCATTGTTTTTTCACCTGTATCTATCAGTGTAACCGTCCAGGGTTCCGTTCCGTTTTTATGAACCTTCATATCATTCTTCTTCAAATCAAAGGTAACATCAGACAAATGGTAGGAATAATGGTAAAAATAATCTTTTATGTAATACCCTTTATATCCAAGACAAATGATGAAATCATTGATTCCATAAGTCGAGTATATTTTCATAATATGCCACAAAATCGGCTTATCACCAATTTCTACCATAGGTTTAGGTTTTACACCGGTTTCTTCTGAAAGACGTGTTCCAAAACCTCCTGCCAGAATTACTGCTTTCATATCCACTCTCCTAAATTTAAACCAGTAAAATATAAATTCGATTTGCTTTTCATTGCCTTTGTATCTTTTTCTCAGTGTCCCTGTCTCATCATCTGGCGCTGACAAACCGATCCTGACATACAGCTCCGCCCCTTCATTTACATAAGCTTATGAATCATGGAAAGCCATGTATCTGATTGATCGATTTTTAATTGTTTTATTCAGTTGGTTCAACGAATTGAACCCATGATCTGTGTGGTCTACAGCAAAAAATATGCCCATCAAACATATATCCTTATAACCACAATTATTCAAATAGTTAAATCCATCATAAGTAAAAAGCTAACAGCTATTATGGAAAAAAGGTAATAACATAGAGCAATAAAATCTATTTATTTCCGATAAATATGATATTTAACCTCTTATATGATAGACTTTCAGAAAATATTTTTTGACAATGAGGCGTGCGAGCAGCACCTGCATTAAACAAAGATGGGAAAGCGGCTTTAAATGTCCTAGTGCGAACTCGACAAGGCAAAGATAATTTAACTACCGTGTGTAAATCACGAGTGTTTAAAATAATAAATATATTGTAATTGAATATTCAGTTATCTTGTATGGTTACAAATTAGACAGCATGATTTCAGCAACACTGATGATTTACACACTTAACTACCTTTTAACTTGACATAAAGCCAGCATATAATGGATAATATAGAACGAGTCACCAACAGGAATATTGATTTTTTTTTGGAATCATCAGTTAGAAAATTAGAAAATTTCAGCTATAAGTGCAATTCGGAATTACACCCGTACACTTTTTTATATGCTTTTTAATTATCAAAAACAAACTCAATGCGGATGAACCTGAAAGTTTCAAACCACACTGTTGCCAGCTTAAAAAAAGTAATCAACTCGTATTAATTATAAAGAATAGGAAGTTAATATAAATATTCAACCTTGACTTTTCTCTATTCCTTTTATTAAAAGGCTTGCTCGTTTTTCAGCTTGGCATATCTATTGCTGTGAGATATTGCTTCATATACATTATTTTTTTATCAAGGGGGCTTTATGAAATTTAAGAATATAAACATTCTCACTGCATGCATTTTGATGATGAGTGCTGGAAATGTTTTTGGTGCAACATTCTATGTTGCACCAAATGGGATTAACAGTAACAATGGCACAACAATTACCGAACCATGGAGAACGCTCAGTTATGCAGAATCAAAACTGTCCGCAGGTGATACGGTTATTGTAAGAGGTGGAACATATAATGAGTATTTTACTATTGATGTTGCAAATACAACTTTTAAAAAATACCCCGGCGAATCTGTTATTATTGATGGAGCTTGGCAACTTCCAGCAAGTGCTCATGTTTTAACGTCAAATTCCCTAGCTTACCGTGGCATGATTGACATTTCAGCAACGGGTGTTACGATTGACGGCTTTGAAATCATGCAGTCGAACGGTAGGGGTATTTCAATAAACGGTAATAACGCAACGATTAAAAATTGTAAGATTCATGATGTGGATAGGCAATGTATAGCTGTTTTAGCAGACAATTTTATAATTGAAGATTCTGAAATATATCGTGGGGCTGGCATCGTACAATATTGCTCAACTCCATATAGTGCGTCCGTTTGCAGGTCGGACGGCTATGGAGATCCTTCAACCATCATTGTTCGTCATGCCAGTGGTGGAATAATTCGGCGATGTAAAATATACGATTCTTACAACGAAGGCCTGAATATTGATAATTTTTCTAATCAGGTAACAGTTGAATATTGTGAGATTTATGGAAATGGAAAGATACAATTATATATTATTTCATGTGATAATGTAACTGCAAGATATAATTTGATTTATGGAGTAGACATTAATTCCAATGGAAAACCAGGATATGGATCAGGTATTTATCTCAATAATGAAGCACAATGGTCGAAAGCAGACTCTGCCAATTTTTATCTCTACGGTAATTTTATAGCCAATACATCAACCAATATGCTGATTGCAGGATCAACAGGACGTACCGTCACCAATGTCTTGGCTTATAATAACACTCTGGTTTCAGGCAGAACATACAATTTCATGTGCAATTCAGGAACAGGATCAGGTCATGTATTAAAAAACAATATTGTTTGGGGGGGACTTACCTCTGCCCCTGCTTCACTTGTCACAGCGGATAGCAACCTTTGGTCTACAGCTCCTGTCAGCAATTTAAGAGGAGGTAATGACCCAGCTTATGCTATTCCATTGTTAGCAAAGGAAAGTGGTTGGAACAACATCACAACGCTTTCTCTTGGTGATTTTGCTTTGAAACCGGAATCTCCAGCGATTGATTCGGGTGATAGCTCGATTGGGCAGACCTATGATGACATCCTGGATGTAGAGCAGTCATCCTCGTTTCCGGCATCTTCAACTTTGCTCGACCAAGATGCACATGGTTTAGGATGGGAAATCGGGGCTGATATTTACTCATCATTTTCAAGCAATGGCCAAGCATCAACACCCCCAGCTCCTCCTTCGAACCTTACAATAAATGCTTTAGATTAAACTTTCTAAAAGGATTCTAATCAAAAGAGGGTAATGATGAACACAAAATCATTACCCTCTAAGTTTTAATAATAATCATTATACTTCGATGCAATCTTTTTCCAGCTATGATTTTTCTCCATTGTTATTCTGGCGTTCTCACCCATACCCCACGGCTTTATTACAATTCTTTATTACAGTATTTATTTGTTCAACGATATCAGTAGAGCAATGTGTGCACATAAAAAGGATAGATTTTACAAACTGTTACAGACTCATTTACCGGGATATTACTGTACATTGTTATCAGTATCCCAACTGCTGGTTAATATCACCGGCATGTTTTTCAAAGTATTCAAGATCAGACTTTTTCAATTTGGTTTTCCAGGAATTATCAGCCCTTATTTCAGAGGATTTCAAAAAACGCATATCATTGCCATTTGTGATGTGGTGGGTATGGTTTGCGAAATCCAACATACCTTCTTCGAATTGCAGATTTAGAAAAGAACATATGCGTTTGATTTCCGATGATGGATCTTTGACTATATCTTCATATTTCACTTTTATCAGATGTTTTTCATCCATAACCGCATCAAACAGCCGGATTGCGCGCGAGTAGTATTTTTTCCATCCTTTTACTGCTTTGTTGCGAGAATAATTTCTTTTAATATTTGAATATGCAACGCCTCTTCCATCTCTGGTCAATAAAATTATTCGCACGTTTTCGGGTTTTCTTTTATAAATCCCTGTAGCACCAATATATGACTTGGACGAATCGACAATCATCTGACAACCGAGTTGAGATCTTACAGTATCATATATCATGAAAGTATGGTCGATGCTTTCATACACTTTCGCTAATAGAGGATTCAGCAGTTTCATTTTATATTTTAATGAAAGATATTGAGCCCCTCTCAAATATTTTCGATGAATTTTATAATGGGTAGTAGTATGAATTTTATCTTTGATAACTTGCGGGCTTGGGAATCCCATATTGAGTGCATAAGGTGATGATAAAATATCAACAGCTAATTTCTTGCCGGCTGTTTGAATAACATTTTTCCAGACAGGACATCCTCTGACAGTTTCTCCACAAGTACAGGCGGTATTCAGGGAAATATTTTTGGAAAGATGTTCAATCTCACCCAGTGACTCTATCTGTGAATGTGAACCGAGCACCAGGTCTAAAAGTGTTGATCCTGAATGTCCTGCTGAGCATATGTATACATATTTTATTGAATTATTCATAACAATATAAAATGCGACTTTAAATCTTTTGAAATCGTTTACTGACAAGAAAACCGGAAAAATACCAGAACAAATAGTTTAGGACATTAAACAACAACATATTTTTATAAACAAGCGAAGCAAAAATAATGACAATAACCGCAGACCATCCTATTGAAAAATATCCTGTAATATTATTCTGTTCTCTGAGATCAAGTGCATCTCTAAACAATAAATATAAAAAGAGAATGTAAACAATGGTGCCTGAGAAACCCATTTCCCATAGAAGGTTTGTGATCGAAAGCATTTGAGCTTTGTACTTATCATCCTGAGGTTGACTGATTCCATTCGATTTTATATACAAGCTTTGGACACTTCCAACACCATATCCAAAAGCAAATTGCAAAGGAGATTTTGATATGTTCTCAAAAGCGATAATGATCGAATCCCCTCTTCGAATCTTCTTGGAATCTGATGTGTCTCTGTAAAAATAGGAAATCATTGTTTCCTTATCGGAGAAAAATTCCAGAAGTGTAATTTTTTTTTCCGTATCAGCCAGGCGATCATAAACTGATAGGAATGCAGTAAAAAAAAGAATACACACCAAGGATAGAAAAATAAAAATTTTTATTTTAGGCCTATTGCTTTTTTCCAATAAAAAATATGGTATGAAAAAGGCGAATGGGAGTAGTATATATGTTCCTTTTGTCTCATTCAGGGTTGTTGGGAAAAAGAAAAAAATAATCACCAGGAAAAACCATTTTGAATGGATTTGTTTTTTTAAAAAGAATCCGATAACTACTGCCATTGAACATATCAAGGTTATCGATAAAATAGAGGATATTTCCAATGTCCCACTGATCGGATCTCCGGAAGGAATACCCTTGAATTGAACGAATCTCTGATAGACAACAATTGGAAACTGTATCATTAAAAAAGGAAGTAAAATCAACAACTGATTTTTTAACTGATGATCAGAAAAATCATATACAGCCGGTAGTAGAAAAAAAGGCAGTGTTTTAAAATAAAACCGCAGTCCAATAACAAGTTCTTTTGGAGAGATCTCATTTAAAAGATACCCGATCAGGACAATAAATAATTGGATAAAAATCAGGAGAGCGTACTTTCTATGAAGCTTGATTGATTTTATGAATGACAGCCTCATAAAAACGATCACATAAGCGATGATTGAAAGCAGCTCCGGAATCCATGTGACTGCCCTGGGGACTATGCCTATGCCTGAATGAAAATAATCCAGAAAAAAAACAGAGAAAAAAAGTAAATATAATAGATAGTTCATAATTTGTGGATCAATAATTACATGTGCTAAAAGTGTCAGGAATCCAAAATTGTTATTAATGAATCTATATTTTTGTCTGAATGAACATTGAATGCATATTGCTGGGCATTTTCTCCCATTTCTTCTCTTAATGTTGAATTCTTAATTAACAAGTCAACCTGTCTTAACATCTCTTCATAGCTGCCTGCTGAATAGAATCCGATTTTTCTGTCATCAAAAACCCCATCAGGGTTGCAGGCAAGACTGATAACCGGCACTTTTCTCATCCATGCCTGAATAAATGTATTTGGAAAGCCTTCATATAAACTTGTATTCACAAAAATGTGAGCCCCGGACAGAAGCCTGTTAACTTCTTCTATTTTTTGACCTCCCAGGTATTCCAGACATGTAACTTTACCGATTCGATCTTCAAGAGACTTTTGCCACGCTGATTCGGATGATGAAGGTTCACCAACCATGATACACTGAATGTTTTCATGGATTTTTAACAAATCCTCAGACAACCGGATAAACTGTTCAGGCTGTTTCCAGGCTTTAAAGTTTGCAACCCATAAGATTTTTATTGGATTATATTTGATAATTGTCTCTTTTGGCAAGGGATGAAAATTCCGGATAACAGCAAAAGCATCTTTATTAAAATATTGTTTTAAATAAACACCCTGCTGTTTTGTTTGCGCAACGATTTGCGCGCAGTTATTAATTCCATATTCCAGATACTTCTGATTAACATACCGGAAAAAATATAATAGTGAAATCCGATTCCGAAATGGCTGAACATCCAAATCATGAGCAATATGCCATACCATTTTACAACTATTTTTTTTTGCATAAAATGCTGCGATGCCGGTATAAGCGCATCCAACCCTTTGATATATGATATCCGGCTTGATTTGTTTGAGCAACCGCAGCAGGCTGAATGTATCAATAAAAAAACCAAACTTGACAACTCCCGGCAAGGATGAAATTTGAATCAGTTTGTGACCGGTAGGCTGGAAAGAACTGTCACAATTCCTTGTTAAAAAATAAATATCAAAGTGATCCAATGTAGAAAGCTTTTCAATAAGGCATTTCACCTGATACTGTGATCCTCCCATACGTTTTGACCAATGGGTTGGAACAATAATACAAATTGTTTTTTTATTCTTCATTACCAGGAATCTTACATGTCTAAATGATATTTTATTATTCTAAATCCGCAATAGCTTGGTTTCCACCATATCCGCTATACGATCATAACATCTGTGTTGTTCAACATACTTCCTTCCTCTTATTCCCATATCCTGTGCTTCTTCCGGATGATTGAAAAGATAAAGGATTGCGTCTGCAAATGCTTTTTCATCATAAGAGACGCATATCCCTGCCTTGCTCTCCGATAAAACAGCGCTTTGCTCCGGGTGGTCATTTGCCACTACTGCTTTTCCCATTGCCATATATTCGATCATTTTTGTTGGTGATGTTGAATTTAAAATTGGTGTTGGAAAATATGGTGATACACAAACATCAGAGTTCTTGACATATCTCCAGGCGTCTTCTTGCGGAAGTTTTCCCGTAAAAGAAATGGAATCTTCTAAACCAAGGGTTTTGGCTTCATTTTTTAAAAACAGATCATCAGATACATCCTCTCCTCCTCCTACAAAGATCAACCTTGCGTTTCGGAACTGTTTTAACAACAGAGAAAATGCACGAATTACAAACTCTAACCTCCTTGTTCTATCCAGTGTACCCAGATAAAGAATGATCTTCTCATTATTTTGGGCAACTTCTTTTCTGTTATAGCCAAAAAAAGGAACTCTATTAATTGAAACCCCCATCGGAACAGAAGTCATCTTTTCTGCTGCAATTCCTTCGGCTGCTATATCTTTTTTCATCTGTTCGCTTTGAACAAATGTATGATGATAAATCTTTAAAATGATATTGTATAATAAAAATTTCGTGATATAGCTCCGAATCAGATACAAAAAAGGGTATCTTGCTGTTCCTTCCTTTGCGGCCAGATAATAGGCCTCGGGAAATGGATAGGAAAGCCAGTATATAAGTCTGACTTTATAGAGCCTTGAAGCGATTATTGCCAATAATGCTGCAAAAAATACGTCCTTTATTATTATAAAATCATAATTGTTTTTCTTGACCAGATTGAGCAGCCTTGTATCATTAAGGAATCTAAATATATTCTTTTTTAATCTTGAAACAAAAGACTCTCCGTTATCTGTTTCTCCAAGATAGACATTACTTTTTCCCCATTTTACTACACTTGATCTCTCAATTGTTTCCTCAGATTGAAGCAGCCAGTCAATTTTATGTCCACGGGAAATCATCTTTTCATGAAAAAGCACTGAAACATCGACTCTTGAGGGCGGATATTTATCCTGAGCCACAAATAATAATTTTAGTTTATTTTTAATCATTGATGGAATAATTTTTTAGAGCAGGAGTAGAGATACTCTATGAATGATCCGTTATTCTTTGAGTTTGCTGGTAAACAGGCATGCATATTTTTTCAATAGCGTCCCGCTCTCTTGCCGATAATGTTTTATGTTTAAAAAGCTTTGTATCAGATATCTGGTCTGCATATTCATTTTGATAAGGCAGATTGATGAATTGATAAACCTCAGGAAGAATAGCAGACCGATTCTTTACAAGATTTTCATAATCGATAATCATCAGCCGATTTGTCTTTATCCCTTCCTTTAATGCGAAAACCTGACTTGTTTTGGCATTATATGAAAAGCATGCCTTTTCTAATCTGCTTATTCTTCTTCTATTCCCTGAAGCAGATTGGTTCATATTATTTATTGCTTGAACGCCACAGAACTGAAACAACTCATTCAATGCAAAATCTTCCCAGTTATACAGCATCGAGTATACAACCGAATATGGATTTCTCAGAACCCAAATCAGCTTGTGTCCCATATCCCCATGGAGTAAGTCATAATATTCATTCACGCACTCGTTGACATAAGTAGTTTGAAAGCAGTGCCTCCCATCCGACTGATATGGTCTGATCCCGGACAGTATCAATGCAGCATCCAGCTCATCATCCAACTCTGTCCAGAAATTCACCATTCCTTCACTTTGGGTAATAATTCTGGAGAGCATTGTGGTTCCGGATCGTTGACAGCCAGCTATCAGTATTGACTGCGGATAACTGTTCAGTTTCAAAAGAAGCGGCTTGTTCTTTTTACGGACTTTTTCAGAAAAACTTCTCCAGTTATTGATTTGATAATACAGATCATCATCACCTGCCCCTTTCTTATTACGAGTCTTAAAGTGAATTTCTATCTTGTCTTTAAACCCGATCAGATTGCTTTTTACTTTTTTGTATAAATAATTAATATGCTTATTTGATTTTAACAAATTTACTCCCATGATTTTAAAATTCAAAAAAGGGTTTATTGCGACCTGAAAGGTTTCTCTTTTTATTCCTTAGAGATGTATGAATAAATTGAAATACTTTATGATAACAAAAAGAAATATCTCTGTAGACCGGCCATAGCCATCTGCTGTCATTCAGCATATCTTTTTTTAATACCCGAATTGTTGGCCCAGTACTACAACTTTATCAGACAATTGAAAACCAAATGATTTGTCATTTTTCCACTTTCCCAAAGAACCTTTGTGAAAAAAATCTTTTTTATAAGTTGTGATTTCAGCAAACTGATACAGATAGCTAAAATCAGTGTTATTTTGAACCATGTCCTCATATCGGATAATGATCATTCGACCGGGAAAAGACTCCCTTAACTGAATCAGATTACGATATGCAGTATACCATTCATTCTGATTTTTTTCAGGAAGTCCGCGCCACCGCTCCCACATTGAATAAACGGTGTCCATAGGATTCCGGACCAACCCGATGATAAAAAATTCAATATCCGGATTCTCCGTGATAAATTTTGAAATGAGCTGCAAAGCAGAATATTGATGAAGATGGTGTGGTGATTTTTCAAGAAAAATAGGTCCAAATTCTATACACAACAATCGCCATCCATTAAAAATATGTTCTTCATTGTTTGAAGGTGGTTCGTAGGTTGAATTCAGATTGTCCTGTAATAACTGTATCAGGTCTTTATGGGCCTTTTTTGCCGGTATTGGGACTTCACTGTCATACATATTAACTTGTGGAAGTCCCAGAACAGATGCAGCCTTTACCCAAAAAAGTGTTTCATTTTCACCATGCCTTGTTTTTTTCACACGGTTGACATTCATCTGTGATGTAAGAAAATTTTGCAATGCACTGGATCCTGAAGATTTTGTGGATAAAATAATGATGCATTTTGGATTCCGGTCAGTCATGATTTGTTATTGCTTTTTCTTTTTTTCTTGTCATTAAAAACATCCGTCATGGGCACTTCTGCACAAGCCGGAGACTTATCCTGCGGAAGCTATCACCCAGCCATCACTTTTTTATAAACTTCAATTGTCTGATCCGCAATTATGTTCCAATTATAATCTGTTTTAATCTGTCTTTGTATTTTCTGCTTTTCAACCTCAGTCAATTGTTTCTCAACCAAGATCTTCATTTTTTGTTGAAGATCATCAACATCTCCGCATTTAAAGTATCGATCCTGATCCAGTCCAACTTCAAGATTTGCCGGTATATCAGATACCAGGACGGAAAGGCCATAGCTCATTGCTTCAAGGAGTGCAATCGGAAGGCCCTCGTGAAATGAGGGAAGCACAAAAAGGCGTGCATGTGAATACACCTGATTCAGTTCTTCGCCGCCAATATAACCGGTAAGGATTATCCTGTTGTCTTTTGCGGCAAGCTCACGAATGCTCTTGCTGTATTGAGTCTCATGGTCTGAATCACCAGCGATTACCAATTTGAAATCCGTATCCATTGATTGGAAAGCCTGGATCAAAAAATCAAGACCTTTTTCCGGAACAAACCTGGAAACCGCGATAATATACTCCTTCTTGACTGCCCCAATTTTGTTTAAAAAATCAATTTTTTCACTCTTCTGTGGCAGCACTACGCCATTATATATAAGATGAACACTTCGATCACATCTCTTTTGTACTATTCCTTCAATAATTTTAGAGATTACAATCACTTCATTTGCGAAGTAACTGCCAAGGTATTCCCCAAGGCGAAGCATTGTTTTTGCAGCTATACCCCATTTTTGCCGGTCATAGTCAGGCCCATGATTGGTCACAACTACCTTTAACCCCAATAAACGGGCAAAGGGAACCATCAAACCAGGACCTATTGCATGAATGTGGATAATATCCGGATTAAAAAGCCTTGCCTTGATAACAGATAAAAATGTGTGAACAATCGCTTCTATGCTTTTTCTGTGTGGAGCATATGTATGAACCAGATGTACTCTTTGCCATTCAGATTGATAACTGGTTACATAAGGCTTTCGGGTTGATAATAGTATCTGATGACCTTTTGCAGCGATAATTGGATAAAGTTCCTGGCAATGCTTTTCAACACCTCCTGGGATATCCGGTATGCCTCTGGTTCCTGTTACAAAGACTTTCATTATGGCTTTAAATTCTTTACAGAAGTTTATACTGTAGTCTGATTTTCCATTACACCTGATCAAGTGACAAGTGATGATCTTTGTTTTTAAGTACTTTCAGTTTGTTTTTAAGTACCCACTTTACAGGAATCCAGATTCGTTTTTTCATTGCTGGGGATGCAGAACCGATCATCCAGCATTCTTTGGTGCAGCTTTTTACCTGCTGTCTTACACTTTCGGCTTGTTCACTATCCCAGATCTGATCAAAGGTCTGATCCTTTAGATTACCCATTGACATAGGTTTATCAGATCCATTGCACGGCATGATATTTCCGAAAGGGTCCATAAAAAATACATCGGTTCCCACTTCGCAAGGCAAGGGACGGTTTCCTCCTCTTACCTTATTTGCCAACCCCATATTAAAATAAGCTCTAAACCAATTTTTAGGTTTATTTGTCTTCAGTAATTCAAGGGCTATCTTCTCAAACTCTCCCGCTACCACGCCCCTGTCATTAAATGCATTATCATCTTTATGAAAATAGAATGAATTATGGGTTGTTGCTGTAGCGAACTCCAGACCCATTGCATCTGCCAGATGAAAAAGTTCAATCATATCTTTGGCATTTCTATCTGATACGGTAATTCCAAATCCAATATCTTTTATTCCCATGGCCTGAAGTTTTAAAAGCGTTCTTAAACCATGATCAAACCCATTTTTTATCCCCCTGAGCTCATCATTGGCAGCAGGAAGCCCCTCGAGGGAAATCCTTACTCCAATCCGGTTATTATATTTTTCAGCCAACGAGATTATTTTATCGGTAAAATACCCATTTGTGCTGATAACCAGACGTTCTGTCTTTTCAAGTGCAATCTGAACGATTTCGTCTATATCATCCCTTAAAAATGGCTCCCCCCCGGTTATGTTAATAAACTTCAATCCACCAGGAATTTTATGTATTAAACTTGGTTGAAATTCTTCATTCTTACTGCTCGGATATTTCCAGGTGCTGCACATATAACATTTGGCATTGCATCGGTATGTAACAATTAAACAGGCTTCCATATTTTTTCACATTTTTTAAGTAGTTAATCCTTGATGAAGCTGTAAGTTAAATTCATCATATTAGAGCCAATTTCAAAAGTCTCTTGTTGTAGTTCCGGCGAAAACTAAAATCCAGTATTTTCGGCTCTTTTCTGAGCACTGACTTTCGCCGGTGTGACGCTTTATAATCGTTTTGAAATTGGCTCATTAATCTGTATCAATTTTTTCTTAACAATTCATTATAAATATCCATCAATTGGCTGCAATGTTTCTCTAAAGAAAATTTCTGCTCAACTCTGCGTCTCGCTGCCTTCCCCATTCTTGCTCTCAGTTCTTTATCCTGAAACAGGATGGACATCTTTTCAGATAGTTGTTCCGCATTCCCCATCTCGAATAAAAGACCGGTTTCTCCATCCAATACCTGCTCAGGTATCCCACCTATCCGCGAACCTATGACAGGTTTTCCCATGGCCATTGCTTCTAGAACCACCATAGAACAATTTTCATTCCATTCTGAGGGTACAACAACAAAGGCTGATCGATTAATAATATCTTTCAGTTCTTCCCCTTGCTTGTATCCCAAAAAGTTTACATTGAGATATGTATCAGCAATCTCTTTTAATAACGGTCCTGTGCCGACAACATGAAGAGGCATTCCGGAACACATCATCTCATTCGCTTTGACCAGTGTGCCAATTCCCTTTTCCCCGGATAACCGACCAAAATAAAGACAGTATCCATCATCCTGAAAGGTTGGTTCATATTCACTCGTATCAATACCATTTTGTAACACACGAATTTTTTCGATTGGAATTCTTCTGCTTACCATTTCCGCCATAAATCGACTCGGTGCTATAAAAGTGTCTATTAAATCATAACTTCCCTTCCATTTATGCCAGAAAGCCTCAATCATCAGTAATGCTTCCTGGAGTCTCGATTCTTGACAATGTTTAGCCACCGGTCGCCAAAAATATTTCCCATTGCATGAAGTACATACCAAGCCTTTATTCAACATCAGATATGAAGGACAGATTAACTTTCCATCATGCAATGTCATTACTGTTTTGCACCCATTTTTTTTTAATACCGGAATAATTGATGGTGTTAACTGATGATATATATTGTGGAGATGAGCAATTTCCGGTTTTTCTTGATTGATTAGAGCTTGAAGTTTATAAACAGCCTCATGAGAATGTATAAATTTAAACCCCTGATGTAATTTCTTCCAAGTGCTCTTTAAATTGTTATAATCAATATTTGATATAAAATAAGCGCCCCAAGGTGAGGAAAGATTCCTTGAATCATCCATAGAGAAATCGATAACATCAAAATTATGTTTCAATAAGGATTCTCGTTCCTGGAAAAATACTCTCTCAGAACCGCCATTTATGAAAAAAAATTTATTCGCCACAAGGATTTTCATACTTTAAACATCATGAAATTTGAAAAATTTGAAGATCGGATGATTTTTTTTGAAAAACAATATGTTACTGGTTCTCAATTAAACAGATAAAACTCAGTAGTCCTCGGTTAGGTTTTTGTAGATATCCAAATTACGTTTTAAAAGGGGGTTAGAAATTGAAGACGTGTATTTTTTGAATTCCGGTTTTTTTCAGAATTATAAAAAATAGAATTTTTCACTTCCGGAACACAAATTTAAGTCAGCTTAACTTCTTCACATAGAGCTAATGATATCGGGATTCAAGACGACGGTCCAATCCAGACCGTCGATCCGTTAAACTTCTCTTTTCAGTAAAAGGAGATTCTCCTACTGTTTTCTGATTCTCCTCCGATTCATCCGGCCAGATTTTTCGTCTTTCCGGCATATGATAAGTATATGTATAATTTCTACGGTCAGAAAACATTCGTCTGCCACCGTTATCAATGTAATTAAAAGGCCGGGCAGTGTTATTCATTAACTTTTCCTTGCTGATCTAAAAATTAAGCGTACTTGCAAGCCCTTTAAAAATTACCCTGCGGATCTCTAAATTGTGAAATTAAAGCAGAAGGCGTTAACAACAAAATCTTCAAATCCAACCAGAAAGACTGGGTTTGAATGTACCGGATATCCAGACGGATCATTTCATTAAAAGGAAGTCTGTTCTTCCCGCTCACCTGCCACAGACCTGTCAGCCCCGGCACTGTATCAAACCGATCAGCATGCCAGTACTTATATTGATCCACCTCATAGGGAATAGGTGGCCTTGGTCCTACCAGGCTCATATTACCAACCAGGATATTATAAAGCTGTGGTAATTCATCAATAGCTAACACCCTGATGATTTTACCAAATGGGATAATTCGAGGATCATTAGGTAATTTGCTGATTGGCTTATATAGATTTTTTGCATCATCACCGTTAATGATTTCTATCATATGTTTCGCATGGATTGATTTATCAGCATTGGGATGCATGGTTCGTAATTTAATCATTGAAAAAATTTTTCCACCATATCCCACTCTTTCCTGCTTGAAAAAAATTGGGCCCGGTGAAACCAGTTTTATAAAAATTCCGGCAATAATAAGTAATGGAAATAATATTATAATACCGAACAGAGAAAAGCTGATATCCATTGCCCGCTTCCATATTGGCATTTTTCGTACAAATAAAGGATCGATGTCGACCAGAGGTTCGGTTACATTCCAATGATACTTATTTCCTTCCGGTTTCACAAACTGTCTCCGTTTCTCAATATCTGTATAGGTATATAATCCTGTCAGATTAGATAACATTTTTTTTCATGCTCCTTAAAACAGGTTTAATCAACTCTTCTTTATTTACTTTCTTCTCAGGAGGATATGTAATCAAAGAATACTTAGATTCTTCTTGGTTCTCTTTGATAGAGTCAATGATTTTTTTTGCAAATTCATTGGCCCCCTTAGCTGCTGTATAGGGTAAAATAATACCTATTTTATCTTTGTCATACCAACCGATGGTATCAATATCCCGAATTCGGCTGTAAATTTTCTGGATCATCTGATCGGTTTGTTCCACGTTGAATTGCAATGATTTCAGATTAAATGTAACCAGTGAAAATTCATGAGAATTCCGGTGGGTTCGGCTCCGCTCGATTTTTAATTTCTCTCGAAATTCACTTTCAGAACAGCAGATACTATTGACGGATTTTTCTTTTTTTCCGAACATGTGCTTTAATAATTTCATATTTATAGTCCTAATTTCTTTCAGTTTAATTCTTTGTTTAATACAAACGGTTTGAAAATCAAATTATTCAGAACCGCTTGGTTATTCTTTTTTGGTCATCAAAATAACCCTTAGATTTTTGTGTCTATATGCAGAAACCATGCCCATATCATATATATATTTTTGTTTGTATATTCAATTTCTTACAATCTCTTTTTTTTCTACCACCATCATAATTGTGTAATAAAAGTAACAATATAAAGTAATTTTTTTCATATATTTGTAATTATCCTCTAACCTTTTGGTAATTACAACCAGCACGGAAACTCTATTTCATTATACTTTTTACGAGTAAACTCATCATCTATAATAATAACTCTGGTTTGATTTCACCTGGTTTAATACAGCACCGATTATTTTCTGATCAGAGATACAACTGATCGCTTCATTCAAAGATTTTACAGACAGATGACCCGCCTTGATAACCAGAATTACTCCATCCATAAGATTGGATAAGGTTGCAACGCCGGAGGTTGTATCCATTGGCATGGTATCAACCAGAATAATATCAAAATGCCGTTTTAAAATTTCAAGAAGCTTTTCAGTAAGTCTCACATTAATCTGTGGTTTTCTCATCGATAAACCGGAACCTGCGGGCAGGAGAAACAGATTTTCATCATGCCCGGATCGGATACATGACATAATTTCATTTTCAAGGAACCGGCTTCCTTCCAGTTCCCCAAGCGCATTGATCATTGGCGAAGAATCATCACCAAATTCAATGATATCACTCTTATGAAGATTTGCCTTGCCGGATTTGAATGAATAGGTACCTTTTTTCCAACTGAACAGCTTCTGAAGAGATTCTTCCCTCTGAAGTTTTAATGGCCCCTTAAGTTTTTCCCTGCTGATATAACCGGAATTGATTAAAATATATCCAAGGGGCTGATTGGTTCGCTTCTGCCTTTCAAGCGCATCATTTAATTGTTCCTCTGTAATAAGGTTACCTTTCAGTAACATATTCCCCATTCGGCTGGATTTGGAAAATTTCCGGTCCTGAATATGAACACACCGCCCATTCAGGAAATAAACAATCATGGTCTGAGAATCATTTGTAATGCTCAACATTCCGTTTTTCTTACGCAAACCAAGAAGAAAAAACAGATCATCTATGCTGCATTCCGATAAAGAACCGGACTCTATTGTAAAGGAGGTGATCCTGTCAATAGCATTTAACAGCCCATTGGTGTTTTCAATACCAAACATCTTATGGAGGCTCGGACGATAAAGATCAAAATCAAACATCAGCACCCGTAATCCTGAATCAACCAAGGTCTTGGCCAGTTGTGTAAGAACGGTTGTTTTTCCTTCGTCCATTGTAGCACTCTGAACCACAAGCACCTGCCCTGAATACCCGTCTTTTGCCCGCTCAATCGTGGCCTGTGGCAGATGACCGGATATCCCAAAAAGGGGATCCGGCGAATCATCCATTACTCCGATCTGCTTCTGCGCTTCATTCCATGGGATGGCTAAAGTTTTATCTTTTTTCAAGGCCTTGTTATACGGCAGTGTTCCGATTACCGGTACTTTCAGACGTCTTAGCACATCCTCTGGATTTTTGACCGTGTTATCCATATATTCCAAGAAAAAGGCTAAGGTGATACCCAGGAACAGACTGATCACAACGGCCATGACCATATTTTTGAAAATATCCGGTTTGAACGGCATTAGAGGGATTTCAGCACGGTCAACAACATGGATATTACCAATTTCTCTACCCATTATCAGGCTGAGCTCTTTGGATTGGGTAAGCAGTTTGTCATATATTTTCTGGCTGCTGCTGAGCTTCTGCTCCAGCATTGCATAATCAATCCCCTGGCCATCTGATACCATCGCCTGCTTTTTCTGGGTATCCACGGAATCTTGAATGGATTTTTCATAGGCCAGAGCTCGATCCAGGTTCGCTTTAACATTTTTCTTGAGGCGCTCTATTTCAACAGTAATCTCTTTATTCAGTTTTTTAATCGCTGAATCGATCTGAATCATCTGGGGATGCAGGGCACCCAAACGTTGGTCGAGTTGATATCTTTTGGATTTTAGATTAACCAGCTCCGTGCGTAATTTTTGAATCATATAATCGTTTGAGATTTCCGGCAAAGGCAACAGGTTATTGTCATTCACCGAAAATGAATGCAACTGATCATAAATTGTCTGGAACTTTATCCGCTCTGATCTGGCATTTATCAGAGCAGAATTGATCCCAACTAATTCTTGAAGCTGAAGATCCTCCTTCCCACCTTTTGATATAATATCATATGTCTTTTTATACTCATGAATCGCGTACCGGTTTGCTTCAACCTCTGCCTTCTGTACAGCCAGTTCCTTCTCAAGCCAGTTGAATGCTGTTTCAGCAGCCAACTGTTCCATTTGAATACTTGTTTTGATTGCAACATCGATGTGTGTATTGAGTATCTGAGTAATTTTTTCCGGGGATTCGCCTTCAAAACTTACATTCAATAAAGTGGTTCCTGATACTGGTTCTACCTTCAGTTTGGACAGGTACCAATCGACCTTTTTTGAATCAACCGGGATATCGGTTTTTTTCACCTTTGAAGTCTTTTCATCTGGTTGGAGATTTGCGACTCCTTGTACATTATTGTCCAAAAGATGAGAATCTTTTAGCACCTCAGCGGCCAGACTTCGACTGCTTATCAGATTTATCTGGGTCTGAACAAAATCTACGGAAGAAATCTTTTTGGTTTCCGTACCAACAAGCTCAAAAGACTGCTTTTCAATATTAATCACCGCAGATGTCTTATAAACAGGGGTTATGCTATAGGAGTAATAAGCAACCCCGCATACAATAGAAAGAAAAATCAGAATGATTACCCATTTTCTCTTACCGAGTATCTGGATGTAATCAGAGAGATGTTCTTCTTTCTGGTATGTATTCTGCTGGGCCAATGGTTCTGCAATCATGGTTTCGTTCATTCGATTTCCTCAATTACTTTTTTTGTTTTACTTCTGAGCTAATTTCAAAAGTCTGTTGTTGTCATTCCGGCGAAGGCCGGAATCCAGAGAAGTGAAGTGCTATCCAGTATTTTCAATTCTTTTCTGGACACCGGCCTTCGCCGGTGTGACGGTTTTTCATCGTTTTGAAATTAGCTCTTCTTTTATGAATTAAAAATAGCTTTTCGGCACTGTAATGATATCATCCGGCAAAACAAAATCCCCCATTTCCGGTGTTATCTGTTTTTCTTCATTATCCTGGCGTCGGACAATCCATGCACGATCTTCAGAACCTCTTGGTGTTGCACCGCCGGCAATGGAGATCGCTTCACGAATTGTCAGATCCTTCTCCCAGTTATATATACCCGGTTTTTTTACCTCACCGGTTACAAAAAATCTTGCCATTTTATTGATATAAATCGAATCTCCAGGAAGAATATAAAATTTATCATCCGTGCTGCTGATTGTTACCTGATTCAGATCAATGGTAATCATCTCGTTTTCCTTGGCCTGTTCCAGGGTTAAGGGTTTGTTTTTCAACAAAGGAGATTTTGGCCGAATGACTGTGGCCGACATGCCGGATTCATCCTCAAAACCACCTGCATCTGTTGTGAGCTTCAGGATATGGGTCCTCCCCTTGATCACATAACTTCCTGGTTTTTTCACCGCACCGAACAGAAATACTTCCTGATTTTTAAATTCGGAAATCGTTATGGTGACCTGGGGAGAGATCAGATATCCGGAACCGAGTTTTCCTGTAATGCTTTTTTCAAGCTCAAATACAGACAGTCCTGCTGCATGAATTTTGCCGATCAACGGAAAAGTAAAATCCCCTTCCTGAGACACCTCAACATTTCGGTTCAGATCAGCATGATCCCAGATCTGAATGGAAATGACATCTCCAGGCCCGATCATATATTCTCCTGTTGATTGTTCGGCATAAACATAAAAATTCAGTAAAAGCAAAATAGTAATAATTAGAAATTGAAGAAAACATCTTTTTTTCATATCTGTCGCTCTCATCTCTATGTTAATTAAATAGCTCTTTTCACTGCAACCGGATTATAAGGACAACCTTACCCCAAAGAACCCTGAATTTTCTTTGTATTCCTCTGTTTTATCATCTGAGACTGTTTGTTTATATTGGTAGTTCAGTGAAAAATCCACCCACTGATTTAAAGCATACTCCAATCCAATTCGGGTTTTATATATATCATCTTCTTCCCGATTCGCTGTTTCATCAAACTTCTTATTCTGATATCTCAGCCGCAAAGACAATTTCAGCGGCTCACTGTAATTGTATTGAATAGCACCTTGCCAGGTTGTAAAGGTATAGTTGTGCCCGGATTCATTTTCAGCCCGAGTAGAATCTTCAAGACTTCGGTTAACTTTCAGTTGCAGAGTTGTCACATCGGTAAGCCTATAGGTCAACGCTGTGTCCGTGACTAGCCTGTCAACATCTTCTTCACCTTCATACTCGGTTTTCTGATAACCGATCCTTAAATTTCCGGAAAGTCTTGTCTCCGGTGTCCATCGTGCCCCCACATATATTGCATTCGAACGTGAATCCCCTGCTGGGCCTACCAGGTCATTTCTCTTGTTTATGATATGTCGATAATCCAGAAGTAAAGGGAACCTGGAGAAATATCGGTTTACATAATCCAATTTAAATAGAGTACGATCATAATCATCCTGGTCAGAATCATTTGATAAATCGGATCGGTCATCAAACTCTCTTGATTTATACTCATATCGAAATCCGATATCTGTGAATTCCCCTGGTTTCAGTTTTGTATCTGCGTAGGCTGTCTTTAACAAATATGGTTGATCTGTATCATCTTCATCCTCTGGCTGAATGGCTGTATTCGATATCTTATCATCCGACTGAATGGCTGTATCCAATATTATTGTCCCTAATTCAAAAGTGGAATCGGATGGCGTAGTTAATAGCCAATCCATCTTACCTTCATTATCTCTTCCATCCAGATCGTCATATTTAGCGTAAAAAGAAAAATCTCCTTTATAATGTAAACCAAGCCGACTATTTTCCGTAGTCGCGAGATAACTGGACAGTCCGGGGGATATTGTCACAATATTATCTTTTTTCGTATTTTCATGTTCCTGAAAAACATTATCACTGTATTGATTTTCTATTGATATCTGGGGGCTTATTAAAAATCTCCCCCAGCCAATCTCATCAGCGGAAACCCCGGAAGAACAAAACAATCCGAACAACAAAATCGGTTTTACAGAAAATGTAAGAACCCCTTTTTTAAGTAATTGTGATAACATAATTCCTGTTCTTCTCGATCTTACCCGTTTGTATGTTTATATAGCTCCGCTTTCTGGATTACACAGCCTCATGGTGTGTAATAAATCTTTCAAAAAAGTTAGCGAGTGTTACAGCAATAATCATTCCAAATGCCCTTTTAAGAATGATTGGCTACCAACTATCTTTTTCTAAAAAACTAACATTTTGTGATTTCAAAATGTTAATGAAAAAAGAAAGCAAAATAGAAATTGTCGCCAAATTCGCATATTTTTATAATCATGTCAATAAATGGTTATATTTAAAATATTTAAGAATATTAATCCATAAAAAGTGCGCATAACGCTTCATAGGTGGGTAAAACAATACTTATGGGCCGATTTTAAAACTATTAAAAAAGCGTCACACCGGTGAAAGCCGGTGTGCAGAAAAAAACTAATAATACTGGATATCGCTACGCGTCAGTGTGTGTCCGGCTTTTGCTGGAAAGACAACAACAGCCTTTTAAACAGGCTTTATAGAGTATCGTTCACAGTAATCGTAACTGTCTCACTGTCATCTTCAGATGGAACACCATCATCCATTACTGTGAATGTTACAACATAGTCACCTGCCTCATCTGGTAGCGGTGTCCAGATGAATTCTCCGGTGTCCGGGTCAAACGAAGCTCCAGCCGGTGAATTGCTGATAGTAAATTCGTAGTCATCTCCATCCGGATCACTGGCTGTTACAGTAAAACTTAATGTGTCACCTTCATCTATTGTCTGGTTGCCTATTGGATTCAGTACCGGAGGTCGGTTTACATCTCCAACCGTTATACTGAACTGCTCACTGTCGTTCTGCGCAGGCGATCCATTATCCGTTACTGTAATCTGAACATTCGTATATGTTCCGGATTGACCATAACCCGGCGTCCATGTGAATACTCCACTGTTTGCGTTAATCGAAGCGCCACTCGGCGCATTGCTGAGAGAAAAAGTGTAATCATCTCCATCCGGATCACTGGCCGTTGCCGTAAAACTTAACGTGCCACCCTCATTTACCGTCCGGTTGCCTATCACATTCAGCACCGGAGGGCGGTTCACATCTCCGACTGTGATACTGAACTGCTCACTGTCGCTCTGTGCTGGTGATCCATTATCCGTTACCGTAATCTGAACATTCGTATATATACCGGATTGACCGTAGGCCGTCGTCCAGGTGAATGCGCCGGTGTTCGGGTTAATCGAAGCTCCAGTCGGTGCATTGCTGAGAGAAAAAGTGTAATCATCCCCATCCGGATCACTGGCCGTTGCCGTAAAGTTCAATGTGCTTCCCTCGTTTACTGTCCGGTTGCCGATCGCATTCAGGACCGGAGGGCGGTTCACATCTCCGACTGTGATACTGAACTGCTCACTGTCGCTCTGTGCTGGTGATCCATCATCCGTTACTGTAATCTGAACATTCGTATATGTTCCGGATTGACCATAACCCGGCGTCCATGTGAATACTCCACTGTTTGCGTTAATCGAAGCGCCACTCGGCGCATTGCTAAGAGAAAAAGTGTAATCATCTCCATCCGGATCAATGGCCGTTGCCGTAAAAGTTAATGTGCCACCTTCATTTACCGTCCGGTTGCCTATCGCATTCAGCACCGGAGGGCGGTTCACTTCTCCGACTGTGATACTGAACTGCTCGCTGTCGCTCAGTACAGGTGATCCATTATCCGTTACTGTAATCCGAACGTTCGTATATGTGCCGGATTGATTGTACGCCGGTGTCCAGGTGAATACTCCACTGTTTGCGTCAATCGAGGCCCCGGTCGGCGCATTGCTGAGGGAAAAGGTATAACCATCTCCATCCGGATCACTAGCTGATGCTGTAAAACTTAAAGTACTTCCCTCACTTACTGTACGGTTGCCGATTGAATTCAGCACTGGAGACCGGTTTACATTTGAAACACGAATCGTTACGGTTTCTGTATCTGTTCCAACTGGCGAACCATTATCCGTTACAGCAAAAGTTACATTGTAATCGCCTGCCGCATCATATCCAGGTGTCCATCTGAATACATGAGTGCTTGTATTAAAGGTGGCTCCATCCGGCAGTCCGCTGGCCGAATAGGTCAGCGTGTCACCAAGATCCGGGTCACTGGCAGATATTGTAAATTGTAATAGAGAGCCTTCATTAACTGGTTTATCACCAATTGAATTCAGTGTGGGCTGTCCGTTCACATCCGTTACGGAAATTGTAACTATCTCTGAATCCGTAAGGCTGGGTGAACTATTGTCTCTTACAGTGAATGTAATATCATAACTTCCCGCTTCATCATATTCCGGTCTCCAACTGAAAGTATTTCCAACAAAACTCCAGCCTGAGGGCAGTGGATTTGCACCACTGGAGGTCGCAGAATAGGTCAGCGTATCACCGCTGTCCGGATCTGTGCCCGATATTGAGAATGTTAACAAGTTTCCCTCGTTCACCACTTGATGGCCAATGGGTGTCAACACAGGTGCTCTGTTGGCATTCGCAATGGTAATAACAATAGTCTCACTATCATCCAGATTTGGCATCCCATTATCAACTACTGTAAATTTGAGGTCGTATTGACCAGCATCGTTATAGGTCGGTATCCAGGTAAAGACTTTGGTATCCGCATTAAAATTCCAACCCGTGGGGAGAGGTTGATTGGACCCTGTATCATCATTTGATTCTGCTGAAAAAGTCAGTGTGTTTCCATCAGAATCTGTTGCCGTTACCGTAAATCTTAGCTGAATACCCTCTGTTCCGGCCTTGTTGCCAACAAGGCTGAGTACCGGTGGTCTGTTCACATCGCCAACCGATATCCAGATTTCTTCAGAATCTCCAAGAACAGGAGTGCCATCATCTGTTGCGGTAAAAATGATCTGGTAATTACCGGTATCCTCAAATTCAGGCCTCCAGGTAAATGTTCGTGTCGAAGCATTAAAAATCCATCCGGCAGGCAAAGCATAAGCGCCATTTGACTCAGCAGTATATGTAATACTGTCTCCATCCGGGTCATTTGCCGTAATGGTGAATGTTAATCTTTTATCTTCTTCTACGCTTCGATTACCAATTGAAGCCAATACCGGTGGACGATTTACATCCCCAACTGTTATTGTAATCACTTCATAATCACTTAACGGGTCATCACCGCTTTCATCTGTTACTTTAAAGATGACATTCTGATATGCTCCTGCCTGATTATAACCAGGTGTCCACCTGAATTCATGAGTATTTACGTTAAAGGAAGCTCCAGCAGGCAGACTGCTTGCCTCATAAATCAGGTTATCGTCATTATTGGAGTCAGGATCAATGGCACTTATCGTAAATCTCAATTCACTGTTTTCATTGATGCTCTTGTTACCGATAGAATTCAATTGTGGTGGATGGTTGACACCATCGTCACCAACAGTAATGGTGATTGTTTCCTCATCACGCTGGTCAATATTATCTGATACATAAAACAGAATATCCGGATATGACTTCCCTCCCTGGTAAAAATCAGGTGTCCATACAAATTGGCGGGTTGTTGGATTGAAGGTTGCTCCGGCGGGAAGATTTCCAGCCGAGAATGTCAAGTCTTTGCCTTCCGGATCCGTTGCTTGGATAAAAAAAGTTAATGTCTCATCCTCGGTTACCTTTTTATCCCCAATGGGATCAAGCACCGGAGGCAAGTTCACTTCCTTTTCAATTCTGAATGAAAAAGGAGTTGATTTGCCTGTGTTCCCGAAATTGTCGACTGCATCCACTCTCCAATAGTAAAGGACATCGGTTGACAGCCCTTCGGAGGGATATTCTGTGGCCGTTGTGGTTTTAATAACAGGGTTACTGAGATCGCTATTCATCGAGATAACAATCTGGTATTCTGTTGCTCCTGGAACATTACTCCACTGGAGCTTAAAGGCTCCGCTTGTCAATGTTGCTCCATCATCCGGCTCAATCAGTTCCGGCGAAAAGGGTTCTGCCACAATCGGCTCCGGCTTCACTGTCTGCCCTGCAGTAACGGTGACATTATTCTGTTCACCTCTGAAAACAACTTCATTGTTCAAATTTTTTCCCAGAATAACAATCCTGCGCCCTTCGCCGGCTTCAATTCCTTCGATAACACCGGAATGTTCATTGCAATCCCAGCCTTGTGATCCGCTGTCGCCCAGGAACCGGTTTTCAGAATCATAAACTGCGGCATAAATATATGCGACGTCACTGTTTTCACAATTCAATGTGCCGTCCGGGTTCTGGATATCCGAATCCGCACTTTGCGTTTTCCAGGTAATACTCAAAGCGATTCGGCCGGATTCTTTTGATTTTTCCACTTGCTGTTCCGGCTCATCACCACAACCGGAAAAAATGAATATCATAATAGATGCAAGGATAATAATGATACCCTGCACAGATATTTTTTTTAATGTCTTTCTTCCCATTCCGACTCCAAACAACATGTATTCCGATCTTTTAACTTATAGCTGAATTAACAAGATTACCAGGTAACTTCCACATTCCCTTTGTTGGTCTCACCTGCAGGCTGTTGAGCGACGGTTCCATCATCACCACCGCCTCCCCCACCGCTTGCAGCAGCACCTGCAGCAGCCAATGCACCAACCGCCAATGCCCCTAGTATTATCCACTCCCATTTCCCCATTTTTTTCTCAACTGTTTCAACAGGGATCGTTTCTTCCGGAGTAGCCATCATTTCAGGTTTATTCTGCGTAATCTTACTATTATTTTCTGCAACAACCGGTTGAGCATTTAGAAAAGATGCCTGATAAAAAAGAAGTGTAAAAATCATGACAATGACAGCGATTATTTTCTTACAACAAACCATTTTTTCTCTCCTTCAGGTTTTTCTCCAAACCTGAGTTTTTATCTGTATACCC
Organism: Desulfosudis oleivorans; assembly: GCA_020723305.1. Lineage (GTDB taxonomy): Bacteria > Desulfobacterota > Desulfobacteria > Desulfobacterales > SURF-7 > QZKS01. Next base: position 157,805 of record DYJC01000006.1, read on the forward strand.
AATTATTCAATTGCCTTAGAGAAACAGAATAAGAACTGACGGCACAATGATTAAGACAAATAACCTATTGTGGGTATTTTCTCCACTTTTTTTACACAGCCGACAAGGTTACCCGGATGGTCTGCAAATAAAGTGCCTTAATTGAAGAAGTTATATTCAATGATATATCAAATAGTTAAATAAAATAATTTTAGAGTCTCACCATTTGCTTTGTTACTTTAGGAAAATTGTTTCTTATTTTTCGGTAGTCAATTCATCATTATTTCTTTGGTAAAAAAAATCTTTTATTCATTTTACATTTTTGGAATGCTGATCGTTTTATCCTGAATTGTTTTTAATGCAGGCAGGATTATTGGTGTCTGCTCCCCACCCATTTGTTTTGCCCCATTAAAAACATTCTGAAAAATATAACTATAGACCTCTTTGACAGATATTGTTTTATCTGAGTTTGTATCTGCCTCACCTCGAATCCCTCTTAACAGGTAATAGGTAAATAATCCATGCTGCATGGCGTGATAGGCTTTATTGATCTGAGAATCCGTTGCAGCGTGGATTGAAATTACTTTTTTAGAGTCGATGGAGATGCTTTTCGATACTGAGGTTTTTGTCTCCGTTTTCGGTAACAGCCATTCTGCTTTTCTTGAAGCAGAGCCGCTGAAACAAGTATCCAGAAATACATATGTCATACTGTTTTTCAGACTATCCAGTTCCTTATAAAACTTTTTTAACGGATAACCAGTCGCCTCCACAGCTTTTGGGTCTCCCTCTTTTAACAACAGATAAGGCTCGCCATTTTTCAAGCCAGTCAGTCCATGCCCTACAAAATAAACATATAAAATTGAATCTTTTTGAATATTCGGTGGAAAATATTGCGTGATATAGCTTTCCAGTTGAGCGTTTGTAGCCTGATCATCCAGAATTGTTACGATATTTCCTTCTGGTACACCCAGTATCCTGCTCAAATAATCTTTTACAATCAAGGCATCTTTTTTCGCATAAACCACCTCAGGCAGATGGAGATACTTTTCGATCCCGATAATAAGACCCCATCTGTTATATTGATATTCAGGTTTTATATTTTCAGGCAATTGAATGACATACTTTGGTTCCATTAAATGAAAATATTGTGTATCGATCCTTTCATCATCCAAAAAAACGTGGGCTTCCCACTTCCCTAAGAAACCAGAAGCTTTTTCTCCTGCAATGGAAAGCCGATGCCAGATCGTTACATCCCGGATAAAACTTTTATCAGATGCCTTGGCAACTGCATTTCCTGTTGAATAGTATAGCTTTCCATCCGGTGAATACCATTCCCATCGAACATCATGTTTTCCAGACAGATTCTCCAATTGTAAAAGTGCAACGACTTCTTTATCTGCGGTACTGTAAATTGTCGAAGCATCAATCGATTTAGCAGTGACACCTGTGTCATCAATTTTTTTGGAAAGGGTCAATTTGACAAATTTGATATCCGGTTGTTTCCGGATCTCTTTGGTCTGCGTGCAGGAGACGGCAATACTCAAATATAATGGAATCATAACTGTTACAATTAACTGCATCCCCTTAAAGCGGGAACTGCACACATCATTCATTTTTTTCTATCTCCCGGAAAACCTTTTAAAGGACATCAATCTAACTAAAGAGCCAATTTTAAAACGATTACAAACGGTCACATCGGTAAAACAAATCGACCGGTTTTTAAAAAAACCAAACTTGATTCAAACATACGGCTTTTATTGGATCTGATGACTGCATTTTTATTAAAATCAAATCATTATGTCAATAAATTTCCAAGGATGGCCATTTCTGATAACCTCCTGAATAAATACTTGTAAAGATCAAGCCAGTACGTTACATACAGATTGAATTGAAGTGCAATAATATACTATTAAAAATAGGAGAAATTCGTGAATTTCAAGAAACGGCAACTCAATCCAATCATGATATGCCTGTTTATTATTACTGTTTTTGTCACAATTAGCCCAATGGTGAGTTTCGCTGCCGGTGAAGAATCAGCAACCATCATTCAAAAAAGAGTCGTTTACCTGATTGGAAACGGTGATTTGTTAAACGTCATCACCTGGACCGGTGCGGAATTCACAAAGGAAGAAGTGACGGTAAGAATTGACGGTAAAATTACACTCCCTTTGCTGAATGACATTCAGGCTGCCGGAAAAACACCTGTTGAATTGAAAAAAGAGATTGAAAAAGGATTGGCTGTTTTTGTTGAATCACCGACTGTTACTGTCATTGTCAAAAAACAGGAAAGTAAAAGATTTTATGTTATCGGGGAAGTGTTGCATTCCGGCAGCTATTCCCTGACAAAGCAACTGACCGTCTTGCAAGCAATTGCAACTGCCGGAGGATTTGCAGAAAAAGCATCCAAAGATGAAATTATTTTGATTCGAGAGCATTCCGGAGGCAATTTAACTTTCCGGATTAATTATAATGAAATCATGAAAGGAGAAAACCTCAACACGAATATCGCCATTCAACCCGATGATACAATTATCATTCCGTAGAAGGCATATAAAGTGAGAATCGATTAACCGTGAATCCGGTTTTTTTAGAAGCTCATCAATCAATAGGCATAATAGGGTTCTATATAAATACGTTCTTCCGGGATACCTTTATCTATCAATATCCCACATGTTTGCCGCAGCATATATGGATTACCGCAGATATAGCAATATGCAGTCTTTGATATTTCATTTTGTTTCAGGTAGTCAGTCACCCTGCCATGAAATCCTCCGCCTTTCTCTTGTGAAATACATGAGATATATCTTTCTGTCTGTAATTCACGAGAAACAGGCAAATCCTTTTTGGTTCGAATTCCATGAAGAATTGTAAAATTCAGATTCGGATAGCTTTTCACAAATGATAAAAATGGCCCAAGCCCTACTCCCATTGCGATGAAGAGGTATTCTCTTTCAGGATCATCGGGTTTCTCAATCCAGAACTCTCCGTACGGACCAACCACATCAACTTTATCACCAGGTTTTAAAATTTTAAAGTATTGCGAGTACTCTCCTTTTTTAACTGCACGGATTAAAAAACGAAGCTCATCATCATCAATTCCGGAACAGATAGTGTAATCACGATTTTTATAATACCGCAGATGAGGCCCCAAGCTGACACTCTGCCCTGGAATGAACTGAAATCCGCTTCTTTCAAGGCTCATGAAAAACATGCTATCTGTTATATGCTCAATTTCAAGAACATGAGTCATTAGCCTTGTATTATCCTTTAAAGGAAATACCTCTGTATCCTTTATGTCTGAATCCTTTATGATTGATGAGTTTGACAACCTGAGATCTCCCTGTATCCTGCTCTGACCCACATCATATTGGTCAGGCAGACAAGAGCGGTCTATCTTAATACCTAATATACTTTTCATCTTGTTTTTCAGAACCCATTTTAATGGATGACGAATGTACTTTTTCATTACAGGACTTGCAGTTCCGATCATCCAGCAATTTTTTGGACAATCTCTGACCAATTCCCTTACCCGATTAGCCTTTTCGCTGAACCATAATTCTTCAAAGGTATTTACGTTCCGTATATTGCCCATGGATTCTTTCCAGTATTTTTCTTCAAGACCGTTACAAGGTAACACTTCACCATCCGGCTCGATAAAAAAATTTTCCGTGCCTGCTTCACAGGGAAGAAACCTTTTATTCCCTTTAATATAATTGATCAGCCCCAGATTGAAGAACGCTCGAAACCAATTCTTTGGGTTTTTTGTTTTCAGCAATGCGTCGATCAGGTCATAAAAATCACCGATAACCTGATCCTGTTCTTTAACCTCATTGTCATCTTTATGAAAATAAAACGAATTATGAAAAGTGGCTGTAGCAAATTCCATATCAAGGTTGTTGGCCAGAGAATATAACTGAAAAATATCAAACGAGTTTTTATGAGAAACCGTTGTAGCAAACCCGATATCTTTTACGCCCATGTCTTTCAGACCTTGCAGGGTCCTGAGCCCCCTGTCAAACCCCCCATCCCGTCCTCTAAGATGATCATTGATGGTGGATAAGCCCTCGATGCTGACCCTTATTCCGATTTCTGGAAACCGTTCTGCCAAGGAGAGTATCTCATCAACATGATACCCTGCAGTAGAAATGACTACCCTCGATGCCTTTCTGAAAGATACTTCAACAATTTCATCCAGATCATGCCTTACAAATGGTTCACCACCAGTTATCCCAATAAATTTCATTATAGGTAAGATCTCTAACTCTTTTGCAGTAATCTCTTTTTCAATCTCAGATGGATTTTTCCAGATATTACACATCTTACATCTCATGTTACATCTGTATGTCACGATAATTGATAATTCATTTGGTAAACTGTTTTGCTTATCCATTATGTCCTTTGTTAAATGCTTTTGAAGGGTGATTTATAAATTATTTGTTGATTTATTGATATGATTATAATAGCGAACATTGAGAATGATTTTTTATGCTGTCAAAAAAAAAGATAATATCATCTGAAAAGACATCCGGGTTTCAGTTTTTAGTCTCGATTATTGATGATTTGATTTACCCGCCTATACGTGTGTAAAAAAAAATAACTATCGAGTGAAATAATTGTAGCCGAAACCACAATTTGTGTTATACTTTTTTTATATAACTATATATTGTGTTCATATACGTCTTTTGATGTATAATGCGAATCTGTAAATCACGCTTGTATTTTTTTAATTTAAACAGCAAAAAATTAGGCATGGATATTGATAAGTATATTTCTATTAAATGTATTTTTTTTAAAGTCCTCAAATGTTCATGCCTTTTTCAAGGCGTTAATTCAATTACCGTGAATAATGGAATCGTGGTCTTTCGGAACACCGGTTTATTAACATAAAATTTAGTATTTATAACTAAAAAAATGAAACAACAAGAACAAAACCACTTGCCTTTGATGTTCAGGATTATCCTGTTTCTTCAAATTTCCCTTTTGCCTCTCGATGCTTTTTGCGCTCAAGTTACACTGGGCTGGAATCAAATTACAGGGTCCAATATTGCCGGGTACAGAATTTTTTGCCGGGAAGATAATGGAACCTATAATTTTAGCAGACCATTATGGACTGGTTCGGGAACACGGCTTGTTGTCAAAGACCTTGTTGATAACAAAGGGTATTATTTTATTGTCAGGACGTATACAACAGCCGGAATTGAAAGTCTGAATTCTAATGAAATACATTATAAGTATAGTATCCCGGCAGCAGCTACACCAACGATTATGCCTAATGGCGGATCATTCAGCAACACAGTACAAGTAAGCCTCAATAGTTCGACATCAGGCGCTAAAATCTATTACACCACCAACGGGTCGACGCCGAGTACGAGTTCAACCCAATACACGGTTCCGTTTACCCTTAGCACCAGTGAAACCGTCAAGGCGATCGCAACGGCTTCAGGCTACAACAACAGTGCCTTGGCCAGTGCGACGTTCACCAAATCCAGTACTCTGACAGCAGCTACACCAACGATTACGCCTAATGGCGGATCATTCAGCAACACAGTGCAAGTAAGCCTCAATAGTTCGATATCAGGTGCCAAAATCTATTACACCACCAACGGGTCGACCCCGAGTACAAGTTCAAGCCTTTATGCGGGACCGTTTACGCTTACGTCTACTACAACAGCAAAAGCCTTGGCTGTAGCAGCGGGATACAATAACAGCTCAGTGGCCGCTGCAACCTTTACCAAGGCAACAACCGGACAACAGCCTTATGGTGGCAAGCCCTACCCGGTGCCGGGAACGATTGAAGCTGAAAATTACAACCTGGGCGGCGAGTCTGTCTCATATCATGACAGGACGACGGGCAACATGGGCGGCCAATACCGAAAAGATGATGTGGATATCTGGTATTCGAGCTCGGATGGATATTATACCGGCTCCAACGCCAACGGCGAATGGTTGGCCTATACAATTAATGTTGAAAAAACAGGTCAATACAGTTTAGATGTTGTTGTAGCGACACCCAACAGCAATCGATCAATGCATGCGGAGTTGGATGGAGTCGATATCACCGGCAAAATTGAGATACCCAATACAGGTTCATGGAATAATTGGCAGACAGTTATGAGCACAGTTACGCTGAGTCAAGGCCAGCATGTACTCAAAGTTGTGTTCGATCAAGGCGGTTTCGATTTTAACCGCATGGATATTTATTCCATATTTACCGATCTCGATCACCTGCCTCAAGAAGATGAAGTGAAATGGACCGATACAACAGTGAAGAATGAAAATGATCCTGCCCCTGCTGATAACGACTGGGTCCCAGATGAATCTCAGAGTGAAGTTGAGCAGGAAAAGCTCATTATTGAAGAATATTCTTCATATCAGGACAATGTAAAGTCTATATTGTTAGAAGACGGACAGAGACTGACAGTGGAATCTCCTGAAGGAACAATAATATCCAAATTAACAATCAAGGAAAAACCATCATCTTCAAGCATTCCTTTGGATGACCTCGATTTTACATACGGACTTGTTGATTTAACGATTGAGAATGTCGATACCAACGGAAACGCCATCGTTACGCTTTATTATCCGGAAGATTCATCACCGGAAGCATATTATAAATATGGACCGACACCTGATCATCCGGAGGATCATTGGTATGAGTTTATGTATGATGGAGAAACCGGAGCCGTGATAGATCAAAATATTATTACACTTCATTTTGTGGATGGTAAACGCGGAGATGATAACGTATCCGTCGTTGATGATAAAATTTCCGATACCGTCGGAGGGGCTGTTTTTAGAAGTTCCCAGGCAATCCAACCTGAAGCAACAACAATTAGAGAGAGTAACAATGCGGGTGGATGTTTTCTCCAGTGTTTAAACTTAGAATAATCACTGGATAGCGAATCCATTGCAATTGTAAAAAAATACAAAGTCTATTCCCGCCAAAATCATGCGGGATAGACTTTTTTATTTATACAATTCTGAGCCGATTTCAAACCGATTAAAAAGCGTCGCACCCTTTTAATCTGGTTCTATTAACTATGAAACACATCAACCATCGATAGATATTATTCTATTATTCTAAGGATTGGCGCTGACGGTCTGGAGCTTGATGTATTGTTTTTTCCAGAAAGGTATTGAAAATATTCTTCAATATTTGTATATCCATCGCCATCCTTATCCAAATTTGAGTCATTTGAAGCAATATTCAATCCATTAGATGTTTCCCAGGAATCTGCCATCCCATCATTATCAGTATCTGAGGGTGGTGATGGAGATGTTAAGTTTACTAGTGCTTTTATTTCTGATAACGTATCAACATCAGCACCATTTATAAAAGAACCAGTATTATTTTCATAATGTGTTATAGCCGCAGTATCAACACTGTCTCTAAAAGGAGCTGTAGCACCTGCATTATGAACTACATAAGATGCATATGTTGCATCCATTGCTGTAGCTGAGACAGGAATCCCATTACCAGTAAAACCAACTGTAGGCCACGGAGTATCCTTTCTCCAGTTTGTAGATAATAATGAGTCGTACCAATATGCTTGTGCTGACCATTGTGGATCTTCTTGGCTATCTCTGGTACCGTCTAAACATCCTGTCATATATATTCTAGGTTCCGGATTTAAAGTATAATCCAAAATAAAAGCACTTCTTGTATAACGAGTACTAACAGAACCAGTTGTTTTTTGGTAATTACCGATTATATTTGCAGTTGATTTGTACCCAGATTGATTACCTACTTCATGAGAATATGTAGTTTGAAAATAATAGTTTACGTTATTAGTAGAATCAATAAAAGATTGATAATTATTCTCAGGATTTCTAAACATATTAAAACCAAAGAATGAATGGTGAATAGATATTCGCATATTTTGAGAATACTTTGCCCATGCCATAAACCCTGCTGAGTGGGGAGATTCCGGATGTACTGAATTATATAATCCTCCACCAAAAATACACCAAGAAAACGTTACATCTGATGTTGCACATACGGCAGAGACAGTTTCATCTATCCCCCAAGAAAACGAACAATGATCAAAAATTATATTATATTGTGCAGGGTTAGTAATTTGTGTTGTATATGCACCAATCTCAACCGCATCGCCTATTTGTTCAGCATTCTGTGCAGTCACATGTGTTTGCCCTAATCGAAAACGCATATGAGTTACAATAACATCGTGAGTATTAATACTTGTCTGACTGCCTGAAATACATATACCCCCTGGAGATGTTTGCCCTGCTATTGTTATATATGGGTCATCTATAATAACCGGGGTTAATAAATCAATTACTCCAGATACAGTAAATACTACATAACGTGCTCCAGAAGCTTGACAAGCAGCTCTAAAAGAGCCACTGCCAGAGTCATTCAAGTTAGTTACCTTATAGATTGTGCCACCTCTACCACCTACAGAAGCAGCACCCATACCTTCTGCGCCAGGAAAGGCAGGGATAGCTGAAGCGTATGATGGGCAAAGTAAAGATAAAACTAAAATAATTATATAGATGTTTTTATTATTGTCCATTTTACACGTTCCTTTCAGTTGAATATTGAAAAGTTAACATAATGGTCTATTCGAGCAATAGTTGTGCCATATTGGCGATTCATATTACTTTTTTACTCTACTTAACTATTTTGTATACTTATATGTTCTAATATGTTTCGATTATATTTTTCATCGATAAATACTTAGATAAAATTTGTATGATATTTGAAAATTGTTTTTACTGTCTTATATGAAATCAGCTGGTTGAAAAAAAGGAGTTGAGCAGTCGATTGTGTCTACATTTGTACAAAACGTTGTGTCTACATTCGTAGAAAATAGTATATTTCATATCAAATTTGATGCGAAGTGAGGTGGACTGAATTATTAAAATAGAACTAAAACAACTATCGAAAACAAATCAATCCTTAAGGCAGATAGTAAAAAAAACTTCAGCTTTGTTATTCCACGTTTCTTTCTCAAGGAAAGACAGGATCTTATTTTTTTGGTTAACAGACGTACCCTTTATGTTTTCTTTTATCTTTTCCTCCCACTCCTGAGGTGTTTTAGCGATCGATAGATACGTATCTAATTTAACTGACTCCTTAATCGGTGTACTGACAACAGGAATGCCTGTTGATAGGTATTCCTTTAACTTTAAAGGTTGAATCGCATCTGTTAGCTTATTGATTTTGTAGGGCAGGATGCATATATCCCACCCGGAAGCCATTGCCGGTAATTCTCTGTATGGAATGCTACCAGTGAAGTATATGTTTTTCTTTTCCTTCAATCTGGTTGTATCTACCTCAACATTACCTGTAATGACAAATGAAAAATCCGGCATCCTTTCTGCGATAGCAGCAAGAAGTTCCTGATCGCTCCTTTTATCAAAAAGGCCAAAGTATCCGATACGAGGCTTAGGAATATTCGTCAACAGCGGGTGTTCTTGATCCATCTTCTTTTTAAATAATTCGTATTCAACCCCATGGGTCAGCAAATGGATTTCTTTACCTGTGGTAGAAAGCCTCCGATATAACTCATCGGACGTGGCTACAAGGACATCCGCCTTTCCGACAAGATCTTCCTCCATAGACGTTAATAGTTTTTTTTCAAATCCTGGCCACTCCGAAAAATCGTCGACACAATAATAAACCACCCGACGTTCATTAAATAGACCGATGTAATCGCACGCATTTATCGCGGTTATAACGCAAATTGGAGCCTCCATATTAAGAATGGCCAATTTTTTTTCCACATGCCTTTTCACACTTATCTTGTTAAGCGCTCTTATAAAAGGAAGGTTTAAAAAAGGCAACATTGGGGGTTGGCATACTTTGATATTCCCTGTATAGGTATTTTCTTTCTTTTTGCCCCCTCCCCCAGAAAGCATCCTGCTTGATTTGATCAAAGCCTTTTCAAAGTCCCTGAGTGTCAATCGAGGAGAACGCATGCCTATGGTATTTACCCATAAAACCTTGTTCTTATAAGGCATAAACCGAAAGAGATGCTGACAACTTGAAGGGTGCTCACCAAAGTCATCAGAAAATACAAGAAAAGATGGATCGGGCATATTGATCAGACTTTTTTTATTTTGTTAGTACAATAAGAGAGTATCCGCCAAAAATCCTGGCCGTTGCATCCGGATTGAATCCAAAAAGTATATTGATTAGAAATCTTTTTAACTTAATTTTAGCTGACTTGCTTTTTAGATAAGTAATTATTGGTGTAAAGAAGTAATCAACAACCTCATAGCCTGTATCCTTTAACACTGCCAAAGCAATTTCTTTGGTAAAATAATGTATGTGACCAACTGTTTCTCGTTCTGTGAGAATATGGGCGCACCCATCAAAAAGCGTTTTTGCAGAAAGATCCAGTGGAATACGAAATAGCTTATAATGGCCCTTTTTATGCAGCTTTCTCAAAAAACCATAATAATCTTCTATATGTTCAATTACATCCATAACCAATAATAGATCAAAAAAGGCGTTGTCTTCTTGAAAGATATCTTTTAAATGATACTGTAGTTTTTCTTTTTGTTTCTGTTCGCATAACTCAAATGCTTGTGGAGATATTTCATACCCTACAAAGGAGATGTCGTTACGCATTTTTGAATGTAGTTGATTGAGTATTTCCCCTGCTCCGCAACCAACTTCACAGATTGAATTGGGTTGAAGTTCGTTGCGCTTTAGCATTTCAAGTATTTGATCGACTTTAAAGTGCGAATCTTCGGTATGCCATGTTGGATTATTTTTTAAATATTCACCTTTAGTGTACATTTCATCGCTCATAAATTATCGTCTCACTTATCTGTAATTTCTCTAATTTGGATCTCCAGTTTTTTTATTGCCTCATCTACTTCAAAGTTGTCGATCTCTAATAAAATAATATTCTTTCTATTTTTTAACCAATTCACAATCGTGTTGATGTACACTTCAGCAGTTTTAAAAAACTTCATGATATCTTCTTGACCAGAATCTTTTAATATCTGAATAACTCCTCGTTCTCTTGATAGCATTCGATCATAGCATGTGTTGATATCGGCCTTGACATGAATAACTATATCTGAAAGAGGGATATTCTCCAAATAGCGATATAATCCGGATTTGTCTATATCGCAATCTATCAAATGCGATACAAAGATAAAGGATTTCTGAACAAACAGCTCATCAAAAAGTATTATTTTATCTTCAGGGATTGAACCATATATACATTCAAAAATAGCCCCTGTATTCAAAAAAGCAGATATTCTTATTTCTCTATCCTCAACCGTCATCTGATCAAACATCGGAGATGACAAATAAGTTTCAAAAGCTTTCCCCCATTTTGCAAGAAACCTGTTTTGCGCGTCATATTGCATATAGGAACGATTTATCAGCTTTTGTGAAAAAATTAATCCCATGCTGTGAGGTAGACAATTCAATAGAAATCGGTAAACCCTGTCTATCTTGTTTTTAGAGATCTGTAGAAAGGCCTCATCTGGTGACATGAATCTTTTTCTATCCGAGAGGTTTAATGCCTTAACAAGATATTTTTGGATATGGCTTTTACCTGCACCTGGTAGACCGATAAGTTCAACGCGCATTCCCTTTTGGGGGTAAATGTTGGGGAGCGACTGCTCATTTTTGGCCATGTTTTCTGATTCCATGATCTGTTCGCTCTAAAGTTGCAAAAGAGTAAGGCTTATCTTATGGTATCGCTCCATCCTGAACGATACATTCCTAATAAAATGACTTTTAATCCCTGGTTAATGACCATTTGTATACCAAATGCTGTGATGATGCCATAAATGCCAAAAAGCTTACCAAAGTAAAAGGCAGTAAAAAGATACAGAATATTTGTAAATACAACGATATAAAAACCTGTTCTGGCAAAGCCGGCAGCAAGAAAGAGTGCGTTGACAGGCAATGTAAATAAACTAACACCCATCAGTCCCACAAGAATATATAGGGCATCAATCAGCGGTAAAAAGCTAACGCCATAAAACCTTACTACGATAAATTCAGAGCATATTATCAGCCCAACCGTCATTCCCACACTTAGGCAGAACAACAGAAAAATCGTTTTTTTAGCCAAACTGATCGCCGCACCTTTTTCGCCGCTGCCTATCATCCTTGCATATTCAGGATATATGGCCTGGTTGACTGGATCGCCAACCCTGCCGATAAAACTTGCAATCTCCTTATATACTTTATACATGCCCACTGTCTCAAGCGACATGACCATACTAATGATGACCATATCGGAGTATTGCACCGGTATTCTCATGATGGTGCGTAGATTTGTCCACCAGACAAATATCAACTGCTGGGGATAATATGTCATCTTTATCTTTAACCATCCTCCATATCCACGTGTTTTTAGTAAAAACAAGCTGTAAATGATAAGAAGAACGCTGTTAAGCGATTCTGCTATCAGATAGACGCCCACATAATAACTAACTGAATAATTAAAATAAGCTACTGTCAGCACTAAAACCAGCTTCAATGCAGCAGTGGCTATCTGGATTTTAGCGACCGCAGAAAATTTATCAAACAACCGCGGAACACCAATTGTAAAGGAGGTCAAAGTAACAGGGATGGTAAAGCTGTACAAAAAGACCAGTTGAACAATTGCAGGATCCCACTTAAAAAAGATCACCGATGGTTTCACCATGATAAGAGAGACTACAAAAGCAACAAAAGCACTAATAAGATCCAGTAAAAAATTGACCTTAACGACATTGGAAAAATCACTTTTCGATTTCTCAAGATGCCCAAACTTAACTATGGATTCCCAAGTTTGAACATTTAAAATACCGTTCACAATTGCCGTATAACTCTGAGTTAAAACGAAAAGGCCAAGCACTTTAGGTCCAAGCTGATTCGCCATAACAGTAAAAGAGACAAAGTTCATCAATGAGGCACCGGTACTACCCGTAAGTATAATACCCGTTGTCTGTATAAGTTTTTTTAGCGCATTATCCTGTACAAACGTTTTTTTTGCTGACGCTAAATTTGTTTTAAATGATACTTGCCCCATATTATTTCCTTGAGAAATAGCTAACCTTATTGTTTACTACTATTTTACGTCCCTTCTTTCCCCTCGGACTCTAAAATTATGGAAAATGCAACAATTGTAAGGGCGACTTGCCACCAAAAAAATTCATAGTATATCCGAGACATTGTCAATCCTCCGGTCAAGGTACAGACAAAAGAGACAGTAATTCCAAATATGGTAAACCCAATGAACGAATCTGATTTGACATATAATTTCAATTTATTGACACCACTTCTTAATAGTAAAAGTGTATGGAGACAAAGCATAATCCAGATGATTAAACCTGGATATCCTTGTTCTACTAGAATTTGAAGATACGTGTTATGAGCAGCACGAACACCATATGGGGAATCCGGTTTGAATGTAAGAACCTCATCGGGCATATAAAATCGCGCAAGATTTTTGAAACTGTTCGGACCGGCTCCCATTGGGTAATCATTTGCCATCTGAATACCATATTGCCAAATTTCAGTTCTGCCGCTACTTAGTTCTTCAAGTGAGTGTTCCCTTTCAAGGGCCTTTTCAGTAGTCCATAACGTTGATAGCCTCTCAATATACTCTGGGTCCATCAGATATAAAAATAAAGGTAAGGTGCAAATCGCGGCTATGATGATTTTTTTCCGAATCGACTTGTTTGCTACGACAATAGTGGCATAGATCAGTCCTGCGACTAAAGAAATAGCCGCACCCCTGCTGTTGCAAAGAATAAAGGCATTAAGTATGAAAGGTAGTAACAATATACAGATTATTTTTTCATGTTTCTTCCCTTTAAATATGAGTGGCAGCATCAGGGGAAGAATACCGGTGAGCAGTAAAGCAAATTCATTTGCCTCAAAGGAATCATTTGAACCAATGCCCTCAAGTCTGGCATTGATGCGTTCACCTTCCAAATAAGCAAGTATCGACAAAACACCTGACAAAGTAATAATTGATAAAAAGAAAATACGAAGTTTTTCCTCGGTTGTAAGTATCTTTATAATAAACCATACCGTGATGCAATATGTAACAAGTTTATAAGAATAGGATGGTTCACTCACACTATTCGGCGCCATAACTACTGTTAATACTGATAAAAAAGTAAACAGAAAAAGCCAGTGAGCGTTTCGGAATTTTCGTACAATAATCTTATCTCTATGAATAAGATAGGAGAGAATTAGTATTACTGAGGAGAGGAGGCTCCATCTGGAAAATGGTATATAGTCTGCCCACCAGTGAATATTCGGTGCAGGAGGAATAAAATATACTACAGCATATGCGATCAGAGCATATAGCGGTCCTTTGCGAAGCGCCAGAGCGTAAAGAGAAAAGACCGTGATAATAAATAACGATGCACGTATCATATTAGGGAATAAGCTCCCAAATATTTTTTTTCAGGTCCAGAAGGACGTCTGAGTAAGGTCTGCTTGCATCAACAAGAAAATTATGCGTATCTGCTTTAACGTTATTTACGGCGTCTGCTTTCATCTTATGATAATCAAAGGGAAGATCTTTTTTCCTTTTTCGCAATTCATTAATATCAGCCTGCAAAATAAAAATTCTATCCGGATACATTATCTTATCATAATAATTTAATTCTATTTTTGAAAAGAACCTGTTGACTATTGATGTGTTTTTGAAAAGCTGAGGGCCATCCATTGGTTCCGGCATTTTGTTAAACTCTTTTAGCGGAAAACGATCAGTCAACACAATCTTTCCGGACAAATTATCTTTCTTGGAGAGTAAAGAAATTTTATGTCTCCTCTTTGCTAAATATATCATGTATAGCCCATCGATAAGAAGAGATACAACACCCAACTTTAATTTATTAAACTGCCTGATAATAAAAGGAATAAAATTTTTTAAAACTGTTTTGGGAATACCATGGTAATATGTAACTACGGAAAGCCTCCATGAAAGCCATTTCTCCAAATCTTCGATCAGAGTAGATTTGCCGGAACCATCGGCTCCGACAACTGAAAATGTTTTTCCAGTTCCTGTAACGGTAAATAAGTTTTCTTTAATAAATTTCCGAATAAAAGGAAGCGTGCTAAAATAACGATAGAAATACTTCACATAAACAATCATGCTATTTTGTCTTTTGAACCCTTGTAATGATAAAAAAATCTGACGCATATTTTTAACAATAGTGCTGAACTTCAGCTTCCTTTTTGTAAAGTCGGTGATAAAGTCGGTAAAAATTCTTTCAGGTAACGGCAAGTTAAATTGTTTTAATATATCTACCATTTTTATAAAATCGCTATGGGAGATCAGATTATCAAACTCTTCTTCAATCTGTCTTGGAAAAGGTGTAGCGGGTCTATTGATAAGATCATTAATCAACTGCTTAACCAAATCAACAACCCCTACCTTCATGTGTGCCCTGATGATGAGTATCAACAATTCGGCTTCCGGGCAGGGAAGGAAGAGAATGTTAGGCTTGGTGAGATGATGAAAGAAAATTTCTTCAATCGGTAAATGATGGTTTTTAATGAATTTCTGCCCCAGAACCAACTTATAATGCACATGAAGATGAATAAGGCACCCCGTCTTCTCATCAAAACCAAGATAGTCTTCCAAACCAGGAAACTTTTTCATACGGGGAGTTATAATTCTTTTTATTGGAAATGCTTCAATGGCTTTGGCGAACTTTTCTTTATCATCACGATGGACAAGAATGTCCAGATCTGTTTTACCATTAAGCGCCTCATTCAGATGGCCGTTACTCTTCCAATGGCAGTATCTAATCTTTTGAAGATTGAGATACTCGAAAAACCTGTAACATAGATCAAGCATTATAAGTATCCATTATAATAATATATTATCTGTTGATAGATGACTTTAAAGGCAATATTTTTTTTAATATCTCGATTGTTCTGTTTCTAACAGGAACTACTGTCTTACAATATAATCGCTTCCACCAGTTAAAGGGATAGAAATGACGGACAATACCTTTAAAATGTAAAATCTTAATGTTATCCTCCAAGCGATCTTCAAAGTGATAGTAATTATACTGTTGACAAGGAAAATATTTAAACCGAACTCCATTAATTTCAAGTATACTCCCTGCTTTAGGATACTCATCCGGACAGGCTAATTTGTTTAAAGCAAGCTGGTCATCTCCAACTTCCTCAGTTAATTTATGCCATATATCAATAAACTGATTTGTTGCCTTTGTACGCTTAAATATCATAACGCCGGCATTTAGATATTTTATCCATTCAAAATTCTTTACATGCCATTCATTATTGATTTCCGAAAAAGTTCTTAACGTGACTCCAATATCATAATCACCTTCAGCCACTTCATCTATGGCATTAAAAAGTTGCGCATCACCGTCAAGATAAACAAAAATATCATCTTCATTCGTCTCCATGCAGTGTTTAACGATTACGGGTTTAAATAAAGCATTTGTAGTAACATTATTAAGGATGAAGAGCTCCCCTATACCAAGGTTTCCCATATCATAAACCACAGGCGTATACCCTAGCTCGTTGGCTTTATTTACAGTATCCTGTATTACAGACCTAAAGCTGAATTTTTTAAAGACTCTGCCATCACTTCCTATTGCTACATCTGAATTTGCGCAAGTGAAAATTATCATATTACCCTTCTACTATACCAAAGAATAATGACATTTGAGCCAATTTCAAAACTATTATAAAGCGTCACAGCGGCGAAAGTCAGTGCTCAGAAAAGAGCCGAAAATACTGGATTTTCGTTTTCGCCGGAACTACAATAAGAGACTTTTGAAATTGGCTCATTTATATAATAAATTTGAATTTGGTTTTTAATAAACTAATAAAGCCAGATGCGTTAAGCCTGAAAAAATTAATATCCGAGCTAATATCACTACCCACAGGAATTCTTCCAAGCCGGTATTGATTGTATTTAGGAGTATTTAATCCTTCATGCGTACTGAAAGCACAAACATATCCTTTACTTTTTAGGTATTTTTCATGTTCTTGAAAAAAGTCAACATCGGGCACACCATTTGGATAGCAAAATGTATCAATAGTATTGCCAATTATTTGTTCAATTTTGGTCTTAGGGACAACAATCTCTTTTTCCCATTCATCAGGTGGCAATTCGCTAATTATTCGGTGAGTAGCGGTATGAACACCAAACTCAACAAGACCTGACAATTTCATTTCCAAAACTTGTTCCCAGCTTAAAAATTTAAATGGTTCACTCAAAATCGGTTTTCCTTCAATGCATACTACCTGCTTCAATCTTGTTATTATTTCCGTTCTCTCCATAATGGATTTTTTTTTTAATCTGTTTGAACATATAGGATATAGTTCTCCAATATCACATGAATCAGGAATAGGCCCTAATAACTCGGCAAGTAAATCTATCTCAACTGCATCCTCTAAGCATTTCTTTACTAAAAGATATAGTTCGTCGAACCAAAGGAGTTTATCCATTCCAACATAATTTACTGTCAAATAAATAACTGCGGGCAAGTCAAATTCCTTTAAAACAGGAAATGCGATTTCGTAATTATTCCTTAATCCATCGTCAAAGGTTATCAAGGCTGCCCTCTCAGGCCATGGTTTTCTCTCTTTGAAACAGGCCGTAAGCTCAGATAAGGAAATGACATTATAATTACTCTTTAAAAATTTGAGATGCTCCCTAAACAAATCGACATGTAAATGAGTAAAAAGTGGAAGAGATCCTCTACAGAATTTATCATAAACGCCATGATAGGTTACAACCAAGAGGCTGTTCTTATTTATCCATCGCAAAAGACCATCTATATTAAGTTTGCAAAGGGTCTGAGCAATCTTTGTTTTATAATCTTCTTTCAATCGTTTTTTCCCCAGGTGTTATATTTCAAAATTTTTTAATAGTGTTTTTCTTGGAATAATAGCAAGATAATTTGATGGGTTATAACGTCCTTCTTCAAAAGCTGTTTTTCGAATTTTTGACATAGCAAAGGCATTTGTTCTATCCTGCTCATTACTACCGGCGAAAAAAATCACTCCACCAACATCCAAAATCAACTTTCTCAAATACGACAACTCTGGAGAAACATCCTTCAATGCTGGATCATAAAACCATGCCCCACCAAACATCCCTTTAATTGAAGGTCGAGATTTCAACAATTCTGCCCCCAACCGCATAACCGTTTGCCACCCTTCTAGGTTAAAGCTACGCATGCGATGGGGATTATAATGCAGTTCATATAGTGGATAATTTCCACCACAAGAAAAAAGCAACCGCATGAATGAAAGCATCTTCAGAGGAGATTGCAGCCAAATAACGCTACGTGAAAATCCAGCGACAACGACACTTTGATTCCCGATAGGAAACCTGATAAAGGATAACACTTCAACATAACTATTATAAATCGCATTCTCAACCGTTAGTATTTTGTCATTTCCCTGTGCTGCGATTTTAATCGCTTTTAAGAAATCTTCTTTAATATATTCAACGACCCCATCCGGCAAATTTTGATGATCAATTTTTTCTGCATTCTCGCAGAACAATGAAAAAATAATCAACTGACAAAGAGATACCCTTGCATCCGTTCCATATTTTTCTTCAAATCCAGATTGAAATCGTTTAAGCTCATTCCCACGCACCCCCTGTGGAAGTGTCAATAGCTCAACAAAAGATTTCAATAAGTTGTCGATATTCTCATCAACTTCAAATTCTTTTCCAAAGGATGTGAATTTTGCCCTCCATTCGTGCAATAAACTCTCAACTTCTTGTTTCATATCCATCATCAATTACCTATACTCAGACTACCATGCAAAACATCAATTTTTACAGCACTGAAATTCAGCCAATGATCACCTTGATTTTTTCAACATCGAGATTACCGATACCTTGTTGATGACATTCTTCTAAAAATGTTCGAAATGGCGGATTATCGGGTGAGTTGAATTTTCGGTAATGAGTTTCTTTTTCAGGTGTCGCTTCAAGCAATATTTTCTTGCTTCCTACATAATCAAGCGCCACAGGATCTGTAGAACAAACAACACAATTTGCGTGATGGCGCTTGTCAGGCCCATTTCGACCTCTCCCTCCCCATCCAACATATTCAGCAGCAAGAATATTGAGATCCGGCATTTTTACATGTTTCATCCAGTACCCCAATGCGCCCCCCGTATACTGGGTATCCCAGTTTCCTTTATCCATTAACTTCTGGCCTAATTCAGATCCAAAACCAAACTTTTCGCAATAATACTTGAGATCCAACCCCGCTCTATAGATAGATGACATTCTCCCAATGAAATGGATATTATACATTCCTGATGGTTCAGGCCCATGAAATCCACACGTCATATCGGGTACGCCCATTAAATTTTTAATGGAAGCCGTAACACCAAAAGCCTTGCTATGGTGATTCAGACATGAAAAATTAATCAGTTTTACATTCTTAACATACATGCCATTGACAAGACTTCCTTTACATAAATCAATTTTCTTTCCACTATATGCTGATGTAAATACCGGATATGTCATCATGCATTTTCGACCACAAGGCGTTTCATACACCTTATCATCCATCCAGACATACCCATCCCCGTCGGTTACCGACTTAACAAGATTCCCGTTACAACCATCTCCCTCCTGGGGTTTTGGATTGGGACCCGCATCCACCCAATGATATTTTGAAATATTTTTGTACCCTTTCTGATGAAAATAATCTATCAGTTCGTTCAGGTTATAATCCCCATTTCGATCTTTGGTATTCCAGCCACGGGAATTTGTCTCCTTATAGTGATGGTTTTCAGCGATAATCACCTCGCCCTGAAACCCTTGTATACCAAATACAAGCTCAATAAATCCCTTCATATTATTCGTATTGGTTGTCCCATGATGCCACCATTGGGCATTTGGCTTGAGAATAACGATATCATCAATCCCAATAAATTTTTCACATCCTCCCATAACTTTGATGGCGCGTTTTATATTGTCCTCAGGGGTCATTCCCTTGACCAGATACACATGAGATATCCCATGCACATCTGTACCAAGGGGCATGGAAACATCGGTTTTACTGGCTTTTGTTCGAGACGTTTTCTTAGATCCATCTGTCCCAGCCACGCCGATTCTCACAAAAGACAAGAATAAGAAAAACATGGCTGAAATTTTAATGAAAATCCGTCGTGAAATTTTTTTGATAGCCATAGGCAGGTTCCTTTACTCACATTGGCAACGTAAAAGGATCAAAAAGCAAGTGAGTTGTATAATGCCAGGTATTCTCTTGCCATCTTTGATGCAGAGTAATGTGAATCGATCAGGTTACGACCAACCTTGCCAAATGACTCCCGCAGTGAAGTAGAGGTGTCAATTTTCTTAATTGCAGAAGCCAATTGTTTGGCATTGTCGGTTTCAAAAAGCAGTCCTGTTATATCATTTTTTACTAGATAACGACATCCTGGAATATTCGATGCTACAACCGGAATACGCGCAGCCATAGCCTCCATAAGGCACCGGGGGATTCCTTCGGATCTGGATGGAAGTACAAACACATCAAACCCCTTTAGAAAAGCCAATCGATCTGACCGAAATCCAAAAAAGGTTATGCGATCTTCAATACGTAAACGCTGTGTCATGGAATGTAGCTCAGCCAATTGATCCCCCTCCCCTATTACGGCTATACGCCAATGCGCCTGTCCGTAATGTGCCAAAGCATATAAAAGCGTATCCAATCCTTTTCCAGATGTAAGACGCCCTATATACCCAATGACAAATGCACCTTCTTTTTTCCAGGTATCGATCTCTTTTGCTACATCGTGAACCAAATCTATTTCTGCTATGTCAACACCATTTCTTATCAGGTGAAGTTTCTTCTTAATCCCAGGGATGTGCAATGCATGACGATATAATTCGTTTGATAGGGGAACAACTGCATCAAAGAACGGGAACAGTAACCGGTCAAAGGCTTCATAGCATAAAAGCTTGAAATCCGGCTTCTGGGTCCACCCATGGAGAGTAGTTACGATTTTGCAGGGTGTTCCCCTTGTTGCAAGAAGACCTATCATATCTGTTTTGTAACCATGCGTGTGAAGGATATGAATCTCTTTGCTTACAATAAAGTGTTTTAACTGTTTGACGGCTAAAAAATCCCATCGACCGTCCGCATGAACAACAGCGGTTTGAAAACCTAATTTCTCTGACTGCTTACATAGAAGCGCGTCTGTTTCGGATTGATCGTTAATTACACCAACCCATGTTTGAATACGATCCCTATCTAAATGATTGATTAAAGCAAGAATCCAGCGTTCTGCTCCATATAATCCAATTGTACTTCCAAGCTGCAAGATATTAATTTTTCTGTGTGACTGCACGATCCCAATCTTTCATTTTTCGATAAAAACCGGCTTTTTGAAAAAATAACCATGCTTCTTAAAAAAATATAGAAGTCCTTTAATATGCTCAATAGTCGCCTTATTCATTCTGAAACCACGAGAAATTTCCTGTGCATAATGGACAGACGATACATTCGGGACATAAACAATACGATATCCGCTTTTCCAAATTCTTAAACAATAATCAACATCTTCCGGTGAATAAAAAATCTTTTCATCCAGCAAACCTACCTTCTCAAAAACTTTTCTTTTAAGAAGCCAGAAGGCAGATATTGCATAATCTACAGATTGCTTATAATCCGAATTATTATTATGTATTTTATTTTCAATTTGTTTAAGAAAAAAATAGCGATAAATTTTTGTCAAAACAGTTGGGAAATTATCAGTCGATTGCTGAAATTTTCCGTTAGCATATACTAGCTTGGGGGCAACCAGGCCGATTTGATCATCATTGACAAGAGTTTCGATAAGTGTCTCCAATACACTTGGTAAAACATTCACATCAGAATCGATAACAGCAATGAAGGTACCTTTTGACATTTTTAATGCAATATTTCGTGAATAAGTTGTTCCGGAATTATATCCGATTTGAATCACTTTGACTATTTCAGGATATTTCATTTCGAATTTCTGAATAACACTCAATGTCCCATCCGATGAACCGTTGTCAACAATAAGAATCTCATAAGGGCCTAAAGAAGCGGAAGCATTGTTAAAGATCGAAGTTAGACACTGTTCAATATGTTTTTTTGAATTCCAGGTTAGAATAACAAATGAAATATTCATAGGCTGATATACTTTCTGATCATAGGACCAAAAAAATTAGCAAAATTCAATGGCAGCTTACACCAAAGAGTGGCAACCATATCCCTCTTTAAAGAATTCTCCCTAGATTTAACTCCGCTTCGACTGTTTATGTTGAATTCGTACCAGCTAAGAGGAACTGGCTGGGCTCCCCATTGGGCTTTAAATCGATAAGTTCCTTCTCCTTGTGTTGATCTGCCGAAGTCAAATTGTTTATAACCATTATCTGATGCATATTTCAAAAAATTCCAATATAGCATCATATTGGGTGCCAAGTGATTATTTTTTTGAAGAGCGGATGCCCAAGGGACAATGACTTTATCACTCACTGTCAAAATGATTCCGCATGCGATTAACTGCCTATTATGTTCTACTAATCCCATTCTGACATTGCCCCTATAGAACTTCAAAATCATTTTGAACCATTTCTTGGAATGGGCAGGGGAGCCAAGATCTCGCATATTTTCAGTAAAAACATTATAAAAAGTGTCAAGATCACGTAGATGTCCCCAACGAAAAACAAGTTTATTCTTCTCTGTTTTTTTAATTTGACTGCGCAGCTTGGATTTAAAACTTTTTAAAAGAATATCTGAAGATGTCGGCAAGTCGAGAAACATTCGGACTTTATTGTTATTTACTTTATTCAATTTTGTAGTAGAAAGTGGTGCGATATCACCTCGCAACTCTACCAAATTTGCTCTCAAATCTTTAGCGACCATAACAGCTTTATCGAGCATCAACTCAACAATCTCTGGAGTATTTCCCAAACAATTTCCAACATCACAAAAAGGTAATGCAACCATCTTATTAAATACGAAAGGAAGATTCATATGAATTAAAGGGAGAACACCTACAACTACAGACCCATACTCAGCGATTAAAGAATAATATTTATATTTGTAAGCTTTTTCAATAGCCTGATTCCAAGCAAAAAGATGATAAGGGGAAGAACCGGGATGCTTGTTTACATAGTCATCCCATCTTTTACTATCATTATCTAAAGCTCTTTTGATCAATATTTTTCCCATCAGGAAAACCTTAATTGTTTGTCAATATCATCTTTTCCAATTTTGATACTTCTTCTTTCTTACTCTTTTCCGTATCCATTAACTTCAAGCAGTTTTTATTTTGTCTCTGACCGTACTATATTACTCATTAATACGTTAACTGCAAAAAGGAATAAAAAAGATAAAATAAAAATCAGAATACCGGATGCCTCATGCAGAAAACCCTGTGCGAAATCCGGGCCATAGTATCTTGCAAGTATAGCTGTTGCGGTTAATCGAATAATATTTAAAAAAATCGCTATCGGTATTGCTGATAAAAAAATTAGAAACTTTTTTGTTCCTGAATGTTCCGTCAGCAAAGCCAGTGCGGAACTGAGGGCCAACAGCGACGTCAGAGATCTTAACCCTGAACAGGCATCTACTACTTCCAAAGTCGTATTGGTAAGATGGATAATATTACCTTCTCCAAAGACCGGGATATCAAAAGATTGGATAACACTTACAGACATATTTGTTGCAAATAACTTCAATGGGAATGCTATCTTATTCCAAATAATTGATGGAAATGGTATCATAAATACCAAATATACGACCGGCAAAAAAAGGATTTGTGAATATCTCCATCCAGCCAAAAAGACAATCAGGCTTAAAATTACCAGGATCATTGAGAACCGCATGGTAAACTGCTCAACGCCAATATTTGCAACGAAATAGAAAATCAGACTGAATAGTAATAAGACAAGACCCGTATCGGATGGGGAAATGACTGTTTGTTTTAGCTGTTCTTTTTTTCTCCATATCAAATATCCTGAAATTATGGGTATTAAAAAGCCATGTGAGAAATTATCATTTGATAACCAGTCCAATACCATTTTATAAATTACATTATTATATAAAATCAAAAAACCTGCAATTGCAGGTATGAGTCGAAAAAATTGCCGATTCTCATTTATAGAACCAATCATTATTTTGTTTCCCCTGGAATATACTGATTCAGTACAGGTATCAGCTCCGTAGCAAACGATTTTAAAAAGCCGGCAGCATATTTCTCCCCCCTTCTGTCAACAGGAGCGATCAGACGTATAAAAGCGCCATCTGTCCTTTTATGAAAAATGGCGTCCCAAACAAGATAAATCTTCTGCCAGTATTCAGACCGGATATATCTGCCTCGCTCCTGAAACCAGTATAGTACGATTTGCTGATCCAGTCCTTTCTTTATAACCAGCTGAATGAGGTTTACAGTACTTCCAGGTATTTTGACTTCTTCTGTCATAGTGGATGTTATTTCCCACCCGGAACCAGGCATGCAATTTTTTGGCGAATGTATGACACTTCCTTCTTTCTGGCTCTGATAATACCCGATGTATACTTGAACCTGTTTTTTATCCGGGCTGCTGTATGAAATAAGAATCGAATCATCAACGCCTAATTCATCATAAATGGATTGATCAAAATAAGATATCGTTCCATGCCACTGTCCAATCTGCAGTGGAAATGTTAAAAATTTTTTTCTGGGTGGTACATTTTCACTATAACTCACATGCTTTAATAAGATGAAAGTCATAATCAGTAAAAAAGTGGCAAGAAAAATTCTTTTAGCAGATGGTAACAACATCGGTTTCATAATGATGCCTTGTTCTTTACCATTTCCCGGCATGTAATAAATTCCTGATTTCTAAAATCAGAAATCATTTTTTTCAAACGGATCTCGGTTTTATCCAGGTTCATATAGTGTCGGAACTTAAAAAAAATTGAGGCTTCATCAACCTTTGGCTGTTTTGGGTCCACTTCCCATGGATGCATATAAAATACGTATGCTTCTTCATTTTGTAATATCGATTGTATGCCTTTTTTAAATATTGACAAAGGATAAAGTCTGAAATACCCACCGCCGCCCCATGGCAAATCTGTTTTTAAATATCGAAATGTTAAATTGCTGATCGGTATTTCAAAAAAGGATTTTGAAATCTGATATATGATACCTTTTTTATGATTACGGGAAAAATCTACTGATCCATATCTCTTGTTCATGGAAAATGAATTAAAACTCGAATCATAAAGATATCCGCAATCTTCAATGACTTTTAAGGTTTCAGCACTGATCGAGAAGTTAGGTGCTCGATAGCCATGGATCGCTGAACCTGTAATATCTTCCAAAAGCTTTTTGCTATCTGTTAAATCCTTTTTCAACTTTTCATTTGACTCTAGCGAACAAAGGATATGATTATAACCATGTGATGCTACCTCATGCCCTCGTTTACCAATTTCTCTCACGAGGTCAGGAAATCGCTGGGCGATCCATCCAAGGACAAAGAAGGTGGCATGCACTTGTTGTTCTTTTACAGAGTCAAAAAGATCTAGAATGTAATGCGTATTTTGTTCAACCCGAACCTCTCTTGTGTCCCAGCTTGAAAATGATATCCATTTCTTGAAATTTTCAACCTGAAACCAATCTTCAACATCAATTGTGAGCAGTATTGACTTTTTCATAAATCTCAACAAAACCGGATATCAAATAAAATGATCGCTATTCTCAGAGTAGCTCAAGAAGATTATCCCTATTGATTTTCCCGTTTGCGTTTTTGGG
Source organism: Desulfosudis oleivorans (assembly GCA_020723305.1). GTDB lineage: Bacteria > Desulfobacterota > Desulfobacteria > Desulfobacterales > SURF-7 > QZKS01. Next base: position 183,513 of record DYJC01000006.1, read on the forward strand.
AAGAGACTTTATAAGTCGAATCATTGCCGGCCATTTGTATTTCGGCAGTTTTTCACTGCAAATTTCCAGAAGATTATTTTCATGTACTGTATCATTCTTAGGTGTAACAAAGGCAACCAGTTTATGCCCCAGAAGCCTGTCCTCTATTCCGATAATTGCAGCTTCAATCACAAGTCCGGTATCCATGAGGATATCTTCAACTTCCTGCGGATTAATCCTGTGCCCGCCTACCTTCAGGAGATGATCTCTTCTTCCCCTCAGAAAATAATATCCTTCTTCATCCTGATAGCATTGGTCTCCGGTATGATACCCAAAATTATCCAAAACCTTTTCTGTAGTCTGAGGATCTTTCCAGTATCCTTTCATAATATTGCTTCCTTCGGCAACAAGCTCACCGGTTTCTCCCCGGAGTACCTCTGCCCCATGGTCGTCAAGTATCCGAAGCGTAACACCCAGGATCGCTTTTCCAATGGAACCCATTTTTTCTTCATACTTTTCAGGTTCAAGATAGGTCAAACGGGCAGAAGCTTCCGTGGCTCCATACATGATATAAATCTGAGTTGTCTCCGGCAATGCCTGACGCAGCTCTTTTTTTAACTGCCCGGACATGTGCCCTCCTGCCTGAGAGCAATACCGCAATGCACCAAGTTTGTCCTTGCCGGCAGATAGTGGTGACCGATGAAGCAGATAAGCGTAGGTTGATGGAACTCCTGAAAAACCAGTAACATTTTCTTCTATCATTTGTTTAATGACAGAGGCTGGAAAAGCAAATTTATTGTTGATTACAACCGTGCCACCGACAGCGAAATGAGTGTTCAGCAGCGATTTCCCCATGACATAAAAAAACGGCAACACAACCATCTGAATGTCATCTCTGCCCAGAGATAAATACTGACAGATCGAGTTGGTGTTGGATACAATGTTCTCATGGGACAGCATTACTCCCTTGGCTTTGCCCGTTGATCCTGAGGTATAAATTATGCCGGCCAGATCGTTCGCCTGGATTGAAATATCAGGGGCTGTATCAGCATTATGATTATTTACAGCAAGATCGTTCCAGGAATAAACATTGAAACCAGAAGAACTCCAGTCAAGCTTTGGGTTGTTGATGACAATTGCTTTTATCGCGATATCCGCAAGATCTGTTGCATGGAGAACCCTTTCACACCTTGCCGTTGTGATGATGATGGCAGGCTCCAACTCTTTGAGCAATATCCGCAAACCATCCGGCTTCAGTTCATAGCTGAGGGGTGCAACAATGAGTCCAGCTTTTAAAACAGCATAGTAGCTAATCACGTATTCCAGACAGTTTTCCATGACCAGGACAACACGTTCTCCTTTTGAAACACTTTGCTCAATCATCCATCCTGCCAAACGATTTGCCGATATATCTATGTCAGCGTAGGAAGCGCGAACATCTTCATGAATCAGTGCTGTTTTGTCTGGAAAATCGATACAACTCTGTTCAAGGAAGTGATGAATCAGTTTTTTCGTCTGTTCACTCATGCTGCCTGTTGTTGTTTTTTGGACAGATAGACAACAAGATTTTGGATGGAATCCAAATTTTCAGGGATCAATTCCTCATCATCAACCTTGATGGAAAATGTTTCTTCCAGAAAATCCACCAATTCAAGAACACCTGTCGAGTCTATGATTCCCTGCTCCAGAAAAGAGGTATCATCGGAAAGCCCTTCATCATTTCCAAACATGAAATTTTCTACAATAAACGCTCTGACTTTTTCTTTTGTATCGCTCATAATAATCCCTTGTCCGCCCTGTTATTGAATTTCAGATACCGGCTCAATCAATACTCCCGGCAAGTGAAGATATCTTGTTGTCAGTCTTTTGGTGTCAATATCATCATATACCCGTTGAACCTGGTCTGCTTGTAGACCCAATATCTTTCCGACTTTTTCTGGTGCAATATGATTATTCTTACCATAAAGGCATAAATCCATTTTATCGTAGGAAAGGGAAAAGTAAAACTCATCCTGTCCTTGTGCCAGCGAGTATGTATCTGTTGTCGGTGGCCGCTTACGGATCTCCGCCGGAACTCCCAGGTATTCCGCAAGTTGATATACCTGAGATTTGTAAAGATGTGCGATGGGTTTGACATCCGCAGCACCATCTCCAAGTTTCACAAAAAAACCCTGATCATATTCCAGACGATTCGGAGTTCCTGCAACAGCATAATTGAGACGATCCGCATGATAATATTCCAGCATCTTCCGAATTCTTTGTTTGAAATTGGTAGCTGCCACAATTTCCAAATACGCTGTTAACGGCAGCCTTTTTTTGATCAGGGTTTTATCCGGACTTTCCGCAACAACGGAGAACAGGCTGAATCCCTTGGTTTCTAAAACACTGGGGATGACAATTTTTGATTTCCAGCCATTTCCGTATTCCGGGATAACCTTTTGCACAGCCTCATCATACCTTCTGTAGCAACCGACCGCTTCCAGAATTTTAGAGATATCTTCATGAATTTTTTCAATACCAAAATGATCTGCCACAATGCCGCTCAGTTGAAGGGTTTCTTCTGCGGAATGGCGCTCCGGCATCTGCAAAGCCAGAACACGATCCGTTCCCAGGCTTTTTACTGAAAGCGCAGCAGTCACACTGCTGTCAATTCCACCGGAAAGTCCGATGACAAGGCCTCTCCTTTTTAACTGCTTGGCCATGATTTGTTTCAGACGATTTGAAATTTTTTCTACTTCTTTTTCTGAATCGAGCTTCAAAATGTCTGAAAAAAAATTTGCACCCATTCGATGAATTCCCTTTTCTGTTATCAATTGATCTTACGAAACGCTGGATGTTGGATCAAGTCCGACATGATGGTGTTTATGATTGTCAATCGTTATATATGATCATATCCTCAGCATGGCAATCTATCTGTTGAGGAAAATTTTTAATAAACAGATGATCCAGCAACTGGGTTGAAATAATCCCGACCAGCGCCATATTCTCCCGTTCACTCAGAAGCTTTCCATTTTGATTCCTGCTTTTTTTGATCAAACCGGTAACTTTTTTATCATCAAAATACCCATTCTGCTGAACAGCATACTCAGAGAGCATTGTTGAAACATAGGCAGGCGATTTTTTCCCAAAAAAACATGGACTGATCGGAGCACGATATGGCTGTTTCGGCCTTTTGATCAGCTTTTCCGGCACCAGTCCTGCAGCTGCTTTTTTAAGAATATATTTTTCTTCAAGACCGTTCATGCGGAATTTTACAGGAACACGGCATGCGAACTCTATCACACGATAATCCAGAAACGGATATCGTCCTTCTATTGAATTCGCCATCGCCATCCGGTCTCCCTGAGATGATAAAAGGTAGTTGGACATGAAGATTGTATTTTCAATATACTGTGCCCTTGAAAGAGTTTTCCAGCTCATGAAATCATTTGGAAGCATTGATGTAAATCGACTCACAAACTGTTCAAGGTCACCTGTATCGGCAATGAAATCCGGATTAAAAAAAGTCTTAACCTGTGATGTGTTGTGCCATCTCAGGATATGGGAGTATACAGGCGAATCAACATCCTGAAGCCCTCTTTTAAAAAAGCCTGTAAGAAATTTGGCAGCCTTCTCATTTTCTTTTGTAAAGATATAAGGGTAAAGTTTTTCAAGAAGTCTGTACCTGAATGTTGAATCCGGATAACGAGACCAGAATCTTCGAACCTTATCCTCCTTAAAGATATTATAACCAGCAAAAATCTCATCCGCGCCCTCACCAGTCAGGACAACCTTGAAACCGTTTTTGCGGACAAGGCCCGATAGCAGATATAGAGGAGCCGGAGCCGTCCGGATGACCGGCGTTTCGGTATGCCAGACCACCTTAGGGAAAATGTCTCCGATGTCCTCATTGTGACAATTGATAACATGATGTTTAGTTTGCAGGGCATTGACCGCAATTTCCTGAAAAGATGATTCATTGAATTTTTCATCTGCAAAACTCACGGAGAACGTTGACAGAAGATTGTCAAAATTATTCCGGACCAGAGAGCTGATATACGTACTGTCAATACCACCGCTGAGGTAGGCTCCTACCGGAACGTCTGCCCGAAGTCGAATTCTGGCTGCATCTTTAACAAGTTCTTCCAATTCCTCTGTCCATTCCCCGACGGATCGACTTTCCTCCTCTGGGAAGGAGTAAGAGAGCTGCCAGTAGGATCGTTCAGTTAATCCATCTTTTGAAAATAATGCATAATGTCCGGGACGAACCTGAAAAATATCCAAAAACGGTGTAGAAGTACCAAGTGGCGTCCAGCAAGTAAAAATATCGGCAATTGTCTGGGGATCAAGTTTTCGGGAGATGGTGTTGTCTGCAAAAACTGCCTTGATTTCAGAACCGAATACTATCCGTCCATGCTCATGATGATAGAAAAGCGGACGAATTCCGACACGATCCCGTGCCAGCAGCAGACATTCCTTTGTTTTGTCCCACAAGGCAATGGCAAACTGGCCATTGAGCTTTGAAAACATTTCAGGGCCATTTTCTTCGTAAAGATGCACAAGCACCTCGGTATCTGAATGAGTATAAAAACAATGTCCCCGATCAAGCAGCTCCTGTCTCAGTTCAGGGTAGTTGAAAATCTCCCCGTTGAATATCACCCATACTGTTCGATCTTCATTATGGATCGGTTGATCCCCGGTCTGCAAATCGATAATGCTCAACCTCGCATGACCCAGACCAGCCGGACCATTAATATAGATTCCCGCTGAATCCGGCCCCCGGTGACGAATCATTCCGATCATCCGCCCAAGAAGGTTCTGTTTTTCTTCCGCGCAATTAAAATTGATGATGCCTGCGATTCCGCACATAGTAATTAATATCGGTATGGTTGTGAAGGGGATAGGGTAATACCAAGCAAAACTCGATTATCGATAAAATCATTCTCATGAAGATTGGATTTCAACAGCCGTGAAGAACCTTGAATTCTTGTTGAAAGCCATGATAACGCCTGCCAGGAACAACCAAGACCGTATTGCAGGTTATGATCTTCCCGGTCTTCTTCCGCAGTAGAATCATCAGAAGGATAGTCATCCCATTGATAGGTTGAAAAAAAATAAGCATTGAAGAGTCTTGAAAACCGGTACTGTGCATTGATGCCTCCGCCATAATATAATCTGAATCCTAAATTTTCTGCATCAAGATAAGCAAGGTCATAACCGCTTAAGCCGGTAAGCTGAATAGATGCCTGTCTGAAAATCCATGTTTTTTCAAGATCACAACTGACAATAAATCCGGAATCATCTTCACTGATTTTTCGATCCTGTATATAATATCCAACACTCAACTGAATATGGGTATCTTCCTGCGAAACGTATCGAATACCAATGGAAGGATTATAGATCTGAAAATCCTCCTCTCTATGAGTCTCATCCGTATCCCCGTCAAAAAGCATGGATGAATGGTCATAGCGGACCAACCCTTCCATATGGCGATTCAATTGTTTGAAAACTTCAAACTCACCCTTCCAGTTGTTGAAATCATCTGAAAGCCCATCATAAATACCTCTGATATAGGTCCCCTCAGCTTCAACCCTCCATTGATTTGGAACAAGCCAGTAGGAAAGCAGAACAGAAGGGCTGTGACTTTGATTGTCGTCAATCTCAGGATCATTATTTTCCAGAATGCCGTATGTGTAATCAATTCGTATTTTGTCATTTGCACCAAATTGATGATTCATCGACAGATTTGCGCTGTTTGTGTAATATGTTTCCCTGGATCTGCGCTGAGAAACATCTCTGTTTGTAATCTGGTTTCTCTGATTTCCAGAAGAATCAAAAACAGGTGTCGAACTGCTGTTGGATACTGACGTAGCGCCGGAATCAAAAGATGGTATGGGCCTGGAACCTGAGGTCTGTGTTGTCGTGGATGGTTCGTTTACTGCTGAAAGAATAGAGTGGGTGTCTGTCGGTTCTGAAGTATGCAGGAAAGAATTGGTAAAATGGATCGCTGTATTCCTTGTTGCCTGTTGTGTACCTGAGATTCCGGCATGATGAGCCCAACTGTTATAATCGGTATGGTCAGAATTATAATGATATGCCGGATCATAATTCAGCGAAACACTGCCTGTTCGACCTTGCAACTGAGTAGTAAAACCAGGAGAGACGATTGTCGTAAAATCATACTCCTCATGATCGTTTGTAAGAAAAAAATTGCTGGTATATTCTTCTTCTAAAGACAATCTGGGCGTAAATGTGACTACAGCCGCTTCTGCCTGGACGCTAACAAATTGACACAGAATGGAAAAAATGAAGCCGGGTATTATTTTTTTAAATGCAATCAAAAATTTTAACATCCCCCTTTGTCCCCCTTCCAAGGGGGAATTATTTTAAGGAACAATGATTGTATCGTTCGCTTTGATGGGTATATTGTTTTCAAAATTTTCGCCTTTGAGAATACTTTTATAATCAACCCTAATAATTTTTTCTTTTCCATCTTCAATACGGAAAAGAATAATCTCATCTTTGGAAGCCCACTCTGTAAATCCTCCGGCTAAGGCGAATGCCTGAATAATAGTGAGATGCTTAACCAGGTCGTACTCTCCTGTCCGGACAACCTCTCCAAGGACATAAAATTTCTGGCTTCCGGGAACTCTCACATTTACGGTAACAACCGGCGACCCAACATATGTGGCCAATTTCTTTTCAATATCTTCTTTTAATTCTTGAGGTGTTCTGCCGACGGCCTGGATGTCCCCAAGCAGCGGGAAGGTAATTTTACCATCAATCCTAACAAAAAGCTCTTCACGTGAGAAATCGGCTTCTTTCCAAGTAATGATATCCAGAACATCTCCACTTCCTATTATGTACCCCTTGGTCGCTGATGACAAAGAGGTGATTTTTTGATCCTTGGCCTCGACGGATTGACAGAATGATACCTGCGGAAGAATGAGAATACCGATCCAAAAAAAACAGACATAATGAAGATATTTCTTTAATTTCAGATTCATTTTGTTTTCCTTTTTTTGTTTATTACGGAGAGCCGCATTCACCATGTAAAAAAAACTGAGACCGAATATACAGCTCCGCCCTGTCACTTACAAATTATTATTAAAAGCAACAAGATTGAATGTAACAATATAGAAGTCTTATTTTAACTATCGGCCCTTGCCAAACAAAACAATTTTAACAGTACGCATAATGATCATCAGATCCATGAAGATAGAAAAATTCTTAGTGTAGAACAGATCATAATTTAGTTTCTCAATTGCATCATCTACGGAGGCTCCATATCCATAACAGACTTGAGCCCAGCCTGTAATGCCCGGCTTAACAATGAATCTTTCACCATAATAAGGAATCTTCTCCTCAAGTTCTTTAACAAAAAATTCACGTTCAGGTCTTGGCCCGACAAAACTCATTTCGCCTTTCAATACATTCCAAAGCTGAGGAATCTCATCGATCCTGAGTTTACGTATGATCCGTCCGACTCTTGTTATGCGGTCATCATGATCCGAAGCCCATATCGGTCCAGTATGTTTTTCTGCATCCTCTATCATGGAGCGGAACTTATATACCCGAAAAATTCTTCGTTTTTCTCCTACTCTTTCCTGTGAAAAAAAAATCGGACCTTTTGAATCGATTCTGATCAACAGTGCAACAAGCATGATTAACGGTGACAAAACAATCAGCATTATCAGGGAAAGCATAAGATCGATGATTCGTTTCAGAATTCGAACTCTTTTTGGTATTCGGAATCCTTTGGAAAAAATTAACCAGTCAGGATTAATCTGCTCCACAATCAATTTTCCCGTCAACATTTCATAAAAAGTATTGCCTTTGATGATATCGATTCCCCTTACCCTGCAATCCAGTAATTCTCTTGCAGGGAATGCGCCTCTTCTTTGTTTTATTGCGACAACGATCTTTTTGATGTTAAACTTACGGGCAATATCATAAAGGCCCGCGTACTCTTTTTTACAAACAATTTTGCTATTATCGATACATGAAGATAGAAAATCACTTTCATCCTCTTCGATAATGACGGAAATCATGTATCCGCTGTCCTTCTTTTCATCGATTTCCTTTATGATATCTCTTGCAAGTTCACTTGAACCGAGCAGAATAATCTTTTGATTAAATAATCCTTTATTTAAAACAATGGCATAGCAGAACCGCCACAATATAATCAGTAAAGGTGCAAAGATAACACTGACCAGAAAAATATTCCGTCCGATAATCACTTGGGGAAAAGCAAAATACACACCGGAGAGAAAAATGGAGGCCGCACCAATCGATTGAAGAAGGCGGGTACTCAATTCCGAATAGCTATCTGTAATTTTTAAATCATAGAGGTCGTTATAGTAAAAACAAATCTGGTAAGATATCGTAATCAAAAAAACCTTCAGACTTATCCATGGGTCAAGAAAAATAGTATAATTATCTAAAACAATCCATATTGCAAGAAAAACAGAAGAAGAGATCAGTAGAAATTCACCAATTACAAAAAAAACATTTCGAATCGGATAATATTGCTTGAATATTCTCAGCATAATATTTTTCTGTAAGGTATGCTTCGATACTTGATTCGCTCAACCACTACAGGAAGGCCTTATTTTACTTTCTGCCATAATACTTCCCATATTCGCTGTATTTGCCATAGCCATAATAGGAAGATGACATTAAATTAAAACGATTAAAAACAATCCCGATTATTTTCTCTTTTCCTATGTTTTCGATCAGATCTGCAATCAATTCCCGCTTAGTCTTCCCGTAGTTAATCACGAGGATGATCCCGTCTACCAGTCTTGCCAAAGCACTTGATTCTGCGGTCAGTTGAGGTGGCGCACTGTCAACAATAATGTAGCGATCTTCATACCGCTGCTTTACTTCATCCAGAAGCTGGGCCATTTTTTCAGAAGAAAGCAGTTCAGCAGGGTTTTCAGGAGGTTTTCCACCTGGAAGGATGGAGAGTTTGTCAACTCCGACTTTAACCAGCAACGAAGAAAGAGAAGCATTGCCTGTCAGGTAGTCACTTAACCCGGTTTTTGTTTCAATATTAAACCGGTTATGAATCGACGGCAGGCGTAAATCACAGTCCATCAAAAGTACATGTTCATCAATATTCTGAGCAATACTGATTGCAAGATTGGAAGCAATAAAAGACTTGCCTTCTCCAGGTACGGCACTGGTTACCATGATCATTCTTGGTGGCGTCCCTGATGTCGGAAAAAGGACATTTGCTCTTAAAATTTTGAACTGTTCTGATTCAAAAGAATGAGGCTCGAGAATGGTAACCAGGCTTTTATCAAATCGGTTGCGATCAAATTGGGATACACCTTCATACCGTTCAACATCTTCCCGGATCCGACTTTGTATTTCTTCAGATGCAGCAATCTTTGCGTCTTTGTTTTTATTTGACTTTTCTAATGCATCAAATACTTTACCCAAGAGACTTCCCCTTTTGTCCTTTGTTTACAATTTTGATCGTTTCGTAAAAGTGAAAAAATATGATTATAGGTTGATTACCTGTAGTATTTTTTTAGCCCCGATCAATGTAACAGCAAAAAAACTTACGAACAGAACACAAGAAATAAAAAGAAACATGATGGTTGCTGACAGATGAACACGCTCCCTTTTCAAATCTTCCGGGAACTTGATGCTCGGTACTTCGGCAATGACGGAAATTCCCAGATAAGATTCGATGTCTGCCGATCGCCTGAACGACGTATCCATATATTCAAGCAAATATACTATCCCGAATCCCAATCCAACTCCTACAGCCGTAATAATGAAAAATAGTTTTATCATATTCGGTGAAGCAGGCTTTTCCGGGAGTCTTGCATAATCAATGACCCGGAAACGTTCCCCTTGTTGCTTCTTTTCCATATTCACTGCAATTTCTGCTTCCAATTTCCTTCTCAATAAAGAACTATAGGATTCCTGTATATTGGTGTAATCACGTCGCAGGGTCATTAACTCCTGTTCCCTTTTTGGAGTATTTTCTACTCGACTCTTATATAGATTGATCTGAGACTGTAATTCCGCTGTCTCCTTGTCGATCAGATTTACTTCTTGTTTAACCTCGACAAGTGACTGATTGTCGGCAGATGTCCCACGTGATGAATCGATTTCCGTACTCTTTTCAGATTTGACCTCTTGAGCCTTTAAACCGGCTATGGTTTTTTTCAATCGGATGACGTCAGGATGACGGTCTGTATATTTAGCCGTCAATGCGTTAAGTTGTTCAGTAAGTTGATTTATGTCCGAAGTCCCTTCCGAACTGACCACAGATTTCTGAGATGCGCTTATAGCATTTGTCAATAATGACGATCTGGTTTGTGCATCTCTCAAGCGGGTCTGTCTGTCAAGCATCTGTTCTTGCAGTCTGTCCAGAATCCGTAAGTTGCTATCCAACTGCTCCGGAAGCTCTCCCATATACTGTCTTCGATAGTCCTTCATAGTTTCTTCGACTTCCTCAAGTTTTTTTCTCATTGAAAAAAGCTCTCCCTCAAGAAAGTCAGACGTTCCAGAAGCTTGTTCTTCACGAACCTTCAGGTTTTCATTAATAAAATGAGATGCCAGTGTATTGACCACATTCATAACATCTTCAGGTGATTTCCCGCTGTAGGTAATGCTGAATGAATCCGCTCCCCCCGAGGAACTTCTCCCTCCTCTTGTTACATCGATAATGATTCTCTTTCGCATCAATTCAACCTTGTCTATCAAAAGCATTTTTCCATCTTTTTCCTCTGAAAAAAGATTATACATTTTGATGACCTTTTCCAAATTTGTACGGCTCAAAATTTGCTGGGAAATAGTGTTGATTCTAGCGTCGATATCACTGGATACAATGGATCGAACATAATCTGTCGAAACCCTTTGAACTTCAATCAATATCAAGGTGCTTGCCTCATATGATTTAGGTAGAAACAACGCAAGATATATCCCGATCAGCATGGAGAAACAGAAGGGAATAAGCAAAAACCAGCGACGTCGCACAACGATTTCGATCAACTGATCGGGTTTTAAAATTCCAATATTTTCAGTAACCATAGTAAAAGTCTATATCAATGTACAGTCCAAAAAATGTGATTGAACAAAACAACCTGTCTATCACTAGAATAGAACGACATCATCTGGATCATCAGTAAACAGATGCCTCTACAATATATGCTATATTGTAATCAATTCAATCACAATTTTTACAATATATACTGTAGATTGCCTTTCTAAATACAACATATTGTAATACCAATGTCAAGCGGTTTATATAACAGAAGAGCCAATTTAAAAATCTGTTGTTGTAGTTCCGGCGAAAACTAAAATCCAGTATTTTCGGTTCTTTTCTTGGCACTGACTTTCGCCGGAGTATAGCTTGATAATTGTTTTGAAATCGGCTCTCATGATATACCGAAAAGATCGAAAGATTTGTAACTGGAAATTAAAATGGGATTGTAGATTGGATGTTATCCAGCCCTTATTGTTTAAGGTGCCGATGGTGGATTCGATCTCTCACGATGATATTCCCACTAGACCTTGAACACAGTTTCAGCCTGAAATGGACATTATCATCGTTTGAGTTTACTTGTCAATGTTGATAAGATTAAGTTCCTATTTTTAATTAAAACAAAATTTTATAAAAAATATGCCCGGTCAACAATAATAAACCGCACAGAAATCTAAGCAGCCTTCACTATCTTCACCGCACAGATCTTAAGCTCAGGAATTTTTGAAACAGGATCCAGAGCGCAATTGGTCAAGTTGTTCACTGCCGATTCATAAAAATGGAAAGGTACGAATACAACTCCATGATCTGTGATCTCGGAAACCAGCGCTTTTATTCGTATAGACCCTCTTCTGGAAACAATATTGACGTATTCTCCATCAACGACTTTAAGCGCTTTGGCATCTTCCACATTAATTTCCGCCAAGGCTTCAGGACAGATTTGATTCAAGGCATTCCCCTTACGGGTCATGGTTCCGGTATGATAATGCGCATGCACGCGTCCCGTTGTCAGAACAAACGGATATTCCGCATCCGGAAGCTCTGCAGATGGTTGATATTCAATAGGGAAGAAAACCCCCTCTCCTCTTGTAAATCTCTGAATATGGAGAATGGGAGTCCCTGGATGGTCCAGCGTCGGACACGGCCAAGCCAGCCCACCTTCCTTTTCGATCCGATCGTATGTGATACCACCATAGCTTGGTGTAAGGCGATTGATTTCATCCATCACCGAGGAGGAATTCGGATAATCCATCTCATATCCCATTTTTTTGGAGATAGCTGAAATAATTTGATGGTCTTCGATCGATTCCCCTTTTGCATCCAAAGCCTTACGAACCCGGAGGACCTTGCGTTCAGTGTTCGTAAATGTCCCATCCTTCTCTGCAAAACAGGCGCTCGGGAGAACCACATCAGCAAGCTTGGCGGTCTCTGTCAAGAATAAATCCTGTACGACCAGGAAATCCAGTGATGACAATTTCTTTGCCACATGATGGATATCGGCCTCACTCAGCATCGGATTTTCGCCCATGATGTACAGAGCCTTGATCGGTCCATCAAGAGCGGTCATCTCGGTTACGGTCAGACCAACTTTTTCAGGAAGTGCGCTCACTTTCCAGGCTTTGGCAAATTTGTCTCTCACGGTGCCATCAGTAACTGCCTGATATCCCGTAAAAACGTTTGGCAAACCTCCCATATCGCATGAACCTTGTACGTTATTTTGACCGCGAAGCGGATTGACGCCGCCTCCCTCAATCCCGACATTTCCACAGAGCATCGCAAGAGACGCAATGCATTTTACGTTGTTTACACCGCTGGTGTGCTGAGTGATGCCCATAGCGTACAATATGGAACCGGGTTTTTCGGTTGCATACAGACGGGCAGCCGCGACAAGATCCTTGGCAGGGATACCCGTGATATCGGCAACATGATCCGGTGAATATTTCGAAACAGTTTTCTTCAGCTCTTCATAACCGGTTGTGCGCTGATTAATATACTCTTGGTCTTGCAGATTTTCATTGATAATAACATTCATCAACCCATTGAGCCAGGCAACATTGGTACCTACTTTTGGGCGCAGCCAGAGATGACAAATGTCTACGAGTTTGATTCTTCTCGGATCGACCACAATCAGTTTCGCGCCGTTTTTCATGACGGCCTCATGAATATAGTTGGCGATAATCGGATGATTCGCTGTGGTATTCGTCCCGGTAATCAGAATTACCTTTGACTTCAACACATCCTTCATTGGGTTGGTCATCGCTCCGCTGCCGAATGTGGCGGCCAGACCGGCCACCGTCGAGGAATGTCAGAGACGTGCGCAGTGATCAACATTGTTGGTACCGATCACCGCGCGCATAAACTTTTGAAAAATAAAGTTATCTTCATTCGTACAGCGGGCCGAGGCAAATCCGCCGATGGCATCCGGACCATTTTCGTTTTTGATTTGGCTGAATCTTTTCGCTACCAGATTCAGAGCCTCATCCCAGCCGGCTTCCTCAAATTTTCCATTACGCTTGACAAGTGGCTTTGTCAGACGCTGATCGCTGGCAATAAATTCATACCCAAAACGGCCTTTCACGCACAAACTGCCATGATTTACGCCGATATCATTCTTACCGGTCACATTGACAACTTGATTATTCAGAACATGAAGTTCCATTTGACAACCGCAACCGCAATAGGTGCAAGTGGTAGGCACCTTATTAACAATAAATGATCTTGACTTCATCCGGCTGACATTTTCAGTCAGCGCGCCCACTGGGCAAAGCTGCATACATTCTCCGCAGGATACACATCTGTCCGGATGGAAAACAAGATTGGCTGTTCCTCCGGTTTTTGCAACATCCAGTGCATGAGCTGCCTTGATCTCCCTGCACGCGGTAACGCACCGGAGACACATGACGCACCGGTCAGGCCAGTACTTGATCAAAGGCGTCGCATAAACCGCTTCAACCGGCTTCTCAGGAGCTTTATAATTCTCTATCTGGATACCGTACTCAAATACCAGATCCTGAAGGGTGCATTCACCGGCTTTATCGCAAATAGGACAATCCAATGGGTGATGAACCAGAAGAAGTTTTAAGGATTCCTGACGCATGCGATATAAACTATCGGAATTGGTAACGACCTCTATCCCCTCCAGTACGGGAGTATTGCAAGCCGTCACAGGCTCATCATATCCAGCGATTTCAACAACGCACAGACGGCATGATCCGATGGGATTCAACCGTTCATGGTAACAGAGGGTCGGAATTTTGATTCCTGCATTGGTTGCCGCTTGAAGTATTGTCGTATTCTTTTCAGAAGTAATTTCTTTCCCATCAATTTTTAATCTGACTATCGACATACGTACCTGCTTTCTTTCCCTGACAAAAAAATTCTACTGAAACATGTTATATAAAGAATATGTTTTTCGGTTTCCTATTGTAATACCAGAAAGGACTGTTTGACAATTTCAATATAGCCGGATGGAAAAATTCCCAAAGACAACACCCCACATGCTGAAATAACAATGGCAACAATAAGTGCAGGTGTAAAGATCAGCGCCGGCATTTCATTGTTCTTTACCGTATTGGAATCATGCATAAACATGGCCACAGTCACCCGCAGATAGTAGTAAACCGATACAACGCTGTTAAGCACGCCTATTATCGTTAGACCAATATATCCCTCTTTAATCGCTGCTGAAAAGATATAAAATTTCCCCATAAATCCGCCTGTGGGAGGAATTCCCGCCAGGGAAAATAAAAACAGACTCATGATAATGGCAGCATAAGGATATTTGTATCCAAGACCTTTGTAATCCTGAACATCGATCCTTTTCTCTCCTTTTCCGCCCAAGATCGTTATCAGCGCAAAAGCCCCGATATTCATAAAGGTATAGGTTAACAAGTAGTATAAAATACCGGTGATGCCGAGTTCACCGGCGGCCAGAAATGCCACCAGGATGTAGCCGGCATGGGCGATACTTGAATACGCCAGCATGCGTTTGATGTTGTCCTGTACCAATGCGATAATATTTCCAACACTCATGGTCAGAACCGCTATCACCCATATGAGTGCGGTCCATTCCCCCTGCAAGGAGGGAAATGCATCCATAAATATCCTTACAAACGCTGCAAATGCTGCGGCCTTGGGACCTGCAGACATAAAGGCTGTAATCGGTGCGGGGGCTCCTGTATATACGTCCGGTGTCCACATGTGAAAAGGAACCAGGGCAATTTTAAAACCAAGTCCGATGAGAATAAGCAGCATCCCCATAACAATCAGACCAGACCCTTGAATGTCGGCAGTGGCAAGAAATGTTGAAATGCCCTTAATATCGGTTGTTCCGGTTGATCCATATAGCAGTGCGATGCCATAAAGCAGGAATCCGGTTGCGAACGAACCCAGCAGGAAATACTTTAAGGCGGCCTCGTTTGAAATCATCCGCGTTCGTGTATATCCGGTCAAGGCATACAAGGATATGGACATCAATTCAATCCCAAGGAATATTGTAATCAACTCTGCCCCACTTGCCATGATCATCATTCCAATTGTAGCAAACAGAATCAAAGCAAAGTATTCCCCATGCTGCATGACTTCATCCTCAAGATATTTGATCGAAATAAGGATGGTCAGCAATGTCCCCAACAGAAATATCAATTTAAAAAAACGCGAGTAATTATCCACCACCCACATTCCGCTAAAGGAATATTCCACAAAACGTAATTCAAAGCCGCAAGGCTCGAAAAGGACAACTGCAACGGCAGATAGGACACCGATAAGGCTTACATAGCCGTAATAGTTTCTGAATTGGAAACTATAAAAGGATTGCAGCATCAAAATGATCAATGAAAAAAGAGCCAAAATAATTTCTGGGTATATGGCACTTAAGTTAATAGTCGTCATTACCTGTTCCATAATCTATCGCCTTTGAGCTGAGGCAAACGGTTCATATTTCTTAATTTCAGAAATCGTGTTCAATTTAATTCAATCCGATCACTGTTGGTTCACCATTTGTAGGAGATGCTGAACGGATGCATCCATCTTATCCAAAAAGGGTTTCGGATATACGCCGATCCAGATAATGAATATGATAATGGGTATGAGATAGGCATATTCGCGACCGTTCATGTCTTTCAATTGTTTGTTTGCGTCTTTGGTGATATTGCCATACATAACCCGTTTGTACATCCACAATAGGTAAACGGCTCCCAAAACTAAACCCACAGTCGCAAGTAAGCCATAACCGACTGATGCTTTAAAAGCCCCAATCAGAATCAGCAATTCCCCAACAAAACCGTTTGTTCCAGGAACCCCCATGGAAGAAAAAGCGACCAGCAGGAAAAGAGAGGCAAACACCGGCATAACTTTCATGATGCCGCCATATTCGGAAATGAGGCGGGTATGCCGTCTTTCATAAAGCATTCCCACGATCATAAACAGAGCGCCCGTGCTTAAACCATGGTTGATCATCTGGATGATGCTGCCTTTGACGCCGTCTATATTCAGGGCAAACATCCCAAGCATGCAGTAGCCGAGATGACTGACGCTCGAATAAGCCACGAGTTTTTTAATATCATCCTGAGCAATGGAAACAAGCGCTCCATAAATAATTCCGATCAGTGACAGGCACATTATCATGGGTACGAAATCAACAGTTGCCTGGGGAAAAATCGGCAGGCTGAAACGAAGAAATCCGTATGTTCCCATCTTTAACAATACGCCTGCCAGGATAACGCTCCCGGCGGTGGGTGCCTCAACGTGTGCATCCGGCAACCATGTATGGAACGGAAACATGGGAACTTTGATTGCAAACGCAAGGAAAAACGCCAGGAAAAGCCAGAATTGTATATTGGATGGAAGCCCGAGGTTATGATACGACAGAATATCAAACGTATACACTCCTGTGGACTTGTAGTTCAAATAATAAAGGAAAAGAATTGCCACCAGCATCAGGACGCTTCCGCTCATGGTATAAATGAAAAACTTTACGGCAGCATATATTCTCCTCGGACCTCCCCAGATTCCGATGATTAAGTACATAGGTATCAGCATCACTTCCCAGAATACATAGAATAAGATGAAGTCCAGTGAACAGAATACACCGATCATTCCGGTTTCAAGAAGCAACAGGGAAATCATGTATCCCTTCACCCCTTCCGTTACTGCCGACCATGTGGACAAAATGGCCAGTGCTGACAGAAATGTTGTCAGGAGTATCAGAAGCAGGCTGATACCGTCTATCCCCAAATGGTAATTGATTCCGAACTGAGGTATCCACGGCACATTTTCAACAAACTGCATGTGCCAAGTGTTCGAATCGAACATAAAGTAAAGAGGCAAAGAAACAAAAAATCCTGCAACGGCGGTCAGGAATGCCACCCACCGGATTAGGTCATGGTGCTTGCTGTTGATCATGCAGATCACCAGAATTCCAAGCAGCGGCAAATACGTAATTACGGATAGAATTGGAAAATTAAGCGAAATCATTATTGTCTCGTCAAATAGGCAAACAGGTAATAAGCGATGATGGCGGTGCCGCTGATCAACATTGTAAGCGCATAATTTCTCACCAGGCCAGTAGCCGATCCCCGAAGGATTCCGGCTAGACCGATGAAAAATCCCGCAACGCCATTAACAATACCATCTATTCCTCGAACATCAATAACACGCGCAGAGAAATTCGAGATAAACAGGGTGAATCTGGTGAACCAGGTGTTGTAAACCTCTGCCAGATAGCTTTCATAAATCGTAATCGGTTTTTTGACAATCCACATAAACACGCGACTGCCTTTCCGATAAACCCAATCCGTATCGACACTAATGGTGGGTTCCGGATCCAGCTTCTTCAACAGCATGAAAAATCCCAAACCTGTGAATAAAAGAATCCCTAAAGCGCTGGTAACATGATCTCCGGTATACGGATTAAAGTGAACCGGATAAGGAAGCAACTTATACAGCGGTCCAGGAAGAACTCCAATTCCAATGCAGAGGAATGCAGCAAATCCCATTGCAATGAGCATATTCACAGGCGGCTCTTTCGCCTCGATCCCGGAATCTTTTCCAAAAAACATGTAATATGGCAGTTTGAGTCCGGTGTGCAGGAACGTTCCGGCCGACGCCATGGTCAGCAGCAAGGCAACCGCAGGATGATGATCATGAGCAGCCCCCGAAACTACCATGGATTTGGTGACGAAACCGCTGAACAGGGGGAAGGCCGAAATGGCAAAACCTCCAATCATATATAGAACAAGGGTGATCGGCATGGTTTTATACAGACCGCCAAGCTCCGTCAGTTTTCTTTTCCCTGTCATCTGAATGACTGCTCCGGCCCCCATGAACAGCAGACCTTTATACAGAATATGGGCAAAAGCATGCGAGACTGATCCGTTCAAGGACATATCCGATCCAATGCCGACTCCGGCGACCATATATCCTACCTGACTGATGATGTGATAGGCCAGAAGTCTTCTGCAGTCGTTTTCCAGAACCGCATAAACAACACCATACAGAGCCATGATCGTGCCCAAGTACATCAGCAGCTCGGTTCCCGGGAAAACGCGTACCAAGACGTATACCGCTGTTTTGGTGGTAAAGGCGGACATAAAAACTGAACCGGTCACTGTTCCTTCTGGATAGGCATCCGTCAGCCAAGCATGCAGAGGCGGCACAGCGGCATTCAGCATGACTCCGGCGAGGATCAGATAGAATGAAAGGCTCCCGTCCTGTACAAGAGGACCGACGGCAATGGATTTCGTTTTCAAATAGTGAAGCATAATTCCGCCGAGCAGACAGACTCCGCCGAAAATATGTACAAGTATGTAACGGTATCCAGCTTCAAGAGCCTCTTTTTCGCGCCGTGCAAAAACCAGGTATGCAGAAGAAAAAGCCATCAACTCCCAGAAAATGAACAGGGTAAAAAAATCACCGGCAAAAGTGACACCAAGCGATCCTCCGACGTATATAAACGCTGCCACGTGTTGTCCCGTATCTTTTACATGCAGCGCATAGACAATGCTTATGAAGCTCGCGATGGTGAAAACCCATCCGAAAACGATACTGAGTTTATCCACTGCACCAAATGTGAGTGGATTGCCGAGAAAGTTGTAAGTCCAATAGGTTCCCGGGGACATGTGGAAAATCGTCGCCACTCCAAGAATAGGTATCATCATCAGGTATGCATCCCGAACCTTTCCTCGCAGAAAAGGAATCAGAATTGATCCGGCAATGAATACTATGGACGGGTGAAACCAATCAATCATCGTAATAATCCTCGTCATGCATGATACCACCCTGGTGACCAAGAAATTTGGATACTAGAATGATAACAACGCAGGAAACAAATCCGTAAAATGCACCCCAGCCAGGTATTTTATCCCAAATATAAATTGCATGTCCGCGGTGAACGAAAAAGTCGGACACGAACACCAGCACCAGGGCAATATAGGACAGCTTTTTTAATGTACCTGAATTGTCTGGATTTCCAACATAAAGGACAAATTTTTTAATCATTTGATCACCTCTTTTGCGAGAGCCAGGAAATAGTCAGGGTAGATACCGATCAGCAACGAAATAATTGCTGTCAGCACCAGTGGTACCACTATCATTGGGTTCTCCCGGATATCATCATGATGATCGTCATGACCATGGGAAGAATGATTTGAAACCACTTCTTTTTCAAAGAAGGCTTTGTATGTGATCGGAAGAAAGTATGCGGCATTCAATATAGTGCTGAACAACAAGGCCATCAGGATAGGAATCTGGTTAGCTTCTATGGAACCAATTGCGAGCAACCATTTGCTGTTAAATCCAGCTGCCGGAGGTACACCAATCATGCTCAGAGAGCCGATAAAAAAAGCCGCCATTGTCCAGGGCATCTTCTTCCCGATGCCAGACAGTTGACTGACCTCGGTCTTATGTGCGCTGCAATAAAGAGAACCGGCGCAAAAAAAGAGGGTAATCTTGGAAAAAGCATGATTGGCGATATGCATGATGCCACCCAGCATGCTGCTGGATGTCAGTAGAACCGCGCCAAGAATGATATATGACAATTGACTCACAGTTGAATAAGCGAGTCTGGCTTTGAGGTTGTCTTTTGAAAGCGCAATGACGGAACCCATCACAATGGTGAATGTGACAACATAACTAGCGACTACGCCTATATCCATCAGGCCCATCAGATCTACACCGTAGATGAAAAAGACGACCCTGAGGATTGAAAATACACCCACCTTCACAACAGCGACGGCATGGAGGAGAGCACTGACAGGCGTCGGCGCCACCATTGCGGATGGAAGCCAGTTATGCACCGGCATGACACCGCCTTTAGCAAAGCCATACAGAAAAAGGAAGAATGCCCCAAAAAGAAGCATCGACGCCGGTTGATTTCTCAGGAGACCGTGGCTTTGAAAATCGGTTGTACCCGCTACCATGTAAACGATGATAATTCCAGATAATAACAGAGTTTTGGACAAGCTCAAAAGGTACAGTAAGTATTTTCTTGCGCCTTCGTAGGATTCCGGTGTCTCTTTGTGTCCAACAAGAGGCACAGTGGCGAGACTTAGAACCTCATAAAAAAGAAAAAGGGTGATGAGATTGGCTGAAAACGCAACTGCAACGGTGGATGACAGACTGATGGCAAAACAGGCAAAGAATCTCGTCTGAGCGTGTTCATTTCCCGAGCGCATATATCCGATTGAGTAGAATGTAGTGACAATCCACAAAAATGAGGAAACCGTCGCAAACAACAGTCCGAAAGCGTCAACCCGGAATTTGATGTCGATCCCCTGATAAAAGCTCACAAGTGTATATTCAATGGTATTTCCTGAAAGTATGGTGGGTACCATGGAGATGATTATCGAAAACTTGATGACCCCGGCAAGAATAGACCAGGTTTCACGAAGATTGGGGCGATTCTCCCCCGTCTTTAAAATCAAGGGTACCGCAAGAAGAGACGCCAGCACAGCCAGCAATGGCTTTATGGATATAATCGTTTGCACGTTTTTACTAACCCTTACTTAAATTAATGTCATCAACGTTAACGGTCGCTTTATTCCTGAACAATGAAATGATGATGGCCAGTCCCACGGCTGCTTCGGCTGCGGCAACAGTCATGATCATAAACACGAACACGTGACCGTCCATATTGTTCAAAAAACGTGAAAATGCAATGATTGTCAAATTCACGGAGTTCAGCATCAACTCAATGCACATATAGATGATCAAAGCATTTCGTTGTGTGAACACACCTATAGCGCCTATGGAAAAAAGTATCGCTCCCAAAATCAGATATGAATTCAATGAAACCATAAATTACCCTTTATGACCCGGAATGATGCGCTCTTTTTGGTCTGGATCATCAATTCTTCTTTTTGCCAGGATAACTGCACCGACTATCGCCGCCAATAACAGCACTGAGGCTATTTCAAACGGAAGCAGATATTCAGTGAAAAGCAATTTCCCGACAGCCTTCGTGGTGCCGAATTGATCCGCTCCTTCACCAAAGACAAGCAGGGTTCCGCCCGACTTGACAAGACTCACCATCATTATAAAAACCAATCCTATCGCTAATATTGCTCCGAATTGAAGCAAAATTGTATTTCCTGCCATCCGCCCTTCTTTTTCATCGACATTGAGCAGCATGATCACAAAAAGGAACAGTACCATGATGGCTCCTGCATAGACAATAAGCTGAAGGGCAGCGATCAGATGCGCATCCAGAAGCACATATAATCCTGCAAGAAAAACCATGGTTGCAATCAAGCTCATGGCGGATGATACGGGTTTCTTACTGGTCACCATCAACAGTGCCGATATGACCGCGCCGAAGGCAAGTATGTAAAATATCAATAGCTGCATTTGGAGTAAATCCTCCTGATGTATTCGATACGGTCTTTTACGCTTTCCTCGGACCTCAGCAATTGTTCTTTGGAGTAAATCATTTTACTCCTGTCCCTCTCGGCCAGTCCCTGATATTCGGCGCTCATGACAATTGCCTCCTTTGGACAGACCTCTTCACAATAACCGCAATATACACATCGGGACATATCCAGTGTGTAGGCCGACGGATATCGATCCGAACCATCTCTTTCCTCAGCAACAATCATGATGGCGTTGGCCGGACATATTTTTTCACAAAGACCGCATGCAACACATTTCTCTTTTCCGTTCTTCCATGTAACCAGAACAGGTCTTCCGCGATAAGCAGCAGGAATTGTAACTTTTTCTTCCGGGTAATACACGGTGAATATTCTTCTCTTTTGGCCTTTTGGCTTAAAAACAAACCCAATCATGTTCAAGACAAAATGCCTGGTCGTGATATACATGCCCCGGATAATCTCAAAAATATAGAGGCTTTCCCATAAAGTAAGCTCCAGGTTTTTCCTCACCTGCTTAGGTCTCAACTTTTCAATAGGGACGCCGACCATTGGATGACATTTTTTTTGATCTATATCTGTCATTTTATTCATCTTAAAAAAACCAGCCCGGTTATAAAAATGTTAATGAGTGAAAGTGGCAAAATCATCTTCCAGCACAGCTTCATGACCTGATCATATCGGAAGCGCGGGAGGGTCCATCGAATGGTCATCTGCATCCATATGAAAAAGATAACCTTTATAAAGAAGGTGGCGATGTTAACGAGCATTGCAAGGATGCTTGCGCCGTTTGAACCTGCAAACTGAAAAAAGGAAAGAAGCATTTGATCGGTGATAAAAGGCAGATGCCATGCCCCGAAAAACAGGGTTGTCACAATGCCGCTGATTGTCACGATTTCAAGGAATTCACCCATCCAGAACATAACGAATTTCATGCCGCTGTATTCGGTGAAATAGCCTGCTACAATCTCGGATTCCGCCTCTGGTACATCAAAGGGTGCACGCTTGTTTTCAGCAATGGCACAGGTCAGGAAAAGAACAAAGCCGAGTGGTTGCATGAAAATGCCCCACCTGAAAAAGTTCTCCTGCATGACGCCAATTTCTGTGAGTTTAAGCGAACCATATACCATGAGAACGCCGATGATGGTAAGACCCATCGCAACTTCATAAGAAAGCATTTGAGCTGATGCTCTCAACCCGCCTATAAGCGACCAGTTATTGTTTGAGGACCATCCGCCGAGCACCGCCCCATAAGTTGCAAGCGATGAAAAGGCAAATATAAAAAGCAGTCCCACGTCCAGATCGGAGATGACTAGATTGACATCATGACCGAAAAGAGTATATCGGCCTCCAAAAGGAATAACACAGAAGGTAACGATTGCAGGCACAAGGCTAATAAAAGGTGCAGCGGTATGAAAGAATTTGTTGGCGCCGGTGGGAATAAAATCTTCTTTGGTAAGCACCTTGATCGCATCTGCAATGGAGTGGAAAAGTCCGATCACGGTGAAACCGAAAATATCCGCCCGGTTCGCGCCGATTCTGTCCTGCATCACCGCACTTTGCTTTCTTTCCACCCAGCCCAATACCGGCGCAAAAAAACCGATATTCATACCGAAAATGAATAAAATCTTTGCTATGGATTCAATCATATCTGCAAGCATGGTTATCTATCACATTCTCCGCCGATCATGTTGATCATGTCAAAAGTGGGGACGATATCGGCGATGAATCTCCCCTTCATCATTCTTGGCATTGCAGCAGTCAGCGCAAAGCAAGGTGGTCTCACCTTGATCTTGTAAGGTTTTCCGCTTCCATCGCTCACCAGGTAAAAACCGAGTTCACCATTGGCCCCTTCAACTGCAGAATAGATTTCGCCTGGTGGCGGTTTGATGCCTTCAATAACGGTTTTAAAATGAAATATAAGTGAATCGATCCTGTTATATACGTCATCCTTTGATTGCCATCTGTACTGAGGCATATCCACATTTATCGGTCCAGGGGGAATCTGATCAAACGCCTGCTCAACTATACTCAGGCTTTGCGTGATCTCTTCCATTCGAACAAGGTATCTGTCAAAATTGTCGCCTGTTTCACCGATGGGAATCTCAAAGTCCATACGGTCATAAACCAGATAAGGCTGGGCCTTACGGACATCATAGGGAACCCCGCATGATCTAAGGCATGGGCCCGTAAACCCGTATGCGATGGCCTCATCCGGCGGCATGGCTGCAATATCCTTCACCCGGTCAATAAAAATTCTATTTTTCGTCAGGAGTTTATCAACATCCGCCCATAAACTGCGGACCTTCTTGAAAACTTCCAAGGTTTTTTCCTTGAAATTATCGGGAAGATCATTTTTCAGTCCGCCGATCCGAACATAGTTTGCAGTTACACGGGCTCCACAAAGCATTTCGATCAAGTCCCAGATAATATCACGGGCTTCCACAAAATAAAGAAAAGCCGAAAATGCCCCGAGTTCCAGACCGCCTGCAGCGATGTTGGTCAAGTGGTCACATATGCGTGAGAGTTCACTTGCGATAACCCGGATGTACTTACACCGCTCCGGCACATCAATACCGATCAGTTTTTCCACTGCCAGCGCATACCCAACATTATTAATAAGGGGGGAAACGTAATTCAACCTGTCGGTGTAAGGTATCACCTGCTGCCAGGTTCCGTTCTCGCACATTTTTTCAAACCCCCTGTGAAGATACCCGATATCCACCTTCAGGTCCACGATGGTTTCTCCATCCAAGGTCGTCAGGAATTTCACTGTTCCATGAGTGACCGGATGTGACGGCCCCATGTTGATTACCATGTGCTCGGTATTGAAATCTTTTGTTATGTCAGACATGACTCAATCAATGACTCGCTCAAGTGTTAATTCATAGGCCCAATCAAGGGCTGCCTTTTCTTTATTGGGTAGTCTTTTCTCAGGGGATGTCCCTCAAACCCTTCATACAAGAGAATTCTCCTTAACTCCGGATGCCCCTTGAACTGAATTCCATACATATCGAAAGCTTCCCGTTCAAACCAATTGGCACTGACCCATATGGAAACAATCGAATCGATGCTGCAGTCAGATTCGGGAACTCCTGCTTTGACTCGAAACCGCCTGTTATATCGGAGTGAATATAGATGATATACAACCTCGAACCGGGGTTCTTTACCAATGTAGTCCACTGCTGTCACATCCATCATAAAATTATAAAGAAGGGATTCGTCATCTCTCAAAAAAGTGCATATTTTGAGGATGTCTTCCTTCTTTACTACCGCGGTATCATCCCCACGGTGTGAATGAGTCTCAAGGATGGAACCCGGAAAACGTTCTTTCAATTTTTTTAGAGTCACACTTGCTTCCATAAATGAACACTTCACAAAGTTTCAACAACGTTTCTTAACATTTGCTTACCGGAGATGCGCCCTTTGGCCAGTCAGACCATTTTTCCTTTGCAACTTTCTCCTGGAGCTTGAGTAAACCGTCGATAACCATTTCCGGCCTCGGTGGACATCCCGGAACATATACATCCACCGGAATCAGGGTATCAATGCCTTGTACGGTAGCATAGTTGTCATAAAATCCACCCGATACAGCACACACGCCGAATGCAAAAACCCACTTGGGTTCCGTCATCTGATTATAAACCTTCACGAGGATGGGGGCCTGTTTATGGCTGATCGTGCCGACCACCATCAAGAGATCCGCCTGTCTTGGAGAGAATCTGGGTAACGCGGCGCCGAATCTGTCAAGATCATATTTGGGACCTGCCACAGACATAAACTCCATTCCGCAGCAAGCCGTAACAAATGGATACAAAAAGAATGAATACTTTCTGCTCCAGTTTACAATGGACTCCAATTTGGTCAGGATCACGCTGCCTTCCAGCAGGTGGCCTGAATCTTCCGAATCCGTAAGGTTTTTCAGTGAGTCCGGAGAAACGCCGGCTCTTTGAATTTCTACTCCCATTCCAACGCTCCCCTTTTCCAGACATAAATCAGGCCGATTGATAATATGAATATGAATATCATCATTTCAATAAAACCAAACATGCCAAGATCCTTGAAAAGCACGGCCCACGGATATAAAAAAACAGCTTCAATGTCGAAAATAACGAATAAAAGTGCAATCAGATAAAACTTTATGGAATACCGCTGCTTTGGGGATACGATTGGACTTTCCCCGCATTCAAAAGGCTCCATCTTATCTGCAAAGTTCTTTTTGGGGCCGATTAACGTGGTGGCGATGATCATCCCTGCGGCTGTTGAGACCGCCAAGAAAAGCATTATCAGTACTGGAATATACTCGTTCATTGATCCTGTCCGCTCTGGAAATTTATCAAAGTTTTGAATACCCTGTTTGGATACCCTTTTTTTCAAAAGCCCTATATACGCAAAGGATGTCTGTGTGTCAACAAATTATTTATCAAATAAAAAAGAATTTCATGTGAAAGGAATGAAAGTAAAGGGATGTCTCTAATCGATTCTATTAATACCTTGTGGAATTCAAGATATAATCCAGACAGAATGTTTGCGACCCAGGTATATGATTTTTTTTGCCACACGTCCCATTACAAATTCCTTGGTACTGGACAGTCCCCTGCGACCAAGCACGATGGTACCGTATTCGCCGGTTTTGGCCTCTTCGACAATGGCTGCTGTACGGCTGGTCACACCGGTGATGGTTTTCGTACTGATATGCTGTTTTTTGATCCCGGCAGCAATCAATTGTTGTTTGGCGGTTTGCAGAATGCCCTGAGAATTGTCCAAGGCTTCCTGCATATAGGATTCAGGGATGAACAGCGGCATTGGCATATCACTGCTTATAAAATTAGCGCCACCTCGAATTACGTGAACCAATCCGAATTGATATCCATAGCCATTAAGAAAAGTGGCTGCAAAGTCCAGTGCCCGCTTTGCGCCTTCCGAGCCATCAATCGCCAGTAAGAACTTGTTACCGGGAGGTTGTTGACCGGCCAACAAGATTGGGATAGCGCTCAGGGTATCCAATAGTTTTGCTGTCACACTTCCCACGATCAGACTTCGGATTGCTCCCATACCCCTACGACGAGTAATAAGTAATTGATACCCTTGCTTTGCCTCCTTGATAATATCCCGGGCGATTCCTTTCTTACGATTTTGAATGGTAACCTTGATATTTTCAGACTTAAAACCAGCAGCCAGCATGATTTTTTGCGCCTGTATCATTTGGTCCTGAATATTTTTTTTCCATTGTGCTTCCCAGGCTCTCAACTGACCGGTTGAACGAATGACCTGGTTGTTAAAATCCAGATCCCAGTAGTTATCGGGAATCGTATCGAAAACATGAAACAGGTTGATTTCCATGTCCTGTAACGGTCGGAGCCGGCTGGCATAAACAGCGGTTTGCAAGCTTCGTTTGGAGCCATCCAAGGTGATCAGCGCTTTATTTTTTGTTTTGGTTGCCATGGTGGTGTGTGTCCTTTTTAACAGTTTGAGGATAATGATTTTGGTCTATAAAATATTTCAACCAATGTACATACCCTCAAAAAAGCAAGAGCTATGCCATTGCCAGACAGGTAGACGATATCCTATAACTTGTTGAAAATAAAAAACACAACTCACCCTATGAATTTGGTAAGACCCTATCCGGCGTGAGCGCTGTCGATAATCTTTACAGGGTGTAAGCAAACCAGCACTTGCCGTCCCCCGAAATCCATAGAGAGGTTGTTCAATTGACGCGTTTCAATGACATGGGATACGGCTGCGTCTGCTCTTTATCCTTGGGATAGTAGTAGTTGCCGTAGAGTTCCTTGTTGTCCTTCTTCATTTCAAGAGTCGCAGTGTAATATACCGAACCGCCTGTCATAAGAACCAGATAGAGCTTGTTGCCGCTTACCATGCCTTTGACGATATACAGTCCGAGGTTACCTGTTACCGTGCTCCCACTCTGTTCGAACTTACCGGCACCCCATCCCATAAAAGTATTATCAGCATACACGGAATCCTGCCAATCTCCGGACACCTGGACCACCGGAGCAGTACTTCCGGCCTTGGTTGACAACCATTTATCCACTTCCGTGACCTGCAAGGCAGTGCTGCAGGCAACGAGATTGAAAAGCACCAGCATAACCAACGGCAATAAAATGGATTTATTCATCTCAACAAGCCTCCTTTTGATATAACTATCCTTATGACATATTTTAGAAGCAAATATAAGCAAGAGTCGATTGTGTGTCAATATGCTTTGTATGTAATTCCCTCTAAACCTTTGAAACGTCCGTCAGGAAAACATTGCATTCTCCTCCATCAATATTTCGTTCACACTTGACTTGTAAAGGTTGGTTATTTCATGTATTGCCTTTTTATAATCGATTTCATAATTAAAAAATAAAGAGGTTATTATGCGCAGCATGACAATTGTCGACTTTTTGAAGGACCGGGCCGCCAGGAATGCAAACGAACTGGCTTTCCGGTTTATGGGCAACGGTGAATTGGACGGACCGATCACAGAATGGACGTTCTCTGAACTCTATCAACAGAGCGCCGGAGTAGCGGAAGACCTGGTTGGACTGGGTCTCACAGGTTCGAGCGTCCTGCTTGTATTTCCGCCGGGTCTTGAGTTTGTGAAGGCCTTCTATGGCTGCCTCCTTGCGGGAGCGCGTGCAGTTCCCGTGCCGCTGCCCAATCCCCGAAGCAAGAACCCACTCGGCAGGGTGCTGAACACTGCCGCAGCCTGCGGTGCTTTGACCGCACTGACAACCCAGCAGTTGGCAGACATGGTCGCTCCTATGGCGTCCGGGCTGCCTGTCAGCCTGAGGGCGGTTACTAACCAAGTTGCAACCGGCTGGGCCGGACATCAGGCTGAAATGAACGAAGTCGCCTATCTGCAATTCACGTCAGGTTCCACCGGTCATCCCAAAGGAGTGGCTGTCCGCCACACCAACATTATAGCGAACCTCCGCGTGATGGGTCAGATGCTTCGAATCAAATCGACAAAACCGGCGATTGTGTGGGCGCCCCACTATCACGACCTGTGCCTGGTCGGACATGTGCTGGGCCCGGTGCTTTATGGGTACGAATCCACACTGATGTCTCCGATGGATTTTCTCTTTAAACCGGTGCGATGGCTGCGAGTCATCAGCCATTACAAGATCGCCAACACCGCCTGTCCGAACTTCGGCTACGAGTACTCGGCGCGGCGGATCAAGCCCGAAGACTGCGAAGGTCTCGACCTGAGCCATTGGGAAGTCGCAGGAAACGGTGGGGAACCGGTGCTTAAACAGACAATGGAAAACTTTATCCGAAAATTCGGGCCCTATGGTTTCCGGCCCCAGACCTTCCTGCCCTGTTACGGCATGGCTGAATCCGTTCTCTTTGTGGGCGGTTTGAAATCGATGTCCGAGCCGCCAAAAATTCTCTCACTGAACGCAACAGACCTGGAAAAACACACTGTCCGCGTCCTGGCCGGCAACGAACCCGAAGGGCGTACGGTTGTAAGCTGCGGAAAACCAGGATCCGACCACCAGGTGATCGCCGTCAACCCCAAAACCCTCACCCCGTCCAATCCCGATCAGATAGGCGAACTATGGGTAAAAGGCCCCAGTGTCCCTGGGAGCTACTGGGGACTGCCGGAGGAATCCGCAGCCACGTTTGAAGGGCATCTTGCCGACACGAACGAGGGTCCCTTTCTCCGCACCGGGGATCTGGGTTTTGTCATGGATGGCGAAATATACATAACCGGGCGGTTGAAGGATATGATTATCATCGCCGGACGAAACCACTATCCGAGCGACATCGAACTCACAGTTCAGCAATCCGGCGCACCGGTCCGTATGGGGGCCTGCGCAGCCATCTCGGAGACAGTCAACGGTCTTGAGGAGCTGGTCATCATTGCGGAGCTGGATGAGCGCCGGCTTCCTGCCGATGCACAATCCGAGGGCCCGAAAGCAAAATCCTTAGATGCATTCTGGGCCTCCGCCGTAAAAACCGTCCAGGGCGCAATCACCAAGGGTCACGGCCTGCCTGTGAGATCCGTGGTGTTCGTGGAACCCAAGAGTCTGGAAAAGACCTCCAGCGGAAAACCGCGACGGCAGCGCTACAAGGAGCTTTTCCTCAAGAAGGCTCTTGCCGTACTCTATGAGCAGCGGTCGCCTGAGGTTGCCTGAGCACTTGACGATACGTATCATAGCTGCCACCGGAGTTCATGGATGTCACCGTAAGCATGGTCGCGGAACTTATTCTGCATCTTTTGCAGCATGCTGACTCACATAAAGGTCTTCATGAAAATGGACTTTTTTGATGTTTGGAAGGGCTGCGATCCTGCGCATGACATTTAACCCTTCTGTTTCATAATGATCGATCATTTCCTGTGTAACCTCAACCGGCTCATCCAATGAAATGCCCAATTTTGCAGGGCGCAAACGCCATCCCCTGGTAATATCGGAGCCTCCCACCAGATTAATCGGCACGATATAGTCACCGGTTCGCATATAAGCCTTTACGTACATTGGATTGACGTATTTTATCGATATTGAACCATCCGGATTAACAACAGACCGTGAGCCTTCCGGAAACATCAGAAAACATTCCCGCATCATCTGTTTAAAAAGCGTGTAATCTTTTTCTTGTAAGTCCATCATCACCTGAGAGACCTGATTATCCCGGATAAATGTTTTCAAAGCCTCTTTTCCTTCAGTATCCATGAAGTCGGTATGCTGATCCAGGAGATCCATGTCTTGAATCACTTTTTTAAAATCATCAAATTTTAGTTTTTTAATCAGGTAAAGACCTGCATCCGGGAACTTGATCAGGCATTGGGTTCTTCTTGCGGCTTTTTTCAATTCCGGTGCAAGTCCTGTGGTTTTAATCGAGGTTGTCTTCTGGGAAGGTACGGTAATAAACAGATTCCCGACATTGGCGGCACCATTTCTCAGCACAACATTTGAAAGCATCCGGGGCCCGACAATCGTGTTACAGTTTTTGGTCAGATTGTCAAAACCCAGTTTTCGTATCACACTTCTCACAAAATACGGCCCAAGATATCCTTCATGATGGCCAATAAAAAAAATACGATGGCCTTTATTTTTAATCCCGGATACCTGGCGGAGAATTTTGACGACATCTGTTGATTCGAATTCACTGGGATCACCATGTTTCAGTGAATAATGCCGGTTATCTTTATCCACCAGCGTAATGTCGATTACCATTTTCCGTTCCAGATATTCGAAAAACTTATGCCAGAATGCGGAATCCGGCAGCACCGGGAAAATGGATCGATCAAAATGGAACGGGACAGCCAGAAGCTGCTCCAGACGGCTTTTGGTAAACTCCTGGAAAAATTTATGTTGAAGCAACTGATTTTTCTTTTCCAAAAACTTCTGACAGACATCGGGAAAATGCTTTTGAAAATCCATGCCGTGCCGGGAACAGAACTCCATGATTTCTTCCAAAACCCGGATCGCTTTTTCATTCTGGGGAGGCAATCTCAGGGAATACAACTTGGTTCGCATGAACTCAATCAATTCCTTGAAATTCAGATGATTTTTCCATGCACGCGCTCTTACGACTCCTTCCCGGAAAACAGAGAATCTCATCAGAAATCGCTGCACGGTTTCTGAAAAATGATCTGCTGTTTCAGCCAGCATGGAAAAGAGTGAAAATAGCCTGTTGAACAGGCTGTAAAGACGTCTCTTTTCTTCAAGCTTTGAAAAGGAAGCTTCCAGTTTGTCCCGGTTATGTTTCAGAAAATGAAGAATTTCTTCCGGGTTGGCTTTTTCTTTGACGCTGTCCCACCATTCCAACAGCGGCAGTCGATTTAATTCCGGGGACACCTTATTCATCTCTCCTTATAGCTCCAATGATCTTCTTTATTGAAAAATGTCTTCTGGCGCCTTTTCCCACGCTGTGTTTCATGATGCGGGGTTCCCAGCGAGACCGCTGATGATATTCGTGCTATGGCTTTATGAAAATCAGAAAATCCGGCTCTTGTCAATAATTGAGTATCATGGATGTTGTTGGAAATAAGTTAAAAAAATAAAAAAGGCTACGGAAAATGATCCGTAACCTTTTATTATTTTTGGTAGCGGGGGCTGGATTTGAACCAACGACCTTCGGGTTATGAGCCCGACGAGCTACCGGACTGCTCCACCCCGCATCAGAGTTGATTTATATATAGAACTGAAAAAACCTTGTCAAGAAAATACTAATTTTTTATAAACAATTCAATCTTTTTTTTGATCCGTCCGATCTCTTCCTTGCGGTTTTTATTTAATTCCGGCTGAATGCGCACAAGCTTGGTTCTTGAAGAAACCCCTGAAACCACCTCTATATTTGATCTTGGAATGTCGAAACATCCGGCCAGATACTTGATGCACATGGCATTGGCTGCCCCATCTACCGGCGGAGCGGTAAGCCGCACCTTCAGGGCATCACCATGAAGACCTTTGATTTCATTTCTGGATGAACGCGGCTGCACAAATATTTTAAAGGTCAGTCCTTTTTCGTTTTCCGTAATCTCCATCATACTCTTGTAATCACGATGATACTGCCAGCTCTTTTTGCAGCAGTTTCTGTAAAGCAGGATAATCCAATGTTACTGGAAACTCCGGGAATTCCTGAATGACATTTTCCGGAGGCCGGAACAGCATAGCCGCATCCGCTTCTTTCAGCATCCCGATATCATTATAGGAATCACCAAAAGCAATCACCCTGTATTTCAGACTTTTCAGGGCCAGAACCGTCTGTTTCTTGGCTTCGGGCTGCCGCAGGTTATATCCGGTGATTGTACCATCTCCATTAATGGAAAGGGAATGGCAGAACAGGGTCGGCCTCCCGAGTTTTTCCATCAGCGGGCCGGCAAACTGTGAAAAGGTGTCGGATACAATGATCACCTGGGTCTGGGATCGCAGCCAGTTCAAAAAATCCAGCGCGCCATCCAGCGGGTCCATGGTTGCAATTACCGCCGTGATATCCTCTATTTTCAGATTGTGCTCTGCCAGAATTTTCAACCGTCTTTTCATCAGGACATTATAGTCTGAAATATCCCGTGTGGTCAGCTTCAGTTCCTCGATTCCTGTTTTTTTGGCAACATTGATCCAGATCTCCGGTACAAAGACCCCTTCCAGATCAGAACATACAATATTCATGATTCCTCTTTTCTTATCTAATCCATATCATCCGACTCGATCCGGATCAGCACGGGCGTATCGGCAATTGCATCCAGGCTGCTGATCTGATCCATTGCATTCATGACATCCGCCTCTTTTGCAATATGCGTTACCATCACGATGGGCACCGCGCCTTTTTCATCCCTTCCACGTTGATGAACGGTCTGGATGCTGATTCCATGGTCTCCCAGAATACCGGCCACTCTGGAAAGAACCCCCGGCCGGTCCAGGGCGGAAAACCGGAAATAGTAATGGGTCCGGATGTCATCCATCGGCGTTACCGGAATCTTCCGGATATGCTGAGGCTGATAGGACAAACCGGGAATCCGGTTGCTGACCCCCAGCATCAGGTTTCGCGCAATATCCACAATATCCCCGATGACCGCACTGGCTGTAGGCATCATGCCGGCACCGTATCCGTGAAGCAGAATCTCTCCAACCGCATCACCGGTTACCGACACCGCATTCAGGGAGCCGCTCACATTGGAAAGCAGATTCCCGGACGGTATCATGGTAGGGTGAACCCGCGCCTCCACGGAGTCTCCGGAAAACTTGCTGATGGCCAGCAGCTTGATGGTGTATCCGGACTGTTTGGCGAATTCAATATCCATGGAATGGATATTCGAAATCCCCTCCACGTAGATATCATCCAGGTTCAGTTCCATGCCATAGGCCAGGGAGGAGAGAAGCGCCAGTTTGTGAGCAGTGTCAAACCCTTCGATATCCAGTGTCGGGTCTGCTTCCGCAAAGCCTTTTTCCTGCGCTTTTTTCAATGCTTCCGCAAAGGGAGCACCGGTTTCTGTAATGCTGGAGAGGATATAATTGCAGGTGCCGTTCAGGATTCCTCTCATTTCCAGAATCCGGTTTCCCACCAGGGATTCACGGATGGTTTTGATGATCGGCATGCAGCCGCCCACGCTGGCTTCAAACCCGATGTCGACGCCTTTTTCCGACGCTGCCCGGAAGATTTCAATGCCATGAGATGCCAGCAGCGCCTTGTTGGCGGTCACAACATGCTTTCCGTTTGCAATGGCTTTCATCATCAGTTTTCCGGCAACAGTCTCACCGCCGATCATCTCGACGATGATGTCGATATCCGGATCATCTACGACCTGAAATGCGTCGGAGACAAACACGCCTTCATCAAAGCGGATACCCCGGTCGGTTTTCATATCCAGATCCGCCACCTTTTTTAAAATCAACCTGGCTCCGATCCGGGATTGCAGAAGGTCGCTGCTTTTCAGCAGAATCCTGGCAACTCCGGTTCCAACGGTTCCACAACCCAGTAATCCGATTTTCACCTCTTTCATGATCCGCTCTTCTCCTTAGCAATATCGGCCTATCCAAGAACTTTTTTGATTCCCCTCACAGCCTGATTGATCCTCATGTTGTTCTCAATAAGCGCGAAACGAACATGCTCATCTCCGTATTCTCCAAACCCCAGACCCGGAGAGACCGCCACCTTGGCTTCCCGTACCAGCATTTTGGAAAACTCCACTGATCCCATGCTGCGGAACTTTTCCGGAATTTTTGCCCATACAAACATGGTGCCTTTGGGGCTTTCGATTTCCCATCCAACACGGTTCAATCCGGATATCAAGGTATCTCTTCTTACCTTATAGGTTTCACATATTTCTGCAACACAATCCTGCGGGCCTTGCAATGCAATGATCGAGGCAATCTGGATGGGTTGAAAAATCCCATAATCCAGATAGCTCTTG
The DNA here is from genome assembly GCA_020723305.1 of Desulfosudis oleivorans. GTDB lineage: Bacteria > Desulfobacterota > Desulfobacteria > Desulfobacterales > SURF-7 > QZKS01. The sequence continues at coordinate 218,200 of DYJC01000006.1, forward strand.
ATCCTTCTAAGTGCAGCCACGATTTCCGGATTTCCCACGCAGAACCCAACCCGCCAGCCGGCCATGTTATAACTTTTCGATAATGAAAAAAATTCCACCCCCACATCTTTTGCGCCTTTGGCTTGAAGGAAACTGGGCGCCTGATACCCATCAAACACCAGATCCGAATACGCAAAATCATGAATGACCATGATATCGTGCTCTTTTGCATAATCGACAATTTTTTGGAAAAAATCCAGCTCCACAACCGCTGTCGTGGGATTATGCGGATAATTTAAAATCAGCACCTTGGGCCTTGGCCAGGTCTGCCGGGTTGCGGCAATCAGGTTTTCAAAAAAATCGGATTCCGGGCTCAATGGAATACCACGGACATCGCCTCCTGCGATAATAGCGGAAAACGGATGGATGGGATACGTAGGGTTGGGAACAAACACCACATCCCCGGGGCGGATGGTCACCAGGATCAGATGGGACAACCCCTCTTTGACGCCGATTGTGACAATGGCCTCGGATTCCGGATCAATGTCCACATTGTACCGGCGCCCATACCATTGTGATATGGCATGCCGGAGCCTGGTGATTCCCATGGATGCCGAATAACGGTGATTGTGAGGTTTCTTGGCCGATTCAATCAGCTTTTCCACTATATGATCCGGGGTTCCGAGATCCGGATTTCCCATCCCCAGGTCAATGATATCCTCTCCGGCGCGCCTTGCTTCCATCTTTAGCTGATTGACCGTAGCAAAAACATACGGCGGCAAACGATCCAATCTTGCGAATTTTGTCATCTTTCAACCTGTCATTGTCTTGAAACGATTTTTACCAGCAAAATGCCCTGTGTGTCAAAAAAGGCTCCAGGGGGAATTTTTTCCTTTTGATTTTCGCTTGGCAGCTTATTTCCCTTTCAATAACCAGACATTACACGATGGCAGTACAGATGTCAAAATTTGTTTTGACTTTTCATTGGTTTCAGTTTAGATTTTTTTTTGCCTTTTTGATCGTCTAATCCAGGAGATAATAATGACAGACCCTTTGACTTACGCGGATGCCGGTGTCGATATCGACAAGGCTAATACTTTTATCAAAACCATCAAAGAGATTGCAAACCAGACCCCCAGAACCGGTGTAATGGGAGAAATCGGGGGGTTCGGGGGGTTGTATTCTCTGAATGTTGAAAACCTTGAAAGACCGGTTCTGGTCAGTTCCACGGATGGTGTCGGCACAAAGCTCAAAATTGCGTTTATGATGAATAAACACGATACAATCGGTATCGACCTTGTGGCAATGTGTGTCAACGATGTGATTGTGCAGGGAGCAAAACCGTTGTTTTTTCTGGACTATCTCGCCATCGGTAAATTGAATACAGATACCGCTGCCGACATTATCAAGGGTATTGCCGAGGGTTGCCGCCAGGCCGGCTGTGCCCTCATTGGTGGTGAGACCGCTGAAATGCCTGACATCTATCATGAAGGTGAATACGATCTGGCTGGTTTTTCAGTGGGTATCGTGGATAACAGCAAAATCATTGATGGTTCGGAAATCCGTGTGGGAAATAAACTCATCGGCATCGCATCCAGCGGCCTGCACAGCAATGGATATTCCCTTGTCCGGAAAATCTGTTTTGACAGGCTGAAACTGAAAATCGACACCCATATACCGGAACTGAGGAGAACCATTGGCGAAGAACTCCTGGAACCAACCCGGATCTATGTAGAAACCATTCGACGTCTGATTAAAGATCTTCCCATTCATGGATTGGCCCATATTACCGGCGGAGGGATATCCGATAATATCATCCGGATCATTCCCCAGTCCTGCAAGGTCGAAATTCAGAAAGATTCCTGGGCTGTCCCTCCGATCTTCTCCTTCCTCCAGCAGGCCGGCAAAATATCGGATATAGAGATGCTGCGTACCTTTAACAATGGTATTGGAATGATCGCTGTTGTTCCGGAAGAGGCTTCACAGGAAATACTCGAGCGGCTTTCCGGCATGAATGAAAAAGCATACCTCATCGGAACGGTTGTCGAACGGAAGACATCAAAAACCCAGATCAAATGGATCAAAGAAACAACTTGTTGACAGAATGATTGTTCTCGGAATCGAATCATCCTGTGACGAAACCGCAGCAGCCGTTGTGGAAAACGGGGAAAAGGTTCTTTCTTCCATTGTCTCTTCACAGACCGATATCCATCATCGGTATGGCGGCGTGGTTCCGGAGCTTGCATCCCGGAAGCACATTGAATCCATTGTTCCGGTAGTCAATGAAGCCATTCAAATTTCCGGAAAGAATTTATCCGAGATCAATGGTGTGGCCGTTACCCAGGGCCCTGGATTGATCGGCTGCCTGCTGGTGGGTTTTTCTTTTGCAAAAGCTTGGGCATGGTCCCGAGATATCCCTATTGTGGGTGTGGACCATCTGGAAGGACATATCAATTCCGTATTCATCTGCGATAACCCTCCGCAGTTTCCGTTTGTCGCCCTCCTGGTTTCCGGCGGGCATACCAGTATCTATCATGTAACCTCCCACATGCAGGCCAGACTCATGGGCCGGACCAGAGATGACGCGGCCGGAGAAGCCTTTGATAAAGTGGCTAAGATGTTGAATCTGGGTTATCCGGGCGGAAAAATTATTGACGATCTCGCGGCCAGGGGGGATTCCGGAAAAATAAAGTTCCCCAGATCCTATCTGGACAAGGATGGATTTGACTTCAGTTTCAGCGGAATGAAAACCGCAGTAAACCGGTACATCCAAAACCATCCAAATGAATACAATGAGCAAGCCGCTGATATCGCGGCAGGATTTCAGGACGCAGTGACGGATGTTCTCTGTTTCAAACTCATGAAAGCCGCTCAGGAAGCAGGCTGCAACCATATCGCAATTGTGGGAGGAGTGGCGGCAAACAAAGGGCTGAGGGAAAAAATCAGATCCCAGGCTGCAGACAAAAACCTGACGCTCCACATTCCGCCCATTGAGATATGCGGGGATAATGCCGCCATGATCGCAGCAACCGGTTTTCACTATCTGAAAGCCGGACATAGGTTGCCGCTGGATGCGGATGTTTACTCCCGTATCCAAAAAAAATAGATCCATTCTCGATTTCATATCTCAATCCAAGGTGGAGAACTTCAGCGCTGTAAACCTACAAACCACAGATATAATTCGTCACCAGTCACCCAGGTGTGACGTTTTATAATAGTTTTAAAATTGGCTCTATTGACTAAAAAGTAAATTTCAATTACAATTGGAGCCATAAATATAAAATATTATCATTTCTATTCAAGACCACCCTATCTGTAAAAAAGCGGGTCGATTACATTATCCTGGACACATCACCGGATGATAGCATCCGTAACGATTTTCATAAATCGGTTCGCCATCCGGTAAAAATTAGGATAACAATGAATCATCGAAAACCGGGAAGATTCCGGGATTGAGTCAACGTTCCATAGGACAGAGCTGTCAAACCCAAAAAATTTGGTGAAACATGAGTAATAGTAATCAGGAAATGCAAATCATCCATCGGATATCGGTCCAGATTTATCAACAGGCCGAAAAATTCGGTTTCCCATTGTCCCCGAAAAGCTACCTGGTTTGGTATGAATATTTTGAGGGTAAAAATCCCTCGCTGTGGGATGCCATCCAAAAAATGATGGATAATAAAACCCCATTCACTCACGAGACAATTATCGATCTCTACAAACAGTATCTGGATCACGACCATAAGGAGGTTATGGCCAAAGTTCAACAGGAAACCCAACACATTCTTCAGGACCTGCTGCATAGCATACTGAATGCCGGCAACCTATCCAATGAGTATGAAAAAAAGCTATCCGGCTATACCGAGGATCTCTCCCTTACTGGAAATATAACCAAAGTTAAGGATATCGTAGGTTCGATCATTGTTGACACCCAAAAAATGGCCGACAAAAACCGTCAACTACAAGATGAATTTCAAAAGGCTCAAAAACAAACAGAAACCCTGAACAAAAAACTGGAGACAATCGAGACCGTTGCTTCAACCGACACCCTCACAGGGCTTTTCAACCGGCGGATCTTTGACATGGAAATCCGGAACCTCTTGGAAACATATAGATCTACCAACGAGCCCTTTTCCGTTATCATTCTCGATATCGATCATTTCAAAAAATTTAACGATACATACGGCCATCTGACGGGGGATACTGTATTAAAAACCGTTGGGAAGGTCCTTAAAAAAGGCGTTAAGGGCCGGGATATCCCAACCCGATACGGCGGAGAGGAATTCGTGATCCTGCTGCCGGAAACAACCTGTGACAACGCCCGAATTCTCGCCGAGCACCTTCGAATCCGAATCGCCGTCAGCCACTTAAAGGAACCCCAAACAGATCTGGAAATCATCAAGGTCACAGCCAGTTGTGGTGTGGCTGAAATCAATCCGCAAGACGATATCGCTTCAATCATCGAACGAGCAGACAGGGCGCTGTATGCTGCCAAGAAAGCCGGCCGAAATCAGACGAAATCGGAGAAGGATTTGAATCCGTGAGATATGAGTATCCTGTTTATTAACAGTTCTTTATTAGACATCGGCTTTCGCCGGTGTGGCGTTTTTCAATCGTTTTGAAATCGGCTCATTCATATATTTTTTCATCAACTGCATCCGCTTCCAATGCATCCCCTTCGCAATCGCGGGTTCTATCGGCCTGTCGGTTTTTGGCATATTCGCTATACCACTCGTGGGCAATGATCATGGACATCACTTCATTGGAACCGGTCCAGATGGAGGCAAGCCGGAGATCCCGTTCAATCCGTTCGATTGGATACACATTGGTATAACCGATCCCGCCCATAACCTGCATGGCGTTGTGGGCCACTTTCTGGCAGGACTCGGTGACAAACTTTTTGGATTCCGAGACCATTCTCCTTACCTGTGCGGGATGGACACTGGACTCGACCGCCCGGCAGGTAGTATAGATCATGGAACGGCATGCATCCAGCAGCATGGCGGCTTCCGCAATCTGAAAACTCACGCCCTGAAACTGGTTGATGGTTTTTCCAAATGCCTTTCTCCGGGTTGAATACCCGGTTGCAATCTCCAGGGCCGGCCGGGCAGCTCCGATGGTCATTCCTGCTGTGCCCAGACGCTCCGGTATCATCATGGTGTTGAACACCGCAAAAGCGTTGTTGACGGTTCCGACCACATTCTCTTTCGGAACCCGGACATCCTTGAAGACCAGCCTCCCGGCCCCTCCTCCCCTGCATCCCATGAGGCCGTATAAATATTCGACAACTACTCCCGGCCCCCGGTCAACGATAAAACAGGTTAAGGATTGATGGGGCGCTGCTTTTGGATCTGTTTTTGCGTATACCAGGAAGTAGTCCGCTCCTTCTGCTCCCACGATAAACCTCTTCTGGCCGTTCAGCAGAAAATAATCCCCCTTGTCTTCCGCTTTCGTGGTTGCCCCGAAGAAATCCGACCCGCCTCTAGGTTCGGTCAGGCATTCTGCAGCGAATATTTCACCCTTCAATAAGGGTATCACATATTTTTTCTTGAGTTCCTCTGTTCCGTGCAGGATGATGGCATCGCATACCAGCTCCGCTCCCACACCAAAAACACAGGCAAAGATATAACCAAGCGTGCCGATCTCTTCCATGACCGCGGTGGTAGCGACCCAATCCAGCCCTCTTCCGCCCCACTCTTTTGGATAACGGCATCCCATCAGGTTCAATCTTCCGGCTTCCTGCAGAAACTCCTTTGGAAACTTGATCTTGTCCTGATCCATGTCAATGATCATCTGCCGGGGAATGGATTTCACGAATTCCCTTGCTTCATCCCTTATTTTAAGCTGTTCTTTGGTAAGCAAATACTCAAACATTGGATAATCCTTTCATTATCAATACCGCCATGCCGGACTCGAAAATGGTTATGATGAACATATGTAAAAAGCCGGTTGTGTGTCAATGAGGCAGCCATCCTCATTTCTCCGGCTGATTTTGACCTTCTCACAGAACAGGTCCGTTTTGTCAATTCCGTAAAAAAGTGGCTTGGCAGACGTTCAAAACGGACGGGTGTTGCCTGATGATGCTCTGGATGTAGAGTGATTTTTAAAATTGTTAAATTAAAATACCGTATCAAGCCAGATAGCATCATCCAAAGGTTCTCTTTGAATATAAAGAAAATTCTCTGCCGATTTGAATTTCGAATTGTGTCGCCAGTGCGACAGGTTTTTTTCGCCGGTTTCTTTCGACAAAATCCACAATGTGGTGACGCTGAAACGCTTTCAAGGTCCGCGAGAGGTTGCTCTTATTCCGCCCGGACATTTTGGCCAGTGCCTCGATGGAATCCGGTTCTTTTCGTTCAATCAGTTTGAGCAGTTCGATATTTTTCGTGCTTAATATCTGTAGACAGTTTTCAATCGATTCAAACCATATTTTAGGGTCATTTTTTTTGGGTTTATACTCTCCACGAGCAATGCCCAGCGTATACTGCTGATATTCCTTAAATGGCATAATCCCCACTTTTACATTTTTTTCTTTCATCTTGTTATCTTCCTCTTGTTGCATTAACGATCTATAATTTCATTCACAGCATCCCAAAAGTCCTGTAAAAGCTGACTGGCTGAGCTAAATAGATAGTGCTCTACTTTTTGCTGTTTGTGGACATGATCCCATGTTACAATGCGGCCGGAATATTTTCGAGAAATTCGGCCCTTTTTCTTGATGATATGCGCATTGTCAAATCCAAGAATACGCGTGTTATTCCGATCATGCAATGTCAGTGAATAATGGATACCATGCGGCCGATGCTCATTTTTTTCCACTTGCCGGACATCAATCTTGATCCAATGGTTTTTTATCCAATATCGTTGTCCATTCAGTTCAATTAAAGTCTCCAGCTCTTCATCTGCTTGCGTGTATTTCATACTTTACGTTATCATCTGATCACAACCATGTCAAGATATTCAAATTAACCTTTGGTTGCACGCCGCTACACTGGATGGCGATTACCTTTTTTGAAAAAACAATTGCTTTCTGAACCATATGGGTTATTTTACGGTAAAACCCCGATTCCATAAAAAGGAGCAGACTATGACAAAAGAAAAACATCAGATTGAAACCATCGCTCTCCATTCCGGCCATACCCCGGATTCCGGGACACTCTCACGGGCCGTGCCTATCTATCAGACAACCAGCTATGTTTTCCGGGATACCAAACATGCTGCGGATCTTTTTGCATTAAGAGACAGCGGCTATATCTACAGTCGTATCATGAATCCCACAACCGATGTTCTGGAAAAACGCCTGGCTGCATTACACAATGGATCAGCCGCTCTCTGTACCTCCTCGGGAATGTCTGCGATCTTTTTTGCCATATCCGTCATCACCGGTGCGGGCCAGAATATTGTTACCGGGTCCAATCTTTACGGTGGAACCCATATCCTTTTTGAAAACACCTTGAAGCGGTTTGGCATTGAAGTCCGGTTCGTCGACTCATCGAACAGTAAAAATTTTGAAGCAGCCATTGATGAAAACACCCGGTTGCTCTACACCGAAAGCATCGGAAACCCCCGATGTAATATTGATGACATGAAAGCCATTGCACAAATTGCACGCAGTCATAAAATTCCGTTTGTCGTCGACAATACCGTCTCCCCTCCCCCCATATTTGATCCGTTTGAAATCGGGGCGGATATCATTGTCTATTCCCTGACAAAAATGATCGGCGGGCATGGCAACAGCATTGGCGGTGCGGTTGTGGAAAAAGGTGATTTTGACTGGCATGGTTCCGGCAAATTTCCGGAGATCACCCATCCGGACCCGAGTTATCACGGATTGAACCTGTGGGAGGCGCTTTGCTCTTTGGAGGGCACACCCTGCACAGCTTTTTGCACCAAACTGAGAACCGGCCTGATGAGAGACATTGGAGCGGCTCTGGCGCCGATGAACAGCTTCCTGATTCTCCAGGGGATCGAAACCCTGCCGCTGCGTGCAAAGGTGCATTGCGAGAATGCCGCGAAGGTTGCTTCGTTTCTGAATTCGCACGATGCCGTGAGCTGGGTGAACTATGCGGGTCTTACAACCCATCCGGATTATTCCCGGGCAAAACAGTATTTCCCGCTGGGACCGGGAGCAGTTTTTGGTTTTGGAGTAAAAGGGGGGATAGAGGCCGGCCGGAAATTTATTGAATCCGTCAAATTATGTTCTCATCTGGCCAATATCCTGGACGCCAAGACCCTGGTGATTCATCCTGCGACAACAACCCACTCCCAGCTTTCTCCGGCAGAGCAGGTAAAAGCCGGTGTGGAACCGGAAATGGTCCGGATTTCCGTTGGAATTGAACATATCGATGATATCATTCAAGATCTTGATCAGGCGCTTTTGGCTTCTCAGAAGCTTTCATAGTGCGGAAAAGCACTCCGGCATGGTAGGAACTCCGGACAAACGGCCCGCTGACTACCTGCCGGAACCCCATGGCCATGGCTTTTTCCTGCCATGATTGAAACTCTTCAGGGTGTATGAACCGGTTCACCGGGAGATGATTTCTCGTGGGTTGCAGATATTGACCCAGGGTAAGAATCCGGCATCCGGAACCCAACAGATCATCCAGTGTCCGGAGGATTTCATCTTCTGTCTCTCCCAGACCGAGCATCATGCCGGATTTGACAAAGATGTTTTTTGCAGATCGGCTCACCTGTCTCAGCAAGGCAAGAGAAACCCTGTACCTTGCCTGTGGCCTGACAATTGGATACAATCCAGGAACGGTTTCAATATTATGGCCGATCACGTCCGGCTCCGCTTCGATCAGGGATTCTATGGCCTTTTCATCACCGCTGAAATCCGGCACCAGCACCTCTATTGCGATGCCCGGCGAGTGCTTTTGGATTTCCTGAATGGTTTCCACAAAGCAGGATGCGCCGAAATCCGCAAGGTCATCCCTAGTCACGGAAGTGATGACGGCATGTTCCAGACCCATTTTCCGTACTGCTTCTGCTACATGTACCGGTTCTTTTGGATCCGGCAGCACTGTGGGTCCATGATCAATTGCACAAAACCGGCAATCCCTGGTGCAGCGGTTGCCCATGATCAGAAAGGTTGCTGTTTTTTTTGAAAAGCATTCCCATATGTTCGGGCATTTTGCCGACTCACAGACCGTATTCAGGCCGGAGTGCTTCAGGAGAGTGCGGATCTCTTCAAATTCCGGCTGATCCGGAAGATGCCTTCGAAGCCAGCGGGGTTTGGATTTTCTGAGTGGACTGCTGTCATTCATCATCACATAATCACGTGAGTTACGACACCATGCATTTTATTGCGTGGAAGTTTATAAAAATGAACGATATTGGGTGTTAATTTTTTAATAAATGAAAAAATATGCCAGAAAAAATTATTTGTAGAAATATCTTCAACACCATAGAAAATCGCTTTTTCAGTAATCTGGGATTTTCGTAATATTTTCCCCACATCCGGAGCAACCTCCATATAACCCATCTGAACTTCAAAAGCACGAAGACCCTTATCGATTGTCTGTTTAAAAGATCCTTCCATGCCGAATGGTTTGTCCAGCTTGACAATGGATACAATAATATTGTCTTCATAGACGATGTTGTTGCTGATCATTGTGTGGGCAAGGTATGGGGGAATCACTTTCGGATCTTTTGCAAAAAACAGGGCGCTTCCCTGAATTTTATTCAATTTGGAATAGATATCCCTGTAGCCTACCAGAAAGGTATCCAGCGATACAGGTCGGAGCACATGATATAATTTTTTTTGACCTTCCCGATACAGGATAATAATCCCAAACGGAAGGGATGCGATAACGATAGACCAATAGCCTCCATGAGGGATTTTAAAATTGTTGGATAGAAAATATACGCTGGTGACCAGCAGCAGCATCGAGGATATGAACGTGAGCCGTTTTTTCCTTCGCAGCCGGAAGATCCATGTCATCATGATTCCGGTAATGGTCATTGTTCCGGTTACAGCCAGACCATAGGCGGCTGCCAATCGGCTGGATTCCCGGAATTCAACCATGATGAACAACACCGAAATCAGCAGAAACCAGTTCACAAATCCGATATAAATCTGGGATTGCAGCTTTGTCGAGGTATACTCTATCCTTAACATGGGCATGATTCTTGTTGTTATTCCCTGGTATACGATTGAAAACAACCCGCTGATCATGGCTTGCGAAGCGATCACCGTGGCAAGGATGCTCAGAATCAAAAAGGGAATATATAAGAATCCGGCCTGAGAAAAAACCATCGCGAATAAAATGTTTTTTGCCTCTGGATGGCGTATCAGAAAAGCGCCCTGCCCCAGATAATTCAATACGAGCGCGACAAACACAAAATACCATGCCCTTACGATGGGTTCCCGGCCAAGATGGCCCATGTCCGCATACAGCGCTTCCCCGCCGGTGGCGCACAAGGTAACCTCCGACAATACAAAGAAACCTGCAAGGCCATGTTTCACTAAAAAATGGATGCCGTAATAAGGATTGACCGCCTTACATACGATCGGTGTGTTTACAATGGCTGCAAGACCAGACAGGGTAAGCGATAAGAACCAGATCACCATCAACGGACCAAACAGAGCGGATACTTTGTCGGAACCCTTTTTTTGAACAGAAAACAGAATGACCGCAATCAGGCCGGCAATCAGGATCAGCCAGTCCTGAGACATTGTTTCCAGTCCAGGAATCAGCAGCATTCCTTCGACAGCGCTCAGGATACTGATCGCCGGGGTAATCACTCCATCTCCGATCAGAAGGGAAATGCCGATAAAGGAAAGAAAGGTGACAAACGCGACCTGTCTTCCGGATTTCAGAAGCGGGGTCAGTATTTCCTTCAAAACAATGGTACCACCCTCACCGTTCTGTCCCAGACTCATGGCCAGCCAGGCATATTGAATCATAACAAGCAGAATCAGCGTCCAGATAATCAATGATAACACGCCGATGATGTTCTCCTGAGAATGGGGGATGATCAAAAAAATGACGGTCAGGGTATAAATGGGGCTGGTGCCGATATCACCGAAAACCAGACCGAATGATTTGACGATGCTGTATAAATTGGATTCATTTTTTTCCATAAGCAATCAATTCTGTTCAAAAATCCGGCTCTGCATGCATTCATTCCGTCCGGCAGAACAGCAAGACTACCTACCAGAAATAAAAGAGAAAAGCTACAGCATTTTTCCCAGTCCCGCCAACCCTGTCCGGACAGGTTCAACCCCGAAAAGGGAGCAGAAATGCTTCTGCGCCGACTGCTGGACAGTTTTCAGGTTCAGCGGGAATCCGGATTTCTGATACAGGGAAGTGGTTTTTATATCCCGGAGTCCGCATGGATGAATCCACTGAAATGGTTCAAGGGCAATATCGACATTCAAGGCAAATCCATGGAAGGATATGCCATGCCGGATCGCAATCCCTACACTCCCCAATTTTCCGTTTTCTGTAAAGATGCCGGGATGAGTCGGATTTCGGCGGGCCTGAACCGAAAACTCCTGACTGGTTTGGATCATGACCTGTTCCAGAAGGTAGACATACTCCGGTACACGAAGCCCACTCTTTTGCAAATTGACAATCGGATATACAACCAATTGTCCTGGCCCATGAAACGTTATGCTCCCTCCTCTTTCCGCGGCAATCACCGGTATTTTCCGCTCCTGAAGGAAATCCTCAGAAACCGTCAGGTTCTCTTTCCCGCCATGACGGCCGATCGTGAATACCGGATAATGTTCTACCCAGATCACTACTTCCGCATCAAAGGTTCCGGCGACCTTACCAGACACCACCTGATTCTGAACATCCTTGACCTTGCCATATTCCGAAATCGGAAGGGTCACAAAATACCAGGGTGTCAGGGTTGTTGTCATAATGGCACTATATCTGATTACACAAAGGGCAGGCACAAGACCTGCCCCTACATATGGTAAAATTACCCCGATCAACCGGCAAACCGGCAAACCGGCAAACCAGTCAACCGGTCAACCGGCTAACCGGCTAACGGGCAAACCGGCTACCCACCCAAACACGGTTTCCTTGCAGCCTGCGCCTCATCCAGTCTCCGGACCTTGCATTTCCCAGGCGCATTTCGAAGAAGATCAGGCTGGTTTGCTGCTTCTTCAACAATCTGTTCCATGGCTGCAATAAACCGGTCGATCTCCTCTTTTGATTCTGTCTCGGTCGGTTCGATCATCATGGCGCCTTTTACAATCAGAGGGAAATAGATTGTGGGCGGATAAAAGCCGAAATCGATCAATCTCTTTGCCATATCCAGGGTTGTTATCTTTGTTGGATTCTGATTTTTATCCGAAAAAACACACTCATGCATGCAGATTCGATCATACGGGAGATGAAGTACTTTCTTCAGCTTCTCCTTGATATAGTTGGCGTTGAGAACAGCGAGCCGGCTGGCCTTTTTTAAATTTTCCCCTCCCATACTCCGTATATACGCCAACGCCCGGATCATGATACCCACGTTTCCATAAAAAGCGTGAAGTTTTCCGATGGAATCGGGAAAGTCATTGGAAAGGGAATAAACTCCTTTCTCTTCAATGATACGGGGTACAGGCAGAAAAGGCTCCAGATGTTTTTTGGTGCAAACCGGACCCGCACCTGGCCCTCCTCCCCCATGAGGGGTTGAAAATGTTTTGTGAAGATTCAGATGCAGAACATCCATTCCGCAGGCAGCCATATCGACAATGCCCATAACAGCATTCATATTCGCGCCGTCACCATAGACAAGACCGCCTTTTGAATGAACAATCTCCGAAATTTTCTGAATGTTTTCTTCAAAAAAGCCAAGGGTGTTGGGATTGGTCACCATAATACCGGCTGTATCTTCATCCATGATTGCGGCTACAGCTTCCGGTGTCAGAATTCCTTTTTCATTGACAGATACTCCGATAGCCCTGTATCCGCAAAGGGCTGCACTGGAAGGATTGGTTCCGTGAGCGGTATTTGGCACAATAATTTTTGAACGGGGTTTTCCATTTTTCCGATGATATGCATGAAAAATCAGCATGCCGCATAGCTCTCCCTGTGCACCGGCAGATGGTTGCAGCGTAACCGAATCCATTCCGGTGATTGCCGCAAGATGTTGCTCCAGTTCAAACATCAACCGCAGGATCCCCTGGGAAAGAGAGTCCGGAAGCAAAGGATGAGCCCCGGCAAATCCCGGAAGCGATGCCACGCGTTCGTTGATTTTTGGATTGTACTTCATGGTGCATGATCCCAGCGGATACATCCCGCTATCAATTCCAAAATTCCACTGGGATAAGCGGGTAAAATGACGGATTACATTGACTTCGCTCAGGTCCGGCAGCCCGGAATCTTTCCGGGTCAATCGTTTGTCAAGTGGTGAATCCGGAACATCATTCTCCGGCATGGAAAAGCCGATACGCCCTTTTTTACCGATCTCCCAGAGAAGCGGTTCATTGAAGATCAATCCTCTGGTTGCTGAAGTCTCTGTCATGATGTCACCTTTTCCATAAAATGATCCAAATCAGCCTTGCCTTTGGTTTCCGTTACACAAATCAGATAGTGATCTTTCAGTTCAGGATAAAACCCGGAAAGCGGTAATCCGGGAATGATCTTTTCCTGAAGAAGTTTTTCATATTTTTCTGAAAATTCTTTATCAAACTGAACCACAAACTCATTGAATGCTGGAGCGGAAAAAGGAATCCGGACGCCTTTTGCTTTGAATCCGTTTTTAACATATTCGGATTTATCATGATTGAGCTGCGCCAGTTTGCGGATTCCGGAACCGCCGACAGATGCCATGAACATCAAGGCGGTAACAGCGCAAAGACTGCTGTTGGTGCAGATATTGGAAGTGGCCTTTTCTCTCCTAATATGCTGTTCCCGTGTTGCCAGGGTAAGCACGAATGCGGGTTTTCCATCCAAATCCGTTGTTTTTCCGACCAGCCTTCCGGGCATGTTCCGGACATGGGCTTCTTTGCACGCCAGCATCCCGAGCCCAGGGCCCCCGTAAGAAAGCGGTATTCCCAGGCTTTGCCCTTCCCCGCAGACAATATCCGCCCCCAGATCGCCGGGAGGATGAATCAGACCAAAAGCAATCGGTTCCGTAAAGCAGGCGATCAGCAAGGTTTTCTGATGATCTATCGTTCCGGAGACCTTCTGAAGATCTTCAATGCACCCAAAAAAATTGGGTGACTGAACAACGACAGCGCCAAGGTCTTTCATCTCCTTGAGTGTTGAGATATCCGTTGTTCCGTCTTTCTGGTAGGGCAATTCAATGATTTTGGATGATGTCGGGGCCAAGCAGGTGGATACGACTTTTCGAAAAGATGGATGCACCAGTCTTGACATGGCGATCTGTTTTCCTTTTGTGATGCGCATTGCCATGAAAAGTGCTTCTGATAAAGCCGATGCGCCGTCATACAGGGAAGCGTTCGCCACATCCATCCCGAGCAGACGGGAAGTCAGGGTCTGATATTCATAAATAGCCTGCAAGGTTCCCTGGCTGACTTCCGGCTGATAAGGTGTATAGGCTGTCGAGAATTCCGACCGGCCAAGAAGATAAGGCAGTATTGCCGGAATGTAATGTTCATACCGACCGGCCCCCAGATAACTCCGGTATGCAGAGGATGGCATCTCCCCGGACATCTCCTCCATCTTTTGGATCAACTCCCATTCACTTAATGGAGGAGGAATATCCGGAGTTTTTTTCATCCGGCAATTATCCGGGATCATGGAAAACAGATCATCCATACTGCCTGAATGAATGGCGGAAAGCATGGATTGAATATCTTCCGGTGTATGGGAAAAATACCGCATCACTTGATTCCTTCCAGAAATTTCAGATAGGCTTCCCTGTCCATGAGTGTTTTGATTTCGTCAGGGCTGGATGCCTTGATTTCGATCATCCATCCCTTTTCATAAGGGCTGCTGTTGACGAGTTCAGGAGCATTCTCCAGATCCGCGTTGATCTGGATCACCTCTCCGCTGACCGGCATAAACACTTCGGAAACCGCCTTGACCGACTCAACGGTTCCAAACACATCTCCCTTGTTCAAACAAGCTCCTGCCTGCGGAAGCTCGACATAGACTATTTCTCCCAGTTGATCCTGGGCATAATCATTGATGCCGATTCTTATGGTGTCTTTTGTTGTATCGATCCATTCATGATCTTTTGTGTACAGGACATTTTGGGGCAGATTCAATTCCGAAAGATCTTTCATTGTCATTTCTCCTTGTCGCGGCAAGATGCCGCTCCCACATGAAATTACTCTCACTTGTAATCACTCCCACATGTAAAACGGGAGTTGTATTGTCAACAGTCATACAAATAATATTTTTTCCATTGCACAGCGGGCTGTCCTGTCCGGCCGGATATCGTTCTCGATCCTGACTTTAATTTTTCTGCGGCCATCTTCAAGATGTACGACCGTTCCTGCCTGAAGGGGGACTGCAACCTTGACAAAACCGCAGGAAAGTCCTTTTGGATGGAAGTCAATCGGTCTGTCCGGAGTTGCCAAACTGCAAATCCGATCTCCCTGCCTGTCGATCGCCATATCCGTGGTGCATGTCAGGACTCTTCCGATCGGATTGCCTTCCGGATCAGAGACAGTCGCTTTTTCGGTTACTATTTTCCGGGGGTCAAACCCTGCAAAGGGATAGGTATATTCCGCTTCTTTTTCCACAAGCAGGACGTTCTCTCCGATAAAATGCTTTGAAAAGCCTGTTTTATCTGCATTGAAAGGAAGGGAAAAAATCCAGGGATGACGAACATAAGGCCAAGCTCCGATATCCTGGTGGGAAAGAGGAAGAACCGCTCCGGTTCTCAGGGAATCTCTTGCCGCAAGTCCGCAGGCCTGGATGCCGGAACTTCTGCCGGATTCAAGAATCAGCTCCCAGGCCTGCAAAAGATCCTCGGAACGGACAAACAGTTCAAAACCAAACTCTCCGGTATACCCGGTGCGGGATACCATAACCGGAATTCCATTGATCAGTTTCACTGTTTCCCCGGGTGAAGAAAAAGGCTCAGAACCTTTAAAACTGAAATATGCCATTTTTTTCAATATTTTTTCCGGATCTATCAGAACTTTTGCAAGAACTTTTGCAGACAAAGGGCCCTGAATATCCATCTTTCCGATCTGGTCTGTCAGATCCTTGATTTCAACATTCATATTGTTCCGGCAGTCTGCAAGATGCCGGGAAATTGTCTTCCCCATGCCTGCATTGACAACCGCCAGGAAGCAGTCATCGTGAAACCGGTATACCACTGTGTCATCCATCACCTCTCCGGAAGGGTTTAAAAATACCCCATACGCGCACCGCCCTTCCGGCATTGATAAACCGGGTTTTCCGTTCCATTGGTTCAGGTCTCTCGAAAAAGCATATTGCAGCAGATTAAATGCATCCGCACCGTTTATCCATATTGAAGCCATGTGGCTGGTATCAAATATTCCGGCATGGGTGATCACGGAAAGGTGTTCGGTTCTGGTTCCGGCAGGATACCATAACGGCATCTCATATCCGGAAAAAACCGACATATGCGCGTCATTTTTTTTATGCCAAAGATTCAGAGGTGTCTGCTTCAACAAAAGATTCATCGCTACCCCTATCTGTCTGGAAAACAATCTATCATGAAGATATCAAACCCAGGGCAGCCGCATTTGGAAACAACAGATATATTCTACCAATTCCCCCCTTTTGGGGGGATGAAGGGGGTGTAACAAAAGCCTGATTAATCAATAAATGTTTCCATTCAAAAGCGGATCAACACCCCCCATGGCCCCCCTCAAGGGGGGAATGTAACAGTATAGCACTCCAAATACGGTCACGCTGATATCAAAAAGGGAAAGTTTTGCAATTCATTTGTGATTGAATTATGCTACAGTATATCAAAATCATCAGAAAAAATCTATCGTTTATAAACCATTAACAAAAAACATATCGTAGCCGTCCAATTGACTTTTTGGGCAACGTTCCGGAGGTGATCATGGCAAAAGACAATATTACAATTCTCGGAGGAGGTCCCGGAGGATATGTCGCAGCGGTTCGGGCAGCCAGGCATGGGAAAAAGGTTACCCTGATCGAGGCAGATAAAATCGGAGGAACCTGCTTGAACCGCGGATGCATCCCTTCCAAAATCATGAAAAACACGGCCGAATTGATCCTGAAAATGAAGAAAGCAGATGAATTCGGAATTGTACTCTCTGAAAACATTGCTGTTGATATCAACAATCTGATGCTTCGGAAACAGAAAGTCATCCAGAACCAGGCCAAAGGAATTCATGCATTATTAGAAAAACAAGATGTCCGCTATATCAACGGGTCCGGAAAAATCAGCGCCATCGGCTGCATAGATGTATTGCTTCAGGAGGGTGGATCTGAAAAAATTCAGTGGGATTCGCTCATCATTGCTACCGGCGCCAGACCCAGAAATCTGGCTTCCGTTCCCTTTGACGGGAAACAAATCTATTCCAGTGATGACATTTTCGATATCGCCCGGATTCCCGAATCCATAACCATTCTGGGAGGCGGTGTAATCGGATGCGAATTTGCTTTTATTTTTTCCGCGCTAGGCGCAAGGGTCACCCTGATCGAAGCTGCTTCCTGTCTGATACCGCTGCCTTTTATGGATGAAGAGTGCGCCTCCATCCTGCTTCGTGAGATGAAAAAAATGAAAATCCAGGTTTTTCTTGAAAAAAGCATCACCGGATGCAGGAGGTCTGGAAACCGCCTTGACGTAACAATCGGCCCGTCACCCTTTCTGTCTCAGGCAGAAAAATCCAATGAGCAGGAAATAACCACCGATGCCATTCTGGTCTGCATCGGGCGGGAACCCAACAGCCAGGGAATCGGCCTGGAAATCGCGGGCGTTCAGACCGATGAACATGGCTGGATCTCTGTAAATGAAAAAATGGAGACCCATATACCCGGCATTTATGCCATTGGGGATGTTCTGGGGCCGTCCAAAATCATGCTGGCCCACTCCGCTTCCTTTGAAGGGATGGTAGCAGCGGATAATATCGCCGGACAAGACCGGACAATGCGCTATGATATCCTGCCCAATGCTGTCTATACCATTCCGGAAATCGCGAGCATCGGTCATACGGAAAAAAGTGCCGCAGCTCTTTTCCAAAATATTCAAACCCACACGGTTCTGTTCCGTCACATTGGAAAAGCCCATGTCATCAACGAAATTTCCGGACAGGCAAAGATCATTTCCGATTCCGATACCGGAAAAATTCTGGGTGTCCATATTATCGGGCCCCACGCAACAGACCTGATTGCCGAAGCAACCCTTTCAATTCAAAAAAACTGCACGGTCAAAGAGCTTGCAGATACCATTCATGCTCACCCCACTCTTTCGGAGATTATGATGGAAACCGCTTTGAAGGCATCTGGAAACCCGATTCATGGATAATTAGGGTCGAAAGGCATTCACTTCGGTTTTCATGTTTATAAAATACCCTTCTCCGGGCACGATCTGGAAATCAACACCTGCAATTGTTCCATCAGCCTCAAACCCTGCTGTTTCAAATGCACCTTTTTCTGCAGAATACCTCTGAATGCTTGCAATATTCTGTTGTCCAACATCTGTCAGCAATTGATATGCTGTGTAACCGTTCGGTGGACAGGCAATACCGACAACATTTAGTCCGGATATTAAATCGTAATTTACACACAAAGCAGAAGTGCAATTGATCTCCTTATTTTGCTTGGCATAAACAAGCAGTCCTTCACCTCCATCAAGAATAAAAGAAGGGTTGGAGGTGGCATCGGGAATAAGTGTGGTATATCTTCCATTTGAAGAATCATAGATCATAACTTTTTCAATTTCTGGGCTGGTTCCAATATGGGATAACCAGTCTTTCAAATCTGGCTGAAACATGATTTCAGCGGGAATTGCGATTAAATTAAACCCTTTCTTAAGATCTATAGTCGTGTCTTTAGGTATGGAAAATTCATTGCATGGATTGCTTCCGGCAACCAGTTCAGTCTCGTTAACAAAGCTATCAGCATCCGGATCACCACCCGCAGCAAGAATAATAACTCCATCTGAAGATACAACCTCACTTTCCTGTCCCGCGTTATTAATAGCTTTGACATTTATATAAATGGAATTATTACATGATTCATTAAGGGATAGACTATCCAGGTTAATTGCATTAACAGCTCCTGCCGATGTCCAGCCGATAATATCAGATTGGCCAGGCGCGGTTCCAAGTGAGTATTGGACATCCTGGATGCCGGATGTTCCTGTTTCAATTTCCCATGAGGTTGAAAAACTTGTTGTGCCTAAACTGTATATGCCTGAATCCGTTACACTTAGGATCTTCGGTACGGTATTTTCTATCTTTATATTGAGAACCTTTTCGGTTTCTTTATTTAAATTCCTGTCAATGGAAAAGTAAAAAATCGTGTAATCTCCTGGTTCATTCAGCTGAATGGTGCCGGAATACTCCGTATAGGCAGCATCATCCGACATCCGATACCTGGTTGCCAGCAGACCGCTACCACCTTCATCTATTGCATTCAGTGTGACGGATACACCAGAAGTATACCAGCCATTGGAGCCAAGAGTCCCTGATACTAAAGCGGTTGTGACAGGGGCAATAAAATCATTGCTCTCATTTTCATCCAGGATGTCGGTTGGAGTGATGTTTTCGGCCTCATATGATCCATCGCAATCCCGGTCCAGGCGGAGTACAGGATCAGTTATCATGTTTGTCAGATCAAACGTAACCTGTCCGCAGTCTCCCATATCAAGAGTTATATTTGAAAAAATATAGGTTTTGATTACGCCGCCTTCTGACATTATTTGAAATTTTATATCCAAATATTCACGATCAACGCCATGGAATTCAAGGGTATAGGCAGAACCATCAGGCACATAGATTTCAATACCTTCATTAATGAATTGATAATCAGAACCCAAAATTCCTAGTCGAATACCATTCGGGCTTATCCAGGTTATTCGATTATCAATATCGGTTAAGGTAAAATCCGGGAGTACAAAATAAGGGAATGGAATCATGATTTTGGCCCCAGAAATGCAGGAGGGCACTCCGCAGATACCTTCCGAATACTCTTCAACAGGGTAAAGGAGTGATCTATCAAAATTATCCTCGTATCCTTTTAAAAGTGATCGTATTAGCTTTTTAACCCCTGGTTGGCTAGGCAAATTCATGTGTTCAGCATATAATGCAACATATTTCCTACTTACATCTATATCCAAAGCACTATCCAGTTGCACCGTACCATCACCATCACCGGGTATAAAATTTAAACTTAACCAAGGATTATCAAACTCTAATACTTTTCCAGTTGTACACTTCTTACATCCAATGATAGCATAAGAGCTATTCGGGATTGGCAGGTTATCGATCTGGTTATGGAAAGTCTTAGCATTATCCAACAAAGTATCATTGAACCAAGTGTGAAGGTAGCTATCCATCTGGTAATAAGTTGCGGCTTCCTCATTATTATATTCGTAATAGCCACTATTAATGTGTGTAAAATATTTCTCTGAGGGGAGCAACTCAAAGGAGCTAGGCAGGGTTTCGGATAATCTTTTTGCCTGTATATCTCTTATCCAGTTAAGATCTTTATCTTTGTTATAATAATCCAGAATGTTCAAAAGAGCGCTTCGGATTTCAAGATCAGAAAACAACTTAATTGCGCTTAATAAAGATTTTGCAAATTCATACCTATTACTACAGAAATAAGGGTCCTTCGTCTTCAGATCCGCATCTACCACTCCTATAATTGTAGATAATGCTGCTTTTTTATTTGGATCCATTAGCATCTTTTCGGCATTTATTATTGTAGAAAGCCCGGACGATGCTCTCGTCAACAACTCGACATAATCTACGTAAATTGTCTGTCCGAATCTTGGTGCTCTTAAACCATGCTTCATCAGTGTAAAATTCTCGACAGCACCCAGATTCGGTGTCCCTACAAAGATAATATTATTTATTTTTTCATGCATGAGGGCATCTTTCTGTAATGCAGATTTGCAGACAAGTCCCCCCATGCTGTGAGCAATAATATTCACTTTAGAATATCCTTCCGCCTTAATTATATTATCTATGAAGATTTTTAATTTGTCTGCTGTTGTTGAATTATCAAACCTCCAATCATAAACAAAATAAAAAATATCTTCTTTCTCTTTCGGATCCAGATGAATGTTATTCAAGTCAAAATCAGGCGTTTCCTCAATACCACTGCCAGCGGTGTAGACTTTATATTTATGATGCCTCAAGTGGTCTTCCAACCTGTTAAAAACATCACCCGCAATTGCAATATTGTATCCGAAAAGTTGAAGCTTCGCATAATCCCGAATTACTTTTGTCGCAATAATGCCTTCCTGATTAGGCGTACCTGATGAATCAAATGTCAATTCATCCAAGTTATTATCGCATGGAGTCAAGAGTGATTTTACATTCCATAATGCGCCATCCGCATTATGTAACTCACTTCCCATAACACCGTGCACGATGACCAGAGGTGTACGCACATAAAATCCTGGTCGGTTGTTTAATGAATGAACTGTATTTAATGTGTTGTTTTCAAAAGATGCGCTTAATGTGTATTCAATATCATCAGCATCTTCGGGAATGGTCAAAATATATTTTTCCTGATTAACATTAAAATCATCCGGGAATATCATTTGTTTGCCGGGAGGAACATCTATTGTTTCGACAAGTACTTCCGGTTGTATTTCGCCGTTGTATGAATTGTTATCAACCGAAAGGGTAAGGATGCCGCTGTGTACCTTATTGTCATTGTTCATTAAAGTCACAGTTAGGTGATCGACGAGATCTCCTGGACGATATTTTTTGATTGGTCCAATGGTCATAATTTTTGTTTGAGGCTCTGGTATATCTTTCCATTCTTCAAATAAATCTGGAGGTGGTGGTACACAAAGTTTGATATTCATTTCATTTATATTGAGAATAATTTTGAAATCCGTCAAAATAATGTACTGCCCCACGCCGATATCCTGTGTTTCAATTTTAAGATAGTTTGATGGTGGTGCATCATAACCCAGATTAATAAAAGATGTGGGAATTCGGAATATGTATTGCCCTTGAGGTATCGTGTTTTCCAAGGCAGCGACCTGGTTCCCATTCACTGAGATTATGACAGTGTGCGGGTCGTATTTTTCAGGCGGCATGGGTAGGGAGAAGTTCATCTCTACTGCTGCTTCGGAAAGACCCGCATGGGTTATCCCGCTGGGTACGGCAAAAGGCAGTTCGAGAGTCTGTTTGTTGGTGCAATACCAGTCTTTGATATGAGCGACTACCGATAAATCATGAAGTGTGTAAGTGTTGAGACTTGTTTCAGGAGGGCACCCTATCTCGAATGTGGCAGAAACGATATAGTTTCCAGAGCGGGCATAAACCGTTCCGGTTGTGTATTCTTGAGCGCGAACAGTGAAGGGAATAGACTGTCCGTTTTCTAATCGAAGATGATTGATCTCGGTCTCCATCCATGCTTTGGTAAGGTTGTCTTTATCCAGATAGACTTTAATATCGGATAATGTATCACCATAATTTATCAGGCGGAAGTTGTATGCCATCAGCCCTGGTGTGCTTTCAACCGGCTGAATATCCAGGTTGGCGACGAATGACCGGACATGGACAATTGCGTGGGAATAATCGACAAATGAGTCAGCTTCTCCTTCATCAGATACAATCTTAAGATAGATGTCATACCGCTCCTTCACTGCGTCCGGTGCATGGATCACAAGCTCAATATCGGTCGATGCTCCAGGCTGCAATGTTGCCTCTCTACCGTTGCTTCCTTCACCGACAAAATCAACCACAATGTCTTCATTATCATTGATCACCGACAGTTGGTATGTATGCTCTATCAAATCTGTATTGGAGATTGTCATGACAACAGGTTGATAATAATCCCTGTCTACCCAGAATTCATTTACATTATTGGCGAATTTTACAGCCTTGCCGGTCCTGATCAGGGTAGGTTCTGTTGCTGTTAACCCGCCGCAGGTTGATTGGTTCTCAGTGTAGTATTCATAATATGTGAAGTATTCAAGGTCTGTCAGGGTCACCCGATGCTCAAGAGCATTAATGCCCGCTTCAACCTGAATAAACGATTCATCACCCAGTTTACGATAATACACATATCCATCAACAGGTATATCTGTCTTCCAGGCAACCAGGATTTTATTTCCAGCAAGACGGGGTTGTTCCGGTATGGCCAACCGGTAAACATTGGGATTTGGAGTGACAACCAAATTCCCATCATCACTTTCGATGTAAGTCTGCCCATTATGTATCCATGAGGCTTTTATTTGAAATGGATATTCTGTTGCAGGAATCGCGCAACTCCCCGGCAAATGAAGTTGTATTGCAATTTCTTTTCTTTCAAATGGCAAAAGAATAAAATTTTGGTCTTCAGCAGCAATCGTGTACCACCCTGAATCAATCCCGGTCAATGTTAACTGGATCTCTTTATAGGTCCAGAAACCATTAATGACTTCAATGATTATGCGGTTGTTGCCTGTTAAGGATACCAGGATATCTTTGCTCTTGGTTTGGATTGTGATCGTTTCCAGTGCATTTGGATCTGTACCGTAATTGACTTCGTCACCATCGTAAAAACCGTCATCATCCGTGTCCGGATTTATGGGGACTGTGTTTTTTAAAAATTCATTAAGATTATTCAACCTGTCTGAATCCAAATCACCGGTTGCATCAGAAGAATCATTCGGAATCAGTCCATAGGTGATCTCCCAGCCGTCTGGCATTTTATCATTGTCAGTATCCGGATTCCTGGGATCGGTATTCGAAAGGTATTCATTCAAATTGGATAAACCGTCATCATCCAAATCTCCGGCTGCATCTAAGGGATTATGGGGATCGAGACCGTTTTCTGTTTCCCATGCGTCCATCATGCCATCACCGTCGGAATCAATGCTTTCACCAGTGATGGTGAAAGAAGCGGAAAGAGCAACACCCCATCGTCCAAATTGGTCAATAAACCGCACAGAAAGTGTGTGGACACCTTCGGTAAGGCCTGTGGTGGATATTCCAGAAACATTCACCTGCTCTTCAGATGAATCAAAGTTGCCGTCCGCAGCCGGAATGGGTGTGCCATTGCCCGGGCCGGGATCAGTGTCAATAAAATACTCTGCTCCGGAGATGGTTGCAAAGGTTGACCGCTCAAAGATCTCAAACCGCACCTGCCGCAACATGCCCCAAGTGCCTTCATTGTCCACACACCTCAGATACAGGGTGTGAAAACCCGGCCCATAGGCTGAAACATCGATGTCGGAAAGAACAAGATCTTCTTCCGGTTCGTCAAAAACACCGTCTTCCGCGGATACGAGTATGCCGCTTCCCTGGCCCGGATCTACATCAATAAAACACTCCGCGCCCGCGATCCACTGGTTTCCGGTTATGGTGAAATTATACGGACTGTTAAAATCCGGATCATGGGTGACCGGTCGGGCAAGACCCCAGACACCGTCAGCGTTCTTAAACCGTACATACAACGTATGGGAACCGATCTTGAGTGATGATGTGTCAATGCCGGACAGATTGACATCCTCTTCAGAAGAATCAAAAGAACCGTCCGCAGAAGGTAACGGCAAACCGCTCCCTTCTCCAGGATCCATATCAAAAAAGTATTCGGATGCAATAATATTACCAGACCCGCAGGCACTCGTATCTATGGCAAAGGTGTTGTTCTGTGCAGACAAATTTTCATTGCCCGCAGAATCAAAGCCATTGGTGACCGTGACAGCGGCCATCCCATCCATAAAGCTGTTACCGTCTGCGCAGTGAATCAGGTAGGAATAGGTCCAGGTGGTTCCGCTTCCGATCATAGATGCTGCATTGATATCCATACTTCCCGGCTGATTAATGGAAATTTTCGGTATGGTTATGATCGGCTCGTTGAATACGGCTGTTATGGTCAGGGGACCGGCTGCTGCCGGAGAACTCTCACTGTAACTTAAAGTTACGGAAGGCCTTGCTGAATCCGCAACAATGGTAAAATGATCTGTTACCGAATACGGGCTTTCGTTGTTGAGACTGTCGACAGATACGACCCGCCAGAATATCTCTCCCAGCGGGAATGGTGTGGAAGGTGTGAACTCGGCGCTGCCGATATTGGACTGATTCAGAATAATCGTGCTGAATCCCGCATCTGATGCAATCTTCACACGGTAATGATCCGCCCCGGATGCCTTGCGCCAGGTCAGTGTGGGAGTAGTATCACCGGTAGGGTCAGGCGTGTACGGGTTCAGTACTGGTATGGAAGGTGCTTCATTGTCAATCGGAAACACTCCGCTCATGGTCGAAGTTATGTATGCTTCTGTGCCATTGTGAATGGTAAACCGGAGCGTAATGCCTTGAGTTTCGGTTTTACCCAGATCCTGCTCCGACTGCCATACAAAAGATACGGTATTGGGGCCGGAAGAGGTTGTGATCCAGCCCGAACTATTGCCGATCTGGTATTCCAGGCCATTATTAAGGGCCGGAGTGCCATGAGTAGCAGAAACGCTGCCCTGCTGGATGGTAATCCGGTCCCAGGTTGAACCGCTGTCTGTGGAATATTCTACCTTCAATTTACAGGTATCGCTGCCGAAATGATCCGATACCACTACGGAAAGCGGTATCAGGCCGTCACCGGTTAACGGCTGGAAAGGAGCCGGGTGTGCGAAGGCGACAGGCCGATTGATGGAAAATGGCTGGCTGGAAAAGGCTCCCCATCGTCCGAGCTTATCCATAAACCGCGCATAAAGCATGTGGACGCCTTCGGTAAGGCCTGTGGTGGTTATTCCGGAAACATCCACCTGCTCTTCAGATGAATCAAAGTTGCCGTCCGCTGCCGGAATGGGTGTGCCATTGCCTGAGCCGGGATCAGTGTCAATAAAATACTCCGCTCCGGAAATGATTGCAAAGGTTGACCGATCATGGATCTCAAACTGCACCTGCCGCAACATGCCCCAGGTGCCTTCATTGTCCACGCATCTCAGGTACAGGGTGTGAGAATCCGGCCCATAGGCTGAAACATCGATATCGGAAAGAACAAGATCTTCTTCCGGTTCGTCAAAAACACCGTCTTTTGCTGATACGGGTAGGCCGTTGCCCTGTCCCGGGTCTGTGCCGACAAAACACTCCGCGCCCGCGATCCACTTGTCTCCGGTTATGGTGAAATTATACGGACTGTTAAAATCCGGATCATGGGTGACCGGTCGGGCAAGACCCCAGACACCGTCAGCGTTCTTAAACCGTACATACAACGTATGGGAACCGATCTTGAGTGATGATGTGTCAATGCCGGACAGATTGACATCCTCTTCAGAAGAATCAAAAGAACCGTCCGCAGAAAGCAAGGGAAATCCGTTTCCTTCTCCTGGATCCATATCAAAAAAGTATTCCGCGGTTTGAATGTCTGCTGCATAGGATTTTTCTTTCAAAAATCCAGGCAATAAAAATAGGCACAACAGGCCTAATAAGATAGGAAACAACCGCCCCTTGTTTTGAAAATGAATGATCTGAAGCATATCCGGTCTCCGTTTCTGCGAATTGGATGGAAAAACTTCTTTGTCTCAGACAGCTATTGAATCTTGCCGGTTGCCTGCAAGGTCAGCGACCCCCCAACCGGAATGGAGGTGGGCGTTACCGAAAGATTGGTAACGATTGGTCCGCCTGCCGTATATGGCCAGAAGTTAGCTGCGCCGGGACCGCCATAGACTCCTTGATCATTGGTGGTTCCATCCGGATCGTTATCCGATGCGATAGGTTGACCTTTGTCAATAGATGGCGAGCCGGCAGAAAGAGAGTAGTCTCCGGTTTCTTCGCTTACAAAAGATGGATTTTCAGAAATAAGGGGTAACGTTTGGGAAATCGTTCCGTTGAAGTCCGCAGTGCCATTGTGCCATACATTATTAAAAGAAGCTAGATAGGTTCCGTTAGTTCGATTTATCCCGTAGGTACCATTTTGAATGATAATATTATTGCTTATTGTAAAATTGGGGTGATATCCACTGTTATTAGTGATTCCAGCGCCTGTATTCTTTGAAATCAAATTATTATAAATAGAAGCCTTACATGAATAATTATCAAATATTCCGTTGCCATTACCAAAAATAATATTATTATGTATTTTTCCTATAACTGATGAAGAATTAAAATAAATCCCATTAGTTACACCACTTTTAATCGTAAATCCGGCGATTTCTACTAATTCATAACCAGAATTGAATGTCCCGTTGATAGTGATCACATTCGAGGTACCTGAGATAATTGTTGTTTTCGGATTTTCACCAATCAGACTGATGTTTTCACCGCTGATCGTTATATTCCCACTGTAAATACCAGGTGCAACCTTCACCGTATCTTCGGGTATGGCAGCATTGATCCCTTCCTGTATGGTATTGAACGGGTGGTCAATGGTTCCATCTTCAACAGAAGTATTGTTGATATCAACAAATATAGTGTCTGCATTCGCCGGTGTTGCAATAAAAAGTATTACCATCAAAACAATTGCTGCCATTAGGTTTTGTTTTTCAAAGGTTCGGCTATTCTGTTTTTGTTTTTTTTGAACTTGTTTTTTCATGATCTTTTTCCTCCTGGATAATTTATGATGAAAAACTGAACGATCCATATTGAAAATTCGCCATTCCCTATTGACACGCACATCCAGTCATCCCAAACTGATCCCGTACAATTACCTTATCCAGAATATTCACAAAGCCGTCATAGTTGACATCCGCGTCGATCCAGCCGAGTGCTCCTCTTTGGCCAAAAGTGTCTCTGACAATCACCTTATCGATGATATTGACTACGCCATCGCCGTTGACATCTCCGGCTCGTTTAACCGTAATGGCAAATTCCTGTGAAGTGGATAAACCGGATACGTCCGATGTGACGGTGACCTTGATGCGATAAGGGTTGCAAGCCGGTCGGGTACTCGGTGCCGAGGGATTAAATAAAACATTCTCCCCTGAGCCGATAATAGTGCCGCCGTCCAGCGGCTCCCAGACAACAGTCAACTGATCGCATTGAGAATCTTCTGTGCTCAGCGTGATGGGGGAACGGCCTCGCTCTGAAATACAGGAATCAAAAACCAGATCGCTGATTTCCGGAGAGACAAGACTGATGGGGGATTTTATTTCCGTTAACTGATTGTTATCCGGGACCTGGAGTTGAGCGGTGATAATTCCATACAACCCCATGTATCGTGTCAGGGTTATGCTCTCGCAGCCGTCAAGAGGAATAGTCATCCTGGAATTGACGTCAAATAGATTGTTGAGGTCGATATATGCCGCCGGCGTAGTGATGCCATCCCCTACGAATTTGCTGATGGGGTAATCCGCTCCTTCCACTTCCGCCAAAAGAAGGGCTCCGTCGGCAAATGTTGATCCGTCCGGCAGATAGCAGTCATAAACGATCAGATCATTTGAAAATGGAATTTCGTTTATGCCGAGTATTTCGGACCGCTCGGTGCGCACCTCTGTTGTGACGGACTGCAAGGGTAATGCTTCCGGGAAATAGCTGATTTCGTTTGTAGTCTTGGATCTGGTAATAAGACGGAAATAATAGGCCGTATCCGCTTCCAGACCGGTTACCCGAACCTTCATCACCCCCATATCTTCAGCCGCTGTCCGGATTGTCTCATTACCGGAATCCACAGGATGAGGTTCAACATCGATCCCGGTTGCCGGAACAGAACCGGCAGCATCGGTGAAAACCTGAAGGTCGGGCGTACTGGGTTCGCTAGCAATCCATATTGCTGAAAACGATACCGTGGTTACGTCTGTGACCATGACATGGCTGACTTCCGGAATACCGGCTTGTGCAACCACCGGTAGCAGAAGTGAGATCAGCAGAGCACCCACTCTTTGTAGTTTCATTTTCATT
This sequence comes from Desulfosudis oleivorans, assembly GCA_020723305.1. Lineage (GTDB taxonomy): Bacteria > Desulfobacterota > Desulfobacteria > Desulfobacterales > SURF-7 > QZKS01. Next base: position 247,055 of record DYJC01000006.1, read on the forward strand.
GTGTCTATCATTGTTCCCCTCCTTAGGGATGGTTTATATGTGCTTACTGGAAGGCCGGTATGCTAAAGGCCGACTTTGAAAAGACCAGATAAGCTTCACTATTTACAATTATAAATTTCACTCCTGCTGGTTGCTCATTAAAGTATGACGTAGTCTCAAAGGCTCCATTCACCCTGTTAAATCTTTGAATACCGGTTACAACATCAGAAGCACCCAAAAGCGTTATCAGATCATATGATGTATAACCCGTCGGTATGAATGGAATGGATACAATATTGAACCCTGGTTTAATCGATATTTCCGGGCTTGTGATTTGTCCGGAAAAAGATATCGCCTTGGCTGTCTTCATATAAACAAAGTATCCTTCTCCGCTGACAATATTAAACTCATTACCACTCGCCACCCCACCCTGGTAAGTTGTCGCCTCGAACGCACCGGTCTCCGGGTTATACCGCTGAATCCGATCCACTTCATCAGCGGTTCCAAGATCCAGAAGCAGATCATAGGAGGTATATCCTGCCGGAACCTCCACAGGATAGCCGAACAGATTCAATCCAGCAGACAGCCGGATATCCGGCCCGTTCGGATCAGTGCCCTGGGCAAACTCCACTTCATTGCTGAGACCGTCAAAATCGCTGTCTTCCAGGTTATCGGGAATACCATTGCCGTTGGTATCCACCAGAAGCGGATTGGTGCCGGTAGAATTGATCTCATAAACATCTGGAAGGCCGTCGTTGTCATCATCCTCATCACAGGCATCACCCAGTTCATCTCCGGGAGGATGGCCCGGCAGGGTTTCATTTTCCTTATCCGTATTTTTCTGGTCAGGATTGGGAACATCCGGGCAATTGTCTGTAGTATCTGAAATGGCCACTCCGGAAATGGCAATGGCCGCATGTTTGGCTTCGCCATCATCATACTGAATCTCAAGGATCGTACCCTTGGCCCCTGGAGACTTAGGCTCAAATGCCACTTCAATTGTACATCCGACACCCGGAGAAAGAACAAGCCCTGAACAAGTATCCTGTGACATGGAGAATTCCGCCTGATCAGACCCGGCAAGTGAAGTATCTCCTATGATGAGGTTTTCGATCCCCTCGTTGGATATGGATAATACAGCGGTTTTGGTCTCATTTGTAAGCGTGCGCTCAAAATTGACCGCTCCGGGCGTTATTGAAAATTTAGAATAATACGTTGCATTGCTATGGGATATCCAGTCAATTCTATCGGTTGCCATGGCATGGGTCTCACTTGCCCTTTGGCCTCCGCCTGCATTGAAATTTCCATTTCTGATTGTATAATTTTGACTGATTCCATATATATATGTCTGTTTGTTGGGTTCAGGGTCTTGTGGGTCATGGATTCCGTCATTATCCGAATCCACGGCATTCGGGTTCGAATGATAGATAAAAATTTCCTGGTAATCATTCCATCCGTCCCCATCCGAATCCTCATCATTGGGATGGGTTCCATAAAGATATTCCTGGAGATTGGTCAAGCCATCACTGTCCTTGTCTCCGGTTGCGTCAGAATGATCGGCTGGGTCCAGTTCATGCTCCGGATCTGTTTCCCACCTATCCGGCATCCCGTCCCCGTCCTTATCCGCAAAAGGACTCTTGCTGAAACCGCTTCCGATCACGTCCGCCACCTTATAATCTACACTGTTCCTCCTGCCCCCTCCGGCATTGAACGTCCAACGTTTAATGGAATACTGCTCACTGAACCCATCGTTATAGGGATTATTCGGGTTTGGATCTGTATTGTCTGTGATGCCGTCCTGGTCCGTGTCAGCCGATTTCGGGCTGGTCATATGTACAAAAATTTCATCGAAATCAGACCAGCTATCCCCATCAGAATCTTTTACACCCGGATTTGTCTGATAAAAATATTCCTGAAAATTGGAGAGCCCGTCATTGTCCGGATCAAGAAGCGCATTTCCAGGATTCAGCGGTTCTGCATCTGCCGTGTCTGGAATTCCATCATTGTCATTGTCGGTATCTTCCGCATCCGGGATACTGTCTTCATCCGTATCCAGCCGGTACTCAATATCGTCGCTCTCGACCTTTGATTCGCCATTACCATTTTTCACCTTGAAATAGATAACCTTGTGCCCAAAATCCGGGCTCAACGTAAAAAATGGCGCGGTGGAGAAAGGCTGCCAGAATGCACCGGCAAAATCCGGGTTTTCACTTGCCATATAAAAATCGGCTGGGTTGCCCTGCGTGACACCCATGCTGATGTTGTTGAGCCTAACAATCTGCCGGGTACAGAAAGCCTTGCCATTATCAATGACAAAAGAACCCACATTCGGCATTTTGTCTGTCTTTCCGGTGACCGCATGGGGTTTAGCGCTTCCCTGGCCATAAGTGTATTGCGTCACTGCCGGGGGCTGGGTTTTGTTGTCGGTTTCTGAAATCAGGTTGCCGATGGCATCATATGTGTAGCTTCTGTTAAATCCGCCGGTGGTGAGATCATCCTGGGCGCTGACCATCCGATACAGATCATCATAAACAAATGTCTCGGTTCTTCCGGCTTTTCCATCCTGCAACGTTTTCATATTCCCGGCCAAATCATAAGTGTAGGTTAGATCTTGCAAGGTCTCCAACCCTTTTGTGGCGGCAATTCCAGTAAGCCGCAGGTTTTGGGGATCGTATGTGTAAGCAGTATTCCATCCATTCCCGTAACTTTTCTGGATCATCATTCCAGCAGGGTTATAGGCGGTATTGTTCAGAATGATTTGAGCGCCGCGCTGAATTTCCGACAAATTGTTCTGGGCATTATAACGATACTGAACGATTTCTCCATCCGGATAGGTTTCCCGGATAACACGATCCATCGAATCATATTCCCATTTCGTCACCCAGATTTGATTATCCATGGTTCTTTTTTCCTCAATCACGCGCTGACGTTTATCATAGGAATAGATGTCGGTGCCGAGAGTGTTGTATACAATGGACAGGGTTCTCTTGTTATTCAGGTCATACACAAACTGAATGTCCTTGTCAGTGGGATAGTCGATAAGGGTCTGGCGATTCAATGCGTCATACTGGTATTTGATCTCGATTCCACGGGCATCTGTTTCGGAAATAAGGTTTCCGGCGGGATCATAACTGAAAAGCCGCTGCCCAAGATCCACATCAATGGTTTTGATGTTCCGGCCCAATGAATCATATTCATGGGTGGATGTATTGCCCTGATGGTCGGTTATGGCCAGCAATTCTCCAAGGGAATTGTACTGATATCGGGTGGTATACGCCGATCCCCCGTTGTTTTCAATCACCTCTGTCAATTGATTGTTTGCGTCATAGGCCCTTGTTTTCGTCTTTCCGTTCTCATCCGTCTCGCTGGCTGTCCAATTGCTGTATGTGATCGTGCTGAAGGTATTGTCCGGATTGGTAACCCGCGTCGGCCGACCGAGGATGTCAAATTCGGTTCGGGTGGCTGGGATGCCCGTGTCAGGGGTACTGTACGCCATTGCCCCGTCCGTCAGATAGGGGTTGGATTGTCTTGCGGTTCTACCCATCATGTCATAATAGGTGTCGGAAGCGGTCATGTTTGCCGAATCGTATTCCGATTTAGTCTGAATGACCTTCCCCAGCCCGTCAATGACTTGCAGTGCGTCCTGGGTACCGGACGTTGCCTCGGTCTCCCGGTTTTTGACAATAACCGCATGAGGAGGTGATGCATTGACCAGATACTGAATTTCCGTTGTTGGAAAAGCCTCGCTGTCGTCGGGTTTGACGATTCGGATCAAACGGTTGAAGACATCATAGGCATAGGTGGTGGTGTTTCCGTTCGGATCTGTCACGGAAACAGGTTTGCCCAAAACCGGGTTGAACGTTGTGGTGGTGGGATGATTTTTGGCATTGATCACTAGCTCCGGAAAGGTATGATAGGTCCCATCATAAAAAATCTCGGTGGAATGGTTAAGCGGATCGGTTTTCCGGATCAGGTTTCCATAAGAATCGTACTTATAGGCCATAACGGAATTTGCACCGGCATTGTTCCAATGTTCTTCCCTGGTCAGGCTCCCTGCAAAAGGCGGTGCGTCGAGAGTGAAAGCCCGGTCATAATAAAACCAGCTTTCCCTCAGTTTGGGGCCGTTTTCTATGGCCGTGATATAAGAGTGTTTCACCCGGTTCATAATCCAGAGATCCGGATTATAGACAAATTCCCGGTAGGTATAGGTTTCGTCTCCGGCTACAGCAATATCGCCATAATCGATTATAAGCCCGGCATTTCCATATTCATCAAAACATCCATACTCAGACCTGGTTATTCTGGGGCTAACAGGAACACCATCATAGGTATATTCTTCGGTTTTTTCCAGCCGTACTGTGTATACACCCTCATGGAGGGTTCCGGTCCAGAAGTTTATAGCCGACTTATAGGGTGCATACAAATTGTCTGTGACCGCGATACTCTGTTCCCTGCCTTTTAAAGCATCATCCTGGTGAAAAATATGAACCACTTTGGAATAATCCGGTCGTGTTTCAATAACCTTGCCGAAACCCCGGAATTCCAAAGAGTCTGGATCATATGCGCCATTTTCATAGTCAAAGGTTGAAGCAGCCGAAAGCACATGGGCTCCGGTCATGCCATTATCCTGAGTGATGGAAGTAACAAGCCAATAGTTCTCCGGAAAAGAGGTGTTGGGCGCCGAGGATGAGGGGCTGTAGTCAATAGCGGTAATATCGCCCAAAACACCTGTAATCCCAGTCAAGAGATCTGTAACCTTTTCTCCATCGTTAAAAGAGGTGTATTCGAAACTCTCCGGCGGCAGGGCGGTTGTTCCGTCGCTGCCGTATTTGGTAATGGAGGACAATAAGGAAGCATTCAGAGTGTCGTATTGAAACACAATTTTTTTCGCAAGCTGCCAAGGCCAATTATTGACAATCTGCCCAATATCGACCCAGACCCGGATTTCCGATAGTCTCCGAGACACCTGCACCTCAGATCCCTCGTCAATAGTCACGGTCATATCCGGCCGGTCGGATTCCTCCAGGATAAATTCAACCATCCGTTTCTTTTCCGTGTTGTATTCGATCCGGCTTAGATAGACAGCACCCAGGTCATTGGGCCAAGGGTTCTCAGAATAGGTAAAATAGATGCAGTTGCCGTTTGTATCCTTGATCCTGTCCAAATGCCAGCGCCAGACATACGGCGTTATCAAGGGATCACTAGTGTTAAGCATGTTCTCGGAATCAGGGTTAAACCCAAAGCGGTACTCAGTGCCGTTGGTATCAAAAACCGTCCAATATTCTTTCTTCCCGTCGGAATCAACGGTCTTTTTCTCGATCTTCAGATAGGTTTCGATTTTTGTGTGATAGCAACCATTGGGTGAGTCTGAGGCCACATATACCAAATCATGTTTGGTGCTGTTGAGAAAAAGGGAAAATGTGCCATCAATGTTGGTCTGAATAAAACTTTGCGGAATATCCCATCCCGCCCCGACCCATCCGGATTTGTTTGGAGCGAGGAAACTGTTGTAGGAAATGGAAAGCTGGGGCGTCATTCCGCTGGTTCCCGGCGGCAGGTCAATTGTGTAACCGTGTTTGAAACTGCCGGAGAAGAGAGAGCCTTGATAGGCATTCCAGACAATCTGCCCGGCATAGGCATAAGAGGTCAGCAATACTGAAAAAAACGCGATTACAGATGCGGTCTTGTTAAAAATTTTCATTGTGGGTTCCTCAAAAAGCATTGCTTTTTCCCCTGTACTTCGGGTACACTTAAAGTAATAAAATAGGAAAGTAAGGAGATAATTATATGTCTGCTGTAAAAATCGGCCCAAAACATCAAATCACCATACCTAAGAAGGTTTTCAGTTCTCTCAACCTGGAAGTCGGTGACTTTCTCGAGACCCGCATCCAGGACAACGCCCTTATCTTGATCCCCAAAAAACTGGTGGCCAAAGACCAGGAATGGTTCTGGTCCAAGGAATGGCAGGAGCGGGAAAAAGTGGCGGATGAGGCCATTGCCAAAGGCGAGACTATTGGGCCCTTTAAAAAGGTGTCTGACGTCCTTAAGGCCCTGAAGAAAAAATGAAAATCGCCTTTACAAAACCTTTTCATAAGGATTACCAGGAGCTTCCTGCTCATATTCAACTTCGGATCGATGAGCAGATCGAGCGCCTGCTGGATAATCCGAGGCACCCATCCCTCCGTATGAAAAAAATGGAAGGCCGCCCATCCATCTGGGAAGCCAGGATTACAGGCGGCTATCGCATGACTCTCCAGATCGATGGCGACACCTATCTTCTCAGAAGGGTTGGACCCCATAACGTTCTCAAAAGGCCGTGATATCGACGTGATAAAAGATTTTCCAAGAATAATCAAAACCCTGAAAATAGTTTCAAACAAAGAATTGATGCAGTCTATTAAGCGGGCAAAGAAGCAACTGCACACCGGCGAAAAACTACTGACCTTCAAAGAGGTATCAGAAAATTTATAAGGCATATTTCACTCCTGAGTTTCTGAAACAGGCGAAGAAGTATCGGCATCTCAATAATCAGAAAGCATCTATCCAATCCTGCTTTATAAGCCAATTATCAAAACGCTGGCCACCAACTTTCCTTGAAAAGTCTGACAATCCTTTTACCATAGGATTTTTATCAGAAAAATAATCTGCTTTAACTTCATCATAACTAACCGACGTGCCATATGCTAATGAGCTTGCACGAGCTATAAGTTCGCCCGCTTCTTCAAAACCAGGCACAGCTGATTCCAAAACACTAAAAGAATATCTTCCCATTTTTTGACCACCTGACAAGTCATTACGATTCCAATCTTGTGCTGCTTGTATCACAGGTCCCGCTAATAGCCCTATTTTTGAAGCCCCACTTTTTACCGTATTTGGGGCTCTGCGCCAGTATGATTTAACTATTTTTCCGCTTTTTGAATTAATATATCCCTTAACATGTACTATCTTCCAATCTGGCGCCTTCGCTAATTCTTTTGTGATTTTTAAGCCTAAATTTTTTAAATTTTTTTTATTTTTATCAGGATCAACCCCATGAGCGATCATCCATTTTTCTCTTTTTGAGAGCTTCGCCTTCTTTTTGGTCTTCTTCTTCTTCTTGAACCCATCATAATCAACATAGCTCAATGGATTGTTGCCCACATACGCGTACCGGTTTAAATCCTGCGGGTCGTTGTAGTCCGGTTCGGCGATGTCGGCCTGAGTGAAATGGCGGAATTCAGGGCTATTGTAGCGGGCTTCGAAATAGTAAAGGCTGGTTTTATCCTTTTCCTTTCCAGTATAGGTATACTTTTCAGTGGTGCTGCTGCCCTGCCTTGAGTCGCCAAAAGGCAGGTAATCGTTTCTATCGCCAGGGGTTCCGGATGAGTCGGTCACGACATTGACGCCATCAAGATGATCAAGATGGTAATAAGAAATACTTCCGGTTGGGTCTTTTCTCGCCAAGCGTTCGCCGTCTTCACCGAAATAATAGCTCGTGCTGCCTTCATTTTCTCCGCCAAGCTGTTTTTCAAAATGCTTCCCGACATAATAAGTGACCACACCGTTTTCAATCTTCTTGGCCCGTTGGCCCGAGGCATCATAAAAATATTCAGCGATAACCGATCCGGTCTGATCACCTTGCCTAACTCTGACAAGCTGGCTGGCGTCGTTGTACTGATAATAGCGCCCGTCGCCTGAGACAAGATTTCCATTGGCATCGTACTGGTTGATGATGGATGTGTCGGCATAAAGTCTGCTTGTAGCGATCAGAAGCAGCAGACACAGCATCATGTTTTTTGAGAATATATGTCTTATCATACACCTTCTCCATTTAGGGCAGGCATTTTGTTTCTTGATCATCGTTTCAGCCTTGTCGCGGCAGGATGCCGCTCCCACAGTGTTTGGGCAGGTGGATAAAGAGATGATCAAAGCTTAATTTTTTTTTAAAGTTTCATAATATACGCCAACGCAAAATAGGGTGGCAAAATGCTTTGGGTTTGGCCTAACTGAGCACTTGTCCCTGGCGCTGATAAACCAGTTTCGCCTGTACTGCCATTGCTGGTTGTTCCCGAAAAAGTATGCTTGTGGGTGTCGCCTGCAGTAGAGTAACTACCTGATGATCTATCCCTGTTATAGTCACTTTGTCCTGTCGTTCCTGAATATGTGTGGGTATGGGTCATTACATGTGAATGACCGTCTACAACATGGCTATGCTGTATGTTTATAGTGGATGCTCCACCAGTTTCTTTAACTGCGTAACTGCTGCCTGCCCCTATGATAAATTTGTTTCTTAAATCCGGCGGTGTTATCTTAGAGCCATCAGACAAAGTCCGTTCAACACCGTCACACAAAGCCCAACCTGCCGGAATCTGATTCACCGCCCCGCTCCACATGATGATTCCGCCTTTGGGAATACCGTTTCCTGCTGTAAATGCATACCCGACGCTGGTTATCTGCTGACGAGGCAGCATCTCGGAATCTGATCCAACCTTGATGCCAAGGTAGACAACCGGATGATCTGAAAAAAAGGTGGCGGGAATCGGACTAACGAAACCAAGCATGGCATTGAAATTACCATCGATCACCGGAATCTGGTTCGGTGTTTCCCATTTTTCCGACCAGAGCGACGCCCCGCCCGAAGCCACATCATAGAGCCTGAACTCAATGGTGTAATTCCCGTTCGCCACTGGGTTCCCTGTGTTATCGGTAAGCGTCCCCTGGTAATTAATCATCTGAGGTACGGCGGATGCTCCATGGGCATGGAACATACTGGTTAATAATACGATTGCAAATAGTAAGATCGAACTCCTTTTCATGTTTCTCATCTCCTTCTTATCCGATTCATTTATGATTCTCTATTTATCTTTCTTCACCTGCCGCTGATCACCGGTTCCGGGCTTGGATGGGCCGCCCGATTGGCCTGGCAAAATCATTGGTTTTGCTTTGCTTGTGGCTGTTAACTTTTCCTGAACCTGAGCAAGCGCTTTTTCATCAATATCAACTTTGGTTTTTGCTTTCAGTCCTTTAATAAGTTCGCTGCGCGCATTCTGGAATTCTTCATTTTTGATCCGCCGTTCCAAGTGTCTTGAAACCTGTTCAAAGGGACGGCTGAATGCGGCACGTCTTCCGGTCAGCATAATGATGTGATAACCATCATCAGTCTCAATAACCTTGTCGGCAATATCCCCGATCTTTTCGAGCTGAAATGCTGCTGCTGCGATGCGGGAATCAATTTGACTGGGTTTTCCGTCCACACTGAAAAAGCCGGTATCGCCCTTGGCGTATCGGGCAGGTTGTTCCGGATGTTTCCGGGCCATCTGGGCAAAAGCGATTCGCTGATTCTGGGTAGCCTTGACCTCGGCCAGCGATGTCTCCGCTTTCTTTTTCAGTTCCGACCGCTGCTCGTCAGACGCACCTTTGATCAAGGGGAACAGAACAATGGCCGCACGGACTTCTTCCGCACGGTTGAATTCGTCTTTATGAGCATCATAATAGGCCTGTAACTCAGCCTGATCAATTTTCCGTTGGGTCACTTTTTCGTTAATGTGGGTATCGATCAGCCGCTGATTTACAAGCTGCCGAATCCTCTGACGGATATCCGGCTCCTGATCCAGCTTGAGCCGAAGGGCTTCCCGGAACATCAGCTCCTCATTAATCAGATCATCCACTCTTTTTTTCATCAACTCTGCCCGTTTTTCATTATTCATGGGCAGCAATCGAGAGCCAAAAAATTTTTCCAGAACATCTGAATATATGGGGACATCATCCACTTTTGCGACTACAATCTTATCGGTATCCTTGACGTTCTGACTGCTTTCCTCTTTTGGTGAGCAGGCAAAAAAAGAAAAGCCTATCAGAAATACAGAAACAATACCCAAAACCCGCCACAACATTTTCATTGTAAACTATATCCTTCCAATTTTTATTAAAATCTTGTTTTTTTTTTAGCTATCGCCTTTTGGGGTGAGCGCACAGATCCCACCCCAAAATCTCCTATCGAGCAAAATATCCGCATTACTATTGAGCCAATTTCAAAACTATTAAAAAGCGTCACACTAGCCAAAGCCGGTGCCCAGAAAGGAACCGAAAACACTGGATAGCGCATAGCTTCACTTTGTGTCCGGCTTTCACCGGAATGACAACAACAGACCTTTTTTACTGGCTCAATTGTAAAACATCACGGGCATCTACACCCATTCTGTCCAAACTGATCCCTCACTTTTACCTTGTCAATAATATTTACAACACCATCACTGTTGACATCCGCATTTATCCAACCCGGATCTCCGCTTTCGCCAAAGTGGTCTCTTACCTGGACTTTATCGATGATATTGACGACTCCATCACCGTTCACATCACCTGCCAGTTTTACATAAATATCGATGGTTTGTTCAACTGAGAGGTTGGTTGCATCCGATGTAACGGTTGCCTTCACCTGATAGGGGCAAGGATGAGGTCCAGTATTGGGCGGGTCAAAGGCGATGGTTGAACCGCTGCCGATGATATTCCCTCCATTTGGTGTTGCCCATGCATATGAAAGTGAACCATCTGCTGGATCAAAGGTGGTAATTTCAACCGTGGCGGTCCCGAGTTCGGCTATACATTCGTCCGAGATGACGCTCTCGATGACCGGTTCAATAAATTCATACGCGCCTAAATCGATGTCCGCTGTTGAATTGTTGTCACCGTCTATAATTCTTTGATTTCCTTCAACATCCTCTGCGAGGGTTGAGTCAGTATTCAAGCCCGCATCAATACAAGGCGACTCGGACTGGAGATGATAGTCACCTGTTGCAAGCGCTTTGAAAAGAGGATCAACCGACAGATCGCCGGTTCCGGTATTGCAACCGCTGTAGTTGGATATGCTGTTGTTCCAGACGTTATTGTATGAAATGTCAGGAGCGGGGGCCTGTCCGCAAAAGATGCCGTAAGAGCCGTTTCCTGAAATGATGTTGTTGGTGATCGTCCCCGCAGCTCCGTTCCAGCAGGCAATGCCGTCCTGACTGTTGCCGGAAACAGTATTGTTGACAAGGGTATAAGTTGCCGCGCCGGAAGTCAGGTCAATACCGTTACCGGTATTCTGCACGATCAGGTTATTTTCGGCCAAGAGCGTTGAGCCTGCATCCGCCATGATACCGTGGTTGTTTCCCATGATGCGGTTGTTTGCAGCCTGGATTTCAGAACTTGTACAAAAGATACCAGCCTCGGTGCTGTTACGGATTGTAAAGCCGGAAATACCTGCGATACAATTGTTTTGAATACTGACCGTGGGTGCAGCCGATCCAGACCCATCAATGATAGTGACATCAGCGCCATCACCTTCCAGATGAATGTCACAACTGATCATAATATTTTCCACATATGAGCCCGCTGCCACAAAAACAGTGTCTCCGCTTCCTGCAAAAAAAGCAGCTTCACGGATCGATTCAAAAGGATTTTCAAAACTTCCGTCATATGGGCCGGTTGTATTTCCACCATCAACATAAACCGACATGGGAACAGGAGTGCTTCCGGATTCATTCGGATCAGTGTTGCCGATGAACTCGCGCCGGTTGCTAAAGCAATCAGTGTCAGCATCCCCGTATGCGTCATTTACCGATAGATTAAACCCATGCCTAAATTCCCATCCATCAGGCATTCCATCGACATCATGATCGGTATTTTCGTTTACAGTTGTCAGATTTCCGAATTGGTCCAGCTCCCATGCATCAACAATAGTATCCATATCCATGTCATTGGAGTCTGTCACCCACGGGGAATAATCAATATAATTGCCGCTTCTATTGCCCAGTCCTCCGGGGTTATAGAGCCCCCCTGATGCCGTGTCATCTGAAGGATCGTTAGGCCCGCTATTATGACCCCAGAAATTCTTTTCAGCCATGACCATAACAGCACTGCTTGCGTTAAGGATTCCATATGACTGATTGTTGGTTATCGTATTCATGGAAATAACCGGATTTGATAAACTTTCCAGGTATATTCCATAACTGTTATTTGATATATTATTATGCTGTATTACAGGCGAAGCATTGCTCAGTCTAAGACCATGCTCCGCATTGGAATTAATATCAGAGTATTCAATCGTCGGTGATGAATTACTTATGTATATACCTGCCCTCGGGGAACTGGCGTTATTAGAATAGCCTGCGTATTTTATAATGCAATGAGACAATTGACTTGCGCTGCTGCCCTGTAAAAGTCTGATGGAATCCCAGTCCCGGACTGCAGGCAGGGTAGCGTTTCCATTGCTGTTGGTATCGCCGCCATAGGTGTCGTCCTTGAGGGATGTAAAAACGATTTTGTCATCATCTGTTCCAAGAGCAGTCAGAGTGCCGTTGACGATGAGGTTTGAACTTGTATTCTGAAATTTTACAACTGTTCCGGGAGCTATGGAGACCATAACACCGGTTCCAATGGTCACCTGACCGAAAATGTACGGCATGAGCGGATTATTTGCAAACATGCAGTTGGCGGTAATGGCTCCGTTAACATAGATACCGGCATAAGCACCGCCGCTGACCGTATTGTTTTCAATGGCGCCGATATGCCCGCCAGCCAGATTTATGGAATAGCTGCTGTTATTGATAAAAATGTTGTTCCGGATCATGGGCATCGAGGTCGCATCAGCGACGATTCCGTAACTGTTAGCGGATATGGTGTTGCCTTCAATAACAGGGTTCGAAGTGCCATCACAGTATATTCCATAAATGTAATGATTGGATATAATACAGCCGGAAATTATGGGAGAACCGTTTAGAATTCTGATACCGTAATAGCTGTTTTTGATTTCACAAAAATCGATGGTTGAGTTTGAATTGTTTACGTATATGTCTGCCTGCGGGTCGTTGCTGTTATCTTCGTAACCTGCATATTTTATAATGCAATGAGACAATTGACTTGCGCTGCTGCCCTGTAAAAGTCTGATGGAATCCCAGTCCCGGACTGCAGGCAGGGTAGCGTTTCCATTGCTGTTGGTATCGCCGCCATAGGTGTCGTCCTTGAGGGATGTAAAAACGATTTTGTCATCATCTGTTCCAAGAGCAGTCAGAGTGCCGTTGACGATGAGGTTTGAACTTGTATTCTGAAATTTTACAACTGTTCCGGGAGCTATGGAGACCGTAACACCGGTTCCAATGGTCACCTGACCGAAAATATACGGCATGAGCGGATTATTTGCGAACGTGCTGTTGGTGGTAATAGCTCCGTTAACATAGATACCAGCATAAGCACCGCCGCTGACCGTATTGTTTTCAATGGCTCCAATATGCCCACCAGCCAGATTTATTGAATAAATGCTGTTATTGGTAAAAATATTGTTCCGAATCGTGGGCATCGAAGTCGCATCAGCGACGATTCCGTAAATGTTAGAGGATATGGTGTTGCTTTCAATGACAGGGTTCGAGGTGCCATCACAGTAAATTCCATAACTGTAATGATTGGATATAACACAACCTGAAATTGTAGGAGAACCGTTTAAAATACTGATACCGTAATAACTGTTCTTGACTTCACAAAAATCAATGGTTGGGTTTGAATTGTTTACATATATTCCTGCCCTTGGAGAACTGCTGTCAGTATTGTAGCCCGCATATTTTATGATGCAATGAGATAATTGACTTGAGCCGCTGCCTTGTAGAAGTCTGATGGAGTCCCAGTCCTGACTTGCCGGCAGGGTTGCGTTTCCATTGCTGTTGGTATCGCCGCCATAGGTGTCGTCCTTGAGGGATGTGAAAACGATTTTGTTATCTTCCGTTCCAAGGGCGGTAAGCGTGCCGTTTACGATGAGGTTTGAACTTGTAGTCTTAAATTTTACAACTGTTCCGGGAGCTATGGAGACCGTAACACCGGTTCCGATGGTCACCTGACCGAAAATATACGGCATGAGCGGATTATTTGCGAACGTGCTGTTGGTGGTAATAGCTCCGTTAACATAGATACCAGCATAAGCACCGCCGCTGACCGTATTGTTTTCAATGGCTCCAATATGCCCACCAGCCAGATTTATTGAATAAATGCTGTTATTGGTAAAAATATTGTTCCGAATCGTGGGCATCGAAGTCGCATCAGCGACGATTCCGTAAATGTTAGAGGATATGGTGTTGCTTTCAATGACAGGGTTCGAGGTGCCATCACAGTAAATTCCATAACTGTAATGATTGGATATAACACAACCTGAAATTGTAGGAGAACCGTTTAAAATACTGATACCGTAATAACTGTTCTTGACTTCACAAAAATCAATGGTTGGGTTTGAATTGTTTACATATATTCCTGCCCTTGGTTGACTGCCGTTGTAATAACCTGCGTATTTTATAATGCAATGAGACAATTGACTTGCGCCGCTGCCCTGCAAAAGTCTGATGGAATCCCAGTCTTGGCTTGTCGGCAGGGTAGCGTTCCCATTGCTGTTGGTGTCGCCGCCGTAAGTGTCGTCCTTGAGGGATGTGAAAACGATTTTGTCATCATCTGTTCCAAGAGCAGTCAGAGTGCCGTTGACGATGAGGTTTGAACTTGTAGTCTTAAATTTAACAACTGTTCCAGGAGCTATGGAGACCGTAACACCGGTTCCGATGGTCACCTGACCGAAAATGTATGGCATGAGCGGATTATTTACGAACGTGCTGTTGGTGGTAATAGCTCCGCTAACATAGATGCCAGCATAAGCACCACCGCTGACCGTATTGTTTTCAATGGCTCCAATATGCCCGCCAGCCAAATTTATGGAATAGATGCTGTTATTGGTAAAAATGTTATTCCGGATCGTGGGCATCGAAGTCGAATCAGCAACGATGCCGGAAGAGTTATTGGTGATGGTGTTGCCTTCAATGACAGGGTTCGAGGTGCCTGCACAGTATATTCCATAAGTACTGTTATTCAGAATATTGCTATACACAATTCTGGGCGATGCATTATAAATGTATATGCCATATGCATTGTCACTGAATTCAGAGTTGGCGATATCAATAGAAGATGTATAAATTTCTGCCAAACCAGGATTGTTGCCCGAACTATTGGTCCCACCCCATTTGACAATCACATGTCGTAAAAGGTTATTAGTACTTTCTGCATTGAATCGGACAGAATCCCAGTTTCCGATAACCGGGATTCCTGATCCTGTCCCGCCGCCAATGCTGTGATCATTGACCGAGGTC
The DNA here is from genome assembly GCA_020723305.1 of Desulfosudis oleivorans. Classification (GTDB taxonomy): domain Bacteria; phylum Desulfobacterota; class Desulfobacteria; order Desulfobacterales; family SURF-7; genus QZKS01. The sequence goes on from DYJC01000006.1 coordinate 262,165, forward strand.
ATAAAGATCGGATCAAAGTTGATTCCATCCGGTAAATTGCCATCTGCGTTTAAAGTTCCATTCACCGTTATGCCGGAGGAGCTGCCGGAAAACTTAATGATGGTTCCTGGTGAAATAGTAAGGGTCATCCCGACAGGAACAGTCAGCATGCTGGTTACGATATGCGGGTTACCATCTTTGGTAAGCGTCAGATCCCCGGTGAGGGTACCACCTAATTTTGTAGTGAGGTCAATTGATAATCCCGGCCCATAGTCGACATGGGTAATCCAGACTTCGTTGACATCATCATAAACCTGATAACGGTGATATGCATATATTGTATAGGAGTAATGGGTTCCCATGCTCAATCCACTATCAGAGCAGGTTAGATTGGTTCCTTTATAGATAATACCGTTTTGGCCGACACTGTATTCAACATTATTTGATGGAGCCCATGTACCGCGAACCATCAGATAAGAGTGATAGATTGGATTCAGTGCATGTTCCCAGTTCAGAGAAACCGTTGTTCTTGAGGCTGTTCCTCTAAAATTTCCGGCAGTGGTTTCTGACGGAGGCGGCAGTGCGGGTGTTGACGTATCAGCCGTGATACCGGAAGAATAATTAAGGCAGTCATCAAAAGAAAATGCTGCATAGTAGTATGTTGAGCCTGGTACAAGACCGGAATCAGAGCAGGATGTGCCATTAAAATTATAGATGACGTCAAGTCCACTTGAAATATTGCCGGAATATGTTTGCCCATCTGTCGGCTGCCATGTAATCGGAGCGGTTGATCTTACGATAAGTACTTTTTGGAAATCATTATTATCAGGATTCAGCCATGACAGATTGACTTGGTAAGCACTTATTGCCACAGCGCTTAATTCTACAATATTATCCGGTGGACCAATGTTGTCACCTATTTTTTTACTGGTTTTTTGAGAGGGATTGCTTTTTATTCCTTCAGAATCAAGAGCTGTAACCGAAAAATAATAGGTACTATTAACTGTGAGATCATGAAAAGTATATTCCGTTTCCGTGATATCACTTATTGAGCCATCCAGGTTATTTGAATCTGTACCATAATCTATTTTATAGCTGGCCGTCGGGACACTATTATCGTTTTGGGGGTTTTGCCATGTGATCGCTACGCTCCCATCACAGTTATTTCTTGAATCAATTGTTTTTGGATAAGGATGAACTGTATCCCAAAATAATTTATACAAGTTTGCGATATACATCATATTTAAGGGCATTAGCGAATTTGCTAATATCTTTAAATTGTCTTCATTAGGAAACGCCCAGTTACCAACCCAGTCGTCAGTTTCTGCAACAGGCCAATTGTCACCATATGGAGGTATTATGTAACTTGGGTTTCTATTCCATTCCCAACCATTTGCACTCTGAAATGTTAAGCTTGTGGTATTTCCATCTACATTGTTTGAAGGAAAATTTTGGGTCAACTGAGCCTGATTTAAAAATATTTCAGGCAAACTATCATACTCAGTCGGTTTTAACACGAGTAGTCGGCCATCACTGTCTGAATTATGGCTTATTTCATGCCAGTGTTCCATCATATATTCTTCATAGTTCTCATATTTTGGGTGGCTATCTTCGTTGACATGAGCAGGCACCCCCATATCTGATAGTAAGTGGACAATCCTTCCAAGATAAAAGTATGCTATTTCTTTATGTCTCGGTATATCATTGGATAGATATAGCTCGATTATGCCTGGAAAATACCAATGCCTGTATGAACGATATGGTAACCCGTCTAGCATTTTTATATAAGGATATACTTCATTACCTCCATACCAATACATTTTTGCTTTTTTCAGTGCCGACCAAAAAGGGCCATAATTTATCCCAAGATACTCGATTGCTAATCCAGATTCTGATTCATTGCCTAAATCACAGTTCCAGAAATGTGAGGTAAAGTTGCTGATTCCTGTTAGCCCGTCCAGATGGATTCCATGCAGATCAATTAAATCAGAATACGATTGTTGGCTGCCGGGATCAAATCTGTCTTCTGCCCATGCCCCTTCAATAATGAAAGAACCATTTACTGCTTCCCATTGGTCACAGCTACTCCAAATTGTAGTAGGGTTCAGGTATGTGTAAATTTCATGTGACGTGTCATTCGGCCATATCTGAAATGCCTCCATGGCTAATTTTTGATGAACCGGCGCCTCGGGAGATTGTTTCTGAGCAAATGCTTTTTGGGGTAATGTCAGACATAAAAGTATTTGTATCAGATAAATTATGACTTTTTTCATATTCACACTCCCCTATGATTATCGCAATAATATAGATTTTTTTTCAATCACCATATTACTAATGAGTGCAGTTTTCTGAAAACATTTTACTACAACATAACCATTTGTTAATTAAACTAAATAATATATTTGCTACGTCTAAACACTTTCGGACTCATTAGTATCTCGTCCGAAGTCAAGAATCCATTATTCCCATTTGCTTTTCTGAATTCCGGTTCTTCACATAGCGCTGACCTGAATGACATTTTCGTTTACCTAGTACATCGTTATGGACAACTGCACCCGCTCTGGCCAAACTGATTCCGGACAATTACCTTATCAATGATATTGACTACCCCATCCCGATTCACATCGGCTTCTATCCATCCAGGGGTGCCACTCTGCCCAAAGGCGTTTCGAACCATGACTTTATCGATTATATTCACGACACCATCCCCATTAATATCACCGGATATCCTTACACGTATGTTAAAAATTTTCTCAACTGAGCATTGTGTTACGCTGGAAGTTATAACTGCTTTTATTCGATATGGACAAGGATGAGGGCCCGCTCCGGGCGGGGTAAATTCAACAACATTACCATTCCCGGCAATACTGCCACCATCCAGTGCCTCCCATTCAAAGGACAGGTTCCCTCCTGCCGGATCTGTAACATCTAAACTGATCACCGATGAACTCAGTTCTGAAATACATGAATCAAATGTAGAATTTAGTAGCAACGGCCGCTCTGATATCGCAGCTTCCGGTGTCCCGCCATAAGCACCCATATTGATTCGTTTACCATTTGGGTTCGGTTCCTGGGAATAATTGGATGACCGGGTGTACAGATAAGAATTGGCTGATGTCAGGTAAGAATTGGAAAAACCAACAGCAATGGTAATGGAGTCTGTGGTGACACTGATGACTTCATCAAATTCCGTATTTGTGCCATCGGTTATCCAGACAATATTTCCTGGCTGTATATTTGTCACTTGATTTACATGCAATACAACATCTCCAGGTGAATAATCATTTGTTAAAACCTCAACAGGATCACCAGCATCAACTGCAGGAGAGCACAGTTGAAGATGATAGTTTCCTGAAGGACCATCTAAAAACAGGGGATCTACAGAGATATTAGAATCTCCGGCATAACCACCTTCGATATTGGAATACATTATAATCGGTGTTCCAGAATAGACCGCATTTGAACCATTACCCCAGATAATTGAATTTATGATTAGGGGGCTGCATCTACTATACATATCGACACCATAAGTATTATTGTTACTGACCGTACAATTTGTAATTTCCGGCGAAGTAGCATATATTTGAACTCCCCCTCTGTTACTGAACTCGCTGATGGAGTTCCTGAAATATCCGGAATCCGAATAATGAAATAACACATTGTAAGTACTCGTAGTATTATAGAATCCCCCATAGCGGATTCGGCAAAAATCAAACTGCCCAATACCTTTATTATCACCATATCCTTCCAAAAAAATCCCACCCCAGTCACCTGGGGATGGTGTGCTGAGATCATCGTCTGCATTGGTATCACAACCATATTCATCATCTTTTAATGAAGTGAAGGTTACCCAATCGTCTGAAGTGCCGAGAACATTCAGCGTGCCATATACTGTAAGCCTTCCTTTGGCAGACTTAATCACGGCACCGGCAGGTATGGTAAGTGTCACATTATCATCTACAGTGACACTGTATAAAATTATAATAGGGAAACACTCTGATCCAAAAGACCATGTCTGATCAGCAGAAACCCTGCCGCCTAATGCAAATCCATTGATTTCATTGCCAGCGGCGGTATTGTCAAAATTGTAAGGGGAGATCGTTGTCTGACTTATATAAACTGCATAACCGCCATTGTCTGTAAAGGTGTTGCCGGTGGCAATTGTCATACCGCTTCCTCCTGCACGAAGACCACCGCTACCATTATTACAGATAATAGAATTAACAATTTCTGAGCTGCTGTTACTTACATTAACACCATAAATATTATTGTTGTTGACCTTACAATTTGTAATTTCAGGCGAAGTATTGGATATTTGAACTCCCTCTCCTGTACTGAACTCGCTTATGGAGTTCCTGAAATATCCGGAATCCGAATAATTAAACCACACATTGTTAGCACGAATATTATTATATAATCCACCATAGCGGATACGGCAAAAATCAAACTGCCCAATACCATCATTATCACCAGATCCGTCCAGGTAAATCCCGCCCCAATCACCAGGTGATGGTGTGCTGAGTTCACCGTCTGCATTTGTATCACAACCATATTCATCATTTTTGAATGAAGTGAGGGTTACCCAATTGTCAGAAGTGCCGGTAACATTCAGCGTGCCATATACTGTAAGCCTTTTTCCTCCGGCAAACTTAATCACGGCACCGGCAGGTATGGTAAGAGTCACATTGTCGTCTACAGTGACAGTGGATACAATTATAAATGGGAAACAGTCTGATCCAAATGACCAGGTCTGATCAGCAGAAACCCTACCGCCTAATGCAAATCCATTGATTTCATTGCCGCTGGCGGTATTGTCAAAATTGTAAGGGGAAATTGTTGTCTGACTTACATATACTGCATAATCGGCATTGTCTGTGAATGTGTTGCCGGTGACAATTGTCATACCGCTTCCTGATGCAAAAAGACCACTGCTACCATTATTACAGATAAGTGAATTAGCAATTTCTGGGCTGCCGTTACTTATATTAACACCATAGGTATTATTGCTGCTGAATGTACAATTTGTAATTTCCGGCGAAGTATAGGATATTTGAACTCCCCCTCTGTAACTGAACTCGCTGATGGAGTTCCTGAAATATCCGGAATCCGAATAATTAAACCACAAATTGTATTGACCAATGCCATTATAAATTCCCCCATAGCGGATACGGCAGTAATCAAACTGCCCGATACCGTTATTATCACCAGATCCGTCCAGGAAAATCCCACCCCAGTTGCCGGGGCCGGGTGATCCATTAGATCCGGCAATCGTTTCACCATAAGTATCATCATCTTTTGATGTAAAAATAATACTGTCTAAAGTTGTGCCTTCTGCTGAAAGCGTACCATAGATGGTAAGTCGTCGCCCATATGCAAATTTTATCACCGATCCAGGTAGAATGGTTAACGTATAGCCATCGTTTACCGCCAGATTTCCGGTGATATAGTATGTTCCAGGCCCCCATGCTGTATCCGTTGTTATTGTTCCACCGGGTATAGTTGTTAAGGCCAGTGCAATATTTGAAAACAATACAAGTCCTGAAACAGCAAAGAGAAAAACCTTAAAAAAATGAAATAACGCTGTCCGTTTCATAGCAGCCCTCCTTTTTAAAAAGATAATTTTTTTAAAAATCAGAATACTAAAAATCCGAGCCAATCCAACAAACAGCCAGCAACAGTTGATCTATTAAAACATAGTCATTAGCAAATACGATATCGCTGTCATGGACATTATTTAGTGGTTTTCATAATAAGCAAAACACCCCCCCCAAGGGAGACCAAGGGGGGTGTAATAAAGCTTTACCACCGTAAGTAGTTTTTTTTAAAGATAAAACACCCCCCAAGCCCCCCTCAAGGGGGGAATTATCTTAGGTTAATCGCCATACGGGCAGACACATCCACTTAACCCAAACTGATTTCTTACTATCACCTTATCAATAATATTCACCACTCCGTCCCGGTTCACATCCGCAGGAATCCATCCAGGGTCACCACCCTGCCCAAAGGCATTTCTCACCAGAACCTTGTCAACGATGTTCACCACCCCATCACCGTTCACATCACCTGCCCGTTTCACATAAATGGCGGCGATTCCTTTTGTACTCAGGCCGCTCAAAGAGGAAGTCACCGTCACTTGAACACGGTAAGGGCAAGGATGGGGGCCACTGTCTGGCGGATCAAAGGTCACTGTTGCTCCGTTGCCGGTAATGGTTCCACCGTTCATGGCTTGCCATACATAGGAGAGTTCACCTTCATGCGGATCTATTGCATCCACGGAAATGGAAGCAGTGGAAAGTTCGGAGATGCATTCCGGGTATTCCATTGCTTCAATGGATACCGCTCCTCCCAGGCCGATACCGAATGGATCAACAATGGTGCGGTTGGCTATGCCATCCGCATCACCGAAACCTCCGTCCTTTACCCGGACGATCACATAGTTGTATGGCGTTCCCGTCATGAAAGTGGCGTGAGCCGAATAGTCGTGCCAGCCGTCAATGGCATCATATTTATACAATTTGAATCCAGGAGGAGCTGTGCCGGTATAGTAAGCAACGACATCAGCTTCATCGCCCTCGTTGAAGACGTTTATTTTACATGCCACAATTCCCAAGGGGAATGGCCCCATAGTGGCCGGTGGAGGGGGAACGTGTGTGGCCGGGTTTATGGATCTAACGGATTCAATAGATTCAATGGTGGTGCATCCGCCGGCAGGTTCAATACCGATGGAGCCTCCGCCTACTGCCGTATAGAGGGTTTTAATAGCTGTGGTTTCCTGGTTGTCGGGAGTTCCGTTGTCGTTCATGTCGATTGGATCACCCGTGGGCGGTGCCTGCCCATCCGGAATACCGTCACCGTTGTTATCGCTGGTAGCGGGTGTTGTTTGAAATGAAAAAATTGCAGACCAGTCGGATTCGTTATTATAGTTGTCATAAAAACGCGCCCGCCAATAATAGGTCGTTCCCGGTTCGAGAACCGCCTCTGAAACAGTCAGGCTCGTCAACTGGGACATACTGGTGATGTCCAAAACAATACCGGAGGCGCAATCGGCTGCGGTAGACAATTGCCACTCGGTTCTGGCGTGAATGTCTCCCAAACCCGGATCTGAAAATGGCCCAGTATGCAGCAGGGGCGTCAGGGACACACCACTTGCCGTGTTGGCTGGTGAAAGCAGGGTCGGTGCAACCGGAGGTGTAGGCAGCGGAGTCCCGCAATCAAAATACAGAACCCGCTGTTCACCGTTCCCCAATGAAGATGAATAGTCACCGATTGTGAAGCCGCAAGCAAGAGCAGGTATATAGATATTTAGTGTATCGTATGAAAATGCTCCCGCATAAGCGCCGGAGCAATCACCTGAAAAATAAATATTACCAGCGAAAACATCCATATCGGTGTAAGTGCCCAGAATCATTTTTGTTTCAGAAGTACGAATATCAGTAACAGTTCCATACGCCTGTTCCCCCAGAAAGCTGGTAATGTTAAGCGTCCCCTGTGAACCGACCCCGTTGCCATTCACCAGATAAGAGCCGTGAATATCTCCATCCACCGCGAACCAGGTCACATTGGAGGGGTTGGGGTCAGGGGATGTCCCAATCCCGTAAAGATCGACAGTGTATGAACCGATCTGACAGGTGCCTGTCATCCACCAATAACCAGCATAGGGGCCGGTTTGAATCATATAGGCAATAAAATTTCCGGATCCTGTGGAAGGCAGAGGAATTCCTGCCGGTTGTGCGGCCGTATAAACTGTGCCGGAAATGTCAAACGTGTTTTGAATGGATGCCTTGACAACCGTTGCTTTGCCAGTCCATACAGGCGAGTATGAATCGCTGGTCCAGTCCAACCGTGTCAGATAGGCAGGATCGATTGCGCCCAGAACATGCTCCTGGCGTGAAATATTGGTTGCCCCGATGAGTAGTGGCGATTCATAGTCGGTCTGGAAATTTCCATTGATCGCCCCCTGCATGATGCCTTTCGCAATATGCCTTGAAGATGAAGATCCGGCGGAGATCACTAAGTTTACAGATGCGCTGCCACTGGTTGTAACACCGCCCATGGGCTCCTGGCTGATGATTCGGCCAACCGGTTGCAGACAACTGCTGGCAGTGGTTACTGTACCAACTGAAAAACCTTTAGATGATAGCGCAGTCTCGGCCTCCATCTGGGTCATGCCGAACAAATCCGGCACCACGGCTTCGGCGTCATCTTCCAGATAAAAAAAGGAATAGCTTTGACCGCTGTCTATTGCAGAGTTGTAAGAGCCAAAAAAACCGCCGTTTTCGAATTCATCCAGCATCAGACTGAAGCCTGTCTGAGTGAGCGGCCCGGTATAAACACCGGTGCAATTGCCGGTTGCGCTGCCACCGGTTAAGATCATCAGTTGGGTTCCATTATGGTAAGTGGAGGTGACCGGTGGAGCGGTATTGGAAAGAATCGAACAAGTGCCGAACCCCTGACTGCCATTTATACTGCTGAAATAGCCCGTTCCATGCAAACCATCAGCAGCCACCCACATATCCGCATATCCGTTTATGTCGCCTTCGATTCGTGTGGTCCAAACTGTACTACCGGTTCCAGCCTGGTGAAAGGTTGAGGAAAAAGTCCCAAGTGAACCAAATTGGTAAACGCATGTTCCCTTTCCCCACCAGTATCCAGCATAGGAACCTGTCAAAATGATGAACCGTTTTTCCGTGAGTGTAACATAGCTTCCGGCTGGTATGGCAACGCCATTCACATTTCCGCCGGTAACAGGAATGGAGAAACCGCTATAATCCCTTTCTTCCACATTCACGGATTGCAAGGACGGCGGAAATCCCAGGCTGGTGAACTGCATATCATAAACCGAAGTATAGTCTGGATAAGCGCTGCCGATTACATATTCGATATCGCTTGAATAAGGCACACCCGTCTGTCCTGGGTATGGGTATTCCAGATTCCAGATACTTTTAATGACGGGTCCTTTAGACCAGCCTTTGTGCACCACGGTTTGGCTCAAAGCGATTGCGGGTAAAAAAAACAGCAACAGAAATGCCAACCAACATTTTTGTAAATTGGGTTTGATCGGATTCATTTGTTTCTCCTTTTTCTGTTCAAATCTTTATAGGGCTGAAAAAAGTTGCCTCTCCATCTTATTCGGTAAAAACCGGAAATCAAAATTTGTATGTAATTTACAATTCGTAATTAATTCTATCTCGGGCACGCACACCCACTCTGCCCAAACTGATTTCTGACGATCACCTTGTCAATGATATTCACCACGCCATCCAGATTCACATCAGCAGCTATCGAGCCTGGTTCTCCGCTTTGTCCAAAAGCATCTCGAACCATGACCTTATCGATGATATTGACGATTCCATCCCCATTGACGTCACCGGCAAGTTTAACAGAAATCTCCACGGTCTCTTCCGCGGAAAGACCACTGACACTGGAGGTTACCGTCACCTTCACACGATATGGGCAGGCATGAGGACCGGAATCCGGCGGGTCAAAAACCACATCCACTCCCTCCCCGGTGATTTCTCCGCCATCCAGGGGCTCCCATGTATAGGAGAGCGCTCCCATTGCCGGGTCGGTGGCTATTGCATGGATTGCGGATGAGCCCAGTTCAGATATGCAGCTCTTCGAAACGGAGATGTTTTCCAGTTCAGGGGGGCCGGCGACGGCTGCATAAGCGCTTCCAATGTTGTTGCCCTCATCAAACTCATCGATTGCGCCGGTTTCGTCCACGACGCCGAATATTTCTATTCTGGATTCACCCGGCAGTGAAGGATTGTCCCAGATGTAGGATATCTCCTTATAGGCTCCGGGCTGAATCTCCGGAACGGAAACCATGTTCAGAAGCTCTCCGTTTGCAGACCCGCGGTGAATCGAAACCGTCACATTGCTTCCGGTTACAGATCCTTCATTTCCCACCCGGATGTTTATGAACCGACAGCTTCCGACACTCTGAACAGATATGTCCTGAACAACGAAATCCGGTTTTGTTGCAGGTATCTCGACCCGGTTATTGGTTCTGTCCCGATCATCCTGATTCAGATTTGGATCAACATCCACACGGATCATCGATACATTTTCCAAGGCAGGAACCGTCCAGGGAACAGATACTTCCGTTTCCGCTCCTCCGGCCAAGGGTTCTGTAATGGTCTGGATAGAATTAATTGCCGTGCAAACACCTTCCGGATCACACTGGTAAAACGCGACATCGATGTCCGATGCCGGTGCTTCGCCCAGATTTTTAATTTTGGCCGTTATGGTGGCCGCAATTCCCGGCAAGGCCTTTAATGGTGTGATATTAACATCCTCAACGGTTACGGACAGATCCGTGTCCATGGTATAGATCAGGTAGCTCAGATCACTCTGCCCAGCCTTTGGAACTCCCTGAACCAGAACCGTCCGGCCGTTTACTGTTTCCTGTTGGTCTTCAAAAATCGTATGGTTTTTATCAAAAACACATAGCAGGTTCCCGTCGGGATTCAAAACACCGCTGATAAACCGTTCTGAGTCCGCATCATGGGTAAGCTGCCGCGGGCGGCTCCAGACCGACATGGCCCCATCATAGCAGGCCATCCAGATATCGCTGTATGTTTCCGAAACATCATTCCATACCAGAGCGATATTGCCGGAATCCCCCATCACCAGATTAAAATCCTTGCTGTTCAGGGATTCGCCGGGGGTTGCAACGACAACAGATCCGGCCACATCCGTTCCGGTTGCAAACCGGATATCATTGCCTTTGAGCCAGGCCAGCCGGAGAATGCCGTTGCCGTCATAGGCGAGTCTTGGATTGGCGTCTGCGATTGCATCGTTGGTCAACCGCTGGGGAGTGCCCCATACGCCTCCGGAATACGTGACACGCCAAAGCTCTGTGTCAGTGGACGTATCCAGATTATCGTCCATATCCACACAATAGACAAAGGTGGCATTGGAACCGTCATATTCCATGGCTGTTCCCAGAATCGTTCCCACTCCGGAAGCGATTGAGGCGGCTGCGCTCCAGGTTGTTCCGTTATAGTGAGACCACATCAGGGTGTTGGGCATGGAAACCGATCCAAAATAGTCATTGAATTCGTTATTGACCCAGACCGCCATCATATCATCAGATCCGGCGGCTGAGAGGTTCGGAGAATGATCCAGGGTTGCGTTGTCCGTCAGCCTTGAGGGAGCAGACCATGTGCCGGATGCGGCATCAAAACTGCTGGCGGAAATTTCAATATGGGAGTTAAAGGTGTCGAAATCATCACTGTCCGGAAGGGCCATGTCTGCGTCCTGCCAGATGCAGGCGGCATTGCCTCCGGGTATGGATATGGCTCGTGGATTCATGTCGGCCGTTCCATCGTCAGCAATGGGCAACGAGCTGCTCCATGTTCCGGATTCATAGGTTGTATAACGGACTTCCGTCCGGTTGATCAGGTTTCTGGAGGTGTTGTCCGCCACCCAGACAGCCAATGCCGCGTCATTGATTTGGGCTGTATCCGGTACTGAATATGGAAAGATATTGGATGCAATGATATTCTCTTCTGTTATGGCGGCCGTAGTAATCAGCGGGGTGCTGGTTGAAACAGAGGCCGGCATGGTTCTGATCAGGTAATCCCTTGGGATAAGAGAGTAGTTGTCAGACCGAATCATGCTGTTCAGGCTGAGAGAAGTTGCAGCCTGTTCAGGCCACTTGAATTCAAGATCAATCCCCTGCCGGAAAGGCCCGGCGATCACCTGGGCCCCGCCGACAAGAACTGCGTAGGGGTCGATCCACTCCGTTTGGGGCAGAAATTCAATTCCGCTGTGGAAACCGCCGCCTGCATATCCTTCCACGCACAGTTTTTTTGCTAACCCGGCACCGAGGATTCCTTTTACAAGGGGTTCAAACTCGAACTGACCGGTGTATTCCGGCCCGGCATGTGTCCAGCCGTCAATTCCCAGTGTGAGCAGCAGGTCAAGATCCAGCTCGGATCGCAGATAAATCGGTATGCCGAAGGCAGATGCAACCGAAACTGACGGCGAGGCAAAGGTGAAATCACAACCCACACCCAGCTCACCGCCGGGCGTCCATCTTTCAAGATCATCCGACCAGTTCTGCTGAAAATCAATGGTCGCGTTGGGCTTGGCTTCGATAAACGGCAGTTTGATCCCTTTTCTGCACAAGACCCCCTTCCGGATCGTTTTTTTGGTTTTTCCATCAATCCCGTATGTAAACAGGCTGGCTTTCCCATTGCTGTCGATCAGGCCTGAGAGTGTCAGGCTGTCATCACCGATGCTGCCCAGATCAAGGCCGATTTTCATTTCCGCTCCGCCGAATATCGGGAAGCTGGTGTCGATGTTGGAAGGCGCCCAGGTGGCCAGGTCAAGACTGAAACTGTCAATCCCCATAAACTTGTATTCAAAACCTTTGTTTTTGGGAACCGGAACGTAATAGACCTCCGGAAGCAGACTGGCGAATGGCGGTTGCGGAATGACTGCAAAGTTGACTGGAAATTCTACGGATTCTTCCGTTCCACTGTTTGAAACCGCTTTTACCTTTAAGGTTCCGCCTTCGCCGAAATCCGTTCCCATGTTAAAGGATCGGGAAACTTCCGATCCCGATGCCGTATCCACAAATGTGTTGGACGGCGTGATCCAATGGACGGTTCCCGGCGGCTGGCCTCTCCAGTTGACCTTCACGGTCAGGGTTTCATATAGATCGATTCCATCCAGAAAATATTGTGTATCTTTTTCCGGCTTGAAATAGTCCCCCTGAACATCCGTGATCACAGGCTTGTTATTCGTGGTTTCCGGAATCAGCAGGATATTCATGGAAGCGGTTGATGCATCCGATATAGTCACTGTTTTTGATGCCGTGAAATAGCCGGTCTTGTTTACCGTGAGGGTGTGTGTGCCGGCTGTCAGCTCGGAAAATGAAAAATATCCATTTGCATCCGTAGCAGAGGTTACGGATTGAATCTGAACGGTTGCGTTTCCAATTTTCCCGGAAGTGGTCTTGTCCAAAACCGTTCCGAACAGGGAAGTGTCCTGCTGGCTGTAAGTGTTGATCTCAATGCTGAACAATCCCTGTGTAGCACCCTTGTCCGTGTATCCGGCCAGGAGCGGATCGATTCTGAGCATACAGTTGGCGGAAGCCGGGCCGAACACGTTCCATTGAAATGCACCGTCATTCGGCGTGGCCTCGGCCAGTGTTTCAAATGTATCTGGTTTGCCCCCCTCGCGGGAAAGGCTGATCTTCACATTCCCTTGGATTCTTTTTGTGTCCCAGGTGATGGGTTGCACAGTTCCAACTGCCCATGTCGCACCTTGCGCTGGTTTATAAATATACAAATGATCCAATCCCACACACTGTCCGGCTCGCACGGCACGAACATAGTAAGTGTACGACTTAATCTGGATACTGGGAGCGCCGCTGCTAAACTCTACGTACCAAGCATTTTCACTGCTATACGCGTAGGTAGTAGACGACCAGTAAACGGACCCAACAGTACCAGGAGGGAAAGAAATATCAATGACTGGACCAGGATACCTTGAATAATCAACTAGGGATTGCAGTTCATTCCGGTTGGGAAGCCGCCAGTCATCATAGCTGGCATGGGTCAGTGTTTCGCAATAAGTGATTGCCGCCTCCCAGTTCACCCGTCCATGAGTGGCTTTTTGCCACATCAGGCCGGTGGCTGTGTCGCTCACCGTGCCATCGCCGTTGTCCCTGAAATCGGCCATGACAGCCGTCATATTCATCATGGAAAAAAGAATTGTTAACAGTAATATTTTCCGCATGTGCCTTGCCTCGACTTTTTTTCCAATACCGTACTTGTTGTACCGGCTGAAATTTCTTACAATATTCTGCAGATAAACAGTCATATCCATAGAATCCAAATACCTACTCACTGTCCGGCTCGCACGGCACGAACATAGCAACCACTCGACTTACCGAGGTTGCTGGCATGGCCGCCGTAGAAACTCACGTACCACGCAAAGACACTTCTGCTGGCGTAGGTAGTAGATGACCAGTAAACGGAATGAATACCCGACGAAACACCATCTGGAAAAAATATCGTGTTGATGCTTGGATTGATCCTGTTGCTATTCACAAGCGTTGACAGCTCCTTAACCGTCGGCATGCGCCAGTCTGAAAACCCGCCGAAGTCTTCATCGTTGACATAGGCAATAAAAGTTGCGGTGTTGGCCCAGGTATATATATTATCCCTGTCATGGACTGATCCGTCATTTGTTTTCATCTCCCAGATCAGCCCGGTGACGTTATCCCGGGTCATGATCCAGCCGTCTGCCGGGGTTGCGGTGTCCGGAAGTTCGACTCCGTTATATCCCAGTTTGGTGTAGGACGGCGGATTGATGGTATAGTCCGCATCCTCCCCGAATGTGCTGGTGTACTTTGTTGTCTGTCCGGTATCCGGCACCGGGCCTGCTGAGAGGCAGGTAGCTGTCAGCAGAATCAGGGTGATGGCATAGATAAATCGCTTGGCATCCATAATGCTTTGTCCTTTGCATCTATATTTGAGTCTATTTCAAAACCATTCAGAAGCGTCCCACCTGCCCCTTATCAACATCTGATAAACAGCATCGTTTGCAAATAAATGGGGTCATACTGCAAGTAATATTTTTTAAATCAGATGTAATATTAATTCGTTATATTGATATTGCACCTGATACCGAAAATAAAAAAACCGGACCGCCATGAAATGGCAATCCGGCTGTCCGCTAATTAAAAACAAAACCGTTTTTTTCGATCGAGCCAGTTTCAAAGGTCTGTTGTTGTCATTCCGATGCAAGCCGGACACACAGTGAAGCTATGCACGATCCAGTATTTTCAATCCTTTTCTGGACACCGGCTTTCGCCGGTGTGACGTGTTTTTTACACGGCCGGGTGCGCCTTTTCCCATCGTTTTGAAATTGACTCTAATGTATATAATTGTCGCGGCGATAAGAGCGATGCAATTTCCAACATGGCAATATGCTATTTAATTTCCAGTTTTCCAGGTCTGTCGTTTATATGCAGCAAGCTCCTGTAAAAAAGTTATTTCAATCGGAACGTACCTGTCTGAAGAAATCATTCAAAAATCTTCAGACAGGCACACGATCAATTTATGGGTACTTCATCCTATTGGAAAAGTTACATCTTCGTTCTTCTTTTGATTCCTACCAGCCCGATAAGGCCTGAGCACAAAAGCCAGGCTGCTCCGGGGATTGGAACAATTGAAGGAGGCGGCTCTACCGTGTAAGGAGCACCTGCCAGCACGACATCGCTCATGTGCGCGAAACCGGAATCACCGACCATCGAGTAATTATAAGGTTCATAGGTGTCGAACAATTGGGTATCGTTTCCCATCAGAACCTCAACTGTTCCAAGCAGTTTGCCGATCGCATTGGCATTTGATGCTGCACTGGTTTTGGAAGCATCTGCGATGACAATATGATTCGAATCCATCACATCGGCGATAACACCATCGGAATTCCTGTAGAAAACATAACTGGAAGTACTGAAGCCGGAAGCGCCCAGGATTTCGCCATCACCGGTCAGCTCAATACCGATGCTGAAAAAATCAAGATTGTTGAGACCGGCATTGTTGGATAATAAAATATCAAAAGTGAATATTTCTCCGGGTGTCCAGGTGCCCGGACCGTTAATTGTGATGGTCGCGGCAAAACCGCCGCTTGCAGCAAAAACCATTGCAGTTGCGATGGTCATTGCCAATAAAAATCTTTTCAATCCTTTCATTTGTTGTATCCTCCTAAGTTAAAGTTAAATGAAATAATTCCTATCCAAAAACAGTTTATCAACAAGCTTGTCCTGTTGTTTTCCTTTTGATCCCCACCAGACCGATCAAGCCGGAGGCAAGGAGCCATGCAGCATTGGGAATGGGCACGGGTGCACCGATATCCCCATCATGAACTGCCCAGGCATGGAGCTTTACACTTTCAAGGGCATAAAGTATCTGGCGGCCTGTTTTGAAATTGAAAGTTCCGGCAGTTAAAATTGAAGTCTCCGAACCTGACCAGTATCTTTTGTCCGTCATTACATTATAAAAAGGGTCAGGAGGCTCAATACCATATGTTTTATTTTTCTTGCCACTGACATTATAGCGTCCTATTTTGTCAAGGCTGTTGTAATACAGATAGGCCATTTCACTTGCAGTGCTGCCCGGGTATACTGAACCAGGAGCGCTGATGTTGTATCCGTTATCTGTTGAGCCGTTGCGGGACCATTTATTTTTGTAGTTCGCACCTCCGGCGACCGGAAGCATTTCCGGCAGTCGCCATTCGCTGAATCCGCCGTATTCCAGTTGATCGACCCAGGTCATGGCCTGATACCAGTTCATTAGCCCATCTCTGTCATATCCTGATGTTTTCACATAGTTTGCATCCTGCAACCATGTGATGTTGAGATCAGAATCCCAGATTAATCCGCCACCTCGGTCGATCAGGGCTGCATTGCTGTTCGGCGCTCCAAAAAACATCAGGAAAACCGCCAGACAGAACAAACCTGATCTATTCATCTGTTTTTTCCTTTCCTGTTAAAAGTTAAAAAAAAAGCCGAATTACCATAGAGGCAACTCGGCTATCCAATACTGAACTTTACTCTCTGTTTACATCCCGGCACAAGAGAGTTTGGACCCGTGGCTTTCCGTCACTCGATTACTCAAGCTTTGGCGACAAATCACATCTCTTTATTGTACAATACACAGTTATTTGTGTTGCGAACACTGTTTTATTAAAGTTAAAAAAAATAAACCATGTTAATCTGGTTTAATTTTTCGTGACAAACTCGAACTTGTTATTACAACGCGAATAAACTGCAAATAAAACGTAAACAGCCAAAAGTCAATATATTTAATCATTAACTGATTTAATAAGCTATGTGAAAAATGTGTAGCAGTTTCCACGATATTGAGAATGAAAAGCATGGTAGCATTTTTTATGCCTATTTCAATAAATATTTTTCGCATTCTCTCATCCTGCGTATCATAAGCATCTGCGAAAGATTATTTTAGTTCCACTAAAAAAATAAAAAAAGAATTATTTGTACTAAAATTGTGAAAAAAAATACTCATTAATGGGGTTTTTATTTCATATCTTTTTCAGCAGTGGTGTTCCGGATTTTCGAAAAATAATTAGTCAGGGTGTTGTTTCAGAAGGCTCCGTTTACAAAATTCAATGGATGACTCGACCGTATCATTCAGATAATCCAGCTTGTATGGATAGCTGCTGATCATTATGCCATACAACAGTTTTACAATAATTTTTGCTGTTGATTTTGTCCGGATATGATGGTGAAACTCATCATTCCGGATGCCTTCATCAATGCAGCCTGTCACAAAAGATGTCAGGTTTTGGGTCAGCCGAACTGCGTTCTGAATACAGATATGATCGGCATTTTTTATCTGAGAAGGGCAAATGGCCGTAAAAATGTAGCACTCCTCCGGCATATCCTTTATAAAATCAAGATTCATCCAAAATAATTTCTCAATTTTTTCAAACTGGCTGTTTGTACATTGATCCAGGCAATCCAAACGGGAAAAATAGTCTTTTAAAATGTTTTTGATGATCTCTTCGAAAATGCCGTTCTTGCTTTTGAAGTGATAAAAAAGGAGCGGTTCGGTTACACCGGCCGATTTTGCGATTTGAGAGGTCGTTGTTTTCTCAAACCCTTTTGCTGCGAAAAATTTCGTAGCGACTTTTAATAGTTTCTGTTTCTTATACATATCGATAAGAAGCTGCTTTATTTAAAAAGACTTTTTATTAGCCCGGCGCATCGGTGGGCCGGCCCGGATATCATGGAGCGAGCCGGTTATGAATTCGCGTTTTTATGCCGGTGTAATATATCAATCAATACGAACAGTCCAGCCGTTAAGTATCATTAATAAATATTTTCTGTTAAGTCAATTGTGCAGACGATTCTGGGAAATCAAAACAGCTCCTCGAACCAGCCAATCCATTCAGACCCCCTAAATTATGGACAGCCGCATCCGCTCTGACCGAACTGATCTCTCACCCTCACTTTATCAATGATATTTACAACACCATCACCATTCACATCCGCATTAATCCAACCCGGATCTCCGCTTTGGCCAAAATGGTCTCTTACCTGGACTTTATCAATAATATTGACAACACCATCACCGTTTACATCTCCTGCAAGCTTTACATGAATCTCGATGATATGTATGGTATTCAGACCGGTTTCGTCGGATGTGACGGTCAGCTTGACGCGATAAGGTTCGCAGGCCGGACTGGTGGAAGGTGCTGATGGATCGAAGACAACATCTGCGCCCTCACCGATTATCAATCCTCCATTCAGCGCTTCCCATGTATAGGTCAATGTTCCGCCACTCGGATCAGTGGCAATGACCTTGATGCCGGCAGTGCGGATTTCGGAAATACAGTCATCCGATATCACATCGTTAATTAAAGGGAGGCATGGTCCGGTTGAAATCAGAAGTTCAACCGGCGTGCCCGGTGCGACCTGGGTGCCTGCAATTGGATCAGAACTGATGACATTGCCGGCAGCTACCGTGTTATTGCATGCTGTGGTTATATTTCCCTTTGTGAGCCCTGCAGAGGTGATAGCGGATTCTGCCGCGGCCTGGGTTAGGGCCACAACATCCGGGACATTTATGAAGCAAGGCCCTGTTGAAACAACCAGGTTAACTGCTGTGCCTGGGGCTACGGATGACCCGGCAGATGGATTTGAGCTAATGATGTTGCCAGCAGCGATGGTATTATTACAGGCTGTCGTGATAACACCGACGGCAAGATAAACACTCGTGATCGCTGCCTCGGCAGCGGACTGTGGCATATCAACCACATCAGGTACCGGCCCGCTTTGGTAGCTTACCCAGTTGCCGCCGATCTGTTTGGTATTCAGAAAAGTTCGAAGAGCTGAATCAGTAGTGAAAAGATTGTTCCACCGGAAGTCGCTATTGCTGTTGGTTAAATTTGTCAGATTCATCAGGGAAGATGGGACTGGTCCTGCGAAAAGGTTGTGGCTTACATCGATCCGTTTAAGAGCTGTGAGGTTTCCCAGTGTTGAGGGCAATACGCCTGAAACCTGGTTATCGTCCAAATCAAGATATTGAAGACTGGTCAGATTTCCGATTTCCGAGGGCATTAAACCGGATAACTGATTGTCGTATAAATAGAGAGTTGTGAGTTTTGTCAGATTGCCTATCGATGAGGGTATGGAGCCGGATAATTGATTGTTGTACAAACTCAGGGTTGTCAGATTGGTCAGGTTTCCGAACCCTGAAGGTATCGGCCCCGATAACTGATTGTTGTATAAATAAAGATATTGAAGGCTTGTCAGACTGCCTGTCGCTGAGGGTATGGAGCCGGATAATTGGTTATTGTTCAAAGAAAGAGATGTCAGCTTTGTCAGATTCCCTATTTCTGGAGGTATGGGGCCTGATAACTGATTGTTGTATAAGTAAAGAGACGTCAGCTTTGTCAGGTTTCCTATCGTTGACGGTATGGGACCGGAAAGCTGATTTTGGTATAATGAAAAAAATGTCAGGTTCGTCAGGTTCCCTATTTCCGGAGGAATTAAACCTGATAATTGATTAGAATCCAAAGAAAGAGATGTTAATTTTGTTAGATTTCCTATCTCCGGAGGAATTGAACCTGATAATTGATTGTTGCTCAACACGAGAGATGTCAAATTGGTCAGGTTCCCAATTTCCGGAGGCATGGAGCCGGATAATTGATTGGAGTATAATCGCAGCGTTGTAAGTTTCGTCAGATCGCCTATCTCATGAGGTATGGAGCCGGATAACCGATTGTTGGTCACATTAAGAGATCTCAGCTCCGTCAGATTTCTGATTTCTGGTGGTATGGAACCGGACAACTGGTTGATGTCCAGAAAAAGAGTTGTCAGGTTTGTAAGATTCCAAATTTCCGGGGGTATGAGACCTGATAGCTGGTTACTGTATAAATATAGAGATTGAAGACTAGTCAGATTTCCGATCTCTGAAGGAATGCCACCGGATATCTGATTACTATGCAAGTCAAGATCAGTAAGATTTGTCAGATTTCCGATTTCCGGAGGTATGGAACCGGATAGTTGATTGGAGTATAATCGGAGCGTTGTAAGTTTAGTTAGATTGCCGATTTCCGAGGATATGAGTCCTGATAGCTGATTGATGTTCAAAGAAAGAGATTGAATATTTGTCAGATTTCCGATCTCCGGAGGAATGCTGCCTGATATCTGATTACTATGCAAATCAAGATAGGTAAGATTTGTCAGGTTCCCGATTTCCGGAGGTATGGCACCTGATAACTTATTGCTGTACAAGAAAATACGCAACAGGCTGGTATGATTCCCTATCTCCGAAGGAATGGTTCCGGTGAGGTTGTTGTTGTTTATATTGATTTGCGTGACATAATTATTTCCTGAGTCACAGGTCACTCCGTACCATGTGTTTTCTGTTCCGATTGCGGCAAAACCATCCGGTTCCAATGGTGGGGTTTTCCATCCGCTTTTGTTGGTCCAGTTATCACCTCCTGTGTTGTTGTATAAGGCAATCAGGAGTTCTCTTTTTGAAACCGGAGGGCCGATCGAGACCACAAGATCCACTGTCGTGCCAAGTTCAACGGGTGTACCGGCAGGCGGATTCGAGCTGATGATATTGCCTATAGGAATGGTTTCATGACATTCTCTGGTGACGACACCTACGGCAAGGCCTGCTCCGACGATGGTACTTTCGGCCGTCGCCTGCGTCATGTTGACAACATTTGGAATCTCCGTGCATGCTGCCCCAAGAGATATCACGATATCCACGGTGCCTGGTGCAACAGGAGTACCGGCCAGCGGATCTGAGCTGATGATATTTCCGACCGGGATGGCGGCGCTGCATCCATTGGTAATATTTCCGATAGTAAGATAGACGGTATGGAGAGCGGCTTCCGCCTGCTCTGGAGTCATCCCGACAATGTTTGGTACCGGTCCGGCGGTCTGAGAACTTGCCCAGTCACCTCCAGTCTGTTTTTCATACAGAAATGCCTGAAGGACGGGATCTGATGTGTAAAAGTGGTTGGACCGAAAGTCACTGCCGCTATCGACCAGATTGGTAAGGTTCAACAGCTCGGTTGGAACAACGCCGCTGAGATCATTATTGGATATATCCAGATTCCGTAATTGGAAAAGGTCACCCAGCTCCGCCGGCAGGTTTCCCTTTAGTCCGTTTGCCTTCAAATTGATGGAGGTGATAAAACCTTGAGAATCACAGGTCACCCCGAACCAGGTGCATTCGGTTCCTTCCGGTCCGAGCCAGTTCGCCTTGTTTGTCCAGTTGGTTCCATCCGTATTATTGTATAGTTCGATCAGGACTTCCCGCTGGGCCGACAGATAACTTGAAATTGCATCATCTACTGCGACGAGTAAATCGATCCTGGGGGTTTGCACATTATTTTTCAAGTCTGTGATCATGAAGCCGGATAGCTTTAGCAGGGTGATGGTCTGTTCCAGAGAATCACCGGGTGCGACATCCGCTGCCCTCAAAACGGCAACTGCACCGGCCACATGAGGGGCTGCCTGAGAGGTTCCTGACATACTGATCCCGGCCGCATTGATTATCGATCCAGGCGCGAGCAGATCCAGACGATCACAACTGTTTGACCAGCATGCAACCTGATCTGCTGCAGTCGTAGCGTCATCACAGAAAAATGAGTTTAAAGAACCGATATCACTATCATATACCGCCCCAACGCTCACTGCTCCTGGTGCACAAGCAGGGCTGCTAAGGCCACTGTCACATCCATTATTTCCGGAAGCCACAATTGGAATGATATTGGCTTCTCTTGCGTTCTGGAAAGGGATATATGCCCAGGAGGTTGGACATGAATACCAGCAAAATAAAAATGACCCGATACTCAGGTTCATGGCAACGATGTTATATGTTTCCTGGTTTTCAATCGCCCAGTTGATGCCCTCAATGACATCGTTATTGGTAGCTGACGTGCCGTCAAAAACATCTATCACAACAAGTTTTGTTTCTGGCGCGACACCATGAACAATGCCTGAAACATTGGTTCCATGACCATTATCGTCCATATTGCTGTCATCGGGGGCTGTATCAAATGCCGCTTCCACCGGACATCCGGGCTCTCCCGGTGTAACGCAATTGAAAGGCGCAACCGTATAATCGATTCCCGTATCCAGGACAACAACCGTTGTCCCGGCGCCTTTGTGATTATCGAGTGCGACTTCAGGCTGCCCGATAAGCGGAAGGCTTTCGGCAAGATGCGGAACCAGTTCTTCTATTTCATACACAGCAGCTACATCTTCATTATTCAGCAAATCGGTAAGCGCCTTCCTGAATTTAGATCGAACATGGGACATCGGCAGCATATCATAGTCAGTCAGTACCTGAAGTTGATTGGAGTCGAATTTTTGGTGTACCCTGTTTTTGGTTTCCTTGAATTTTCTTTTCTTTCGCTCTTTACTCTGCTTTGAGTCCGTGATGGATTGGGGTTCATCCGTCAGCAAGGCCGGGTCGTCCTTGTATAGCACGATAAATTCCTGGTCCGGCTGTGCAAACAGTCTTTCTATAACTTCATGAGGAGCTTTGGCTTTTGCTTTTGAGGTTAAAGAATTAATGGCATTTGTTGCAGACACTGAATCCGCTGCCAGAAGATGTTTAGCTCTGCCGCATATCAAAATTGCTGCTATCAATAAAAATAAACCAAAGACTCGAACGCGTTTCATAAAAAATTCCTCCTTGAAAGAAACTGATACGAACTCGCTTTTGATGTACTATTCTATATTTAAGATCCAGCTGTGTGTCAAGATATTGAATTAGCCATAAAAAAAGGGTTCGGCAATTCTATTTTTGCCAAACCCTTTATTTTTCTATGGTGCCGAAGGGGAGACTCGAACTCCCACGAGAAGGCTCCCACTAGACCCTGAACCTAGCGCGTCTACCAATTCCGCCACTTCGGCACAAAACAATTATTGAAAAACTGTTTGCTTTCAAAAGAAAGGTAAATTATGTATATTGATTTGGCAAAGCTGTCAAGTATTATGTTTTAAACTGGATGAAATATGAAAATAATTAGCAATATAGACGATATTACAGAGCCTTATAAAAATGCCGTGATCACGATCGGCAATTTCGATGGGGTGCATAAAGGTCATCTGGCTCTGTTCAAACAGGTTCGGCTGCAAGCCGAAAAATTGAAGGGAACCGCCGTAGCAATTACTTTTGAGCCACACCCGATGAGGGTATTGAAAAAAGCGGGCTATCCCCCCCATATCACCCGGTATGATCAGAAAATTGAACTCCTGTCCAAGGCTGATATCGATATTTTGATCTGCATTCCCTTTACAGTGGAATTTTCCTTAATTACAGCGCAATCCTTTGTCGAGGATCTGCTCCTAAAAAAAATCGGGATGAAAGCCATTGTGGTTGGCAATGACTACTCTTTTGGGAAAAACCGGGAAGGCAATATCGATTTTTTAAAAAATATGTCAGCCGGATTCGGGTTTGAGGTTATCGTGGTGGACTGGGAGTATGATGATGCAGGAGAGCATGAAAGAATCAGTTCAACCAGAATACGTGAAATTGTTCTAGATGGCAGGGTTGCGGAAGTAAAAAGCATGCTCGGCAGATACTATCAGATCCGGGGAAAGGTTGTCAGCGGCCGGAACCGTGGCGGAAAGCTGCTGGGTTTTCCGACAGCCAATATTCGCCTTCATGATGAACTCTGCCCCAAAACAGGAGTATATGCCGTCACGGTGGAATGCCTAAACGGTAACCATATCGGAGTGGCCAATATCGGATACAGCCCGACTTTTGATGACCATATTTTCACGGTTGAAGTTCATATACTGGACTTTAATGAAGACATTTACGGGCAGAGGATTCGTGTCAATTTTGTTGACCGTCTGCGCAGTGAACAGAAATTCGAAAATATTTCGGAACTTTCCAATCAGATCCGGAAAGATATTGAAAAAGCCAGAAAGATTCTGGCATGAGTGTTTTTCCTTTATCTTTGAATCTGCTTACGCTTGTTCTCTATGACCCGGCTGACATGCCAGAGGATTTACGTTGAAAAAAAAAATGATCTTCTCTCTGATTGCAGGGATCGTTATTTCGGTAATCGCCTTATATTTTGCATTTAAAAATGTTCCGTTTTCCGAACTGATCAGGTATTTCCAATCCATTGATTACTTCTGGGTCTTGATTTCTCTTTTATTTGTCGTTTTCAGCTTTTTTTTAAGAGTCCTAAGATGGCAGGTAATCCTTCGAACTTCTTCAAAGGTAAGCTTCTGGAGAGTCTATCATCCGATGATGGTCGGGTTTATGCTGAACTGCGTATTGCCGGCCAGAATCGGTGAACTGGCCCGGCCGGCGATCCTCCAGCAAAAAGAGAAAATCCCATTTATCACCGGGCTGGCAACTGTTGCCACCGAACGGCTGTTTGATCTTCTTTTTCTGGTTCTTCTTTTCGCTGTCGTCCTGTCGTTCGTTGACATTGACCCGGATATCAAGATGACTTTCGGATCTTATACGTTAAACCGCAGCACGCTCATGACCATTGCCGGCGGCATGGTGAAGCTCAGCCTGATTCTGATCACCGGAATTGCCCTGATATCCATTGACCGCATCCGGAAACTGGCCAGATGGATAATCATGAAAATACCAAGTATTTTTTCATTTGCAGGGTCAAAATTGCAAGAAGCGATTGGCCGATATTTCTGTCTGCCTCTGGTAAGCATCATTGAAAATATTGCAGCGGGTTTTGGTCTGGTAAAAAATTTAAAAAATCTGTCCCTGTGCGTGTTATTTTCATTGACCATATGGTTGATACAAGCTTTATCTTATTATATAATGACCCTGGGTTGTCCGGGAGTCAACGTGTCTTTTTTTGAAGCTACCGCGGTTCTGATTATCATCTGTTTCTTCATCGCGCTTCCATCGGTTCCCGGATTCTGGGGATTATGGGAAGCCGGAGGGGTATTTGCTTTATCCCTTTTTGCAATTGGATCCAAAGAAGCATCCGGATTTGCGCTGGTCAGTCACGCGATTCAAATGTTTCCCGTCATCATTGCCGGATTTATTTCCGCAATTGTTTATGGTGTCAATATCAGACAAATTAAATACAATTCATAGAGAGAATCACATGGCCATACTGAAAATCATTGCCTATCCAGACCCATTCCTGAAAAAGAAAACCAAGCCGGTGGAAGAGATCAGTGATGATATCAAAAAACTGATCGAGGATATGGCGGATACAATGTATGAAGCCCCTGGTGTCGGACTGGCTGCGATCCAGGTTGGAGAAGACAAAAGCATTATTGTTTTTGATCCGGAAGCGAATAAGGAAAACAGACATTACCAGGTTCTCATCAACCCTGAGATTGTTTCAAAAGAGGGTGAGTGCTTGTCTGAAAATGAAGGGTGCCTGAGTGTGCCGGAGTTCAGATCGGATGTAAAACGAGCTGAATTTGCAGTGGTTACCGGCCTGGATATCCAGGGCAATCTTGTCAGGATTGAAGCCCAGGGGTTGCTCGCCGTCATCCTCCAGCATGAAATAGACCACCTGAACGGAATTCTTTTTATCGAACGGATCAGTTCGCTGAAAAGAGGGATGTACAAAAGAAAAGTAAAAAAACAACTCAAGGAAAATGAATAAATCACCTGGAATTATTTTCTTCGGAACACCCGAATTCGCCGTACCTGCTCTCCACAGCCTCCACAGGAGCCGGTTCACAATCTCTCTGGTTGTGACGCAACCGGATCGACCCAAAGGAAGAGGCCAAAAATTATTGCCTTCCCCGGTAAAGACTGCCGCTCTGCAACTGGGGTATGAAGTACTTCAGCCGGATTCAATCCGCTCGGATCATTTTTATCAGACGATTGTTTCATATCAACCGGATTATCTGGTCGTTGTTGCGTTTGGTCAATTCATACCGGAAAAACTGCTCACGGTTCCGAAAAGATATCCAATCAATATCCATCCGTCTTTGCTGCCCAGATACCGGGGGCCTGCCCCGATCCAGTGGGCAGTGATCAAAGGGGATAAGGAAACCGGGGTAACGATCATGGTTCTGGATACAGGCATGGATTCGGGTGATATCCTGCTCGTGGAAAAAGAAAAAATTTTTCCGGATGACACATCCGCAACCCTGCATGACCGGCTTGCTGAAAAAGGAGCGAACCTGCTGGTAACCGCTCTGGAACAGATTGAAGCAAACAATCTGCAGCCAGTGCCTCAGGATCACAGCCAGGTTGTTATTGCGCCTTTGCTGAAAAAAGAGGATGGCCGGATTGACTGGACTCAGGATGCGGAAAGGATCGAAGCCTTTATACGGGGCATGACACCATGGCCCGGCGCTTTTACGTTCTCAGGTGAAAAATGCCTGAAGCTGTTCAAGGCCAAAACCGCTTCCATAGATAAACCATCCCTGCCGGGAACCATTATCCAGGGATTTCAGGACGAACTTCGTGTTTCCACCGGAAAAGGAGCGCTCTCCATTCTGGAAATCCAGGGTTCATCCGGAAAACGTCTTCCTATCCGGGATTTTTTACGTGGAACCAGAATCACACCTGGAATGGTTTTCACCTAACCGCTCTGCCGAGGAATCCAGATGCCGGACGCCCGTCAAACTGCATTACAGATTTTAAACACCCTGGATCAGAAAAAAGGAACGCTGGATCATGTCCTGGAAAATCTTCTGGACCAAAAAGAGAGTATTTCCAAAAAGGAGCGTTCCCTGACCCATTCACTGGTATTTGGTGTTACAAGATGGCGGAACAAACTGGACTGGATTATCAGCCATTACAGCAAAACCCCTCTCAGAAAAATGGACCCTGCTGTTTTAAACATTTTACGAATCGGCATTTTCCAGATCTTATATATGGACAGAATCCCTGACTCCGCAGCTGTAAACACCTCTGTAGAGCTGGGAAAACTAAGCAACCCGCCATGGGTTACCAAGTTTATCAACGGATTGCTCCGGAATGTTGTAAGACATCAATCCGATATTCCCTTGCCATCCATGGAACCGGATTTTGCAAAGTTTCTTTCCATATCCTGCTCTTTTCCTTTATGGCTGGTGGAAAAATGGCTGGCTCGATATACCAGAGAAGAAACAGCCGCTATGTGTTCGGCTGCCAATGAGATTCCTCCCATCACCATCCGGACCAATACGCTGAAAATTACACGGGAAAAACTGGAGAAAGCCCTTGAACCCGATGTCAAAACCATTGAGCCGACACGCTGTTCTCCACTCGGGCTGCGGCTCACGGCTCCAAAAGCTCCGATATCACAACTTGAATCGTTTCAGAACGGCTGGTTTCAGGTACAGGATGAGGCAGCACAGATCGTGTCCATGCTGATCGCTCCGGAACCTGGGCAAAAAATTCTGGATGCATGTGCTGGTCTCGGCGGGAAAACAGCTCATCTTGCACAAATGATGAACAACCAGGGTCAGATCATCACTCTTGACAACAACAGGCAAAAACTTCAAAAGTTAAAGCATGAGATGAACCGTCTGGGTGTTCATATTGTTAAGACCTGTGTGTTTGATTTACATCATCGCCCAGAAAACCTTCTATCCGGGCAATTTGATCATGTTCTGCTGGATGCCCCCTGCTCCGGCCTGGGAGTGATCCGCAGGAATCCGGATATAAAATGGAAGGAATCCAAAAAGGATCTTGAAGGTTACCGGCAAAGGCAGATCCTGTTTCTGTCAAACCTTGTGGATCTTCTGAAACCAGGAGGAAGATTGACGTTTGCTGTGTGCAGTACTGAAATTGAAGAAACCGATCAGGTTGTCGAAAGCTTTTTAAACCATCACCCGGATTTTCAACTGGAAGACCGGCAGGAAGAATTACCCTGCACAATGACTCCGGTAATCTATCATGACAGCCGGCTGACCACCTGTCCCCATCGTGATTCCATGGATGGTTTTTTTTCGGTCTGTTTTCGAAAGTCAGGTAAACTGTGATTGCCAAAATTGTAAAAATACTCTTGTTCGCACTGCTTTTTCTCTTATCCGCAGGAATCAGCGCTTATATGGCACTCACTTTTATTATCAAAAGTGGAGACACGGTGATCGTTCCGGATCTTACAGGCAAAGATCTTGTTTATTCCCTTGAAATTTTAACGGATCTTGGTTTAAACACCAAAGTCAGCGGATCTGAATACAATGAAATTATTCCCAAAAATCATATCATTTTTCAGGATCCTGAACCTGGATCGGAAATCAAAAAAGACCGTGATGTTAGAATCGCCATTTCAAAAGGCCCGCAAACCATTGTCATGCCAAACCTGGAAGGCCTCTCCATCCAGCAGGCCAGGATCATTGCTGAAGAGAATGGGCTCTGCCAGGGAAAGCTCTCTGTTGCTCACAGCAAAACATTTGAAAAAGATATGGTCATAGCACAGTCCCCCTTACCTGGTAAGGCGGTAACAAGAGACAGCTGCATAGATATCCTGTTAAGCAGCGGCATCCAGCCGGCACAATATATGATGCCGGATGTAACCGGCATGACACTGGATGAAACCATCCGGATTCTCGAGTCTCTGAATTTGATTATCGGAGATATCCAGTCAACCTATGATGCCGGCAAACCCATTAACCGGATTATTTCTCAGAATCCACTACCGGGTTATCTGGTGATTGAAAACAGTATCGCGAATCTGGTCATAAATCGCGAACCAGGATCAAAAAGCCGGACTTTGATCAATGAATCCGGTGGCGTTCATCTTTTCCGATTCAAGCTGGAAATCGGCCTGATGCGAAAACGCATTCAGATTGATGTAAACTGTTTTGGCCTAACCGTCGACCTGATTGATCATTATGCAAAGCCGGGTGAGGAAATATGGACCCTGATCCCCAGAAATCTGGATGCCACCCTTTTCCTGTATCAGGATAATGAGTTGATAAAAACAGAAGTATTTGATACCTGGTAGAAAAAATGAAACCTGAACAACTTGAAAAGTTATTCATCGATTGCAAAAGGAACTGTCTTCAATGAACAAAATCATAGCCCCATCCATCTTATCAGCGGATTTCACAAAACTGGGCGAGGAGTTGTCTGCTGTTGAAAAAGCAGGCGCAGACTGGATTCATATTGATGTGATGGATGGTCATTTTGTACCTAACATAACCTATGGCCCCATTATTGTGGAAGCCGGCAAAAAAGCGACTTCACTTCCCCTGGATGTGCATCTGATGATTGAAAAACCGGATCTCATGATCCCGGAGTTCATCCGGGCCGGCGCAGACCTGATATCGGTTCATGTGGAAGCATGCACTCATTTGAACCGGACCATCAACCTGATTAAAGAAAGCAATGTCCGGGCGGGTGTTGCCCTCAATCCAGCGACTCCTTTGTCGACCGTTGAATGGATACTCCCGGATCTGGATTTTATTCTGATCATGAGTGTGAATCCCGGTTTCGGAGGCCAGAAATTCATTCAAAATGCATTGGAAAAGATTGCGACCCTCAAAAAGATGATCGAAACAAAAGGTCTGAAGACCCTGATCCAGATCGATGGCGGCGTCAATTCAAGTACCATAGCTGAAATCGCCTATGCTGGAACAGACTCTTTTGTGGCTGGTTCTGCAATCTTCGGCAGCAAAAACTATCTGGAAACAATCCAGGACTTTCATAAAAAAATTGAGATCGCACATAAGAAAAGAAGAACGGAAGAAAGCTTCCACCAGCGACCGTAATTAATAAAGAAGGAGTTCAAAATGGGGAAAAGCAACCGCCACAACATACTGGTTATCCATGGCCCGAACCTGAACATGCTGGGTAAAAGAGAACCTGAAGTTTATGGCAATAACACCCTGGAAAATATCAATAATGAAATCGCATCAAAAGGGTCGGAACTGGGCCTTGAAGTTGAAAGCTTTCAGTCCAATCATGAAGGAGCGATTGTGGAAAAGCTCCAAAATGCAATGGGAAAAATCAGCGGCCTGATCATTAATCCGGCAGCCTTTACCCACACAAGCATTGCAATCCGCGATGCAATTTTGCTGCTGAATATTCCGATCATCGAAGTTCATCTGTCCAATATCTATAAACGGGAATCATTCCGGCATAAATCAATGCTTGCTGATGTTGTCACCGGACAGATTGCAGGTCTGGGAGCTATCGGCTACATGCTGGCCCTTGAGGCAATCTCCAGCATGGTCCCAAAAAAATAACCAGCCAACGGGCTAACCGGCTAACCGGCTAACCGGCCAACCGGCCAACGGGCAAACGGGCAAACGGGCAAACCTATATCGTATCTACACAGGCAAACCCCGGTTCATGAAGCGGCAGGAGAATATCCGCCATTTCTTTTATTTTCAACATGATATCATAAGACTCATAAACATTTACATGAGTCCCCGGCGGAATCACATCCATCTCCATGGCCCGGATTTCGGGTGGCGGATAAAAATTTTCCTTGATCACACAAAACCCGGTAATGGCAGCCCTGCCCTTTTCCGTATCCACCAGAACCGTCATTCCCCCACGGGTATGAACCGGCGTATGCATGACTCGGATTCCGGGCACGATCTCCCTCTCTTCCGTGACCACCTGTATCTGGCCGTTTTCTTCCACATCCTCAATATAATCTGCCAGATATCGATAATCCAGGGGATGGGGATTGTGGATCGCCTCCAGTTCCTTTTCATGAACATATATGGCGGCATTCGGGCATTTATAATCGTTCTCACAATGGTCATTGTGAAGATGGGTGTGAATGATGATATCGATATCTTCCGGTTTCAGATTCCACTTTTCAAGCCCCTGCTCAAAGGTATAAATTCTGCCGCCTAAGGTTTGTTCCCGATCCTGTGAGCGTATCGGACTCATCTCACCGGTATCCACAAGGATCTTCTGATCCCCTCCCTCAAGATACCAGCAGTAAATGGGAATCACATAGGTTTCTCCATTACCGTACTGATAGGTCATCATGCTCTTGTCAAAAACCTTGGACCCCATAACAATGGGATGAATCTGAAAAGTGATCATCTCAATTCCTTTTTTGATAAATGCACTCTCCCTGACTGAATTTTTCAGCAATCTCTTTCCGTGAATGGATGTAGCGGTTTCCATCTGTCTTGGCAGACCAGCCCCATGTTTTTCCCATAACGAAATGAACAACCGGAAGCGCCGGCGCCGGGATCTCCACCAGATCCTCTATGCTCGAGACCACCTGAGAAGATTTTCCTTCCAGACGATACAGCTCCGAAACCACCCAGAGTTCCTCTTTGACACGATGTACTTCCAGTATCCGAACCCGCCATCCTGAATCCGGAACATTGACGGTAACGGAAATTTTCTGCACAGGATACCGGGAAGCTGAATTTCCCTGCATTCCCATACAGGACATGGCACTGAACAACATCATAACAAGCCAGACTTTTTTCATAGTCGTTCCTTTTTGATAAAAAAAATATTTTTTATAAATGCTCTTGATCCATCCATACCATTTTTCTTTTTCTTTTGCGAGAGGGTATCACATCATGAAAGAACCGTATGGATCGCTGCAATCAGCTGTCCCAGCTCATTTTCCGTGATGATATAGGGAGGCATGAGATAAATCAGTTTCCCGAAAGGGCGTATCCATACGCCCTGTTCCACAAATCTTTTCTGAATATCCGCCATGTTGACCGGTTTTTCCATTTCCACGACCCCGATGGCACCCAGAACGCGGACATCCGCCACGCCCTTGATTTTCCGGCAGGGAGCCAGCCCTTCTGCAAGCTGAACCTCCATTTCCTTTATCTTTTTTTTCCAGGGAAATGATAACAGCAGCCGGATGCCGGCAGATGCGACCGAACAGGCAAGCGGATTGCCCATAAAAGTCGGACCATGCATAAACTGCCCTCCTCCCCAGGATGAAATCCCTTCACTGACTTTTTCCGTAGTCAGTGTTGCAGCAAGTGTCATATATCCTCCGGTCAATGCCTTGCCCAGACACATGATATCCGGTTCAATGCCTGCATGCTCACAGGCGAACAGTTTTCCGGTTCGCCCGAATCCGGTTGCAATCTCATCCAGTATCAATAGCATGTTGTATTCGTCGCAGAGTTCTCTCACTTTTTTCAGATACTCCGGTGAATAAAACCGCATTCCTCCGGCTCCCTGGACTATCGGTTCCAGAATGACGGCGGCTGTTGTCTCATGGTGAGCATGCACAAGACCTTCTAAACTCCGGATATCTGATTCATCCCACGGTTCACCAAACCTGGATTCCGGGGCATCGGCAAAAAACTGTTCGCTCAGTACGCCTTTGAACATTCCATGCATACCATTGATTGGATCACATACGGACATGGCCATGAATGTGTCTCCATGATATCCGGACCGGATCGTCAGGAGTTTGTTTTTTTGAGGAAACCCTGTGGAAAAACAATACTGGATTGCCATCTTGATGGCTACCTCCACAGATATCGAACCGGAATCACATAAGAAAACCTTCTGCAAACCCGGCGGAGTCAATTCGATGAGGAGCTTGACAAGGTCGATTGCCGGTCTGTGGGTGATTCCGCCAAACATGACATGAGACATCTCTTTCATCTGTTTCTCTATCGCTTTATTCAGAACCGGATGATTGTATCCATGAATCGCCGCCCACCAGGAAGACATTCCGTCAATCAACTCTTTACCATTTTCCATAATAAGCCGGACACCTCTTGCCGATGCAATGGGATAAACCGGAAGAGGGTTGGTCATGGATGTGTAGGGGTGCCAGATATGTTCTCTGTCAAAGGCAAGAATATCATTGATATTGGAATGATCCATTTTTGTTCTCCTGGTGACGGTTCACAGTTAACGGTTTACGGTTTACCAGGATAAACGCTTTGGGGGTTTCCTCTCTACTATTCCCCCCTTGAGGGGGGGTTGGGGGGTGTCGTATTTATAACAAAAATAACATAAAGGAGTTAAGCCGTATCACACCCCCCTTTATCCCCCCTCAAGGGGGGAATTATTAAAATTCCAAATGCGTCTACCCATATGGTTGACGTTTACTAAAAATGAAACAAGGTATCCAATACAGGAATATAATCCCTGCCTGGATTTGAAAAATCCCGGATATTCCGGATCACGCCGGCAACGGTTATACCGGAAAACTGTTTAACCGCTTCCATATTTTCAAGAAGCAGATCTTCCGGTGTCTGCAATTCCCCTTTATCCATAAACACAACTCCCGCAACCTCAACTCCCCTTTTCTGGATGGCCTCGATGGACAGAAGCGTATGATTAATGGTTCCCAAGGAACCTCTTGCAGCCAGAATAACCTTCAACCCGAGGCTCTTCACAGCATCAATAACCAGAAGCTTATCGGTCAACGGAACCAGCACACCCCCTGCCCCTTCCACGATGACTGGATTGAAAAGGAGTTCTTTTTCCTTCACGATCCGGATGATTGGATCAAGCGAAACCTGTTTCCCCATGTCCCGGCCGGCAAACCATGGCGCTTTCGGGTTTTTGAAACAGAACACCGCGGATTCGGACGGATCTTTTCCTCTGAGCTGTTGGATATGGGAGTAGATAAACCGGGCATCACTGTCTGTATCAAAGGGATCGGTACAACCGGTCTGGAAAGGTTTCAGGTAAAATGGGGAGTAGTTTTTTTCATAAAAATAGTTCATCAGCAGCAGGGAGAGTACCGTCTTCCCAACCCCGGTGTCTGTACCGGCAATAAAAAAATGATCCATCCTTCATCCCTCCATCTCGTTTACCAGCGTATCGACAAAGCAATCCACATCTTTTTTGGCATGCATCGCGGTCAGGCTGATCCGCAGAATGGCTTTTCCCATGGGCACAGTCGGATATCTTGCCGGAAACACAAAAATATTCCGGTCAAAAAGCTTCCGGGAAAGAGCAACCGCTTGACTTTCATCCCCGATTTCAAGCGCCAGAATATGCGCATCCCCTTTCACGGTAAACCCTTTATCCTGGAGTAAATTTTTCATCTGTGTGCTGAGGTCTTCCAGTTTTGCTCTTTTGTCATGGCTCTGCATGACCATCACGAGAATATCCATAGTCGATGCAGCATGGGCTTCCGGAAGCGTTGTCGAATAGATCTGGGGTGCAGAGAAATTCAGAAGAAATTCCTTGCAGATTTTTGGAAGAAGCACAAATGCCCCGAAAAAACCAAAAGCCTTCCCGAATGTCCCGATGGCAACATCTGCAACCTTTCCGGCAATTCCAAGGCCCTGCTTGCCAATGGCTCCAAAAGCATGGGCTTCATCCACAATACAGAAAAAAGAATATCTTTCTTTCAATT
The DNA here is from genome assembly GCA_020723305.1 of Desulfosudis oleivorans. Classification (GTDB taxonomy): domain Bacteria; phylum Desulfobacterota; class Desulfobacteria; order Desulfobacterales; family SURF-7; genus QZKS01. The sequence goes on from DYJC01000006.1 coordinate 296,377, forward strand.
TTTTAAGATCGTCTACATCCAGAAGATCTCCGTCCATGCTGAACAATGATTCCGTCAGAACCGCCTGGGGTTTACCCTTCCCTGTCTTCAGGCGCTTTTCAAGATGCGGCAGGGAGTTGTGATTGTACCCTTGAAAATCCGCATGGCTCAACTGAATCCCTTTTACGCTGGAAGCATGGATATGCTTGTCAAAGACCAGATGGTCTCCTGGCTCAAAAAGGGTTGAAATAACGCCGATATTGGCCTGATATCCGCTGGGAAAAAACAGGGCATCCTCGTATCCAAACGCCTGGGCATAAGCCTGTTCCGCATCCTTTATGGCGCGATAGTTCCCGGAAACCAGCCGGGATGAGCCGGAGGATGAGCCGAATTTCCGGAAATTTTCCGCAACTTTTTCAGAAATTACAGGAGAACAACTCAATCCAAGGTAGTCATTGGATGAAAAATTCAGCAGCTTCTTCTGCCCGATAAAAACGTGCCTTCCCTCTCTCCGGTCAATCAACGGGGGATTGCGGTACAGCCCGATCTGTTTCTGGACTTCGAGCCCTCTTATGAAACGTTTCGTAAACATGAAAATATCTTTTTATAATGGTGTTGAAGAGTGTCTTTCCGGAAAGAATCATCATACGGGATGGTTGCAAATAAAAAAGTTCCGGAAATCGATTGGCAGCCGGCGATTTCAGCGGTCAATTTGTATGAGAAGCTGTCTGTGCTTCTGCTGTTCAGTATCCCGGTCATGCTGCATTGCTCATTTCCCTGAAACGTTTCTGACAGTTGAAGATTGCTGACTCCAAGCAGAAAGGCGTGCTTGTTAAAATCCGTAATAAAACGGACGTGCATGGCACCGAGCTGTGCCATGGATTCAATCCGTAAATAGACCTGCCTGCTGGAAGGAGAAGAAAAACCCTGAATATGTTTTTCATCCACCCGGGTGATGCCTTCCAACAGAAAAAAATGGTGAAGACCTGTGTTGATGATCATTTTTTCCATTTTCGTACGACCAATGCGCTGTTTTGCCCTCCAAAACCAAAACTCTGAATCAACGCCAGATTCGTTTGCTCCTCATGATTTTCCAAGACCAGATTGATATCCGGAGCGCATGGTTTTTTCAGGTTCCGGATCTTCGGCAGAAAACTGTTTTTCATGCACAACAGGGTGATTGCTGTTTCTACAGCTCCGCAGGCTGCTGCCAGATGCCCGATCCAGGATTTTAATGAAATCACAAAAGGCTGTTTTTCAGAAAAAATCCGATGAATCAGCGCTGCCTCCATCTGGTCATTTAACAAAGTACCTGTGCCATGAGAGGTGACAAGATCGATATCCATTGGCTGGAGATCCGCTTCCTTCAGGGCATGGAGGACAGCTTTCTCTCCCCATATTCCTTCAGGCTCCGGTGCGGTCATACTCCATCCATCCAGAGAGCATCCAAATCCGCACACCTCACCGATAATGGGAGCATTCCGCTTTTCTGCATGGGAAAGCGCTTCCAGAACAAAATAAGCCCCTCCTTCTCCAGGCGCAAATCCATCTCTTTTTTCATCAAAGGTTGAATACAATGTGCTGGGATCACCGTGTCCGATTAATAGCGCTTTTGCCTTCCGATAGGCAAGGATGCCGCCTTTGCTTAACCGGGAATCACCTCCGCCGGCCAGCGCTGTTTCCAGATACCCATCCTTGATCCGCCTGTATGCTTCGCCGATCGCCTGAAGGGATGCGCTGCAAGCTGTATTGATGGTTGCGTTTTCCCCATGGATGCCGAGAATTTCCGAAATGATCGATGAAGCGGTGTTGGGCAGGAATCGAAGCATCCATAATGCCTGAAGGGATGAATGATCCCGATCACCGCGAATGATTTCACCGAACTCTTCGCTGATGTCAAAATTCGGCCCTGTGCCTGAAAAAAGCCCTGCGTGGGAAAGCAGCCTGTTCGACCTCTTCCACTCCTCGGCTGCCATGATCGCTGCTGAGACACAAAAGCCGGCACCACGATTCAGGTATCTCCTGTTTTTCAACCTGCCGGTATATTGTCTCACATCAAAATCCGGAACCGGACAAACCAAAACTCCCTGGTAGTCATCTTCAAACCTGAACCCCACTGTATCGGTTTGGAAACGGTTCATGATCTCATGCTCGGTAGTCCCCATGGAGGTGACAAAACCCATGGAGGTGATCACAACCCTTGTTTTCATGATATCACCTGATAGATTTCCTGCACACTCTTTCTTTCAATATGGGAAGGAGTTTCATCCGGATATCCAAGTGTGACCAGACATCGAATTGATATGCCGGTCAACCCCAGAATCGCTTCAATATTTTCGATAAACACAAGCGGGGCACTGACAATGCAGGTTCCCATTCCCAGCGTTTCCGCCTTGAGAATGAATCCCTTCAGGGCAAGTCCGACGGAAATATCCAGATCAGTAAAGGCCCGATAATCCTTTTCCAGAATTCCCGCCTGGTGCAGTATTTTTGAAAAACCGGAATAATCGTCAACCACACCTACAGCCATCAGAACCGGAGCGGCAAAAATAAAATCCGAATACCGTTTGTAGACATGAATCCGGTTGCGAAGCCGTTTTGTGTTCTTTTCCCCTTCAATCGATCCAAGGAATTTTTGATATCCAGCTTCCAGTGACTCCTGAAGAGCTGCTTTGACGATTTTTGATTGAATATTGATAAACCTCACCGGCTGGCTGTTTGAAGGAGTAGGCGCCATGGCAGCGCATGCAACCATCTGCATGATCTGTTCTTCCGGAGGCATGCCGGCCTTATATTTCCGGATGCTTCTTCTGCCTGCAATGAGTTGGTCGAAAGATATCATAGATGTTATTTATTTTGATAGTAGGAGATATAACTCACCAGATCCTCTATCGCAAGAACCGGTCCCCCTTCCAGCACTCTTAAAATTTCTGCTATCCGGGAAGCGCTCAGAAACGGATACTGATCCGCCAGATAAGCTTGCTGATCCAGATGTTTTTCTTTTGCCTCTTCCAGATACCGTCTCAGCTTTCGTAAAAAGATGTCATCATCCTTGATCTCGATCTGAAAACCGGCATTCAGGGAAACCGCAAGCTCCAGCAGATCAATGGATTCAGCCCCAAGATCCCGAATCAGATAGGTCTGGCTGAGGATTTCTTCCTCTTCGATATCCAGAATATCGGCGACAATCTGCTTTACTCTTTCAAAAATATTCATATGCTTCCGCCTTGTTCAATCTTCTTCAGGTGTTCTCCAATGGTTATGGCCGATGCAGTAAAACCTGCGGCACTATCGGAGAGAAAAAAAAGAATGGTTTCCGCCATCTCTTTTGTGGTCAGGATTTTTATTTTTTCAATTCCGGCAGAGGAGAGTCGCTGCCGGGATTGCAGATACCGTTTTCCTCTTCCGGCATCAATATATCCGGGTCTGAGGGTAATCGTTGTGATACCCCGGTCTTTGAATTCCAGACCGGCATTTCTGTATAACGCCTCAGAGGCCAGCTTGGATGCAGCATAAAACCCCTGTCCTGGATTTGGATTTTCAACGGCGGATGAAGAGATAAAAATCATTCTTCCTTTTTGATTGCAAAGCATCTTTCTTCCTGTTCTTTTGATGATTTCAGCCCGTGCAGATATGTTTTCCGAAAAATAGGCATCGACATCGCTGTTGTCTGCTGAGCATACCAGCCTTTCAAAATCACCATGGGCAATGTCGATCATGAAATCAAGAGGATGATTTATTTTATCAAACAAAGTCTCAATGGTCTCCTTCTTCCCGAAATCACAATATGCAACCTGATAAAGGCCTTCATATGATTTCAGGTTTTCATGAATCTTTTCTTCTCCAGCCTTGTTTCTGAAGGTCAATAATGGAAATATCTTTTCCTGAATCAGCAATATCGCCAATTCCAGACCCAGGTCAGAACTTCCACCAAGCACTATCGCATTGGAACCTGAAAAGCAAAGCTTCATGGCTTCAGATTTCCTTTCGCAACCACCTGCTCATCTTTGTAGAGTTCACAGGTGATCTCTTTTTTTCCGATCCGGACCTGATAATTATATTCTCCCGGAGAAACGAACTTTTTAAAACGGAACTTTTCAATGATCAGATCCTGAGATGGGAAACCTGCCTCTTGCAGGGCAGATAAAAAGGCGTGAATGATTACAGATCCTGGGACAACCGGATTTCCGGGAAAATGATCCTGATAAATATGATCTTCAGGATCAAAAAAAAAGATCCCTTGTATTTCAGTGAGGTGTTTCCCCATTTCCGTTTCCGGCTTGATCCCCTTCCCGTTCATAGTACCGAAAGCCCCAGGCTGCCGATCATCTCCATATCCATATCAATACTGCGGCCCTTTGTGGTCAGATAATTGCCGATCATCAATCCATTCGCGCCGGCCATAAACACCCACGATTGCAGATCTTTCAGCGTAACCTCCCTTCCCCCGCAGATGGGGATGTCCTTTTCCGGATTCATCATTCTGAAAATCGCGATGGACTTCAGGGCGTCCATTGGTTTGACCAGCGGACGGTTTTCCAGTTTTGTCCCAGGTATTGGATTGAGAAAATTGATCGGGATGGAATCCACATCCAGATCCCGTAATGTGGATGAAAGTTCAATGCGCTGTTCCCAGCTTTCTCCAAGCCCCAGAATGCCTCCTGAACATATTCGCAACCCTGCGGAAGCTGCTTCCTTGATCGTATGGATATCCTCTTCGTAATCATGGGTCGTGCAGATTTCATTGAAATAGCTTCTGGCGGTTTCCAGGTTATGATGGTAATTGGTCACGCCGCTTTGTTTCAACTGTTTTGCCATTGCAGCCGTCAATTCTCCCAGAGAAGCACAAACCGTGAGATCGGTTTTTTGCCGGATCTTTTCCGCTGCATGGCTGATCCGGTCAATCTCTTTTCCGGAAAGCATATGGCCGCTGGTAACCATGGAAAAATTGGTTGCCCCGTTTTCCTGAGCCATCAATGCGTTTTCAATCAATTTTTCAATCGAAAGAAGCGGGTAGATCGCAATCCCTGTCTTATGGAAAGCGGATTGCGCACAAAAAGCACAATCCTGGGAACATTGTCCTGACTTGGCATTCAATATCACGCAGGTGAATACATCGCTGTTTTTAAACCTGCGCCTTATCCTGCCGGCATAAGCCAGAAGTTCAAGAACAGCCTCACCCTGAAGCCCGGACAGATACATTGCCTCGTCCTGTGTGATTGTTTTTCTTCTGCCATCCAGAATCTCTTCCGCCATGGTTGAAAGTTTTTGATCCGCCATTTTTCTCCTGCCTGGTTTTGCAACCATATCGTCTGTATTTTTTACCCGCAATTATCATTTTCAATGATAATCATTGTGTTGCTGCTGTTTCTGTGCTTAACAAAACAGATCATCATACAAAACAGAACACAGGACATTTGTCAACCTTTTCAATCTAATTTTTGGTTTACAATTAAAATCATGGCCACAAGAAACAAGCTTCTTGAGTATTTGAAAACAGATAAAGACGGCTGGATCTCGGGTGAGATTCTCAGCAACCAGCTGAAGGTGTCCAGGGCTGCGATCCATAAACATATCAAAAAATTACGACAGGACGGATATGTCATCGAATCCTCAACCAAAAAAGGATACCGGATCGGGGAATATCATGACCTCCTTTCAGTACATGAAATCCAGAACAATCTATCCACAAAAACCTTTGGCAGAAAAAAAATCCTCGTCCTGAAAGAAACCGATTCGACCAACATGCAGGCCAAAAAACTGGCCGCAGAAGGTGAACCCGAGGGGACAATTGTGATTGCCGAATCACAGCATTCCGGCAGGGGAAGAAAAGGAAGAGAATGGTTTTCACCCATTGGTTCCGGTATTTATTCATCCATGATTCTGCGTCCGCAAATCCCCCCGACCGAGGCTCCCGGCATTACGCTCATGACCGCAGTTGCAGCGGCAGAGGCTTTGATCTCAATTATGGGAATTCCAGTAAAAATCAAATGGCCCAATGATATTCTGTTAAATGGGAAAAAAATCATCGGCATACTGACGGAAATCAGTACGGAAATGGATTCGGTGGACTATATTGTCGTGGGGATTGGAATCAATGTGAACACACCGGCCATTGATTTTCCGGCAGCGCTTCAAAACACGGCAACATCCCTTTATGCTGAAACCGGGAGTCGACACTCAAGGGTCGGACTGTTTAAAGCATTCCTGCAGCAATTTGAAAAATATTATGCCCTGTTCAAACAAAAAGGATTTGACGGGATTCGGGACAGATGGAAAGCTCACACGGATATCATCGGGAAAAATGTGATTGTCCGAAAAATTGGAGAGGAAATCGCGGGCTGCATCATTGATATTGACCCAGAAGGAGTTTTGATTTTAAAAGATGCGGATTCAAAGGTTCACCGGATTTTTTCAGGAGATCTGATTCTTTGAGCCAATTTCAAAAGTCTGTTGTTGTAGTTCCGGCGAAAGCCGGACACGCAGTAAAGCGTAACACTATCCAGTATTTTCAGTTTTTTTCTGGACATCGGCTTTCGCCGGTGTGATGCTTTTTAATTGTTTTGAAATTGGCTCCTTTGACCGGTTTACTCCTGCTTGATCCAAGGAGCTTCCCGGACGATCTCAAGCACGGCATCCTCATTAAAATTCCGATCCCAGACCTCTGCCTTGATCTTTTCCAGCCAGACTGCTTGTGGATAATAGCTGTAGGCTTTTGAAACCGCAAGGTTGAGCAGCATTACGTCCAGCGGTTTCGGCAGATACGATACATTTTCATTCACGGAATGGATGCTGATACTGCCTTTATATAGGCCGCTGACAATCAGAATCTGTGTGGCCGGGCTGACCTTTGAAATATGATGAATTAATTCTAGACCATCCATTCTGGGCATATCCGCGTCTGTCACCACTACGGGTATCGTCCGGTTTTTCCGCTTCTCCTCCTGGAAGATATCCCATGCCTCCTTGCCATCTGTCGCTTCCAGAACATTCTTGAATCTTTTTCTCAATGACATGCAATACATTGACAGAATCGCTTCGTCATCCTCGGCGACCAATATGGTCACATCGGTTTTATCCATGAATCGCTCCTAATGTTTAAAAAAACGGGATGCCTCATTGTTTGCCTGAATCACTTTATAATCAATTCCTACTCGTTTTCCAAGCTTCTTCACAATAAAGAGTGTAATTAAAACAATGATGGCGATGATGGCAACCCTCAGATAGTCAGTCAGAGGGTGTTGAAGCATAAGCGGTGTCTTACAATTTTCTGTTTCCATTCCAGCCTCGCTGATAAATAATGTAAACGAAAACCGAAAGTTGTAAAATCAGATATGCAAAAAAAACGCCATTCGCGCAAAGAGTATTGAAATAAAAAATGGGATGAAATTATAAAAAACCCCGACTCCGTCACTCCTGCCAAGGCCCGAAGCACAGAAACCATTGAAGTGCTTGAATAGCAACAGACTTCAGAATGCACCCGGCCTATTGTTCCAATGACCGAAAGCCAAATATCAAGCTATTCAGGAATGCCTCAAAGCAGAAATCCCCGCAACAAATCATCCTCTATTTTCATATTGAAATAGACATGGCTGTGGAAAAAATTTCCTATATTCTGGAAAAAATCAAGACAAACTCCTGCCCGATGCATGGGCAACAGCAAGTCTTTTGGATCTGACATCCGTATTGAGCTTTATTTTCTGCCCTGCTCTTTCCATAGCCAGAGCTGCCCCATTTTTTTCATAATACATATCCGGCTCATAGTTCTTCCCGCGGGAAAGCTGTCTTTCCTCCTGTTTTATACTGAAGTAAACATACATACCTATGATTGGGGCAAGGGATTTTGTTTTCCATCCAAATTCACGATAAATATCTTTCAGCAGGGAGCGCAGTTTTTTTTCTGTGTTCCTCTCTTTCCGGAAGTATTTTTTCATGGCCCATACTGCCCCGGCATAAGTCGAACGCAGCGGATTTACCTCCCAGTCAAAACGATCCCGGATTCGTCTGTCCGGATGGTTCTTATACCGCTGCCATCCATTCAGAAGCGTCCGTATCAAACGCAGAAGACTCGGGCCGTTTACGATAAAATCCTTTTGAAATGCATTTACAAGATAATCCTCTTCCTTGCCGTCGTGGATAGTTTGATGCCGGAAGTTGAACCGATACTGCCCATGTGCATCAGCAACCGGGAAAATGGACTCGTTATACAGGGTTCCATCCTGTTTATGTTTCTCATACAGCGGCGTTCCGGGGTTCGGGGTATAGAGCATGAACTGATGGAAATCCGTATTGTGGCAGACCGCATAATCAATGGCCTGTTCGATATTATCCGGCGTATGATTTTCAAGGCCGATAATGGTTGAGCCAAGAACCCGGATACCATTTGCCTGAAGCGTCCTGACCAGGTCTAGCGTGTCAATATCTTTCAGTTTGCGATATTGGCTGGACTCTCCCTCAATACCCATCCAGACCCATCCGATACCCAGACCGACAATCTCCTCAATGGAATAGGATTTCAAAACCCGTGCTGAACTGAATATGTTCAGCATCCAGCTCTTGTTGTTTTCCTTCATTAGATCCAGCAACCGCAGTGCCCTTTTCCGGTGAAGAAGAAAATTTTCATCCAGAACAAAAAAGGATCTGACCTTCATTTTTTTCTCAATGCTGCACATCACATTGAAAAGCTCATCACCGGTTTCATAAAAATTGACAAAATTTCCTTTTCCCCCGAAAAGTGCGGAGGTTGAGCAGAAATTACACCCCACAGGGCATCCAACCGATGGAATCAGAACCGCCGCCGTGTCGCCGGGCTTATCCGGAAGATTGTGGCCTACAATCCTTCCATTATTAGCAGATTCGACAAAAGGATGGATAACAGGCTCATTTGGATTCTGTCCCAGAAACTCCCGGAACCATCGAATTCCATCCCCCCTGACAATATGGTCCGCATCGATCTCCTCTTCAAGTCCTGCTTTGCCGGCAATATGGCCCCCAACAACAATGGTTGCTCCAGGCAGATACTGCCGGATGACTTCACACATTTTTTTTACTTTTCCGACATTGGGAACAATTGAACTGATCCCGACGATATCGTAATCCTGACTCCGGCATTCATCGATAAAACGATCCAGTGACGGAAAATCAAGCAGTGTACAAGGCGATTTTATATTGCTCTGAATGAACATCAATCCAAAAGAACGATGGAACATCCGAAGGGAAAATGCCCCCTGAACCCTGGTTACCTGATTCTGGTACAACTCCATCGGGTTTATTTTTCTACTTCCGAATTCATCATCCTGGGCATAGGGGCCGAATACACTCGACAACAAAATCCTTGCCTCACTACCACGGGGATGAACTTTTTTTTCAGACTTCATGATACTTACTCCTTATGAAATTTTTTTTCTGAAATCCCTTTTTCACGCAGAGTATACGCCTTTTACATAGCAATCAAAAGGATGGATTGTGGTTTTACATTTGTTTTACATGTTGATTTTACAAAACTTTTACATTATAAAAAAACAAAATGACAACCAAGTATTAACAGACGGAGTGTACCTCCTTACAAAAAAGGGATGATAACAAATGAAATTTTCAGAAACACGAACGGATGTTTTACGAACAAATGACGGGCTATCACTGGATATCCATATCTGGGAACCGGAAAAACCCGAGGCGATCATTCTTGCGATCCATGGCGGTCTGGCCCATGCAGGAGATTATGTTACACCAGCCCTGTTTTTCAAAGAAAAAGGAATTGCTACTGCTGCTTATGATTTACGGGGACACAAACAGGAAAAAACATATGTCCCGGATTTTCAGTTGTTTCTCGAAGATACAGAGCTGTTTCTACAATGGGGGCAAAAAGCATTCAAAAACCTTCCTGTTTTTATCATGGGCCATTCCATGGGCTCATTGATCGCCACCCACCTTGGCATTAAAACAGAAATGAAGCGTTTCGGAGTCAAGGGATTTATCCTGTCTTCTCCGTATTATGAAAATGCAGTCAAGGTTTCTCCGATTATGATCCCGCTGGTGAAAATCATGGGAAAACTGCTCCCCCATATGGTGATTCCCAGCCCGGATATCAAGCATCTGCTCACACACGACACGTCCATCACCAGCCGTCATCATCAGGATGAAAAGGCTGGATTGCGGTCTGCAAAGCCAACCATGCGTTTTGGAAGCGAGCTTCTCAAGGCACAAAAATGGGTGAAAGAAAATATTACAAAATGGCATCATCCGCTTTTCGCCGTTATCGCCGGAGACGACCAGGTTGCAGATTCAAAAGAGTCGGAAAGATTGCTGAAAAGTATTGATTCAAAACATCTCACATACCTTTATCACAAAACCAATTATCATGAGAACTATAATGAGACAAACCGGGAGGAAACCTTTACCCGGATTTATGACTGGATCAAACCGATGATCACGGCATGATTATCATACTTTCCATCGCCGGTTCTGTCAGAGTAAACGCTATTGGAATGTCAACTTTTTCAATTCCCCCCTTGAGGGGGGCCTGGGGGGTGTTGGTCGGTTTTTCGATGAAAATATTTGTGAGAAATATCAAATTTTTCTTACACACCCCTTCATCCCCAAGGGGAGAATTAGGTTGAATAAAGATAATATTTTCAAATGCGGTTACCCTGCCGGTTCTGTTTGATCGAATTACAAAAACCGATAAAAATGGTGGTAAACATGAAACGCTGGTTTGTTTTCTACTTTTTGTCATTGCTATCCGCTGTTCCGGAAAATCTCTCCTACGGGATGGATGATCTGAGCACAGTAGTTTTGCTAAGGGTTCATGAACCCCGTGAAAATGCATTTTCCATGCTGGTTCCCAAGGGGTGGCAAACCGCGGGCGGTATTTTCCGGGTCGATCCCACTGCCCAGGGAGGCCCATCCCAGTCCATTGCCGCAAAACTGGATTTTGCGATAATGAAAGATCAACAGGGCACGGTCATGGCCCGATGGTTGCCGGACATGCTGTATTTTGATGCCGGCATGTCCCCGGCAGGACAGATGGGATTGTTTCCTCCCGGCAGCAACTATGCAGGAATGACCGTATACCCTAAAATGACTGCCATACAGTTTATCGATCAGATTGTGATTCCTTATGCCCATCCGCAGGCAACGGGACTCAAGATTACAGAGCAGCGGAATCTTCCCGGTCTGGCTCTCAGAATCCAGCAGCGCGCTCAGGCAGCAATTCCCGGTATGACATTTCAATACAATGTTGCGATCCTGGGAATCACCTATTGGGAATCTGGAATCCAGTTTGAAGAAAAGCTCTTTGCCATTATTGAGGATTGGGGACAGCTGGGATCCGGAATGTGGGGGAACAAGGATACCTTTCTCATGCGCGCTCCCATTGGAAAGCTTTCTGCAACCGAGCCCCTGTTCAGCCTGATCCGTGACTCGGTCATCATCAACCGGCAATGGCTTTCCGGAGAGCTGCGCGGCCAGATGCAGCGCATCCAGACTGTCCGGGAGGTTCAGAAAAGCATTCAACAGATTGAGCAGGACATTGTCGAGCACCGGCGAAAAACAAATGCAGAGATTCACAATGACATGTTCCTCACCCTGACAAGCCAGGAAGAATACGTAAACCCATTCACCAATGAGGTTGAAACCGGTTCAAATCAATGGCAGCACCGCTGGGTCAACCCTGCCGGTGAAGTGATTTATACCAATGATGAAACCTATGACCCGCGCATCGATGCAAACCTGAACCGATCAGACTTCCAAAGAACACCGGTCCGGAAACGGTTTGAGTAAACCCTGATGGCAAACAAAATCTTGTGAAAGTGAAAGGGTCAAATCTGCTCTTGACTCATTTGAACCATATGTGCCGGATACCAAATGTCTTACCGAGGAGGAGTCGTTTGTGGGGAGATAGAAAAAATATTTAACTTTTATCATATAGCATCTCCCCGCCGAGATATCGAGGCAGGATGCCGCCCACCCACAGGGGCTGGGATGCCTCCTTCCACAGCAGGGACTTTGGGACGGACTTTGGGTCCCTTTATATTTTTACATTTGGCATGTAAAATAAATGATTCCTATATTCTACTACTGTCCGGAACAAAAAATAAAAACACAAAAGGCGTTCCCTCCCTTTTTCATCACCCCATAAGTTCACGCCCGTGCCGGGCGTACACCACGAAATCCAGCCGACTCAAAAAATCGGGCGGCTGATTTAAGCGTTGGCATCCTGAACATTTTTCCTTGAAATACACAAAAAGATTTTGTATTATGTGTATATACGATTGGAGGTGATTACATGGGAAGAACAAACGTGGTGATTAACGATGATCTGATCAATGAATGTCAAAAACTGACCGGAATCCGGACACGGCGTGCTCTCATTGACTATGCGCTGCATGAGGTACGCCGCCGTGGCCGTCAGAAGCGCTTACTTGAACTGAAGGGCACCATCAAATGGGAGGGAGACCTTGCCGAATGGCGGGAGGCGCGTGATTGATGGTACTTGTCGATACAACTGTCTGGATCGACTTTTTTTCCGGCCGTAACGAGCCACACGTCGTGACGCTCCAGGAGTTAATCGAGAATGAAGAGGATTTATCTCTCTGTGGAGTCATCCTGGCGGAAGTACTCCAGGGAATCAGATCTGATGCAGACTTTATCAAAACAAAGGAATATCTTAGCGATCTTATTTTCCTGCCCATGCGGCAGGCAACATTTTTGCGATCAGCGGAGATTTACAGGTCCCTTCGAAAGCAGGGTCTGACAATTCGGAAACCAGTTGATTGCATGATTGCTTCAGTTGCCATTGAGTACGACATCCACCTGCTACACAATGACCGCGACTTCGACAATATTGCCAAGCACTCAAAGCTCAGAATCTATGATTGAAAATGCCAATCGGAATTCTGAAAAAAACGGATTTTTATGAAATGAAAGGGTCAAATCTGCTCTTGACTCATTTGAACCGTTGGCATGTAGAATAAATGATTCCTATTTTCTACTACTGTCCGGAATAAAAATATAAAAACGCAAAGTCCCCAGCTCCTGCATGTCAGACGCTTAGGATCTATTCTTCAATCTTTTTAACAACCGGAATCTTGAGATTTGTTGCCGGTTTTAAATTGTTCAGATCCAGATTCGGGTTATATTTTTTAATAAGCCAGAGAGGCAGGTCCAATGTCTGAAGACTGAGTGACCAGATGCTTTCACCCACTTTCACTTGATAATCCCTTACCTTTACAATCCGGAAAGCGGAGAAAAAATCTTCCTCGATTCCTTTATGAAATTCATATCGTTTTTCTTCAAATTCCTCTTTCGTGACTTTTGTGAACGGGATCTTGAGTTTCTGATCCATCTGAAGGGGTGCTTTGAACTTCATGCCATTGATAATTCTTATCTTCTGGGTTGGCAATTCAAGCCAATCTGCATAATGCCCCAGGGTTTCTTCTGCTTCTACCCGGATGATTCCATAAAAAATTTTTCCGTTTTTGATGACTTTTTCAACTTCCAGATGGCCTGTAAGAGCAGCCGGGTTAAAGACCTCCGGATCTACATTTGAAGATTCAGGAGCAGCAGGCTTGACCTCTTCTGGACGATTTCCCGAATCTGCTACCGGTGCCTCCTTTTGATCATAAGCTGATACAGAAGCAGATGGTGGTTCAGGCATAACCGAGGAAGGTTGGACTTCGTTTTTGGACTGACTTCCCGAATCTGCAACCATCACCTCCTTCTGATTAGGAGCTGATGCTGGAACAGGCGGTGGTTCAGGCATATCCGCAGAAGGCGGAACTTCTCTGACGGTTTGATTTCCTGCATCTGCAACCAGCAAATCTTTTTGATCAGGAGCTGATGCAGGGGTAGCCGTTGATTCAGGCTTGATCGCAGGAGGCAGGACCTCCCTGACGGATTGACTTCCCGAATCTGCAACCAGCAGCTCCTTTTGATCTGGAGCTGATACTGGTGTGGGTGTCTGCTCTTGTTTTTCCGGTTCTGTCTTTTCAACAGGTTCCTGTATCTGAATTTTCTTTGACTTTTTATTTTGCTCCTGACCTGGTTTGGAAATCGATGCCAGAAGCAATTTCTCTTCCGGTGCAGGTATCCGCAGATGCTGCCCCACAACGATTCTGGCCCTTGAATCCAACTGATTGGCAAGGATCAGCTCTTTCAGGCTTATCCCCTCTCTCTCAGCAATTCCTCCAGCAGTATCCTCCTTTTGAACACGATAAAAGCGGGTTGGTTTTTGTTGAGGCTTCAACAGATCTTTCGGAATGGCCTGGGCAACTTTCAGTGAACTTCTCTTTGTATCCGGCAGATAAAGGCTGTAACCTTTTGGAATATACTTCTGGCCCTGAAATACCGGCTTTCGAAGAGCAGGATTCATCTCCTCGATCTGATCTTTTGATATTTTATAAAATCTTGAGATATCGGAAACCGAAGCATAGCTGGACATTGGAATAGTTACCCTTCTTACAGGAGGATAGATGGGAAGTTCTCCAAAATGTTTTTTGTAATTTCTGGCAACGTCGCTTGCAGCAAGAAATTCAGAATAAAAATTCCGGGATGCAAAACCAAATGATTTCCCTTTGTATTTTTTATAGATAGATGAATAATCATTCCCGACCTCTCTCTTGGCCCTCGCCATCCCGTTTGCGCCATGGTTGTATGCCGTTAATGCAATCGGCCAGCTACCTAGTTGCTCGTAACTCTTTTTTAAATATTTTGCAGCCGCATGGGTAGCAAGGATCGGATCACGACGTTCATCGATCGTATAGTCGATCTTCATATAAATTTTCCCGGTTCCCCTTGTAAACTGCCAGATACCCGCAGCACCGAATTTACTATAGGCATTGTAGTTGTAAGATGACTCAACATGAGGAAGATAGGCAAGCTGCTCAGGAAGACCGTAACTTTTAATGATTTTCCGGATTTCGCCTATATATGCTCCGGAACGGATAACACCTTCCCTGAAACGGTCCATCTGCCCTATCTGTAAACGAATATTCTCGATAGCATCTTTAAATGACTGAGGATTTTGTTGGCCTGCAAACAATGAAAAGACCCTTTTTTCTATTTTTGTCTCAGGGGTTTTACCGCCTGCCAGGTTATTCAAAATGGTCTTATATTTTTCCTTGACGGCATTGATTTTTCTTTGATTGGCCTTCTGATTCCTGGAACCGTTAAGTGGTTCAAGCTGGATGACCTCATAAATGATATCCAGATTCTGATTGTCATGGATAATTCCCTGGTGAGTGGTAAATTCGGAATATACCTTTTTCCAAAAACGAACATTTGGTTTAATAACCGAATATTCCGGAAAATGTAAGCTTGTACCTTTCTCACTCCCCAAAGCATTGGTCAGCCCGGCAAAAGAAATGGACACAAAAATCATTATAACAATACAGATCGCAAATGTAATTTTTCTTGTATTCTCCTGCACGCTCTCAATCCTTTCATCTGTTTGGATTTAAATGAAGAAGCCCACTTTGTCTGCGGGGATATATCCGGTTTCAGGAAAAAATTCTATCCTTTTTATTTTCCGTGATCGGTATATCATCCTGCCAGTCATCAGGTAAAGAGGAAATTCTTCACCCTGAAGCCAATTTCAAAACTATTATAAAGCGTCACACCGGCGAAAGTCAGTGCTCAGAAAAGAGCCGAAAATGATGGATTTTAGTTTTCGCCGGAACTACAACAACAGACTTTTGAAATTGGCTCCCTAATTTGAGTTATGCCTTGTCTAAAACCGACCGGAGCTTAACTGCCAGCTCATTTATTGTAAATGGCTTTTGTATGAAATTGATCCCCTCGTCCAATACGCCCCGGTGAACAATTACATCAGCAGTGTACCCGGACATGAACAGATGTTTTAATGACGGCCGGATGGACATAAGCCGGTCCGCCAATTCACGGCCATTCATCTCCGGCATGACCACGTCTGTAATGAACAATTGAATATCGGAACGGTTCTCCTCAACCAGACTGATTGCCTCGCCTGGCGTGCTTGCCGATAAAACAGTGTATCCCAGACGCTGAAGCATCATCTGCCCCATTTCCATAAGGGTCGGATCATCTTCCACAATGAGTACGGTTTCACCTCGGCCCGGCTGAATATCAACAAAGGTTGTCTCTTTTTCCACCAATGATGTATCATCGGGATGCGGCAGATAGATTGTAAATGTCGTTCCGCTCCCCGGTTCGCTGTGCAGATGGATAAACCCTTCGTTCTGTTTGACGATACCATATACAGTGGAAAGCCCCAGACCTGTCCCCTGCCCCAGTCCCTTGGTCGTAAAAAAGGGTTCAAAAATGTGACTTGCAGTTTCTTTGTCCATGCCGCAGCCATTGTCGTTGACAGACACATGGATGTAATCTCCCGGAGTACACTCTGCATAAGATTCGCAGGTGATCTTGTCAAAAGAGGCTTTACCGGTCTTGATGGTGATCTTACCGACATCCGCAATCGCATCCCTTGCATTGACGCACAGATTGGCCATGATCTGGTCAAGCTGGGATGGATCCATTTTAACCGTGTGCCGGCCCGGTCCGGGAATCCATAGCAGATCGATATTCTCACCAATGAGCCGACGCAGCATTTTCAGCATGGATTCAACCGATTCATTCAGATCAAAAACAATCGGTGCTACGGTCTGTTTACGCGCAAAGGCCAGCAACTGTCGGGTCAATGCAGCTGAACGGTGAGCTGCATCAAGGATTTTACCAAGATTGTTTCGAAACGGATCAGAGGCATCCATATTGCTCATCGTCAGTTCCGTATAACCGATAATGGCTCCCAGCATATTGTTGAAATCATGGGCCACCCCGCCGGCAAGAATGCCTACGGCTTCCAGCTTCTGGGATTGAATCAACTGCCCTTGCAGTTTTTCCCTTTCCTCTTCCGCCTGTTTGTGTTTTGTGATGTCAAAAAAACTTACCAGAATGCTGTCTCCAATCAAACTAGTGCTGATGATCATTGTACGCACCATACCGTTTTTACAGGTTATCCGTAGCTCTCCGGATTTCAGATCAACACTTCCTTCCCGGGTTCTGCCGGTGGCTGCCTGCCATGTTGATATTGCCAGACTCCGTTGACCCGGGTCCGGATAGGCAAGATTCCACCAGTGCTCCAGAGTCGGTGCATCATCCATTGTATATCCCAGAATTTTTTTAAAACGATCGTTTACTCCAATGATTTTTCCATCCTGAGATACTTCGGCCAATGGCAGGGGCGCCATTTTAAAGAGAGATCGAAACCTCGCCTCACTGAGGGCCATCGAATCCTGTGTTTCCTTGAAGGTCTGTATGTTTAGATTCAGACCGATAATCCGGATTGGATTTCCTGTTTCATCCCATGCTATGGCTTTTCCCTTTCCCAGAACCCAGCACCAGGTGCCATCGGCTTTGCGCATTCGGAATTCAGCCTCGAATTCAACACGCCCGCTGTTTTGAATATAATCCCTGAGAGATTGTTCCGTAACTTCAACATCTTCCGGATGAATATGCGTTAACCATTCATCCAGTGTGACATGGGTGGGTCCGGGCATATAGCCAAGCATGGTATACCACTGTTCATTGAGGCAGATCTTTTCCGTAACCGGATCATAGTCCCAGATCCCTGCTTTTGTCGCCTCCATAGCCAGACTCAATCTTTTTGTCTGGTCAAGCAGTTCCTGCTGGGCTGTCCGCAGGCTGGCCACTTTTTCATTCAACATGCGCTTGAGAAAATAGCTGACGCCTGTCAGGCCCATCAGCAACAAAACCGTAAACACAACTCCCAGTTTGATCAGTTGTATGGTTTCCGGGGATAGTCCGCTATGAACCCGAAGGGATATCCATTGATTTCGGACAGCTTCAAGTTTGCTTTCCGGAATTGTGTCCATTGCCTTCTGAATGGCGCTGTACAACAACGGATATTTACGGCTCACACCAATGCTGAAAGCAAAATTATAGTCCGTGCTGCCGGCCACACGAAGATTTGAAATACCTTCTTTATCAATGTAATAGGCGGCTACAGCGAGATTTTCCACATATGCATTCACCTGACCGAACGAAACAGCACGCAGGCATTCGATAACACCCGGCATGGGCACCACCTTGAACCGGCTTTGAGCGCGATCTTTCAGGTATTGCTCGGTTGCATATCCGGATACCACAGCAACCTGGTTTCCGCTGAGATCATCTATGGTTATCCCAGATGAAAAATCCCGGCCGCTGATGATCACCACAGGCACTGTGGCATATGGGGCGGTAAAAAAGGCAAAGCGTTCCCTGTTGGTTGTACGAACGATGGTCGGTGCAATGGCGCATGTCCCGTTTTCCAGAGCTGCCAGATGTTTGTTCCAGTCATTGGATGGTACTTTATCAAATGCAACCCCAAGCCTATTTTCGATCATGACAATCACATCCGCGCCTATTCCTGTAAAGGTTCCGGTGGGCGTAGAGAATTCAATAGGCGGGAACTCGGTGTTGAAAAGCAGCTTTATGTTGTTGGAATTCCGGTCCAGCCAGATCCGCTCCTCAGCAGTGAGGGTTACAATCGAACGGTTTTTTGCATACACTGAAAAAACAGATGCTTCAAACAGAATGAGAATCAGCAGAACGCTGATCATTACAAGGCTCCCCATCCGATTCAGTAACTTTGTTACAAAACGGATTTTGGGATTGCATTGGGCAATGAAGTGCATAACAACCTTTACAATGATCTCAGTTGTAGGCCAAAATCTCAACAACTTTAAAAAACTACAGATATTTGCGCTTATCCGGCCTGACATCCTGTTCGGGATTGTTTGATAGGTGGTGATTGTATTCAGAGTCTATATCATACAGATTGAATACGGTTTAGTCAAACTATTTGGGATGCCGAGTCAGGGTAATGAATCAGGTCTTTACAATTGAAAATCCATGAAGTATACATAAAATCAGCTAGGGGAGCCAACAGCGGCTGAGACGGAAACACGTTTTCGACCCTTTGAACCTGATGCAGTTCGTACTGCCGTAGGGAAGCATCCAAAAATCGATTTTTTCATTTGAATGCTTACCGATCGGTAAGCATTTTTTTTGCAAAAATCAGGGTGTGATCGTCTTTCATTATTCATAAAGACCATTGCAGAAAAGAGAGAAAAAAATTGAATATTACAGTGAACGGCAAACCGGAAGAGATATCCGGACCGACCAGCCTGATGGAGTTTCTACGATCCAGAGAAATCCGTGCGGAGGGAGTGGTGATTGAACTGAATCAGGATATTGTTGAAAAAAAAGATTTTACAGACATTATGATTAAAGAAAACGATAAGCTGGAAATCGTACGTTTTGTGGGAGGGGGATGAGTCAAAATGAAGGATCTGCTCAAAATCGGAGATGTTGAGCTGGAAAGCCGATTGTTTACCGGAACCGGAAAATATGGCTCAGATGCGCTTATTCCTGAAATTATAAAAGAATCAGGATCTCAGGTGATTACCGTTGCACTGAGAAGAGTGGACATGGACTCTGCGGAAAACAACATTCTCGACAACATTCCAAAACATGTTCAGCTCCTGCCCAACACATCCGGTGCCAGAAACGCCGGTGAAGCTGTGCGGATTGCAAGGCTTGCACGGGCTGCGGGATGCGGCAACTGGATCAAGATCGAAGTGATCTCCGATAATAAATATCTCCTGCCGGACGGATATGAAACAATCCGGGCAACCGAAATCCTGGTAAAAGAAGGTTTTGTGGTTCTGCCCTATATCAGCCCGGACCTGATGGTGGCAAGGGCTCTCGTCGATGCCGGCGCCGCAACGGTAATGCCCCTTGGCGCACCGATCGGGTCCAACCGGGGATTGAAGACCCGTGAACTGATCCGGATTCTGATCGATGAGATCGATCTCCCGATTGTGGTGGATGCGGGAATCGGAACACCCAGTCAGGCCTGTGAAGCCATGGAAATGGGCGCAGCCGCTTGTCTGGTAAACACGGCCATTGCCGGTGCATCCGATCCGGTACTGATGGCAAGAGCGTTCGGGCAGGCTGTAAAAGCAGGCCGGGCAGCGTATCTGGCCGGGCCGGGCGCAGTCTCATCCCGGGGAATCGCCTCTTCGCCCCTGACCGGATTTCTGCGTGAAGCGGATTAAGCTCCATGCCATACAACGGACAACAGGATAGACAACCATGAGTTTTTTCGACAAACAGAATCAATACCAACGAAAGGAACTGGAAGATATTCTGCGCACAGCCACGCCTTTGGATGTCCGGCAGGTGCTGCAAAAAGGATCTCTTCGTGAAAAAGATTTCCTGATTCTGCTTTCCTCAGCTGCGGAGCCTTTTCTGGAGCAGATGGCACAAAAAGCCCATGAGATCACCATCCGTCAATTCGGAAAAACCATTCTATTGTACACACCCATGTACCTTTCCAACTTCTGCACAAATCAATGTTCATATTGCGGCTTCAGTACCGGCAACCGGATCGCCCGCAAACAACTGACATTGGAGGAGGTGGAAAAAGAGGCAAGAGCCATTGCAGATACGGGCTTGAAGCACATCCTGATCCTGACCGGAGATGCAAGAAACATGGCATCCATAGAGTATCTGAAATCCTGTATCCATATTCTTTCCCGATATTTCACATCCATCAGTATCGAGATTTACGCTCTGGAAGCTCAGGAATACAGGGAACTCATCCATGCCGGAGTCGATGCACTCACCCTGTACCAGGAAACCTACAATCCGGAGCTGTACCGGGAGCTGCATGGAAAGGGTCCGAAATCCGATTACCGATTCCGTCTGGAAGCCCCGGAACGGGCATGCCGGGAGAAGATCCGGGCCGTAAACATCGGTGCGCTGCTCGGACTGGATGCATGGCAGACAGAAGCCTTTATGACTGGAATTCATGCTGCCTATCTTCAGGATCGCTTTCCGGAGGTAGAGGTCAGCATCTCCCTGCCCCGCATGAGGCCCCATGCCGGAGAATTCCAGCCGCGGTTCATCGTTAAGGACCGGAACCTGATCCAGATTCTGCTTGCATTCCGGCTGTTCATGCCCCGGGCCGGGATTACCATCTCCACCAGAGAAAGCGAAGCCTTCCGGAACAACATCCTCCGGCTGGGAGTAACCAAAATGTCTGCCGGCTCAACGACCCGGGTGGGAGGGCACACCAACAGCGAGGACAATACCGGTCAGTTTGAGATCTGCGATCACCGGACGGTTTCTGAAATAAAATCGTTTATCCAGTCTCATGGTTATCAGCCGGTTTTCAAGGACTGGCAGCCGATTTTGGAAATGGATTCAACAGCAAAGGAGAATCATTTTTGAACAACTCAGGAATCCGGGCTGAAATAAAGCTGCCCAAGACCGATATTTACGGAATCACGGCAGAAGCATTTTCCCTGGGCAGAAACAATATTGAGGTTGTGGAGCAGATGATCGAGGCAGGCATACGGATCATTCAATACCGGGAAAAGGATAAGGAGATCTGCGAAAAATTCGATCAATGCCGGAAAATCAGGGAGCTGACGCGAAATGCCGGTGTGTTCTTTATCGTCAACGATCATGTGGATATCGCCATGATGGTGAAGGCGGACGGAATCCATATCGGACAGGAAGACCTGCCCCTGCCGGCTGTCCGGGATCTGGTCGGAAGCCGGATGGTCATCGGTGTCTCCACCCACAACCCCTTGCAGGCAAAAACAGCCATTGAACAGGGTGCGGACTATATCGGCGTCGGCCCGATCTACCGGACACACACCAAAAAGGATGTGTGCGATCCTGTGGGATTCGACTATCTGGATCATGTTGTGTCCCATTATCCGGAAATGGATTTTGTGGCCATTGGCGGGATCAAGGCGCATAATATCGCAGATGTGGTCAGACATGGTGCTACCCGTATATGCCTGGTCACTGAAATCACCGGTGCAGAAAACATCGGTAAGAAAATTAAAGAGATACGGAGCAAGATACAAGGAGAAGCTTGATGAAGTATACAACACAGATGGATGCGGCCAGAAAAGGAATCATCACCGCAGAGATGAAAACAGTGGCTGTAAAAGAACAGATGGTTCCTGAAGATCTGAGAAACCTGATTGCACAAGGCCTGGTCATTATACCGGCAAACCGAAATCATAAAAGCCTTGATCCAGAAGGGGTTGGCCAGGGTCTGCGAACAAAAATCAATGTAAATCTGGGTATCTCAAAAGACTGCTGCAATGTTGACCTGGAGCTGGAAAAAGCAAAGCTTGCCCTTGCCCTGAAAGCGGAAGCCATCATGGATCTGAGCTGCTACGGAAAAACCAGTGAGTTCCGGAGAAAGCTGGTGGAGATGTCCCCGGCCATGATCGGTACGGTTCCGGTGTATGATGCTGTGGGTTATTATGACAAGGATCTGAAAGAGATCTCTGTTGATGAATTTTTCAAGGTCGTTGAAAAACATGCTGAAGACGGGGTCGATTTCATGACCATCCATGCAGGTCTGAATCGGGCCACTGCGGAAAAAGTCAAGACCGGCAACCGTCTCACCAATATTGTCTCCCGAGGCGGCTCCCTTCTGTTCACCTGGATGGAACTGAACAACCGCGAAAATCCCTTTTACGAATATTTTGACCGGCTCCTGGACATATGCGTGGAATATGATATCACCCTGAGTCTGGGGGATGGATGCCGTCCGGGCAGCCTTCATGATTCAACCGATGCCTGCCAGGTGGAGGAGCTGATCGTACTGGGAGAGCTGACGAAAAAAGCATGGGCACGGAACGTACAGGTAATGATCGAAGGCCCGGGGCATATGGCCTTGAACGAAATCAAGGGGAACATGATGCTGGAAAAACGTCTCTGCCACGGTGCTCCTTTTTATGTGCTGGGCCCCCTGGTCACGGATATTGCACCGGGTTATGACCATATCACCAGTGCCATCGGCGGAGCCATTGCCGCCTCAAGCGGTGCGGACTTCCTTTGCTATGTTACACCGGCAGAGCATCTCAGGCTCCCGACCCTGGAAGATATGAAAGAGGGAATCATTGCTGCAAGGATTGCAGCCCATGCAGCAGATATAGCAAAAGGAATCCCCGGGGCCAGAAAATGGGATGATGAAATGAGCCGGGCAAGGGTAAACCTTGACTGGGAAAAGATGTTCGAACTTGCCATTGATCCGGAAAAAGCCATTGCCTACCGGAAATCCTCCCAGCCGGAAGAAGACGATACCTGCACCATGTGCGGGAAGATGTGTGCGGTACGGAATATGAATCGGGTACTGAAAAGAAAAGATAGATAAAGACGGTTTACGGTTACCAGTTGACGGTTTCCGGGCGAACGGGCGAACGGGCTAACGGGCTAACCGACCCAGAAAGGAAACAGAATGACCCAGGAAAAACAGATTGTACCTACCATGTGCCGCGGTATCCGGGGCGCAACCACAGCAACGGAGAACACCAAGGACGCAATTCTGGAAGCAACCCGGGAGATGCTGTACATTATGATCCGGGCAAATAATATTATTCCCGATGATGTTGCCAGCATCTATTTTACAACTACTGTTGATCTGAACGCGGAATATCCTGCCCTGGCTGCACGCCAGCTTGGATATTACGATGCCGCTCTTTTATGCGGACATGAGATGATGATTCCCAATGGACTTCCCCGCTGTATTCGAGTTCTTCTTCACTGGAACACGACCCGCAGCGCCAAGGAGATTATCCATGTATATCTCAGAGAAGCCAAAGGATTGAGGCCTGACCGGAAAACCATTCCGGAAATCCCGGAATCCGAAATTCAGAAAGTGTTAAAAGATCTGGATTTCAACTCTCTGAAATTTGATCCGGACGGGCTCCGGAAATAATGAACATAATGGAACAGCCGGAGCGTTTCAACAAACGGTTATCCGGTTACCTGATGCAGCAGTACAACTCACCCCGGAATAGCCGACGGCATCCTTTGTTGAGATCATTGCCCGCAAACCTCAAGGAGGGAGCCTGCATTCGTAAAAAGAGATCAATCCTCCGCTGCTGCAGTGGAACCAGACTTTTTGAAACCAGACAACATTTTTTGGATAATCCCGGACATCTGTGCGTGAGTCTTTTCCCTATCCTTTGCACCTGCGATGGTCAGGGCCGCTTCCACCAGCAGGGAGTAAACCATATTTGCGGTATAATCGACAGACTCGATCGAAAAATCTCCTGAGTCCTTCATATCCTGAATGATATCCCGAAGAATCTTCATGGTGTAGGAAGAATCAATCTGCCGCCACTTTTTCCATCCCAGCACCCCGATGGCATCATCCAGCCGGATGCTTTGATAATCCGGGTCAACACAGTAGTCCAGAAAAGCCCTGCTTCCGGCAACCGACCTTTCCCACGCCCCGTTGACTCCGGAAAGTTTTTTTTCCACCACCTCTACCAGTTGTTTGACCAGCACGGTATAAACATCGATAAACATCTCCTCCTTGCTCTGAAAGTGGTGGTAAAGGGCTCCTCTGGTAACCCGTGCTCTCTGAACAATATCTTCGATGGATGTTTTATGAAACCCCTTGGTAACAAACAACTCCAGAGCCGAATCCATCAACGCCTGCCGGGTCATTTCCGCATATTCTTCTTTTCTTGTTTTGGAATTCATATTTCTCCTTGACATACATACTGTAAGTATGTAACATATTTTTAGTTTTTTATATATCCGGAGTATAAATATCGTTCCACCAAAATGCAAGAACATAATCACCGGGGATGCTATAAAACAACCATTTAAATTCATGATAAAATATAAAAACGCTATCCGCATGGAGGAATCAGAAATGAAAACAGAATCAATCGAAATCACCTGCAGAGACAACATAAAGCTGAGTGCTATACGCCATCTCCCGGAAAACGCTTCCAGGGGTGTGGTAATCATCTGTTCTGCACTGGGTGTTCCAAAACGGTTTTATAATGATTTTTCCACCTTTCTTTCCGGACATGGCTATACGGTTGTGTCCTTTGATTACCGGGGAATCGGAGCGTCGACCGATAACGGTCTTCGCGGAGGAAACATTCTGATGCAGGATTGGGGGCAACTGGATATGGATGCAGTCATGAAAACAGCCATCCACTGGGATATGGGCTCTGTCTTTCTGGTCGGACATAGTGCCGGGGGGCAGCTTTTCGGACTTTCGCCCTGGAGCGAGCACCTGAAAGGGGTCATCCTGGCGCCGGCATCCTCAGCCAATGCAAACCTGTATCCGTTCCCCGCCAGGTTTTTATTTTATCTCATGTGGCACCTGTTCATACCTCTTTTGGCTTTTAAAAGAGATCAATTCCCGGCCAGGAAGATCGGATTGGCCTCCTTGGATGCACCAAGCGGTGTGATGAAACAATGGTCAAAATGGGCGAGGAATCCGGATTATCTGTTTTCACCGGACAGCGGTCTGGATACCAGCCGGTACGCTCAATTGAAAATGCCGATTCTGGCCTATGGATTTTCCGATGACACATACGCATCGGAAAAAGCGATCCGGCATCTCCTTTCCCAGTTCCGGTCATCTGAAATTCAATTTCATTTTATGGATGTGAAAAAGATGGATCAGAGAAACGTGGGGCATTTCGGCTTTTTTAAGGAGAAAATGAAATCATCCCTCTGGCAACAGGCATTGGAATGGCTTGACAGTCATAACCGGCATGCGAAATCACCCGAAAAGACCATTGCAAATTAAGATCAGGTGTGCTATCGGGTATTATGCG
>DYJC01000023.1 GCA_020723305.1 Desulfosudis oleivorans
AATGCCGGTAAAATTGGCCGGAAGATTCCATGACCAAGTAAGCTTGACGCCAGCCAGCAGGTTTTCATGCTGGACTGAGTCTGCTCCCTGATCCGGAATTCTGAGGAGCCAGGTGTCGTTTTTGCTTGTACCATTATGACCACCGAACACTATCATCTTGTTTGTGGTGACATTACAAAAACCTGGGTAAGCTCTAGCGCTTGGCACACCATTCGTTCCTGCCATATCCAGCTTTGACCATTGGTTATTGGTGAAATCATATTGCCATGTTTCATTTCCATAAGAACTTGAAGAGTACCTTCCTCCGAACATTAATGCTTTATTTTCTTCAACGCTGATTATTTTTTGTCCAGCCCGACCGCTTAATGCACCTCCTACAAAAGAAGGTGCTTGTTTTGTCCATACATTGTTGCTGATATTATATATCCAGGTATCATTAAAATATGTAGTGCTGTCAGCCCCACCAAACATGAGCACTTTGTTGTTTCCGGAATAAGCTAAGCCAGGATGATACCGTACGGAAAGGCTTCCACCGGAAACAGTCGGAGCGAGTTTTGTCCAAGTGTCATTGTTCAGATCAAACATCCATGTTTCATTTAAGTAACTGCTGCCATTATGCCCGCCAAACATTAGCGCGCGTCCGCCTCCTATATTACAAAGGGGTGCACCTTGACGGATGCCAAGAGTAACCCCTACAACTGAAGGTGCCAGTTTTGTCCAACTATTATCAATGAGGTCATACAACCAGGTATCATTTAGACCAGTGCTTCCATTATATCCGCCAAACATTAAAATCTGGTCGCTACCAATATAGCAAAAGCTCGGTGCATATCGTGCAGTAAGTGTTCCACCTAAAATAGTTGGGGATAAACTTATCCAACGGTTGTCATTGATGTTATACTGCCATGTATCATTCAATTGGCCGCCACCATTATAACCGCCAAACATAATTATGGTATTCTCATTGATTAGCGCAATACCCATTAAACTACGTGCCGATAGGGTTCCACCCACAACCTCAGGATTCAAATTACTCCACTGTGCCAGAGATACAGATGCAGAAGATAATAACAAGGTGATGGCGCAAAGAAAATAAAACGGTTTTTTATACATTTGGAAAGCTCCTCTTATTCTTTATTGAAAAAAGTCTGACTTTTGTGTTTGGCTTGTATGGGAGGTTGAATGAAAATTGTATTCATGCAGACTACCCAAGTAATGGATTTAGCCTATATCTCATTCAATCAAGCGATACAAGAAAAAAAAAAAATAGAAAATCCGGTTTTATTGAATAATCTTGGATAGCTATCTTTAAATAGAACATTATTTACAAATAGTTAAATAAGGCGAAAAAATTTTAATAAGACCCCAAGCATACCTGATCAAAAAATACAAAAAGACACTTTCAGCAATCGCAATCTTGTGCTAACGAAAAGGAAACATGCCCCAAAAAAACTGGAAATGCGGAAATGGTTCGAAGCATTCAGATTCTCAAATCCAAGATCCGACCGCCCGTTGTCTCGGGTATCATCAGCCGGAAACGCCTGTATCCGCTTCTGTCCAGGATTGCGGAAAAAGCGCTGACAGTGGTTTCCGCCGGTGCCGGATTCGGAAAGACCACCCTCATTTCTGAGGCCGGTCAGGTCTTGCATCTGAAATCCGCCTGGTATCGGCTGGAAAAGAGCGACAACGATTTCGTAACGCTTTTGACCTATATGATCGCCGCCATCCAGACTCAATATCCGCAATTCGGCCGGAAAACGATCTTGAAAATGGAAACCGCAGAACACTCCATCCATGTGCGGGAAGCGGTTCTTGCCGGGCTAATCAATGAAATGGAAGAGGCTGTGACTGATGAGCTCATGCTGGTTTTTGATGATTATCATCTGATCAAAAACAGTGAGGAAATCAAGCGGACGATGGAATTCATCCTGATGCATCTGCCGCGCAACATACATCTGGTGATCATCAGCCGGACCGATCCGGGGCTGGCGATTTCCCGGTTGAGAGCCGGCCGCGAAGTGGTCGATATCCGCGAAACCGATCTGAACTTCACTTTGACGGAAACTAAGGAGCTCTATTCGGATTGGTCTGGGCCGGTCATCACGGAAGAATACCTGAAAATCGTTCTTCATCAAACCGGCGGCTGGATATCCGGCTTGATTCTTTTCTACCATTCCATCCGGGATAAAGGCGCGGAGACGATCGATCAACTGCTGAAAATCAAAACCGGCGGAAAATTTGTTTCAAATTATCTTGAAGAAAACATCTATGAACTGCAACCGCCTCAGATCCGGCATTTTCTCATCCAGACTGCCATCCTTGCCCGAATCCATCCGGAATTCAGCGATCTGCTGCTCGGCATTTCCAATTCCCGAAATATTTTGGAAAATCTGGAAAAAAATCATCTATTCACCTTTTCCCTGGATGATGGACGGGAGTGGTTTGCCTACCATCATCTGTTTCAGGAATTCCTGCTGACAAAACTGCATGCGGATATGGATTCGGATGCTATCAAGGCGATCCATCATAAGGCCGCCGAACTTTGGCAGCAAAAGGCCGAACCGGATCAAGCCCTGGCGCATTACCTGAAATCAGAAGATTTCAAGACAGCCACCGCGATGTTAACCCGCATCGGACGCGATTATATCAAAGAGGGCCGCATCCAGCTGCTCATCTCCTTTATCCATCAGATGCCCAAAAAAATTATAGAACACCAGCCCTGGATTCTTTTTTCAAAAGCGGTTTGTCTGGAATTTCAGGGCAAGCGGGAAGAATCCGTTCCAATATATCATAAGGCGCTTCATGTTTTCCGGAAAAAGCTGGATTATAAGGGCGAAGGAAAGGCTCTTTTCGCCCTGGCCACCTGTTATTACACCACCGGGGATTTTTCACAGGCGGAAACCATATTGACAGAACTTCTCGCAAAAACGGAAAAAGATCCTCAGCTCAGCGTGAATACACTGGGAAGCCTCGCTTTCATCGCTTCCCACCAGGGACGGATGCAGGCAGCCGATGGCTATATAGCAAGGGCGGAATCCATTTTTCCCCGCCTTTCGACCCGGGCTGGCTTTGTATGGCTGTATTTTAATCAGGGATTTCGCTATTGCTTTGCAGGCGATTTCACAAAAGGTCTGGGTTATGGAAATGAAATTGAAAGAATCTGCAGGATATACGGCCTGGAAAATATCCGAGCCTATAACTTTCATCTGATTTCCTGGTCTTACTACCATCTTGGCCTTTTTTCAGAAGGACTTCAGCATGCGCAATCCGGTCTGGCACTGGTTCAGGCCCGAGGGTATTTTGATCTGTCACGGGCCTGGCTCTTGACCGACGCTGCCTTGAATCTTCTGGGGCTTGAAAAGCAGGTTGAGGCTCAGAAGAAAATCGAAGAGGCCATCACGATTTTCAAGGATCAGGGCAGCCGGTGGGGGGAATCATGGGCTCTTCATGTGCTGTTTGATATTTATCAGTCCAAAGGAGACATGATTGCGGCCGAGCAGTGTGCCCGCAGCGGAATCGAACGGATTCGAGGAATGAAATTGCCGCTCCAGGAAGGCAAGCTCAAAAAACGGCTGATGATCTGTCTGCAGAAAAAGGGGCTTTCCGATGAAGTCAGCGCCTTGAGCGGTGATATCCGGAAATTGCTGGAAAACACCCAATTGTATGTGGACGGCCCCCCTCGCTCCCAGACCGATTCCGTTGTTCCGGAAAGCAGGCCCTCCATACCTAAACCCGGACTGCGCATCTACCTCCTCGGAGAATTCAAGCTGCTGCGGGGCAATGAGGAAATTCCTATCGAAAAATGGAAGAGCAAAAAAGCCTTGATGCTTTTCAAATACCTGGCCTCGCGGCGGCATCATGGATACATCCCCAAAGATCTGCTGATGGAGCTGCTCTGGCCTGACCAATCCCCGGATATGACCAACAGCCGGCTGAACGATGCGCTTTCCGCCCTTCGAAAAGTCCTGGAGCCCGGCCTGATTCGTGGAAAACCATCTTCCTATCTGCTGCGCGAAGGCCATTCCTACAAGCTCGATCTGGGAGAGGACGGAATGGTGGATGCAGCTCTTTTTGAACAGACCCTTCAGGCAGCCGAGAATGAAATATCGGCTGATCAAGCCCTGAGCATCTATCAGGAAGCCGAAGCCCTGTACCGGGGCGATTTCCTGGAAGAGGACCCTTACACAGAATGGTGCCTCGCAGAAAGAGACCGGCTGAAAGACATTTATCTCCGTTTGCTGACAAAAATCATGGAAGCCTTTGAGCAAAAATCGGATTATCCCAAGGCAGCAGCCTATGGGGAAAAATTTCTTCAGATTGATCCGTATGCGGAAGAGATCTATCAGCATCTGATGCGACAATACGCCCGGATGGGCAACCGTTCCATGATCAAGCGAACTTTTGAAAAATGCAAAAAGATGCTGACCCAGGATTTGGACGTTCCCCTTTCTCCGAAAACCAACGCACTCTATCGTGAATTCTTTTTGTTCTAAAAGAAATCGATTCCAGATCGATAGCAATTCGATTCCGGTCTGATAACGATTGTTCAAAACAATCTCATGGAGGATTTTGAAATGAACCAACAATTGACGATTGCGCCCAAACGGGTGGGATGGTTCTGCTCCTATGTGCCGGAAGAGATCATTCTGGCCGCCGGATGCCGGCCTGTCCGTCTGGAGGGCCGGGTTGAAAGATTCCAGGAAATCGACTCATATCTGAATGCCAATCTCTGCTTTACCATCCGCAATATTTTTGAGTCCGGTCTTACAAATCAGTATGATGATCTCAATGCCGTCATTTTTGCAAACTCCTGTGACGGAATGCGCAGGCTGTATGAGCTCTGGTCTCATTATATCCAAACTCCGACCGCTTATTTTCTGGAAATCCCCAAGAACCGGGATGAAAACAGTGCCGCCTTTTTTTCCAGCAGCCTCCTGAACCTGAAACGTCAAATGGAGGAGGATTTTGCGATTTCCATCACCGCGGAACGTCTTGTCCAGGCCGGCATTCAGATGAATGAGCGCCGCGGAAAAATGCTGGAACTTTTCGGACGCCAGAAGTTAAGTCCGCCGCCATGCAAGGGCAGCGAACTTTACAATCTCGCCATCCAGGAGAGCAGGCTTCCCAAAAGGGACATAGATCGTAAGATTCAGTTCGCATTGGAAAAGACTTATCCAGTGCAATCTGCCGGCAAGGCTGCGCCGCGATTGCTGGTATCGGGGAACGAAGGCGCCTCTTTCACCCTTTTTCAATTGATCGAAAAAAGCGGCGCCGACGTGGTTCTGTTCGATACCTGTCGCGGGATGAATCACTACACCGGAATGGTATCCATGGAAAAGGACCCGATCCAAAGCATCGCCCGCCGCTACCTGTTTAAGCCGACCTGTGCCAGAATGCCCGGAAACGCTGAAAGAATGGAGCGACTGACCGCCCTGATCGATGAATATGCCATCGATGGCGTGGTCTACAGCGGGGTTCAATTCTGCGATTATTCCCTTTTTGAATCCGCATTGATCGAACCATTTTTGAAAGAACGCTCCTTGCCGGTGCTTTTTGTGGAAAACGATTATATCTGGTCCAACAAGGAACAGATTCGAACAAGGATCGAGGCTTTCGTGGAGATGATCCAGAACAAAAGGAGGACAGCATGATGCAAGAACGCTATCAGATGATGCTTGACATGATCCAGGCAAGACTTTTGGAAAAACAGCGGGGTATGGATTTCTTTATTGATGCCATGTTCCGCAATGTCCTGCGTGCTTTTGATCCGGAGATCCCTACCGTCTATGTATCCGGTTATGCCTTTCCCATGGAGCTGCTGTGGGCTTTTGATGTGACGCCGTTTGATTTTGAAATCGCCTGCAACAATCTTCCGGAAGTGATGTCCGGAAACGGGTCCGGTTTTATGCTGGAATCCGAAAAACGCGGGTATTCAAGAAATATCTGCTCTTTTGACCGGCTGATCATTGGTTGCCTGAACAAGGGTATCCTGCCCAAAGGGGATCTGTTTCTGACATCCAGCTATTACTGCCATGGCAAGGCCAAAACCAACGAAATCGTGGCTGCCCATTATGGGATGGAGAGTGTTCTTCTGGATGTGCCCAATGAAATCAACCCGGACGCAATTACCTATGTCGCCGCCCAATTGCGGAACATCGCCGCCAAGCTCGAGGCTGTTACCGGAACCAAATTGGATCCTGCGCGGCTGAAGGAATCCATCGGCCGATCCAATCAGGCCCGAGCTTCCCTCCTGACCATCTATGATTGGATGAAAAGGCGGCCTTGCCCCTGGAACGGCGTGGAAGCCTGTTTATTGGGACTGGGCGGCGCTCTCTTTTGGGGATCAACGATCCGCATGGAGATCCATCGGCTGCTCCTTGCCCAGATATCGGAACGGGTGAAAAAAGGCAAAATCATCCCCGAGGACTACCGTATCCTATGGTTTCCATGGGTGCCGGTGCAAAACACCAACATTTTCAATATTCTTACAAAAAATCGAGCCAATGTGGTCATGGCGGAAGCATCTTTTGTCTTTTGGCCGGAGCTGGATGAGAATCGTCCTTTTGAATCTCTTGCCATGAAAGCGCTGATGGATCCCCATGTGGGCAAAGTCGAACGGCGCATACAAAACCTGGTGAAAAGCATAGACGACTACCGGATCGACGGCGTCATTCATTTCGGCACTACCTCCTGCTATCATGAAAACGCGGCATTCCCCATGATCCGTGATGCAATCAAAAAAAAGGGAGTCCCGCTCCTCAATCTGAGCGGCGATATGTCGGATGAACGAAATTATTCTGCGTCTGAAACCGATATCCGGATTTCAGCCTTTTTGGAGTTTCTGGCCGGTTAAATCGATTTTTCTCTATGAAATGCCCTGCCATGCGTTTGGGAATTTGAAACAAACAATAGTGTTGACTCAGAAACCGCTTTCAGATATGTTCATCTAAAAAAGCAAGAGTTTATCAATTTTTAAAACTCTCATCTACATATAAACATGATATCCCTATCTTGAGATCGTTAGCCTGGATCATCCGGATAGACATAACCTTCTGTGGCTTCGTAGCATCATGACTCTCAAATCCAAAATGATCTTCATTCTGATCAGTGTGTTTCTCCTATATGCGTCAATAGAGTATTTCATACAGCGTCTCATTATTTTTCCCAATTTCCTTGAGCTTGAAAAATATTCAGCGCAGCAGAACTTACAGAGATCTATTGCTGCCATCAACAGGGAAATCTTTCATCTCGATTCAAAATGCCAGGACTGGACGGCTTGGGATGACACGTATGAATTTGTAAAGTCGCACTCAAAGGACTACATTACCAGCAATCTGAATAAAGGAACTTTTACCATAAACAGCTTTAATGCTATTTTCATTTGTGATACCAACGGCCATACTGTCTGGGGAAAAATTTTCGATCTTACAACCAATGAAGAAATCGGGCATCAGGAGCTCTTCCAAGGATCATCGGGAGAACAATATCCACTTATTCATCCAAGCACCGTAAAAAAAACTCTCTCAAAAACAAATATTTCAGGAATACTCATGACCGGAAAAGGCCCCATGCTGATATCTTCACGCCCTATACTGACAAGCGAGAACAAGGGCCCTTCCAGGGGGCATGCTATCTTCGGACAATTCCTTTCCGTGAGCCTTAAGAAAAATCTTGTTGAACAAACTCAAGTGAATTTTACCATCTCAACAGATAAAACTCTTATCCAGTCATTTATACGCAACGCCACAAATCCTCTTGATGCAAAATATAATTATCTCATAGACCGTGAGGATGAGCATAAACTCCATATCTATACTCTCTATAATGATATCCGGAAAAACCCGGCTTTTCTGATCAAGACAACCATACCCCGAGACATTGTGAAAAATGGTTTGTCAACTACACGGTTCGCCCTCCTCTCTGTTTTTTTTATTGGGACAGGAGTAATGCTCATCATCATTCTGGTTATGAAAAAAACCATTATTTCCCCTATCACCAGATTAACAGATCATGTGCTTTCTCTTTCTGAAACAAGAAATTATTCCATGCGGCTCAAGATCAAAAGAAGAGATGAAATCGGCACTCTTGCCAGAGGGTTCGACCGAATGGTAGAAAAAATCGAGCAACAGACAGAGGAGCTGGCCAGCATCAATGATGACCTGAAAAAAGATATTGCAATGAGAATGGCGGTGGAGCGCGCACTGCAAGAGGCTAACCGAAACCTAGATATCCTTGCAAAAATAGATGGTCTCACAAAAATGGCCAACAGGCGACAATTTGACGAAAATCTCACTCTTGAATGGAAACGTATGAGGCGTGAAAAGTTACCGCTTTCTCTTATCATTTGCGATGTTGACTGCTTCAAGCTTTACAACGATACATACGGACATATAGCAGGTGATGATTGCCTGAGGGCAATCGCCCAGGTTATTAAGAACAGCATGAAACGTCCTTCTGATTTTACGGCACGATACGGAGGAGAGGAGTTCGCCATCATACTTTCCAATACGGATTCCGAAGGAGCGGCGAAGATTGCAGAGATTATCCGTGCTAATATCCAGGCGCTCGGTATCCCGCATCGAACCTCTTTGGCAGCTGATTCTGTTACCTTGAGCCTTGGTATCGCAAGTCTTATTCCAGATGAAACCTCAACCGTCGAGGATCTGTTAACTCTTGCAGACAAAGCATTATACGAGGCCAAAAGCCAAGGAAGGAACTGCTTCAAAACATGATTCCACGAGAACAACGGTGCCGGTCCGTCTATGATCTTCGTAAAAGCCGAGCCTTGAC
Organism: Desulfosudis oleivorans; assembly: GCA_020723305.1. GTDB lineage: Bacteria > Desulfobacterota > Desulfobacteria > Desulfobacterales > SURF-7 > QZKS01. The sequence goes on from DYJC01000023.1 coordinate 8,791, forward strand.
GCGGCTGGCAAAGACGGCGATTTCGGAAATGTTAAAAAATTTTCCCACGGCCATCAAGCATATCAGGAACAAAAGGCCGACCACAAGACTGATAATCAGGTTTGCGGCAAACTGATTTGCACTGACCAGCGTGTGGAGAAACCACCTGACGGTTTCAAAAAGGCCGCCTAGAACCAATGCCCATAACAGCATGCGACCATAGAAACCATATACTATCCGGCTTTCCTTATTCCCGCTTTTCCGGTTCCAGACAATATAGAGTACGGTCACTTGCAGAATGGCGGACAATGAAATAGCAAAAGCCACACCTGCCACATCCATAAAATGGAGGCCAAGCCAATAGATCGGGAGACTGAAGAGCACGGCGAGCGTTCCAAAAGCCGCCGGCAGGATTGTATTCTGCATAGCATAAAAGCCCCTAACCACGACGGTTTGAACAGCAAAAGCAAAAGCGCCGGTCATCAGGAAGAGCAGGGCCTGGGCCGTAAGGTCGGCTGCGGCAGCATCAAACCGGCCGCGCTGAAAAAGAAGGATTACTACTTCATGACGAAGAACCATGAGAAGCGCTGAAAAGGGCAGAAGCAGTCCCAGATACCGGATCGTTGTGTTCAGCAGTCGATTCATTTCATCAAACTGCCTGGATGCAGCCAGTTGGGACAGAAACGGAAAGGAAGCGACTCCAGCTGCCTGACCGAAAAGCCCCACCATCATCAACATGACCCGCAGGCCATAGTTCATGCCGGCGATACTTCCGGAGGGCAGAAAACTGCCGAAGAATTTGAGAAAAATCTCCGTGGAAAAGGTCATGGTCAGACCGATCATCAAGGGCAGCGTCAGCTTGATATATCGAATCAGGTCCGGATGGGTTGGATGAAACCGGAAAGCAAACCGCAGACCGACTTTTCGGGCACCATACACCTGAACAGCAAAATTGCCCCAAAAGGCGCCTGCCAGAACCCCCCAGGAAAATCCTTCCATTCCCAGGCGATGTCCAAGAAGAGCGCCGCCGGCGATAATTCCCCCATTATACAAGAGGGGTGCGAGTGCCGGAATAAAAAACTTCTCCCTGGCAAACTGAACCGCCATAAGCAGGCCGCCACAGAAAAAGAAAAACTGGGCTGGGATAATAATACGGGTCATGCGGACAGCGGCAGACAGGCGGACAGGGTCATCTAGTCCAGGCGCCAGCAGTTTGACCAGCCAGGGGGCCAAGACCATGGCAACGATGATCAGCAGAAGCAGCAGGCTGCCGAAGGTCGTCAAAATTATGGAAAACACCTTCCATCCTTCCTCTTCCCGGTTTTCCGCAAGGTAATGGGTAAAAATGGGAATAAAGGTGATGGACAGAAATCCGCTCGCAAGAACATGATTCAGGATTTCAGGGATGATAAAAGCAACCTGATACGCATCCACTCCTCCGCCGATGCCGCCGATATATGCAATGGCCATTTCCCGTACCAGACCGATTACCCGGCTGAGAAATACGGAAGCCATCATAATGAGCGTGGCAATACCAACTTTGCGATACATGGATTGAGACATGGAATCCGGCTCCGTCTTCGTGAATGTTATGGCATTGCACCCGAACCAAACACCGGCACAATGAGCAAACGGAGACTATCCTAAATGATTTTACGGAAAGGGCAAGTCCATTTTTTTTACGCTTTTTCCGTCGGCTTGACACTTGATAATTTCTTTAATATAAAAAGATACTTGAAAAAGAGATCCTATCGTTTCATATTCTCATTCGGGAAGGCCGGGTTCTCAAAGCCCGGTTTTTTGTGCTTTTTGAGTCATAGACACAAGAACGTGAAAGCAGAAAAAAGGGGGCGGTATGAAAATTCAGATCATCCAATCATCCCAGACAAACGGTATGGGCAAGGTGTTGAAGGCAAAAAAACTCTGGATAACCGGAACCACTCTTCCGTATCTCGCGGCTCTCACGCCAAATGATATCCATGTTGATATAAAAAATGAACTGGTGGAAGATGTTGATTTTAATTGCGACCATGATCTGATCGCGATAACAACCATGGGCTGTTCAGTCTCACGCGCATTTGATATTGCCGACGAGTTCCGGGAAAGAGGAAAAAAAGTGGTAATGGGGGGAATTCCTGTTACCCTGTCTCCTGAAATCGCACTTGAACATGCTGATGCAGTCGTTGTCGGTGAAGCGGAGCATGTATGGGAAAACCTGTTGAGGGATTTTGAAAAGGGAAATCTTCAACAGACATATCAATCTGATACCCTGTGCGATTTAAAAAAAATACCATCACCCCGCTATGAAATGCTCGATAAAAATTTATATGCCCCCATCCGTCCGGTTGAGGCAACCAGGGGATGCCCTCATAAATGCTATTACTGCTCCCCGGCCCATGTATACAAGGGAGTTCACAGAGTAAGGGCGATCGACGATGTGATCCGGGATGTCGAAACCATTAAGAAATCAGGAATCAGACGTATCCTGTTTGTGGATGACAGCATCGACGGCAATCGGAAGTATTTCAAAGAACTTCTCCGTGAGTTAATCCCTCAGAAGATAAAATGGTTCAGCCAGGCAACCGTCAATGCGGCCAGAGATAAAGAACTCGTTGACCTCATGGCGCAGAGCGGCTGCGAAATGCTGTCCATTGGTTTTGAAAGCGTTAACCAGAACAGTTTGCAATCAGTCAGGAAGAATCACAATACCGTAAAAAACTACAAAGACATCATAAATACGCTCCGGAAAAAAGGAATCAGTGTAAACGCATTGATTATGCTTGGTTTTGATCACGACGACGAATCTGTTTTTGAGGAAACATTTCATATGTTCGAGGAGATGGGTGTATCCCTGCCGGAACTTTTTATACTGGTTCCACCGTTGGGGACGGATTTATTCAGGGAATTTGAAGAAGGCGGTAGGCTCCTGCACAGAGACTGGTCGCGCTATAAGGTAACCGAAGTTGTTTTTCAGCCGAAGCAAATGTCGCCGGAAACATTGCAAAATGGCTTCTGGGAAACATACGACCGCTTTTACTCCTTTCCTTCCATATTCAAACGCATGTTTTTAAAGAACACGTCCTCTCTATTCAGCAGAAGGGTTTTCCGGCAGACGTTGCTGGTACTGTATTTTAACCTGAAATATAGAAAAACAATCACGCAGGACAGGGTACATCCGGGGGTGATATAATGAGAATATTATTTGTCAAACCTGATCTTCCAAAGTGTGTCATCGGCGGTTCCGAATACAGCCTGTCCGAACCGCTCGAATTTGAATATCTTGCTGCCACGGTTCCGCATCATGATGTTACTCTTTTTGATATGCGCTTTGGCGGGGATCTCATCAGCAAGCTTTCAGAATATAACCCCGATGCCGTATGCACCACTGCAATGACCATCAATGTATATGAGGCGAGAAGAATATTAAAAAAGGCCAAACAGTTTAATCCAAAAATATTGACCATGGTAGGCGGTTATCACCCAACGGTGGTCCCGGAAGATTTCAATTTAAGTTACGTCGATATTATCGTAATGGGACAAGCTTACTTTATTTTTAATAAAATCATCGACCATGTGGAAGCCGGGAAAAGTCTGGAGGAGATACCGGCCCTGGCATTCCCGTCTGAAGGCGGATTGAAGTATACCAAACCGAAAATTACCTATCTTGAGGGTCTGGACGAGTTGCCGCTTCCGGATCGGAACCTGACCCGTGAATATAGAAAGAAGTATTATGTCGAATACTGGCAGCCGGCAGCAATGATGAGGACTTCCTTCGGATGCCTCGACCGGTGTACATTTTGCGCCATCTGGAAACTGACGCGCGGAAAATTCCTGACGCGTTCCGTGGATCGGATTATCGAAGAACTTGATTCCATAAACGAAAAATATCTCTACCTGATTGACGACAATACGATTCCTATCGGGCAGCATGAAAGGATTGAAAATCTGATTGATGCCATAAAGACAAACGGTATCAATAAGGAATACTACACAGCGATGAGAACCGATTCAATCGTAACGTACCCGCACATTATTGAAAAATGGGCCAAGGTAGGATTGAAGAGGATTTTTATCGGGATGGAAGCACACACGGATGAAAAATTGAATGACTACAACAAGAGAACTACCCATGAGATCAACCGGAAAGCCGTGGATATCATGCACCAGAACGGCATCCGTGTCACAGCCAGTTTTCTGGTGGATCACAACTATACAAAGGATGACTTCAATCGACTGTTCGACTACGCAAACCAGTTCAATACCGACGGCATTGCTTACCTCATCCTGACGCCGCATCCAAATGCAGACATCTGGTACCGGTATCAGAATCAGATCAAGATATTCAATTATGACCTCTATGACCATTTTCATACGGTATTCGATACAAAAATGCCGAAAGACCAATTTTACAGGGAGTATTCCAAACTTTGGATGAAAAGCTACACGCCATTAACCATTTCCGGACTGAAACGCATTTCCAAAATATTCTATCATGCGCCATGGGCACAGGTTTTTCTTATTGGAAGGGTGTTGACAAATATTTTTGATCGGTTCGCCGAAAACTTTAAAACAAAGAATCTCGGTATGGAGGACGAATTCTGCTATCTTGAAAACAATCGAATGCCGGAAGCAGTTGTGGAGGAGAACTGAAGCTTCATTTCTTAAGCAAGTACAATGGGATGGGAATTATCCGATCGCAAATTCATTCCCTATATTCTGCAATCATTTTTGAAAAGACGGTTCCGGTTTCAAAGGCTTTTTCAAGAAACAGGGCTTCATTTTGAATTCCGGAATTATAAATAACAACTTCCATATTGACACATCTGTTATAGGAAGAGGCGGCAATCAGTTTTGCCAGGGCTTTCCAATCCAGTGTTCCTGAAAACAGAAGATTATGCAGATCACGAATTCCATCATTGTCATGGAGATGGATGGAGAGTAAACGTTCCTTGAATCTGTCAAGATTTTCAAGTCCGTTTTCGTCTAAATTTCCGTGTCCCGCATCATAGCAAAGACCAAGATAGTGAGGAGCATAAAGGCTGAAAAGGCCATTAATTATATTAAAAGACCCGTTTTCAATGGCAATTCTCACCTGACGCTCCCCGGCATACGTCTCCAGCGAGTCAAGCGATTTTAGAAATGAATCCGTGAGCTTTTCAGGCACATGCATAATGATCACGTCGCAGTTGAGTTTTTCCGCCATATGAATCCGGTTTTGAACCAGCACTTCTCCTGCTTTCCTCTCTGTTTCATCATCTGATGCCCAGTTTTTCAGTACACCCGACGAAGCATGCAAATCCAGCAGTTTCAGATTATATTTCTTTAAAATCCGTCCGATTCTTTCCATTTCCGCATCCGGATAAAGATAATCAGTGCTCCACTCATGACACCAGTGAATATGAGAAAAACCGGCGTCTGAGATTTGTCTCAAATATGGTTCCGGATCTCCGGTCGCTGTTACATAATCCGTTGTCATGGATAAGCAGGCTGTCATGCTGTTTCTATCCTATGCTCCCCTGTTAATAAAAAATGAAACATCGAGCCAATTTCAAAAATCTGTTGTTGTAGTTCCGACGAAAACTAGACACGCAGTGAAGCGCAGCGCTATCCAGTATTTTCGACTCTTTTCTGGGCTCTGACCTTCGCCGGTGTGACGCTTTTTAATCGTTTTGAAATCGGCTCATTTTTTACCTGAAAATATATACTTCATGCAATTGAATTTTTCAATTCATCACTTTTGGAACGAATTATTTAATAAGTTTACTGAAAAGGCTTGCTTTTTGTATCATTTTTCTGCTTTTCTTGTTGCGGGTTTTGGCTTTCGTTGTTGAAAATAATGAAATTTTCTACAGGGGGGAACCATTACAATTGGTTACATTATATTCCATTCCGGACAACAATAATCATGAATATGCATAACACATTTATCCATATCCGCAACTGGTATCAACGTCTTGAAAGGCCGATATCGACTCTATCTCTTGTGGGCGGTTTTGTCTTCAGCGCACTGACGGTAAAGCGCGTGGATCTGTTCTGGGGAAATTTCCGGATCATTTTGCAGCTTCTTATCGTCGCCGTATGCATTGTCTGGATCAATATGATGGAGAATAAGAATGAAAAGAATCCATCTAAAACAAATTTCTGGCTGGTAAACATTTCCCAGTTCATTTCCGGAGGACTCCTGTCCACCTTCCTTGTTTTTTATTTCCGCAGTTCGGAGTTGTCCGCAAGTTGGCCTTTTATCCTCATCCTCGCGTTCGCTTCCTGGGCCAATGAATGGCTGAAAAATCTTTATGCCCGCCTGAGTTTTCAGATTTCACTTTTTTACCTGTTGCTTTTCTCTTTTACGATCTTTTTTGTGCCGGTGGTAATGCATGCCATTGGTACGAAAATTTTTCTTTTCTCCGGTGGGATCAGCCTCATCACAATGATGATCTTCCTGCTGATTCTCGCCTGTGCTGCGCGGGAGAGATTCCGTCAGAATATAAAAATCGTGTTCCCTGCCATTGCCGGAATTTTTATTGCAGTCAATATCTTGTATTTTACAAATTTCATTCCGCCGATACCATTGTCAGTGATAGACGGAGGAGCATATCATTCCGTCATGAAAAATGAGGATGGAAATTATGTCGTGCAGTATGAAGATATGGGCTGGCGCAAGTATATGACGCTCTATCCTGATTTTCATCTTAAGAAAGGCAATCCGGTCTATGTTTACAGTGCGGTTTTTTCACCGCCGTCTCTGGATACGACCATAATTCATGAATGGCAGTATGATGATCCGCAAACACGCGAATGGAGTTATCGTGAACGATTTACACTATCGGTAACCGGCGGTCGTGAGGGTGGTTTTCGAACCTATTCAATGAAGACAAACATGAGTCCCGGACACTGGCGGGTCACTGTGGCGACGCCAAAAGGCAAGGTGATTGGACGGGTGCGTTTCAATGTCGTGGCAATAGACACAGAGCCTTCCTTACAGAAAAAAATCAAAATTTAATATCAGGAAATATGGGTTGCCGGACAACTTATTTTTTCTTTTTCACCAGCGCCATCATGATTTCGCTCTGCGCCTCATCAATCTGTTCCCGTGTCACGGATTCAAGATATTGCAGATCATCCGTCACCATTTCCTGAACTCTTATAGACAAATTTTTCATAATCTTGTTTGTAATGACTTCATTTGCCCCTTTTAAGGCAATTGCAATTCCCCTGATATCCACTTTTTTCTGTATATTATCTCTCAGCTCTTCATCACGAAATGACAGGATATCTTCAAAAAAATAAATACGATTTTTTTCTTTATATTCATCAATTTTTTTAATGAGCTTGTTATAAAATGCCTTTTTCTTTTCCTTGATTACATCCAATACAGCAACCCGATGGGAACTCTTTAACCGGCAAATCAATTCGACGAGCCTCTCCTTGATATCAACTGTATCATGCCGGGTTGAAAGTACGGTTGCGATCTCCTTTTCAACCTTGACAAGAACCTGCTGCAATAATCTTTCTTCAGCGCCTTCGAGGTCGATCAGGCACTGCACGATCCGGTCTCTCCTTTTTTGCGGAAGCATGGTCATCAATCCGAAAGCATCCTCTGAATCTAGATTCATGAAGATTACCGCACTGCTGGTATCAGACAGAAACTCCAATAATGGAAACAATTCCTCAACCGGTATATCCCGAATGGCCAGGTAGGTTGTTACATTCAGCTTTTTCATATGGTATTGCCCTATCCATTAAAACAATTGAAGCCTTTTCCGGTATACATCCACAACCGTTTTTGGATTATCCGTAATCACAATATTTTCCTCGATCCAGGCAGGAGCCCGGCCCTCTTTAACCATGGTTTTAATCTGAAGCTCGGCTCCTTTCCAGAAATCAAGTCCGCCTTCTGTATCAAAAAGGATGATCGGAACCGGCTCCATGATGGACAGCTTCATATTGCAAAGTGTTATTCCAAGCTCCTCCATTGAGCCCAGTCCGCCGATATTGAATATGGGGAAAGAGGTTACTTCAAACCATTTTTGCCGGCTATGACGGCAGGTGGCCTGAAAAACCTGACAAAAATCCACTTTCGTCGTCATGGTCTGATCCGTGATATCCAGAAAATTCGCCCCGGATAAAATTCCCCGGCTTCGGGCCTGTCTATTGGCTTCCTCCATCACACCGCTTCCGCCGCCGGTCACAATCCCGATATTTTTCCCCCAGAAACCGATCAGGGCATCCATCAGCTCCCCTAAGCGCTGCACTCCTGCCTGCGAAAGCTCAATGGTGGATCCATAAAATGCAAACAACATGGATTTATGAAAATCCGCCAATCTTCCGGGAACGACAAAATATCCCATTCTATCTCTCATGGTATGAACCATGATTTGATGATTCAATCCGCATACCCAGTATACATCGATTCCAAAGTTGTCATATTCCTGCAAACGATTATGATCCTGCTGGGAAAGAAACGGACCATGCTCGCAGGAAGGCTCATAAAAATAGATGGAATGGACTTTACCCTCACAAGCCAGATTTATAATATCCCGGTGTTCCATCATGTTGGGAAAGTATTTCAGAACAAGCGTAACCGGTTTATCGATCTTCGCAAGGTCAAAATATGATGTCCCATAAATATGTTCACAGGAACTTTTGGGTGAAAAATCACGGCGTGCGGATGTGCATTCTGCTTTTGAAACCCTGCATGGCTTGTCCGGGCCATTTAAAAAAATCCGGGCCTTCTGAAAATCCTTATCCCCTGCCGGAACAATCGCCATGGGCTTTGCCAGATAATGACAATGAGATGATTTCTCTTTGTGAAAGCTGGACTCAAAACGTTGCATATCTTTGTATGAAAAATGAAGCGCCTCTCCCGGAACGCTTTTTCTGCGTTCCTTGGCCCGCAGTTTGGATTTCCCATAAACTCGGGCGGAAATCAAAGGATTGACAATCGGCTGCTTGCTTTGATTCACAATTTCAAGATAGATCCGGATTCCCCTTGTTTTGATCGGGTCCAAAACCGTTGCCGGTAGATTCCGCCCAAGTGAATATCCACTCTGTAAAACCACATAATGTTCATTCAGATACATGGAGCATGTGGTAATCACCCCTTTTTCAGGCGGAATGATAACGGTTTTGACAGGCTTCTGTATCTGATATCGGTTCAAAATTTCACGGCCATCTTCTCGCAGGAGAATCCTTGCCAGCGCATCTTTGTTAATTCCTTTTTTTAAGTCACAGACAACATGGTGCGGTGCAATCACGATACTGCCGTCACTGGAGATGGAAGTGGATGCCGGAAGTTTGAGCTCCGCCCGCTCAATGGCTGATAGAACTTCCTCTGCTGTCAATAATGCCTGCGGATCACAAAACACCATCCGCCCAACCGGAAGCCCGATATCAAAAAATTCACTTACCATATCCAGGCCAGGATACCCCGGTATTACCGGTGAGGCGATCTGCAACAGTGTAAGCACGCCATCCTTTACATTTTTCATGGATGGTTGTTCACAGGTAATCTGAAATCCAAGCCGGGCGATCCTGGATCGCTCGCTGAACACAATATGTTCCGGTTGATTCTGAAGTTGCTCAATAAAGTTCTTGGAAAGACCGAACTCTGTTTCAAAGATGATCCTATGTTTCTTCACTTCCGTAATTCTTTTAATAACACCGTCATCAGACTGTAGAACTCCCCGGTAAGACCGGTTATCACTTCTCTTTCTGGTCATATGACTCCCTCTTCTTGAAATGTATCTGTTCCGGATGGTATTTGTTTTTCCGATGTTGAAAGTTTTTTTTGAATCAGCCGCAGATTGGCTTCCACCAGCTGAACGGTTTTATTCATATAAAATTCCCGTAAAAATTTAACTTGAACCTGTGGACTTGCCTGATTGAGCAGATTGGCATTGATGGACATGACAACACAATCTTTTTCAGCCCGGAGTTTCGCCTTTCGAGGCATGCTGTGAAGAATGGCTGACTCTCCGAAGCAATCCCCTGGTTTCAAAACCTTAACATCCTGATGGATATGCAAACTTGCTTTTCCCAAAGCAAGTATATAGATGTTTCGATCGTTTTCACTTTCCTCAATAATCCACGATTTCTCCGGATGAAAACTCCAGGATGAGATATTCAGTACCTCTTCGATATCGGAATCCTGGAAGTGCCTGAATAAAAAAAGACGTTTGACATAGGATATTTTCTTTTTCTGATTTTTATGGATCACTTTCGAATCCGACCCTTTGATAATGGGCAAAAGCGCATCCGCAAACTCTTTTGCAGTCTGAAAGCGATCATTCTTTTTTTTGCTCATGGCTTTACTGACCACGGCCTGAAAATCCAGTGCAATATCGGGAACAATCGATTGTATCGGTTCCGGTTCTTTATGGAGAATCTGATAAAAAACCTGATAGGGGTCTTCTCCTTGAAAAGGCCTTGTTCCGGTTAACAGCTGGTAAGCAACAACTCCCAATGAAAAAATATCCGACTTCCGATCCAGAGAATTCTTCGGATCGGTCTGCTCAGGAGACATATAATATAATGACCCTGTTGCACTTGAATCCTTCTCAACGCTTTCCTTCAGCAGCCGGGAGACACCAAAATCCATGAGTTTAACCTCACCGTTTTGCGTAAGCATAATGTTCGCAGGCTTGACATCCAGGTGAACGTATCCTTTATTATGAATATATTCAAGCGCATAACAAATGTTATACAGAATCTCCGCAATTTGGATTGGAGGCAGCAGCTCCGGGGGTTTGCAATGCTTTTCAAGCCCATTGCCGTCAATATATTCAAGGGCCATAAAAAAAAGACCATTTTCAAACCCGGCATCATAGGTTATGGCGATGTTTGGATGGATAAACTGTGCCGCAAGTCTCGCTTCCTTCAAATATTGCCCATGACTTTTCTCATCCCACTCCAATAATCCGATGTCCGATGGATTCCCCACCTTCAAAGCCACATCGCGTCCCAGAAATGGATCAATTGCCTTATAAACCCTTCCCATTCCGCCCTTTCCGAGAACAGATACGATTTTATAACGGCTCAATTTTTGGATATCTTCCGTCGATGACATCGGAACAACCTGCTTTCAAGCATTGCTGTTTTTGAGCTGCAAAAATCCACATGCCCGTAGTACTTTTTTCAGTTATCATAGAAGAGCCAATTTCAAAAGTCTCTTGTTGTAGTTCCGGCGAAAACTAAAATCCAGTATTTTCGGCTCTTTTCTGAGCACTGACTTTCGCCGGTGTGACGCTTTATAATAATTTTGAAATTGGCTCAGAAGTAAAAAAAGAGATGAAAATAAGTGGTTCAAGATGAAATTCTAATTAAAAATTTCCCTGGTCGTATCCGGAAACCACATCCTTAAAATCATCCTTCGGTATCCGGAGAATGTAACGTAAATATGCACAAAAGTAACAAAAGTGTCAAGAGGCTGGAATTTCCAATATCGTATTTTATCTTGACTTAGGAGGCAATTTGAATTACGATATGACTAAAAGTAATTGTGGGGTATGAAGTCTATTCAGCACAAATTTCACGTTTTATTCAGGCATACCAAAAACGGCAGTCAATACTCATAAGATGTTTGAATCAAAATCAACGCAGGCTGAAGACTTTCGACAGACAAATCGTCTTCCAAAATCAGGATAACGGGATCTCTAATCCATCTGTACTCATAATAGACGATCCTGCCGATTTACTATAATCCCCCATTATCTTACACGAAAACAAAAAACGAATACACGTATCATGCTTCAAATTGATTCAGAATACAGCCGGATTCAAAAGGCAACAGATAACATCAAATCCCATATTCTTTCTTTCGTAAAGTACCGTCGGCTTTTTTTTGTACAATCGCTTTCCCCTATTATGGGGATTCAACACAAATGTTTCCAACCATGGTAACATTTAATATTAAAAACAGTTAATTTTGAAGGAGGAGGTCAGCGTTATGGCAGAAGGGATCGTAAAATGGTTTAATGACAAAAAAGGGTTTGGTTTTATTGAACAGAATACCGGAGGAGATGTATTCGTACATCACTCCTCCATCAATATGACCGGTTTCAGAACACTGGCAGAGGGTGAAAAGGTTCTTTTTGATATTGAATTCGGGAACAAAGGACCGGCGGCAAAAAACGTCGTGCGTTCAGAATAGTGACCATCTGCTTGACGGGGGCACCTTGCGATTAAAAGGCCCCCCTGTCAACTTCCTGATAATAATGATTCTGATACGTATCCTGATCGGATAGGGAGTTCATATCAATCCATGGATTCATAAAAACCCTGCATTGTATAAAGACCCGGAAGCCGGCTGTTCCATGTCATACAGAAGGAGACTTGCGACTTACCTAAACCACGGGTTCTGTTTTATCTTTTTGTCCATATGGGTTTTATCTTCCATTTTAATATCCTGCGGAACAGACAACCCGAATACGGAGAACCCGATTCCCCAGCAATCCGGGGTAGAAAGATCCATCGGTCCGGAAGGCGGTATTGTGGAAATAACCGATCCGGATCATTCTGCGTTTGGAGCAAAAATCAGCGTTCCTTCCAAGGCTCTTGCAAAAAAAACACTTCTCTCGATTCAAAAATCAAATAATACCGACTCGCCCCCTTCTGAGACTTTTCCTGCAGGAGAGGTGATCAGCTTCCTTCCGGAAGGTACGGTTTTCAAAGAAGCCGTAACCATTTCCCTGCCATACTTTGATAAAAATCACGATGGATTTATTGACGGCACATCCATTTCCGAAGAAAACATCCGCGCCATGGTTTTCAACAAACTGAGCAACCTGTGGCAGGATATACCGTTGACCGGACTGGACACGGAAAATAATCTTCTTCAAATACAGACAACCCATTTTACGGATTATGAAGCCATACTGTATTTAACCGAAAAATGTGAATCAACCGATACATTGATTCAAGCCGGTCCTTTTTATTTTACGCTCTATTTTGATTTCAGATCCGAGCCGAAAATCTATAAAACATCCGTATCGGATGTGGGTGCGGATTTGAATGTAGGAAATGCAACACTGATCGATAACAGCACTTCTGTGTTAGAAGAAGAAAATTTTCAAGATATGTTTAAACAGGTCGTTGATGCAACCAAATGGTCCTGGTCATGGGAGGTCGTTACAGAACTGACCTTATTGGAAAACAAGGTCGGTCTTACAGATGAAGAAGTCGTGGCAACGATCCTTGCTGTATCCTCTAAAAGTCTTCAATTTGAATGGAATTTTGATTATCAACAAATGGCACCTTCTGAAATGCTGGTACTAAAATTTATCGGCACAACGGATACAGTCTGCACATTGCTGGACAGAACACCGATTTCACCCCAAAACCTGACGATAGACCAGGTAACAGACTCCAGTATTCAACTCTCCTGGGATGAGGTGACCAATATTTTCGGAACCGTTCAATACAATCTTTATATGAGTGAAGACAACGGCTCAACATACCGACGGATATCCACAAATAACACAAACACCGGCACGGCAAGTCGCCTTTCCCCTCTGACAGGTTACCAGTTCCAGGTAACAACGCTATATGACAATCGATTGGAATCCGATTTCAGCAGTGCGGTTACTGGAACAACGATCGCCGAAAACATTTTGCCGACAGCGCCGTCCAACCTTGTGTCATCGACCATAACAAACAATATGGCTTTTTTAACCTGGGATGCCTCAACAGATGAAGATGGAAATATTGTGAATTATATCGTTTATATCAGCAGTGATGATGAGAATTACTCCGTTTACTCAACCGTAACAACCACTTTTGCAAACATCACTGGGCTATCATCGAATACCACTTATTTTTTTAAAATTTCTGCGGTTGACAACCGGAACGATACTTCAGAACAGAGTGAAGCGCTTTCCATCACCACATTGCAATAGTCCGGGCTGAACATAAAAGTCATCGCAATGAATATCGGATGATTTGACATCCTTTTCTCTGTTCATTATACTCACCTCATGATGGTTTCATTTGAATAATTCATTTTCCAATAGAGAGATATTTATGTCAAAATCCAAACGCATGTTTACCAAAAATAGTTACACACGCAGAGAATTCCTTCATGTCGCATCCATTGCAACTGCCGGTTTTGTAGCTGGATGCGCAGTGAATCCCGTAACCGGAAAATCTCAACTGATTTTGGTTTCAGAAGATAAAGAGATCCAGATGGACAAACAAGGCTCTCCTTACCAGTTTTCAGCAGATTACGGCAGGATTCAGGATTCCTCTTTAAATGACTATCTCAACCGAACGGGAAAGGCGATGGCAGCCAAAACCCATCGGCCCGGCATGCCGTATACATTCCAGGGGGTGAATGCGACCTACATCAATGCATATGCCTTTCCGGGGGGGACGATCGCCGCAACCAGGGGCATTTTGCTGAGTCTTGAAAATGAAGCAGAACTGGCCGCTCTTTTCGGGCATGAGTTGGGTCATGTAAATGCAAGACATACAGCCCAACAGATGTCAAAATCCATGCTGACACAAGCCGTTGTCGGGGGAATTGCCGTTTATGCAGGAACCAAAAATTCCGCCTACTCACAGGTGGCATCCTCACTCGGCATGATGGGCGCCGGTGCGCTGCTGGCCTCCTATAGCAGGGATAATGAACGGGAGGCCGACTCTCTGGCTTTGGAATACATGACCAAATCCGGTTATAATCCGGATGGATGCACAAAACTAATGGACATGTTGAGAAGCATGTCCAAACATAAACCCGGCACACTGGAACTGATGTTCGCAACCCACCCTATGAGCGATGAAAGATATCGGAAAACCGTGGAAGAGATACAGGCCAAATACCGTGCAGACCAGGATAAGCCGGACTTTCGTGAACGGTATATGGATCATACGGCTGGACTGCGGAAAATAAAAAAAGCCATTGAGCTGCTGCAAAATGGTGAAAAACTGATGGCGAGCCAGAAATACAGCTCAGCAGAAGAATCCTTTGCCGCAGCCCTTTCCATTGCACCGGATGATTATGCCGGATTGCTGATGATGACCCAGTGCCAGATCATGATGAACAATCATACCCGTGCGGAACAGTTTGCAGAAAAAGCTGGTCATGTTTTCCCGCAGGAACCCGGTTCCCTGCACCTGAACGGGCTTGCAAAAATGAACCAGAAAAAATTCAGCACAGCCTATGATCAATTTGAAAAATACGATAAGATACTGCCCGGAAACCCAAACACGACCTTTTATCAGGGGTATTGCCTGGAAAATATGAAACAGACAAAATCAGCCGCGGATCATTATAAAACCTATCTTCAGGCTGTCAACCAGGGAGATAAGGCAAAACATGCATATCAGAAACTGGTTGAGTGGGGATATATCCGGCAGCCGGCGAAATAAATGAGGATATCGAAAAAGCTGAACTTTTCCTTTTTTCAATCAATCTTGTGGCTTGATCAGCCAATTTTCAAGTTTAAGGGATGGGATACGAGAGAAGTGTTTTGTATTTCCGGTTATCAGTGTGAGATTGTTTGCCATCGTAATGGCTGCAATCTGGATATCCGCCCATGATAATCGCATGCCTTCTTTTTCAAGTTTCGCACGGATTTTACCTGCAATGTAGGCTGCACCCACATCAAATTCAAGAACCGCGATCTCAGTAAGAAGAACCTCTTCCAGTTTCTTCATGTGATATTCGGGTCGTTGGCTTTTATAGGCGCCGTAAACAATTTCTGCTACCGTAATGACGGAAATAAACTGCTCATCCGGTGAAATCCGCCCCAGATGATGGACAAGATATTGTGAAGGCTTTTTTTTCAGAATATTTGTGATAACATCCGTATCAAAGAGATACATCTCGACCGGCCCCCTCACTGCGTCTCGTTTTGATTGCTTCATCCAATGTGTCTTGTATTTCTTCGAAGTTTTTCCATTTATGGATTACAGATAAAAGGCCCTTTCTTTTTTCTGCTTGTTCAAGTTCCTGTAAGTCTTTCATACTGATTATTGCAGCAACCGGGCGATTGCGTTTTGTAATGATTATGCGATACTTTGAAAAAGCACTTCGATTTATAAATTCAGAAAATTGTTTTTTTGCATCCACTACTGAAACGGTAATTTTTTCCATTTGTCATTCTCCATTCCGAACAAGTCATTATACCCTTAAAGACTATTTATTAAAACTCATTTTGTCAATCAAAAATAACCCGCCAAAAATTAGAATGCTTCAATCTGTTGACATAAAATACAATTTTTGAGATACTATAAATATAGAAACTGAACAATCATCGGCAAAAAAGCCGTTGGGTTCAATCTTATTTCAGACGGATAACTCATACAATTAAAACCTCAAAAGAAGATAGTTCCGATTTGCTTTCATATTGACACTATATTTGGTCACACAAAGGGCAGACACAGGGGCCTGCCCTTACGAATTATGACATCTTGATCGCAAAACGGAATAAAATCATCTGAGATTCACAATTTTGACAATTCGTTATCATCAATTTCTGTTAAAATGCATGATACAGGACAAGCGCAGTTTACACAGGAGGAAATATGGCCACCAAAGTGAATCCTACTTTCCAGAACCATCTTGCTTCAGTGAAAGAAGGAACCCGAAAATTTGAAAATGCCTTTCAAGGCGTATCCAGGATGATTCTGGAAAAGAAGATCGACAAGGTAGTGGTAAACGGAAAGACGACCTATGATTTTGAAATTTTCCGCAAAGGGAAAAAGCATATCATCGGCATGTATGACGAGCTGAACAGTTTTGTCTCCTATGTAAAAGACGCTGCGGAAGGTGGTTCATCCAAAGAGATGGCCTATGTTTTAGTAGGAGAACCCGGGAATGGGAAAACCTTTTTTGTGGATTATCTCTGTGCAAAATACAGGGAATTTCTATCCATTCCCGTGAATAAAAAATACACTTTCAAGTTTACAAATCTGGACAAACTGGGGACCTATGGCAGAATCACGGCTATTGAATCCCAGACCTACGAAGACCCCATGATACTGGGCATGAACCTGTTTGAGGATCTGGATGAAAATAAAAAATTTCTTTCCCAGAAAGCCGGTTTCACGGATTCCGAGATCGAAACCCTGTTTGAAAACTACCGTCCGCTGGGCGCATGCAGCGGATACATCTGGAATGACATCCGCAATTTAACAGACGGGAAAATCGCACAGATGATCAATTTTATCGAAATTGTGCCTGTTCCACTTACGGAAAGTTTAGGTACGATAACCGGAAAATATCCGGCAAAAGATAAGATCACCTCTTCCGCCGTCGATCTTCTGGGAGAAGAATCCATTCAGCGGCTGCTGCATATCACGGATACCAACAATCCATACCGGTTTGATTTACGGCGGGGCGCACTGGCCCGCGTAGCCGGTGGAGGCATCCATTTCAGCGATGAGATCTATAAAAACAAAAAAGATCTGGTTCAGGTATATCTTGGTGTTATCCAGAACCGGAACATTGAGATGGACGGATTCAAATGGCCCATTGACACCCTGATTATTGCAACCAGCAACAATTCGGAATTCAATCGATTCCTGGAGGAAAAAGAAGAAGCCCCGATTGTGGACAGATGCCGCATCTGCTATGTTTCCCACAATACAAATTATAAACTTCAGAAAGAGTTAACTGAATACTCTATCGGCAGCGATGCCAAAACAACACTGAATATGGAAGCTCTTCACCAGGATCCAAACCTCAATTATGCTTCCTCCGTGGCCATTGTCCTGTCCAGACTTCCACGATCCGAAAAAATCACACCGATTGAAGCCATGAAACTCGCTGCAGGCGAAGTTGCCGGAGAGAAAAGCATCAAAACACTGGCGGAAGTTATTGACACGCTGAACCAGGAACCCGACATCACCAAACGGTTCGGACAAAAAGGATTGGGACAGCGAAACCTGGGCAGAGCCATTCAACTGATGATTGAAAGCTCGGAAACCAATGAAGGCAAATGCATGTTTGCCTATGATATTTTTAAAACCATTGAACGTGTCATCCTGGACTATGTCAACGATGTCGCGGACCGGAACAAATATCTGGAAGACCTGAAAACCGCAAAAGGGCTTTACCGGGAACGCATCATGACGGAAATGTTCAACGCCTATATGGATGAACCACTAGCCATCACAAAAGACGTAATGAGCTATGTCAACATGATTATCGGGATTGATGCGGAAAATCTCGGCCCGGATAAAATGTGGAAATTCAAGGATCCTCAGACCGGAGAGCTGAAAGCGATCAAGATCGACAAACGCTACATCAACAGCATTGAAGAAAGATTGGGACTGAAAACCGATGAGCAGCGGGAAACCTTCCGGACATCCATCCGGAAAATATATGGCCAGAAAATATCATTGGATCCCAATTACAACTTTATGGACAATCTTGAACTGGTAAAAGCAGTCACCGATGTTCGCCTGAAATCCGATATTGCCGGAGCCGGAAGCCTGATCGGTGCCCTTGCAAACCGGACGAATGAAGAGAACAAGCAATTATATGACCGCATGATCAAAACCATGCTGAACAAGCTGGGTTACTGTAAAACCTGTGCACAAAAAACAATTGAATATTTCTGCACCCAGGAAGATGAGAAGTAGTTGAGATATGGATCCAAAACTTTATCTATATTATCAGGAGCTCAAGGAAAGAGGGCTGTCCGCTGAACAGGAAAATCTCATCCAGACCGAGATGAATTTTCCGGGAACCCACCTTCCCGAACCGGATCATGCTGATTCAAATCTGAACGGCATGGAAAATTCAGCGCTGAACCCTGTTGACCTGTACTCGTGGAATGACCTGAATGCACTTCACCGGAATCCTCCTCCGGTCTACTCCTATGTTACCGCCCTTCGCTCGCTTGACGAACTTCTTCAACGGGATAAACAGCGGGAAGAGGACAACTTTCCCCGGAAGGTAAGGGTCGGAAGACTGGTCAAACCGGGGAAAGGCGGAAAAAACAATGTCATCATCGTGCCCACAACTGTTGAAGAAAAATTCATCCATGATTCTTCTTTTGGAAAAGAGGAAGAAGAAACCATGGGGGGCGCCGGTGAGGGAGAAGAAGGAGACATCCTCGGCGAGCAGCCCATCCGGCCTGAGGATGGCCAGGATTCAAGCGGCCCTGGTGAAGGAGAGGGGGGCGCCCATGAGATTGAATCCAGCGCTTATGACCTCGGCAAAATCCTGAGTGAGCAGTTTCAACTGCCCTATATCAAAGACAAGGGGAAAAAAAGATCCCTGACACGTTACACCTATGACATGACCGATAAAAACAGGGGCTTTGGCCAGATTCTGGACAAAAAGGCGACCCTCCGTAAGGTACTGGAAACCAACATTGCTCTTGGAAATGTCCCGGACAACAGCAACATTGATCCGACACGCTTTCTGATTGCGCCCAGCGACAAAGTATACCGCATTCTTTCGCGGGAAAAAGATTATGAATCCCAAGCCGTTGTCTTTTTTCTGAGAGATTACTCAGGGTCCATGTCCGGAAAACCGACCAGCCTCATTGTGGCCCAGCATGTTTTGATTTACAGTTGGCTTGTATATCAATACTCCATGCAGATAGAATCACGATTTATCCTTCATGATACGGAAGCCAAAGAAGTTCCTGATTTTTACACCTATTACAACTCAAAGGTAGCCGGAGGTACAAAAGTGTCTTCGGCCTATAAACTGGTGAACGAAATCGTTGAGAAAGACAATCTTGCACGGAATTATAACATTTACGTTTTTCATGGCACAGACGGTGACGACTGGGATACCGACGGAAAGGAAGCTGTTCCGCTTCTGGATAAAATGACAACTTATGCCAATCGAATCGGAATCACCATTGCCGAACGTGCATACGGCTCCAAAAAAGAGAGTGAAGTTGAAAAATATATCAAAAAATCAAACCTTCTTACACAAAAACCAAAACTGATCCGGATGGACATCCTGCAGGAGAATGCAGACGAGCCCAGGCTGATTGAAGGAATCAAACATCTATTATCCGAGTGATGAATGGAACTGATTAATCAACATACCAAAAAAATCATGGAAGGCTGCAAGGAGCGGGCAAGGGATGCAGGACTTTCCTTTGATAACGAAACGCTTGAATACATCGTAACCAACCGGGATCTTCTGGAGCTTTCCCCCAAAATCATGATACCGACCCTTTATGATTACTGGGTGCATGATGTAGAGGTTCTCAAGGAACAGGGCCGATATGAATTATACCCCAGCAACCCCTACGAAACCGTTATCAACACAAGGCCGGCCATCTCCTTTTATAATGACAACAATCCGGACTGGCTGAACGTCATGATTTTTTATCATGTACTGGCGCACATCGATTTTTTTCAGAACAACCTCTATTACCGTCATACCTGGGACTTTGATTTTACAGGCCAGGCCCTTGCGGATAAACGCCTGATTGCAAGACTTCGATCTGAAAAAGGAAGATGGGTGGATTACATAATTGAATTCGCCCGCGGCATTGATAATATTGTCGGGTATTTCAAGGAACTGTCTCAATACAATGGGGCATCTAAGCCTTTGAAAACCAGCCGGCTGGATTTTTATTTTGATCTGTTTCTTCAAACAGAAAAAAAGATACCCATACACGAGTTTATCCAGGAACTCGAAAGATACAATCAATGTATTCGAGAGCTGGGCGAGTCCGGTGAAAAAACGTTTTTCTCCGCAGTCACAACAAAATATCCCGAGTTTGAAGCCATTTATGAAAGGTTTTGCGAGGAAAAAACAAAACCATATATTGACCTGCTCCAGTTCCTGATCGAACACTCGCCGTTTTTAAACCAGAATGAAAACCAGTGGATGAAATCCATTCTGCATGTGGTCCGGAAAACATCCCTGTTTTTTCAGCCTCAGATCCGGACAAAAATCATGAATGAAGGCTGGGCCAGTTACTGGCATGAGGTATTATTTTTAAAGGATGACCGTATCAAAGGTCATGAAGTGGAGTTTGCCCGCGTAAATGCCGGGGTTACAGCCCTGCCCCGTGTCGGACTGAATCCATATGCACTGGGGATGCGTCTTTTTTATCAACTGGAAGAGATCGCTGACAAGGGCAAATATTCCATGAAATTCCGCCGGCTCCTTGACTCCGTAGCACGGGATAAATTTGACTTGCAGACCGGAAAAGGAAGGGAATTCATATTTTCCATCCGGAAAAATCTGGCTGACTTTCTGTTTGTGAACACCTTTATTGATCAGGACTTTGTTGATAAAAACAGGTTGTTTGTTGCCGGCAAAAGATTGAATCAAACCAAAACAGCCTGGCAGTACTATGTAAAAAGTAAAAAAGCGGAAGATTACCGGAAAATGATCACGGATGCATTGTACCATCCCCCTCATATTGAAATTGACCAGACAAAAAGCCGTAATGGTTCGTTATATCTTGTGCACCTTTTTGAAGAAAAACCGCTTGTAAAAGATTATATCCGAAATACAATGCTCGGAATCGAATACTTATGGGGTGCACCTGTTCACCTTGAAACAACGGAACCAGCCGCTGATACTCCCCCAAAATGGAGTCTCTCCATGCCCTTTATGGGAGGTACACCTCAAGAAGAAACAAATCGAGGATTAGGGATGAAACTTTCAAAAGTACTATACACAATGGAAAAACGAAAACTGACCCGAAAAGTTTTATAATCATTATTTGGATTATTTATAAATTATGAACAACTTTGAAAAAGCATTTTCCAATTTAAATATAAGTATGGGGGAACGGGATCAGAGGGCTGCTATCCCCTTCAAAGACTTTTTAAAGCTCCTGTCGGAAAAACCCGGATTGATCATGCGAAACATTTTCCGGACGTTTCACGATATGATCATATCCTATGTGGACACAGGGGAAGATGAGTATCCCGATGATCCGGAATCGATTCATTATGTCGGATATGACTGTTCCAGACTCTTTATTGAGAATGTCGATAATCCGTTTTTTGCAGACCGGCTCTTTTCAAACCGTCTCATCAATCTTGCAGAAGCTCTTCGCCATGGCGCCCAGCAGAATAAAATTTACATTTTTGAAGGGCCGCCCGGATGCGGCAAAAGTACTTTTTTAAACAATATCCTCCGAAAATTTGAAGAATATTCCCATTCTGAAGAAGGACTCCGCTACGAGACCATCTGGAGGATCAACCGGAAACTTTTTGGTACTTCCATTGATGCTGAAATCGCACCTTCAGCAGAGAAGCTGATCCAGCTTCTGTTGAAGACAGCAGGCGGAAACCCGGGAAAAAATTACAAACCGTCTCATGCCCCCGGCAGCACAGACGAATTCATTGAAATCCCATGCCCAAGCCATGACAACCCCATTATGATCATCCCCAAGCATTTTCGCAGAGCCTTTTTCGATGACCTGTTTAAAAATGACGAGTTCAAGTTCATACTTTCTTCTGAAAAGGATTATGCGTGGGTTTTCCGCGATACATCCTGTACCGTTTGCAGCTCTTTATATAGTGCCCTTCTGGAGAATCTGAAAGAACCGGAAAAAGTATTTGAGATGATTTATGCCCAGCCCTATAAGTTCAACCGGCGTCTGGGACAGGGGATTTCCGTTTTTAATCCAGGTGACAAACCCTTGAGCAGGCCGGTGCTCACAAATGAAATTTTGCAACAGAAAATCAACGCCATTCTGCGGGACAGCAATCAGGTGGAATATATCTACTCCCGGTATGCAAAGACCAATAACGGTATTTATGCACTTATGGATATTAAATCCAACAATACGGAAAGACTGATTGAACTTCATAATGTCATCAGTGAAGGTGTTCACAAGGTTGAAGACGTCGAGGAAAACGTCAATACACTTTTTCTTGCGGTAATGAATCCGGAAGATAAAGCCAATCTGAAAGATTCACGATCGTTTCTGGACCGCATCGAATATATCAATATCCCCTATGTCATGGATCTGAACACAGAGGTCAAAATTTATCAAAGCACATTCGGGAAACATATTGAAGGCAATTTCCTCCCGCAGGTGATAGCCAATTTCGCAAGAATGATCATCTCCACAAGGCTTAACCCCGAATCCAAAGCCCTTCTTGAGTGGATCGGAACCCCTGAAAAATACCGTCTCTATTGTGATAAAAATCTTCTGCTTCTGAAAATGGAAATCTTTCGCGGGGTAATCCCGACATGGCTCACCGGAGAAGACCGGAAACGGTTTACCGCCAAACGGAGACGAACCATCATTGAAGAGTCGAATAAAGAAGGTTCAAAAGGGATTTCCGGAAGAGATTCCATTAACCTGTTTAATGAATTTTATTCCATATATGCCAAAGAAGATAAACTCATCAATATGTCCATGCTCTGTAAATTTTTTGAACATTATCAACAGGAAAAGAACAACATAATCCCTGAAGGCTTTCTGGATTCATTGGTTTGCATGTATGATTACAACATCCTTCAGGAAGTCAAAGAAGCCCTTTACCTGTATAATGAAGAACAGATTTCAACCCATATCCAGAATTATATTTTTGCCATTAACTTTGAATCCGGTTCCGTCGCACGATGTCATTATACAGGTGAGAAACTGGAAATCACCGAAGAGTATTTCCGTCGTATTGAAAATTTTCTGCTGGAGAAAAAAATTGATGACAAGTCACGAATCGCTTTTCGTAAAGATGCGCAGAAAGAATATACCTCAAAAACCCTGACCCAGGAAATCATGACGGAAGAAAAGCCGATTCAGGAAACAGAGCTTTACCAGAAATTAATGGAACGATATGTGTATAATCTGAAAGAGAAAGTATTGGATCCTTTCCTGGAAAATGAAAATTTCAGACGAGCGATCAAAGATTTTGACGAAGAAGATTTCAAAACATATGATAAAAAAATCCGGGAGGATGTTACATTTTTAATGAACAATCTATATTCCCGATATAACTACTCCAAAAAAGGCGCCAAAGAAATCTGTATCTATGTCATCGACAAAGATCTCACGCGAAAATATGCATCCGCTTCCTGACCGTTCCCTTGCCGTGACAAACACCCATCCTGCTCTTTTCCTTTGACACCCACCCCTGTGTGATAGTATAGGACACCCAATAAATATATCCCACTGCCGCCGGCTGAATTGATCATCCGGCCGAAAACCATATGAGCCATTAAAAAATCTGAAATACCCATTTCAGCACATCAAGGAGGGAAAATGATGTTCATATTCAGCAGGCTTTCTTCTATACGATGGATTGTTCTGTTTTTTCTTTTTTCAAGTTCCATGGTACAAGCCCAGGATGTTTTACGGGCAAGCGTCTCTTCTCAGATTGCAGAAGCCTATGGAAAAAGAATTCTGCCCATGTTTGAAAAAAAAACCGGGATCACGGTTCAGCTTTATGTCGGGCCTTCTGAAACCGCAATTCAGAGGATGGCAAACGACTTCAGCGATATTGCGATTACAGCCGTCAGTCTGCCTAATGAGTTAAAAGAAAGCGGCTTTGTTGAAATTCCATTTTGCCGGGACTCCCTTGCGGTGATCACCAACACACAATGTACACTCACACAGCCCTGCAATATCGATAACCTGACCCTTTCTCAGCTCCGGGATATCTTCAGTGGCCGGATTTCCAATTGGAAAGATCTGGGCGGACCAGACCAACGTATCATTACAATTG
Organism: Desulfosudis oleivorans; assembly: GCA_020723305.1. Classification (GTDB taxonomy): domain Bacteria; phylum Desulfobacterota; class Desulfobacteria; order Desulfobacterales; family SURF-7; genus QZKS01. Next base: position 33,382 of record DYJC01000023.1, read on the forward strand.
TTCCCGGCCCGGAAACCGGAGAGTTTAAAAATTTCAAACAGCTTGTCATGAGACTGAAAGAGATAAAATATGATTTTATAACATACCAGTCGACCATGGTAATCGAAGGGGTAAAGAGTATCCCCGGTGCGATATCCATTATTGCTCAGGGAGCGATTCCCAGGGATCAAACCGTAAAAACAATAAAAATAGATGGATTGGCACCGACGGATAAAGAGTATCCGATTTACCTGATCTTTTCTTTTGCTACAAAAGGAACTCCCGGACCCCTTGCTCAGGCGACCATCAATTTCGCTCTCTCTGAAGATGGAATCCAGTTCATGAAGGAAAGAGGGATGTTCCCAATTATTGAATAATCTATTACAATTCAGTCTGTTTTGAAAAAGGATCAGAAATGAAAAGAGCCTATATTTTTTCACTGTTTGTTTTTGTTATCGCTCTGCAATATCTCACAGGATGTGCAACAGCACCCAATACGCAAACAACTGATACAAATACGCCCCGTTTAGAAAAGGTAAAAGAAAAACTGGATGCGGCCGCAGATCAATATTTCCCTCAGGTTCCGGAAAAAAGCCTGGGAAAAAGCATTCCTGGTGAACCGATCGGTTATGCATATGATTTCAGCAGGCCGTCTGATAAAAACGGTGACATGGTGTTGTTAAAAATTCCCATGTGCATGGAAAAAAGAGATCAATTCATCTCGTATACCGATCGGGCGAGTAATGCAGCTGGCGCGGCAGCAGTTCTGGCTACCCCCCTGATACTCTCTGCGCCTGTTCTGGTGGACCCGGTTTTTTTTATTGAAAGAGGTCTGAAAAAAAGCCGGAAAAAAACCGTTGAAAGAACAGGTACCTTATCAACAGGCAGGGCGCTCCTCTGCGGCAAAAAAGAGCCGGCTCCCGGGGAAACACTGATCATTCAATCCACCGGAGACATGCCGATTACTTACATCAAAACAGACAATCAGGGACGATTTTCCATGGATGATATTTTTGCCAAAGCAGGAGACTCTCCATCCCTGAACATTTTCATCAAACAGGAAAATTCGGCGTACTACCTTACAACGATATTCAATTCGGAGTGATGATCAGCACCTGTTCGGCATGGCCATTGAGTGACGATATCAGTAAAATTATCGCAATGAAAAGAGTCTTCATATTACCTTTTCCCTGCTGCCCAATCGGCAGATCACCGGCGGCTTTAAGTCATCCACTGGATTTGCTGGTTGTGCCGTTCCATCTTCACCGGCATTGTTGTTAGATCTGTATGCGTTTATGCGGGTACTTCACTATTCTGGATAAAGGTATCACATCTTCCTTCACGGTAAGCTCTGCCTCGATCATCTCCCAATAGGACGAAGACCCTGGCGCCGCATCTTCCACCCGTGAGTTAATCTGCAATAAAATACGATATGACCCGGCCTGCCTGGGCAAAAATTCGAGAAGGGCGAACACCCCTTCCTGGGATCCCCTGCCTCGATCGCTGAACAGGGTTTCCGTGTTGCCTCCTCTGCCCCCAATAAAAGCCAAGAAGCGGGACAAATTGCCTTCTTCTCGATAAAGCGCACGGCACGAAGAATCTGAGATGGTGAGGGAATAGGGAGTCCCTATCACCAAGGCGACCCGTTTAAGGAAGAACTTCCACCGCATGTTAATCTCATAGGCTGTTTCAGACTTGATTTTAAGTAATAAACGGCACCATTCCCCTCCGGTGGTGATCGTAATCAGGTGGTCAAATACCAACACCCCGTCTTTCTTTTGGGGGACAAAACGCCCGATTTCTCTGCCTGATGACAGTTGCCGACGCTGAATTACAAATCGGTATCCTCCCGCTGACAGGAGAATGCCGATGAAACCGAACAACAGTATGATTCCAATCGATGTGTTGATATTCCACCCCTGCATTCAGAGCTTTTATTTCGAATAGTTATTGTAACTCTTTCGATTTTGTATCGTCTGGTTCGCCCAACGTATGCGTTACCGGGTGGCTGTTTTGTAGCCAGACCAAGTATACGCATTTGTTGTGTTGTCTAAATCTGTTTTTATTAAAAAGACTTAATCGATATGTCAATCTTTATCGATGGGCTTCTTTTTTACCCAATGATTCAGCAATAATAGATGTCACTAGAGCATTCATACTTACTCCTTCTTGCTTTGCTCTTGTAGCTAGCCGAACATGCAAACTTTTAGGTAGTCGCTGTACAAAACGACCACTAGCTTGACTGCTACCAGGTTCCGGAATAGCGTCATTGAATTCCTTTGCTGTTCCAATCCACGAATTCATAGCATCAATACCGTTTTTTATTGTCTCTTCAATTGTATCGCCATCAGATATGCAACCGGGTAAATCGGGAAAGGATATTAAATAACCTCCTCCTTCTTCCTCTGAAAGGTGTCGGACTTCAAATGGGTATTTGAGTTGGTCGTCCATGGTTTTATTCCCCTTCTCCTTCATCGATAAAGCGAACAAATTTATTAATATAGATTGGTTTAATAGGGCGGCGTGCCGGAACTGTGAGTTTTGTTCCGTTCGGATGTCGAAAAGTAACATGACTTGTCCCAGGTTGCCGCCATTCTATATCAAAACGTTTCGCAATATCTTTAAGCGTTTCAATTTGCCAATCATGGGGATTGTTTCGTAATTTGATCAATAATTTTTCAATTTTTGTCATGGCAGATGATACTGCATATGATATCAAATGTCAAGTTCGCAGTATGCCTCGGGTGCAATTAAAAGTGTTGGGTTTAAACCTGAATATGGATTCCGGCTTTCGCCGGAATGACGGACAGTGCTACTACCGTCATTCCGGACTTGATCCGGAATCCAGCATTTATCCAACAGTTTTGATTACACCCGTATGCCTCTTTTTATCGGATTAGCCACACAACAGATTGCTCACGGGGAATGGCTTTTTGTGCTTCCGTGGAGCAAATTGTTCTGTTAATTCACAATATAATTAAGCAGATACTTGGATGGGGTCGATCTCAGAAAGATCTACATTTTGTTTTGCTTGCCAAAGGTTATAACTATCCTGCATATGGAGCCAACTTTCAGGGCTCCGGCCTAAACACTTGGATAAACGGAGAGCCATTGCCGGGCTTATTGAACTTTGCCCCTTCAATATTCTTATAAATGTTGAAGGGGAGACTTTAAGCCGCAGTGCAATACTCCGAGGCGAAATACCCAACGGTTCCAAATAAACTTCTTGAATAAATTCCCCTGGATGGGGAGGGTTATACATAGCCATTAGTGATAATCCTCATAGTCTACAACATAGGCGTTACCATCTTTAAATTCAAAAACGATTCGCCAATTACGGTTAACATCGATCGCCCACAAGCCTTGACGATCACCTTTTAAACTGTGGAGCCGCCAGCCTGGAGTATTCATATCTTCAATACATGTCGCTGTATCAAGTGCGATTAGGCGTATTCTCAGCTTCTGTTTATGGCCTGGCTGAATCCCGGACATACTACCCGTCTCAAAAAATTTCCGCAGCCCTTTATGTTTAAATGTTTTTATCACAGATGATATTATATAGCATATTGCGCAATACGCAACACTTTTTTTCAAGAACAGAACGCCGGGCATCAGTGGGCGCAACGGCCATGCTTACCGGCTTGTGTGAAGCGGAGCGTAACACAAGTCCGCGTAAAGCATGAGGTTATGTGCAACTATTAAAATTTATTCAGCTTATAAACAATCTAATTAATTTTCATTATAACATATGTAACTATTTGAATTGGGCTTGTTACGATATCCAAAGGAACTGTCCATAAATAATTAAAATGTTTCAATATATATCTAACCCTATCTCTTTTCACCCACTTAATATCTTCTTCACATATTACATGAAAGCGCCTATCCTCATCGATTATATTTGTTACAATATCAAGATTTCGTTTGGGGTAAAGAGCTTTCCTTCCTGCCTCTATTTGAAAACGTATGAACTTCGATTTCTCTCCTGACTTTCCCAATATAGTATATTTATCAAATTTGATTGTTACTTTTTCTTCATTTAATGTATCTGACAATTCAGTAATTTCTGACAAAATTATAGGTTCTTTTTCAGATGGAAGAATTTCTTCCTCCAATTTTCTATAATGCATCGTTCTTTGCATTTTGTCTTTTTTAATGATTTTTTTTATTTCATGAAGATCTTCATTTATTACCGGAGGATCTTTATAGTAGATTGTCTCAGTGTTATTTAGTGGATTTACCTTTTTGGGGATAAGTATGCTAACAAATCTCTTTCCTTGTTCTTCAAATAGGATGCCTCCTACTTTTACCTCTATGTACTCTTCATGGTTTTTAGAGAATGTATTAATAATCCATCCATTAATTTCTCGCGGTGTACTATCTATTTCCCGAACAGATTGATAATTATTTTTCAAATCTGAGGTCAATATAAGACTAGCACATCCAAAAAAGAAGTTTGCAGATGAGAAGATAAAAAATAGTATAAGTTGGTTTCTTTTAATCATTTATTTTTTACATGCACATAACGGTGCGCCTTACCGGTGCGCGGCTTTTGCGCTTCCGCGTATAGGCGCTGGTTATGAAATTATTCATTTAGTGGATTTGGTAGCCACTTTTGAGTTTTTCTGTCATAAACCTCGCCAGTGTATCCATTCACCTTAATCCCATTTTTCATCGCACCATATGCAGTAGATCCAAAAAAGCTATCTACTACATAATAATACTGATCATCTTTATAATATCCATCTACTGTTTTTTTTATAACTTTTAGGTGTTTCATTCTATAGATCATTACAATCTGACTACATTCATCTGGTGTAATTTTGAAACCATATAGGCAGACTTGATTTGAATCGCCTATATATTTGAGCTTATAGCTGGAACATGCAAAGAATATCAAAACTACAAACATTAAAAAAAATATTTTAAGCATTGTTTTGATCATATTCGATCTCGTTTCATTTATTAACAGGTCAAAATTTGACCTGATATTGACTGCTTTTCGGGCACTTTTGCCCTGATAATAGCCAAATCAGGGGGTTTTCGGGCACTTTTGCCCTGATAATTGTACCTGATATTTTCGCAATAAATCGTCTAAAAATTGGGAGCTGTTTTTTATATAACAGAACCCAACCCCTGCCAAATAAAAGATTCACAACAGAATCATTTTATGGATAGTATGTCAACATAAAATGACCGGAAACTCCTGGATGAAGTCTGCGAAATCATGCGGTTACATCGTTATTCCATATTCCATCTATACACGAAATTGGACATCTTACTCATCTTTCCTCTTTAGCCCAGGATTTTTTGAGATTTCAGTTCGCAGTCTATATGTTGTTCCATAACAGGTCATACAGACCCAATGGCGTCTCGCACAGCCGCCTTGAGTTCTGCCATGGTTGCCGGTTTTGTTAACAGTCCGGTAATTCCCCCAGGCAGATTTTCTTTATCCAATATATTTTCCGAATACCCGGAAGAAAGAATAATCGGAATATCCTTACGGATATCCAAAATTTTTTTGGACAGTTCAAGTCCGGTCATATCCGGCATCATCAGATCCGTAATAATGAGATCAAATCCATCCGGCATCTTATGAAATAATTGAAAGGCTTCTGTTGCATTGCTCTGGACAGTCACCTGATATCCGAGATTTTCCAATATCCGTTTGCTGACATGAGAAATATCCTGGTCATCATCTACAAAAAGAATTCTCTTGTTATTCGAAGAGTTGTGTTCGTCTTTCCGATTTTTTCGAAAACGTGTAAACATGTGGTTTCCTCATCAGCATCTATACAGTTCTCCAACACATTGTCCGTTTTCTTATATCATCAATAAATTCCAAATCTGTCAAACCCATTTCCATATCCGGAACAAAAAGACCTCTCTTTCTCGTGCATACACCCTCTTGAGTCAAATCGGGGGAAAATAACCATATGAGCCAATTTCAAAAGTCTCTTGTTGTAGTTCCGGCGAAAACTAGACACGCAGTGAAGCTTAGCGCTATCCAGTATTTTCGGCTCTTTTCTGGGCACTGACTTTCGCCGGTGTGACACTTTATAATAGTTTTTAAATTGGCTAATATGATTTTGTTTTTGCGCCGTGGAATTCATTTGACAAAAAATTGTTTATTAAGTAAGTGTTACTCACTCTTTCCGGGTGTCACATCAGGATGGGTGTAATCAAAACTTTTGAATAATTAAATTATGTGGGGCTTCCAGCCGCGATATGGGTTTTTTCAAGATTTCAGTAAAAAAAGTGTTGTCGCGGCAAGATGCCACAATGGGAATAATCAAAACAATTGGGTAATCGAAATCCAACAGTTTTGATTACACACCCATCAGGAGCTGTGTATTGCTCTTGGTGAAAAGGATTGTAAGGCATACGAAATATATGGCCAAAACAAGTACCAAAAAGCTTCCGCCGGGACGACTGAAAATAGTCCGGGCACTGAAAACCCTGTTGGGTAAAAAGGATTTTAATTCCATCACCACCGCAGAAATCGCAAAAACCGCCGGAGTTACGGAAGGTCTGATATACAAGTACTTTAACGATAAACGGGATCTTCTGTTCAAGGTACTTCTGGAACTTTTTGAACAGTTTCTGTTGCAGATGGAAAAAGATCTCAAGGGTGTCGAAGGGTCTCTGAACAAGCTTCGTTCGATTATCCAGTCCACCCTTTTCTGGTATGATCAGCAAAGGGTTTTTACCAGAATCCTGCTGGTTGAAGTCCGCAATTCTCCTGATTTTTTCAAGAGTGAAGCATACCAGCAATGTGTTCGTGATTACAGCAAGATCATCATGGATATCATTCATGAGGGAATCGGTCTTGATGAAATCCGGAAGGATATAAAGCCTTCCGTTATCCGGCAGGTTATACAGGGATCTGTTGAGCATGTCTGCCTCCCGGCCATTATTTTCAATCGGGAAATCGCAGTAGAACCGGCTACAGAGGACCTCTGTCGAACAATATTTTTTGGGATTAAACAATAGCGAAAAATAAGGAGGAAAAACCATGGCACAATCCATTGCAGACCGAAGAGATGTTGATTTTGTTCTTTATGAACAACTGGAGGCTGAAAACCTGGTCAAGCTGGACAGGTATAAAGAGCTGAACAAAAAAATGTTTGATATGGTGGTTACGGAAGCCAGAAACTTTGCAATCAAGGAGATCCTCCCCTTAAATGAAGAAGGGGACAAGATCGGCCTTATATTTGAAAACAATCAGGTTATCGTGCCGGAATGTTTTCATCGACCGTTCAAGCTCTTCCGGGAAGGTGAATGGATTGCAATGAACGAAGATCCTGAAGTCGGCGGACAGGGATTCCCCCACCTGATCACCCAGGCCTGCATGGAATATATCATGGGCGCTGACTTTTCCTTTTCCGCTTTTGGAATGGTATGTCATGGCGCTGCAAAAATGATCGAACTTTTTGGTACGGAAAAGCAGAAAGAGATTTTCATGAAGAAAGTATACTCCGGCGAATGGGGCGGTTCCATGGTGCTCACCGAACCCGGTGCCGGATCGGATGTCGGATCGCTAATCACATCAGCCGTGAAAAACAGTGACGGCACCTATTCGATTTCAGGCAACAAGATCTTTATCACCTGCGGCGAACACAACATGCAGGAAAATATCATCCACCCGGTTCTTGCCCGGATTGAAGGAGCGCCTGCCGGTACCAAAGGCATATCCATCTTTATCGTTCCCAAGATCTGGGTCAATGAGGATGGAAGCCTGGGTGAACCAAACGATATTGTCTGCACCGCAATTGAAGAAAAAATGGGTCTCCATGCCAGCCCGACAACGCAGTTGACCTTTGGCGGAAAAGGGAAATGCCGCGGTTTTCTCCTGGGAGAAGAAAACAAAGGGATGAAGGTGATGTTCCACATGATGAATGAAGCACGGCTCGGTGTGGGAGCCCTGGGTTTGTTCAATTCCTCCTGTGCCTATCTCTATGCCATCAATTATGCCAAGGAACGCGTTCAGGGAAGAGATCTGGCCGATTTTCTGAACAAGGATGCACAGCCTGTCACCATTCTGCGCCATCCGGATGTGCGGAGAATGCTTCTGGGGATGAAGGCATATATGGAAGGGATGCGGAGCCTGGTCTATTACACGGCCTATCTCTTTGATAAGGAGGCCAATGAAAAAAATGCAGAACAGAAAGAAACCATTACCGGACTCATTGAGCTGCTGACCCCGATCATCAAATCCTATTGCACGGACCGCGGTTTTGAATGCACGGTTCAGGCCATGCAGGTTTACGGCGGATACGGGTATACCGCAGATTACCCGGTAGAACGCCTGATGAGAGACTCAAAAATCAACTCCATTTATGAAGGAACCAACGGGATCCAGGCCATGGACCTTCTGGCCCGCAAACTCGGCATGAAAAAAGGCATGGTTTTCATGAACTTTCTGGGTGAGATTCAAAAAATCATTGCCAAGGCCAAAGAAACCAAAGAGCTGGAAAGCCTCGCCAAAAAACTGGAAGAAACCATAGGTCACCTGGGCCAGGTTGCAATGCACATCGGCAAAACCGCCATGTCACCGGATATGAAAGTTGCATTTTCCTTTGCTTCCCCTTTCCTGGATGTAATGGGCGACGTGATCATGGCATGGATGCTGTTGTGGAGAGCTACGGTAGCCGCGCCCAAACTGAATACGCTGATCGGTGACGCAACCGGTGAAGATCGTCTGGATAAAATCAATAAGAATAAAAATGCAGCCTTTTATGAAGGACAGATCCAGTCTGCCAGACATTTCATTGAAACCGTTCTCCCGGTTACCGTAGGCAGAATGAATTCCATTCAAAGCAACAGTTCTGCAGCGGTGGATATACCGGAAGCCGCATTTGGAGGATAAACCGTTTTTTAAAAACAGCTGCGCGTTCCCGCTTAAACAGGAACGTGCAGCTGTTTTGACTTCATGTCCAAGCTATCTCAAAAAAGTCTTTTGGCCCAAACTCTGCGTTGGATTCATATTTCAAATCCTGGAGCCAATTTCAAAAGTCCCTTGTTGTCATTCCGGCGAAGGCCGGAATCCAGAGAAGTGAAGTGATATCCTGTATTTTTGCTTCGTTTCTGGACACCGGCCTTCGCCGGTGTGAAGGTTTTTTATCGTTTTGAAATTAGCTCCCTCGACATACTTTGATTACACCCAATCCCAAATTTTTACTTGACGCAGACCCATCCATATTCTACTTATCGGCGCTATGATTTCTCTGATTCAAAAATATACTCGGATATGGATAGTGATCATCCTGTTGCTCACCTGCGAAACCGCAAGGGCAGAGGACGACTGGTTTATCAGCCTTTATGGTGGGAAAGCATCCAACAACAATCTGGCTGACATTTTCCTGGGAGAAACCGAATTTGTCTATGCCCAGATCCTGGTGCTGGCCACCGGGAAAAAACTCTGGGAATATGAGGATTATCTGACCCTGGAGGCGGAAGGTCAGGTTGCCTGGAAATGGGGGTATGAAATCTACGCGGATGCAGAACAGTACCGGAATACATCCAGCTCCAATCCAGGATGGGGCTGGGCAGAAGGATATTCCTATGAATCCCAGAACACCGGTTTTAACAAGCATAATGAATTCAACCTGCTGCTTACATTACGCTGGCAAAAATTCCCCTGGAACAACCATGTCAAGACATCCTTTGGATTCGGCGAAGGCTTGTCCTATGCAACGGAAGAACCGCCTCTTGAGAAAGATCCTCATGATGTCCTTCATCCGGCTTTATACGAAAATTCACCAAATGACAGACCCTACAAGACCTCCCGGTTATTGAACTATCTCATGTTCGATCTGACGTTTGCCCTGCCGGACTACCCGGAGTACCAGACCTTCGTCCGGCTTCATCACCGGTCAGGCATCTTCCGGCTGATGAACGGCCATACCTGCGGTTCTAACTATCTGACCGCAGGGTTCCGGTATCAGTTCTCATGGCCAAAATTTGATATTGCAACATTCCGGGAGTTTGATCGAACCACAAAATGGTAATGCCGGATAGAGCCTCATCACCTCCTTCTGCTTTCAAAACAAACAACAGCCGGATAAAGTAAAATTATTGTAATACCAAAATTATCACTGGCGATTCAGAGTGAATCATATTAAACAACGGCCAACTGTTTTTTTGCAGGACGGACTGTTTCAACCAACTCAAATGAAAGAAAAAACCATGCCCGAACAAACGAATACACCATCAAATCAATATACGGCCGGTGAAGAACTGGCCAATGGCATCACCCATGGAATCGGTATTCTTTTCAGTATTGCCGGGCTCGTGATTCTGATCATCACAGCCTCACTTCATGGTGATGTATGGCAGATCGTCAGTTTTTCCATCTTTGGCAGCACCATGATCCTGCTGTATTCCGCTTCGACACTGTATCACAGCATCTCAAACCCTTTGCTCAAGGCCGGTTTGAAAAAACTGGATCATTCCGCCATTTTTCTTCTGATTGCGGGAACCTATACCCCTTTTTTAATTGTTCATCTGAGAAGCATGCTGGGCTGGAGCCTTTTGGCAGTGATATGGATAATTGCCGCAGTCGGCATTGTGATCAAGGTGTTTTACATCCAGAAAATAAAAAATCTATCCACCGGACTCTACCTTATGATGGGATGGCTGTGCGTGATTGCCATCCAGGGATTATTTCAAATCCTTCCGATAACAAGCTTCTCGCTTCTGATTGCCGGAGGCGTCTTCTACACAGCCGGCGTCATATTTTATGCATGGAAAAAACTGCCGTACCATCACGCTGTCTGGCATCTGTTTGTGTTAGGCGGCAGCACGTCTCATTTCTTTTCGGTGCTGAAAAGCGTATAAGCCATATAACGGACACTCAAACATAGGCGCAATCCCTCTTGATCTTGACCAAACTGAAACGTTTTGAAATTGGCTCTTTTAATTATATTTGCTATAGATCAAATAGTTTGGTAAAAAGAAAACATAATCGCAATTATATCATGCCGTGACATAATTTTTCTTCTGCCTTTTTCATATTCAGCTTAAAAAAAAATACCATAATCATGGTTATAAGATGCCGATAAAAATGGTCAAGAAGCAAACTGCAAATGAAACAAGTGTCGCCAGATTTCATGTCCGCAATATTTTTGCAATTTGTCTGATCCTTGCAGTACTGATTTCCAGTTTCCTGATTTTGCTGGCCATGCAATACAAAAAAAGTGAAAAGCTGGCGGATGAAATCCTTCTTCATAGTTTTAAAGATCAGGTCAATCATCTGGACAGCCTGTTGACAAAAATCCTTGCCCATTTAAATGACATGCAGAGCTTGGCCCAGGCGGATTTGCTGGAAACACGTCAAAAAACCTCCCTTGAATTTCCAGCCGCTTATCACTGTCTTGAAAATAGCGCCGCCGGTTATTTCCACATGGATCATCCTTTGTCGCCTGAAATAAAAAAAATGATGGGAAACCTTACCGGCCAAGGGTCATTTCATACACAGGACTTGAATTTTCAACGCGAAATACGGATGGCCTTGAACTTGAACCCGCTTTTTCATTCCGCACGGGAATCCATCAAGACTTCGGCCTGGGTGTATTATATCTCCTCGAAAAAATTTATCAATCTGTACCCTTGGGTTCCATCCGACGAATGGAAATTCACGTTGGAGTCTTATGGAAAGGAATTTTATACCCTGGGACTTCCGGAAAACAACCCTTCCAGAAAATTCTTTTGGACTCAATTATATATGGATGAAGCCGGCATTGGTTTGATGACGACCTGCGGTATTCCCGTCTATGATGGAGAAAAATTCCTGGGAACCATTGCCATTGATTTGACGGTAGATTTTTTAAATACCATCGTAACCGACTTTCGATCTCATCGCGGTGAACTGTTTCTGATCAACACTGAAAAACAGCTCCTGGCACACCCCAAGCTAACCACCTCATGCAGCCGCACCATTAAAACACTATCGGATGCAACTCCAACGCCAATTCAGGAATTGTATAAAATCCTCAGTCAAATGTCTTCTTTTTCCATCCGTCAACAGGACGGATATCGTCTTATTCAGGCTAACCTTCAAAACGCTCCCTGGAAAGTGATTTATTTGGAGCCGATTCCACCCCTCGTCAATGCTTTGGGGGATCACATTGGATTGGGCGTAATTGCAATAATGAGCTTGCTGCTGGTTTTAGTGGTAATCATACTTTTCATTACACATTTGTTCTACATTCTTCCATCGGAAAAACTGGTGAACTTCATCCTGGGTCGAAGCAGGGGAGAATTGTCCGGTCTTACAATTTCCCTCCCGCAGATGTGGAAGTCCTGGTTTGCCGCAGTGGATGAAACATTTCAAAAAAACGAACTGTTGACCCAGGAAATCAGGCATCACAATGAGTATTTGGAGGAAAGGGTCAAAGAAAGAACCCTTGAGCTCGAAAAACTGAATGAACAACTCCGTTTGGAAATCATAGAACGAAAAGACGCTGAAACGGAAAAAGAAAAGACCGAACGAAAAACACAGAAACTGGAAATGCAGCTTCGCCAGGTACAGAAAATGGAAGCTATTGGAACTCTGGCAGGGGGCATCGCTCATGATTTCAACAATATCCTTGGAGCCATTATTGGTTATACTGAACTGGCCTGGATGGATGCTGCTGATGATCCTGCACAACAAAAAAAACTGAAAGAAGTTCTGAAAGCAGCGGATCGGGCAAAAGATCTTATCAAGCAAATACTGACCTTCAGCCGGCGAACAGCACCTGAATTCAAACCGGTTCAGGTGAAGGCCATCATTCAGGAAACATTGGAACTGATCAGAGCATCTTTGCCCACCACCATCCGGATTGATTCTGATTTGCAGAGCGATGATGTCATTCAGGGAGACCCCACTCAGATTCATCAAATGCTGATGAATCTTTGCACCAATGCCGGCCAGGCCATGGAAAAAAAAGGCGGTGTGCTCTCCGTTGATCTGAAGAATATTGAAATCGATAAGACTCTTGCAATGACCTATCCGGAACTGATTCCAGGTGCCTATCTGAAATTGATCATAAAAGATACGGGTGAGGGTATATCGCCCGAGACCATGGAAAGAATCTTTGAACCCTTCTTTACCACCAAGGCACAAGGAGAAGGCACCGGTATGGGGCTCGCAGTTGTTCACGGAATCATCCAGAGCCACAAAGGAACCATCAGCGTTCAGAGCAAACTGGGGGAAGGCTCTATATTCAGCGTTTTTCTGCCGAGAATCGTCCAGCAGCCGGATATAATTGATGTTGACGAAAAATTTGCCTTACCCATGGGAAGCGAGCGTATTCTTTTTGTGGATGATGAAGACGCCTTAATCGACATCGGCAAGGCTATTCTCGAATCACTGGGCTACACAGTGACCACCACATCCAGCAGTGAAAAGGCTTTGACCCTTTTTAAATTTAACCCGAATGCATTCGATCTGGTGATCACCGATATGACCATGCCTCAGATGACCGGAGATAAACTGACGGAGGAATTACTCCGGATCAGGCCGGATCTTCCGGTCATCATCTGCACCGGATACAGCCGGAGAATGTCGGAAGAAAAAGCGCGCCAAATCGGTGCGAAAGGTTTTCTGATGAAACCCTTGTCTTTACAGAATATGGCCATCATGATCAGAACCCTGCTGGACGATTCATCTGCTTTATAACAGCTGTGCCAATTTCAAAAGTCTGTTGTTGTCATTCCGGCGAAGGCCGGAATCCAGAGAAATGAAGTGCTATCCAGTATTTTCAATTCTTTTCTGGACACCGGCCTTCGCCGGTGTGACGGCTTTTATCATTTTGAAATTAGCTCAATTAATGTAAGTTAGCGTTTATGCCCATTACCCCTACCCCGGTTTTGTTGTCCTATCCATATGCCACCAAGGAGGGATGCATCAATAATTCATCAAAGAATTCCGGTTGTTCTGGCCCAGTATTTCAGTTGACAGATATGCATTTTACCGATAAAAAACAGGGTATCATTTTTCACCTTTTTTCCATATCCAATCAAAGGAATTTACCCATGCGAACTCCTTATTATCTGGTGATAACCCTCTTTTTAATCTGCTTGCCGTTTATGGGTTGCGGTGACAAAATCGAACCGGGCAATACCGTTCCTCCAAAAGGCCCGGCTGTTTCCGCACCCGCCATGACAGTGAAATCCAACTCCTATCCGATCCTGTATGAGGCGGTCGGAAGCGTAAAAGCCCAGGTTTCGGCAACCATTTCCAGCAAGCTCATGGGAACGGTTACTGCGGTTAAGGTGAAGGAAGGCGACAGGGTCCAGCAGGGCGACACCCTGATTCTCCTGGATGCACGTCAGGTGGGCGCCCAGTTGAACCAGGCCGAAGCTGCGATGGATGAATCCAGAAAAGCGGAAGCTGCGGCCGTATCTGCCTTACGGGCTGCCGAAGCCGAAGCGGAACAAGCGCTATCCGCATATAAACGCGGAAAAAAAATGCTGGAAGGAGAAGCCATTACCAAGCAGGATTTTGAGCAGATCGAGGCCCAGTACAAGAAGGCTCAGGCAGCCCTGGCTCAGGCGAAATCCATGCTGGAAGCTTCCGGACTCCGGGTAAAACAGGCAGTTGCACTGGTGGAAAACGCCAAGGTATCCGAGAAAGATGCACGGGTGGATGCCCCCTTTGATGGCAAGGTAACCGCAAAACATGTGGATGTGGGGGATCTGGCCTCTCCCGGATCACCACTCGTTACTATCGAGCGAACCGGAGCTTACCGGATCGATCTGGTGGTTCCGGAAACCTATATTCAGTCCATCCGTCTGGAACAGAAAGTGGAAGTCCGGATCCCGGCCCTTGGGGATATGCCCATCGAAGGTTCTGTTTTTGTCATCGTCCCTGCCGCCGATCAGATCAGCCGTTCCTTCATCATACAGATCCTGATTGCCCAGACCGAAGGAATCCGGTCGGGAATGTTTGCCCGTGTTTCCCTCCCTGTGGGTGAGAAAAATATGATCCGAATCCCCCAATCCTCTATCATCCGGCATGGGCAGCTTACCGGTGTTTACATCATCGATGCGGAAAAAATAGCCCGATTCCGACTGATTCGAACCGGCAACCCGATCGGCGACCAGATTGAAGTAATATCCGGGATTTCGGATGGAACCCGGATCATTGTTTCCCCGCCGTCTCAACTGACAAACGGATCTCCGGTGGAGTAAAAAATATGAGTAAAAATTTCGGCCCTGCCGGTAAAATCGCCCAATTTTTCATCGACTCCAAGCTTACCCCGCTTATCATCATCGCTTCGGTTCTGCTTGGTCTGGCTGCGGTCATCGCCCTGCCCCGTGAAGAGGAGCCCCAGATTATCGTCCCTATGATCGATATCTTTGTTCAGATGCCTGGATCGGATGCAACAGAGGTGGAACAGCGGGTCACCCGCCCTATGGAAAAACTGCTCTGGGAAATCCCGGGTGTAGAATATGTCTATTCAACCTCAGCACCTGGAATGTCCATGGCAGTAGTGCGCTTTCTGGTCGGACAGAATGAAGAAGAATCGATTGTCCGGCTCCAGTCCAAACTCATGGCCAACATGGACCGGATTCCCTGCTGCATCACCCCGCCGCTGATCAAGCCCCGTTATATCGATGATGTCCCCATCCTGGCGCTGACCTTCTGGAGTGAAGAAGTGGAACCCTATCTGTTGCGCCGGGTGGCAGCAGAAGCAGAAGAAAGACTCAAGCAGGAACCCAATGCCTCCATCAGCACACTGATCGGCGGAGAAAGCCGCCGCGTGGAAGTTCAACTCGATCCTACACGGCTGGCAGCCTATGGCCTGGATGCGGAAAGCGTCAGCCGGATTGTATTTGCCGCCAATCAGGCAACCGATGCCGGAACTTACCCTTCCTCCCAGGGGCAGATCGTGGTTCATACCGGGTCGTTTCTGGAAACCATAGAAGATGTCGGCAATATCGTGGTTGCGGCGCATCAGGGGCGTCCTGTTTATCTGGCGGATGTGGCCGATATCCATGACGGTCCGCCGGCACCGGAACAATATGTCTATTTCGGCACGGGCCCTGCGTCCGAAGAAACCATCAAACCCGGAAATTCCCGGCTCGGAGAGCCCTGCCCGGCTGTAACCCTGACACTTGCCAAACGCAAAGGCACCAATGCCATCAGTGTGGCGAACAAGGTGCTGGAACGGGTGGAAGGGTTAAAAGGAACACTGATCCCGGACAACATTCATGTCACCATCACCCGCCACTACGGTGAAACCGCCAAGGAAAAAAGCGATGAACTCCTGTTTCACATGCTGATCGCCATTGTATCGGTCACGATCCTGATCTGGTTCACCCTGGGACACCGGGAATCCGGAGTCGTTGCCTTTGCCATCCCCGTAACCCTGGCACTCACCATGGCGACGTTCTATCTTTACGGCTATACTCTCAACCGGATTACGCTTTTTGCCCTTATCTTTTCCATTGGTATCCTGGTGGATGACGCCATCGTGGTGGTGGAAAACATTGTCCGTCATTACCGGCTGCCGGAGAATAAAGACCGGCCCAAGTCCCTGGTAGCCATCGAGGCAGTAGATGAAGTAGGCAACCCCACTATCCTGGCGACCCTTGCGGTCATTGCCGCCATCCTGCCCATGGCGTTTGTCGGCGGTCTGATGGGCCCTTACATGCGCCCGATTCCCGTGGGTGCTTCAGCCGCCATGATTTTTTCCCTGATCGTCGCATTTATCGTAACTCCCTGGGCCTCCTGGCGTCTTCTGCAACATTCTGCTGCTTCATCCTGCGGTCATCATGACCATGAGGCCGAAGGACGGGCCACCCAGTTCTATCGCTGGATCATGGGCCACCTCATCCACCATCCGGTATGGCGCTGGTCATTTCTGTCTGCGACGGCCTTCCTGCTGCTCCTGGCATGCGGACTCGTGGCCGTTGGCTGGGTAGGCGTCAAAATGCTGCCCTTTGACAACAAAAGCGAATTTCAGGTGATCCTGGACATGCCGGAACATGCAACCCTGGAAGATACCTCTGCGGTTGCATTTGAAATGGGCGAATATCTCAAAACCGTCAATGAAGTGGAAAACTACCAGATTCATGTAGGCGTTTCCGGTCCCTTTAATTTCAATGGACTGGTTCGCCACTATTATCTGCGGCAATCACCGAATATGGCGGATATCCAGGTCAATCTTGCCGGAAAGGATCGAAGGCAGCAGCAGAGCCACGCCATTGCCAAACGCGTGCGTCCGCCGCTCCAGGCCATTGCCGAACGATATGGCGCCCGGGTCAAAATCGCTGAAGTACCTCCCGGCCCTCCGGTCTTGTCCACACTGGTAGCGGAAATTTATGGCCCGGATTACAAACGCCAGAGGGAAATCGCTCTCGAGATCCGGCGTATTTTCGAGGAAACCGAAGGCGTGGTGGATGTGGACTGGATCATGGAAGAAGATCAGATCCGCTATCAGATCGATGTGGATCAGGAAAAGGCCGCTCTACACGGTATCAGCGTAGCCAACGTCACCCAGACCATCCAGACCGCCCTGTCCGGAAAACCCGCTGGGCTGTTGCACCTGCCCCTTGAAAAAGAGGATGTCGATATTGTCCTGCAACCGCCGCTTGCCCTGCGTGCGGATTTGGATCGCATCCGGGCAATGAAGATCAGCACGGCAAACGGAAATCTGGTATCACTCTCCACACTCATCAGCGTGAAGCAGACCCCCATGGATCGAAGCATCTATCATAAAAATCTCATGCCGGTGGTGTATGTCATCGGCGATGTTGCCGGAGCAAAAGAAAGTCCCGTATATGCCATCCTGGAAATGCGAAAAAAAATTGAAGCCCTGCAACTGCCGGAAGGATACCGCATCGAACAGCACACAGCCGCCCTGCCGGAAAGCGACCAGCGTTTTTCCATGAAATGGGATGGCGAATGGCACATCACCTACGAAGTCTTCCGGGATCTGGGGCTTGCTTTTGCCGTGGTGCTGGTATTGATCTTTGTGCTTGTCGTCGGCTGGTTCCAATCCTTCTCCACACCGCTTGTGATCATGACAGCCATTCCATTTTCCCTGATCGGCATACTGCCGGCCCATTTTGCCATGAATGCCTTTTTTACCGCCACATCCATGATCGGCTTCATTGCCGGTGCCGGCATCGTTGTGAGAAACTCCATCATCCTGGTGGATTTCATTGAACTGCGTCTGAAAGAAGGCGCACCCCTGGATCAGGCAGTCATCGACGCCGGAGCGGTCCGGTTCCGGCCCATGATGCTTACGGCTGCGGCAGTGGTGGTGGGTGCCTCGGTCATCCTTTTTGACCCGATCTTTCAGGGACTGGCTATATCCCTGATGGCAGGAGAAATCGCCTCCTTGCTGTTCTCACGCATGACGGTTCCCATTCTCTATTTTCTGGACAAACGCTGGGAATCCGCCCATGCAAAGGACAAAGAAAACCCATCTGCCTGATCCATCAAATCGTTGAATGGTCAGCCCGTTATTGGATCTTGACTATCCATACAATCGGATATAAATTCCATGCCCAGGTAAGGCGGGTGAATTGTAGTGCATTGTTCTGAAAACCCCAAAAGGTCAATACAGGATGGTTGAATTCCGGACAATGCTAAGAAAGTAACAGAAATCAAGATCGGAACCGGATTTGGAATATCTGAATTTTCTTGGAACATATTTTGCCGCATATCCATATATATTAATGCTGCTGGCATTTTTTCTGCTCCTGTTTTTATTCCCCATCCCGGAAGAACTGATCCTGTTTACCGGCGGACTCCTCTCCGCAGGTCATGGACAAATGGTCTGGCTCCCAACCCTTATTTGCGGCATATTTGGTGTTTTTTATACGGACTACTGGTTCTTCATATTAGCAAAACTGTTTGGACAGAATTTTCTGAAAAACAGGATCGTCCGGAAATTCTTTTCCGAAAAAAAACAGGAAGAAGCCTTGCACCTGGTCTTCAAATACGGCGTATGGGCTGTATTTATCGTCCGGTTCATTCCCGGCGGCATCCGCAACCCTGTTTTTTTTATCTGCGGGCTTTCAAAAATCAAGTCCAGAAATTTTATCATCGCATCCTTGTCCGGAGCGACAATCGTCGCCCAGTTCAGCTTCTGGCTCGGCTATTTTCTGCATGACACCATCCAATCACCGGAAATTTTATTCGATAATATCAAACAAAATTTCCAGTTGGGATTGGGCATTATCGTGCTGTTGTTTCTTTTGTTCCTGCTCGTCAAAAAAATATTCCAAAAACTCCGGGAGTAACCATCTGTTTGTCCGGGCATCACAGAAACAAGAATAACTGGACAATCGACAAACTCATTCACTATAAAATAATCTAATGAAGCCGTTCAGATTATAGAAAGCATATTCTTGCCGCACTGTCGCAACAATCGAGCCGGTCACATTACAGACTTTTGAAATTGGCTCAATGGTTCTGATAAAATCCTTTGCATTCACAAAAGACGTTGACTGAATCAAAGCAATCCCCTTTTCTGAGCCATCCGCATCATCTGTTCCACCATGCTTGCCGGCGGTGTGCGAATCTCCGGCCCGGACTTGGAAACCAGTTTCAGTGCTTCCGTTGGGCAGGTTGTAACACAGAGCCCGCATCCAATGCACCGTTCTCCATCGACAAACGCCAGACCATCATCGTTCATGCGGAGTGCATTCATCTGACAGCGTTCCAGACATGTTTCACAACCCGTGCAGTCTTCTGTTTCCACCACGGCAAAATGATTGGAAAAGACCATTTCCGACGGTCTGGGATGCTTGTTAAGCGCCCGCAGTACACCACAGCAATCACCGCAGCAGTTGCACATGCCTGCCGGATTCTGTGAGGTGGCCGGCTGGGTTACAAGCCCTGCTTCCCGGCATTTTGTCAGGATGTCAATCGCCTCATCCAGTGAAATTGCTCTTCCCATATTCCGATCCAGATAATACTGCCCCATGGAACCGAACATGAAACAGGCTTCCATGGGTTTGCCGCAATCATGGTCGATCAAACCGGCTGTTTTACGGCAGATGCAATCCGTGATCACGATAAAGGATTTGCTCCGCAGGATTTCAACTGCATCGTCATAACTAGCTACGTTGTGGGTTATATCAATCGATTGATGCACCGGTATGATTCTGAGAAAAAAATCCGCACTAGCCTGCATGGCACGGTCAAAAGCCTCATCAAAATACTGCCTCGCCATTTCGGCAAAATCGGATTTGAGATTTTTTACCTGAAACTCAAACAGCCCATGAACAAAAGGAATGGCGCCATACCGCGACTCGGTGTTTTTTTTCAATCGGAACAGCAATCCTCTCTCCGCCATGTTGTCCAATTGAGCGGCAACTTCCGCTGCAGGACGATTCAGCCGGGAAGCCACGGTTTCCGTATTTTCCAGCATCGGGGTCAATGCGGTAAACATCGTGGCATCCGCTTCTGAAAAAAGGTATCGAAGGATCTTCAGCTCGATTCCGGACTGGGTTGCCGGAAATCCCATGGAGTATTGATCCAGTTGTTTTTGCAATTGTCGATAGATATCTGTCTGCATTATTTTTCCTTCCTTTTATATAACGCCATCTCAGGAAAATGTACTTTAACGATCGTTAAAGCACATACCCCCCCATCCTGCTTTTGTCAAGATTTTGTTACCGGCCGATAAAGGGCTTGATATGGTTGATACCGCACCTGATCCTTTATCCATGAAGAAAACTTACGTGATGATATCCGGATTATTATTATAATATGATTGAGATTTCCCGTAACTAAGATTATGATGATCTCATATCTTTGTGACCTTTTTTTGCCCGTTTGTTTGGACATCTGTTATAAAACAACAGATAGAGAGGAAAAACTATAAGATGTTTATCATACATAAAAAAATACTGCCTATTGTTGCCAGCCTCCTAATTGGAATCAATACGGTTTTTGCAGGAGAGTCTATAACATTAAATACATTGGATTGGGAGCCATACATTGGCGAAAAATTAAAAAATCAAGGATATGTTGCAGAAGTAGTCAAAGAAGCTTTTAAAAGGGGTGGATATGATCTGAAAATAAAATTCAGACCTTGGAAAAGGGCTGTAATGGAATCTCAAAGAGGTGCTGTTGATGGATATTTCCCAGAATATTATTCAGAGGAAATAACGACTCATGCTATATTTTCTGAACCTTTTCCAGGAGGTCCTGTTGGATTTTTTGCGGTAAAAGGCACAACCGTGAATTATGATGGGAATCTCGAAACTTTAAAACCCTATAAAATCGGAGTGGTAAGAGGGTATGTAAATTCAGCGAAATTCGATGCCGTGACATTTTTACAAAAAGAAGAAGTAGTCGATGATATTACAAATATAAAAAAACTGATTATGGAAAGAATTACCTTGTGTGTGACAGATAAATTCGTAGGTTATTATTTGTACGAACAGTTAGATGAAGACCTGAAAAGCAAACATCAAATCGTGTTTCTGGATCCGCCGCTTGATAATAAAGATTTATATGTTTGTATATCAAAAGCAACAAAGCATAACCCTGAAAGTGTAAAAGATGCTTTCAATAAGGGCCTGATTTCAATGAAAGCAGATGGTAGTTTAGAAAAAATACTGAAAAGTCATGGTTTCTAAACAAATATCCATTATTTAAAAAAGATAGGGGTTGTCCTTTTGATGCACCACTGGATTTCTATCGAATAAAGACTCACTGACATGATACATCTGACAAACATCAGCAAACAACATGGCTCGCAGATCCTTTTCCAGAATGCGAGCCTGCAGATCCTTTCCGGCAATCGAATCGGCCTGGTTGGGCCAAACGGTGTCGGCAAAACCACCGTATTCCGCCTGATTACCGGCGAGGAAAACCCCGATAACGGTGAAATCACCTGCGCTGCCAGAACCCGGATCGGTTATTTTTCCCAGAATGTCGGTGAAATGTCCGGCCGGTCCGCCCTTGCGGAGGTAATGTCAGCGGTAAAAGACCTGGTTACCATCGGCGAGCAGATCCGTGAGATGGAAATCGCCATGGGACAACCCATGTCCGACAATGCTATGGAATCCTTGCTGAAGCGATACGGTGATGCAGTGGAACAGTTTGAGCATGGCGGAGGCTATGAGCTGGAGTCCAGAGCCCAGGCAGTATTAACCGGACTGGGCATTCCTCCTGCCGATCATGACCGGCCGGTGGAATCCTTCAGCGGCGGATGGAAAATGCGTATCGCCCTTGCCAAGATCCTGACACAGAATCCGGATGTATTGCTGCTGGACGAGCCCACCAACCATCTGGACATGGAATCCATCCTCTGGATTGAAGACTGGCTGGCCAAGGAATTCAAAGGCGCGCTTCTCATGACCTGCCATGACCATGATTTCATGAACCGCATTGTCACAAGAATCATTGAGGTAGGCAACCGGACGTTTACCACGTACAGCGGCAATTATGATTTTTACTTGCGGGAGCGGGAAATAAGGAGGGAGCAACTGCTGGCCAGCTATCGAAGGCAGCAGGAGATGCTGGCCAAGGAACAGGAATTCATTGCCAGGTTCGCAGCCAGGGCTTCCCATGCCTCCCAGGTGCAATCCAGGATTAAAAAAATTGAAAAAATCGAACGTATCGAAGTTCCGCCCGAACACCGCACCATCCGGTTTGCCTTCCCGGATCCTCCCCGCTCCGGTGATGACGTGATCATGATGAAAGAGCTTTCCAAATCCTGGCCCCGGCCCTCGGGAGACTCAAAATCCGTTTTCGGCGGAGTATCCGGAATGATCCAGCGCCGGGATAAAATCGCGGTCGTCGGCGTAAACGGAGCTGGAAAATCAACATTTCTCAAGGTGCTGTCCGGCCAAACCCAACCAACGAATGGTGAGGTTGTGATCGGAGCCAATATTCATACGGGCTATTTCAGCCAGATTTCCATGGACATTCTCGACCCTGCCAAAACCGTTTTCACAACCATTCAGGATGCCATGCCGTACGCCAACATCGGCGTTGTCCGTAACCTTTGTGCAGCCTTCCTTTTCCAGGGAGACGACATTTATAAGAGAATCGACAAACTCTCCGGCGGTGAAAAAAGCCGCGTCGTTCTGGCAATACTTTTGACCCAGCCTGTCAATCTGCTGATCCTGGACGAGCCCACCAACCATCTGGATATCATTTCCCGCGAAATACTGCTGGAAGCCTTACAGAATTTTTCCGGAACCTTAGTACTCGTCAGTCATGACCGCCATTTTTTGCGTTCCCTGGTGAATCGCGTTTTTGAAATCGATCACGGCCAAATGCTGATTTATGAAGGGGGATATGATTATTATCTGGAAAAGACCCAGCGAATTACCCGGTAAACCGGATCAACCCTTTTGGATGTCATGTCCATCCAAAAAATCCAATCAGAGGAATCGCTGTTGAATCAATTCTGCAAGGCCGTGTTGGAAACAAAAATACTATCCGAAAGTTTCCGGCCGGTGCCTGGAAGATGAACCGTTCTTTTGAGAACGAAATCGAACAGCAGCGGATTGTAGTCGTAGATCTCATTCAGTAAGCTGCGTTCTTCGGGGCTGATGAATCCTTCCTTGACCAGGTCCCGGGTACGAAGGAGAATATTGACTCCCGGCATGGGATAGTCACTGCCGTTCACCAGACGATGATGCAGATCATCGCGTTTCAGAATGGTCGAAATGGGCACAGACAGCCGATTGAACTGGAACTGCGCGGAAATCTCCCCAAAAAGCAGCCCTTCATATTTTTTTTCATCCATCAGCCGGAGAAACAGGGAGAAGCAGGAACGCTTTTCCCGATTCGGACTGTCCAGATCCACGCACTCTCCCAGACTGGCACAGTGGGCCATGATAACGCGGATGCCGTGGCTCAGCGGTTTTCGAAGCAGGAGCGGATTTCCCCACTGCTGATCCGCTTCCGCTTCCACAGCCTGTTCCTCGCCCGTATGGGTCAACAGAATCATCTCATGGGATTTCATTGCGGCATAAAAGGGATCGAGCTTCGGGTCGGCCGGGTTGATCCCCATGGCATTGGGCAGCCATTTAACATACTTCGCACCTTTTTCAGCCCACTTCTCCAATTCCAGCAGAGCATCCTTGCGGTAGGGATTCACGGATATCACCGGCAGAAACACATCCGGATACTCCCGGCAAAGCTTGAAAACATATTCATTGGGCACATAGAATTCCGTTTTCGCCGGATTCGGGGTGCCGTCCGGATTGTAGTAGCGGTCGAACGCCAGAATCCGATATTTTCCATGCTTCTCCATGGATCGGATCAGCCGGACCAGGCGCCCCACATACTCCTCATCAGCATTGGCGACATCTCGAATTCCGGCTGCGCTGACATATATATTGAATTTAAGACGTTTGACGGGATGCCGCCATTTGCGCATTTCCGGATTGACAAAGGTTCCGTTGTTCCCGGTTCCCAATCCCACGATATGGGTATGGTAGTCCAGCAACTGCCGGGCATCGATGCCTTCAAAAGCCTTGGCCACAATTGCTTTGGCTCCGGGAGACGCCTTGACGGCAAAATCTTCCGGCTCGTGTGTAAAGGCCCCGCCCATCTTATCGGTCAGACAACCGGATAAAAAGAAAAGCAGCGCTATTCCCATAATAATATACATACATCTCATTGCAGTCTCGCATTTCCAGGGCCACCGCATCAGTATTTTCGTTTAAGGTTTGACCCTCGGAAACTACGGGCGTATTGCAATACGCCCCTACTCATATCATAATTTCGCCGGTTTTTTTTGTGCTGTAACCACCTAAAGACTCAACACGTTTTTTAAAATCCGCTGTTTTTATGGTTTCAAGCAGAATTTTTATGTTTTCGGTTTCAAAAAAGATTTCCGGAATTACAAGGTCATACTGTTCCGTAACAACAGGTATAAAATCAAGATGAAGGGCGTTTGCAGCGGCAAAGATGCCGAGCCCCGCATCAGCTGAGCCGCTCAGAACAGCTACAGCAACCGACATGTGGGTAAACTCTTCGTTGTCATATCCCTTTATCTGTTTCGAGTCGATTCCAAGCTGATTTAATTTGTAATCCAGCAGTATCCTGGTTCCAGAACCGCCCTGCCGGTTGATAAAGGTGATATCCTGACGGGCAAGATCTTCGATCCCCTTGATGTTTTTTGGATTTCCTCTTGCAACAAGCAGCCCCTGATCCCGGAATACCAGGTTGACAAGTTTTATTCTCATATCCGGAAGATATTTTTGGATGTAGGAGACATTATAGGAACCGTCCGTTGTATCCAGAAGATGAGAACCTGCAAGGTGGCACACCCCGTTTTTTACTGCCATAAGACCGCCCATGCTGCCGACATGACTTGAAGAGAGCGTAAGGTTGCTGCGCCCCGCCTTTATGATATCAGATAGAACATCGAGCGTATTGTCATGGCTTCCGACCACAACGATCGTATTGTTTATTGAGGAAAGCGGCCGCAGGAGTTCAGCCTGAACAGGCTCCTGGGCATTGATTCCTTCCACATGATTCGGAATGCGTATAATGCCGTCTGCCTCGGTAATCGATGTGATGCATCCTGCACCCCTTGGAAGGGATGTTGCGATTACCTTGTTGCCGACTTTCCCGAGCTTTACCCGCAGAAACTCCTCCACTCCCAGTTTGGATGCAATCTTCTTTGCAGGCATGACTTCCGTCTTTGGTCTTTCTTTCTCCGGCTGTCCCAGCATTTTGCAAAGCACCGGATAGACAAACTGCTCAAAAGCAATAATGGCCGACACCGGATATCCGGGAATCCCAAAAACCGGTTTATTACCAACAGCACCGATCACAACCGGTTTTCCAGGCATGATGGTGACACCGTGAACCAGCACTTCACCAGCTTCAGATATAATGCTTTTTGCATAATCTTCTGACCCGGCGGATGATCCGCCTATGATCAGGACAATATCATATTCTCCCTGGATGCCTTTCAGGAGGGCCTCTTTTATTTTCCCTGCGTCATCCTTTATTTTCTCGTGCCTTTCGTAGACTCCTCCTGAAGACTCAACCAGTTTGCCAAGGACAAAGGAATTGGTTTCGAGAACCTGCCCTGGAATAAGCTGGTCAATGTCCGCTTCATTCCAGTCAACAAGTTCCGATCCGGTCGGAATGATCAGCACCCGGGGCTTTTTCCTCACGGAAACCGAGAAAATGCCGCCGGAAAGAAGCGCGCCGACACAGTAAGGGGTAATAACATGATTCCGGGGAAACAGAAGTTCGGTTGCAACAATATCTTCTCCCATTTTTCTCACATGCTGCCAGGGTACGGCAGGTGCCTCAATTTCTATCCGGTTTTCATCCAGGATATTCACATGTTCAATCATGATGACGGAATTTGTCTCTTTGGGAAGAACATGGCCGGTGTTCAGAAAAAAAATATCCTTGTTTATAATAAGCTGTTTCGGCTGTGTCTCGCTTGCTCCAAACGTATTTTCCGCTTTTACGGCAATGCCGTCCATGGCTGCGGAATGAAAATTCGGGGATGAAAGCCTTGCACTGACGGCTTCCGCCGTCACCCTGTTGATTGCATCCAAAACCGGAACAGTTTCGCCCGGAAGGTTTTGAATATGAGAAAATCCGGTAAATAGAATCTCTCTGGCTTCTTCAAGGGTCTTCATTTTCAAATAGACATTGCGTGTATTCATCATGAACTCCTCAACAATTGCAATCCGTCATATTTCACATCAGAAAAACTTTTACTTCAGTTCCCTTTTCAAGGCCTTCTACATTCTTGCCGATCTCTATCAATCCGTCTGCCTTGATCATGGTGTTGATCAGCCCGGATTTGCCCAGGATGGGTTCTGCCCATAGAACACCCTCTTTTTCATTCAGCCTGACCCGGATGTATTCTGTTCTTCCCTGAGCTGAAGAGACATTTCGCAGGAGCCTTGCGGGAAAGGTAACCTGGTTTTTCCGCTCCGGCAGAAAACCGCTTATTTTTTCAATAAAAGGTTTTACCACCACGGAAAAAACAATCATGGCTGAAACAACATGACCGGGAAGTCCCCAAATCTGCTTTTGGCCTGACCTGGCCAGAATCGTTGGTTTTCCGGGGCTGATGGAGATTCCATGAACCATGATTTCAGAATCCGGTAAAGCGGATAAAACTTCAATTGTAAAGTCGCGGGTACCGACAGAGCTTCCTCCGGATATCAAAACCATATCGCAACCCTGCAAGGCTTCCCGGCATTTTTCCAGAAGATTCTGATAATCATCTTTAATGATACCAAAAGTAAAAGGTATGCCGCCTGCCTCGATTACCTGTCCGGAAAGAGTGTAGGTGTTGATATCCCGGATCTGTCCCGGATTAGGAGTTTCCGTAAGAGGTACCACTTCATCGCCTGTTGAAATGATTCCGATTACCGGTTTTGTAAAGACCTTTACTTTTTCTTTTCCAAAAGCAGCCAGCAGGCCTGTTTCCTGCGGCCGTATTTTTTGTCCAATATTCAGAACAACACTCCCTTTGGAAAAATCCTCCCCCTTTTCAATCACGTTATGCCCGGGTGCAATGCCCTTGTATACTTCGATTGTTTTTTCATCAAGAACTTCAGTGTGTTCGATCATGGTCACGCTGTCGGTTCCCTTGGGAAGCATTCCTCCGGTTGATATTCTGACAGCTTCTCCCGGTCCGACGGATAAACAAGGGGTTTCACCCATTGCAATCGATCCGACAACATGGATAAATGCAGGGTTTTCTTCCGACGCGCCAAATGTCGACGAGGCGCGCAAGGCATATCCATCCATGGTTGAGCGGGAAAATCCGGGAAGATCAATATCGGCAGTGATCTCTTCTGCCAGAATCCGGCCCAATGTTTTTTCAATCACAACCTGCTCTGTTTCAACTGCTGGAAAAAAAGAGGTGTATTCAAAAACTTTATCTATGTCTGTAACTTTGAAAAAATCCTTCATCTTGATTCCTGACCTCTTACGATATTTTGAGCCGTTGTCCGCCACAAAAAAGGTATAAGCCGGACGCGCCATCCGAACAAGCAAGCGTCATGTTCAGACTGTCCGCCAGGGTAACGGCCAGAGAGGTGGGACGGGAGTAGGCCAGAATGACGGGAATTCTTGCCCTGGCCGCTTTCTGAACCAGTTCATAACTGATCCTGGAAGAAAGAACCAGAAGTTTTGCCGAAGATAAACGGCCATCCAGAAAGAGCTTGCCGACCGCTTTGTCCAGTGCGTTATGGCGGCCCACATCCTCTGCAATGGAAAGGCAAGTCAAATCCGCATTGTAAATGGCTGCCGCATGTGCGGCACGGGTTTTCTGCCGGAGCGGCTGCTGTTCAGGAAGAGCATTCAGGCAGGCAATGGCTTCCTGTATATCAAAAACGGTTTCATCCAAAAGGGGTCGAAGTGACTGGTATAATTCCGAGACGACTTCCTTTCCGCAAATACCGCAACTGGTCTGGCTGATGTACTCCCGGCGATCCAGTTTGTCAGGAATAAGCTTTCGTCTCTCAGGTGTCAGGGTGATTGTGACGACATTGGTGTTATCCGCCTCGCAAACCCCCAGCGAAGCAATATCCGATGGCCTGTCCACCAGACCTTCAGCCAGACACAGCCCGGCGGCCTGTGCAACCTCATCACCCGGTGTCCGCATGACCACCACATAGGGTTTTCCTTCCACCCGGATGGCCAGAGGTTCTTCGGCAATCAGCCTGCCGGCGGTTTTTTTTCCGTTCACCGGCGGCCCCCAATGGGAAGCCGAAAAGTCAACACTGTTTTCCAAAATACCCTCCAAACGAAAAACAGATTTCAATCCGTTTCCTGTTTGCCCAAAATTTCCACCGGATCATCGATCCGGATCTCACCGCCGCATAATACCTTGGCAAATACGCCTTCTCTGGGCATGATACAGTCGCCTGCCTGGTAATAAATAGCGCATTTTTTAATGCACTCCTTGCCGATCTGCGTGATTTCCAACAAAGCGGTTTCTCCCAACCGAACTTGGGTTCCAACAGGAAGGTTTTTCCAATCAATACCAATAGTCGCAATATTTTCGGCAAAATCACCAAAAGTCACGGTCAAACCCTGCTGCCTGGCCTTTTCAATACTCTCCCCAGCCAGAAAACTCACCTGACGGTGCCAATCTCCGGCATGAGCGTCTCCTTCTATGCCGAAATTTTCAATCAAACGCGCAGCAGGAATGCAGGTTTTCCGCGTTCCCTTTTTCTTGCTCATAGCAATACTGATAATT
Source organism: Desulfosudis oleivorans (assembly GCA_020723305.1). Classification (GTDB taxonomy): domain Bacteria; phylum Desulfobacterota; class Desulfobacteria; order Desulfobacterales; family SURF-7; genus QZKS01. Next base: position 62,526 of record DYJC01000023.1, read on the forward strand.
TTCATGATCTCCACCAGGCTACACTATTTGTTCTCAGGGAGGATGCATCACCCATACTCTCTTTATTATACCGAATTGCGGATACATTCAATAGTCAGCGTGATTATTTTGAGTCTTGACCGGAAAAAATCCCGATTTCCCTATTTCTCCAAAAAAGTTGTTGACATGCGAAATTATTTCGAACAGTAATGACGTAGACTCGAGAGAGGCGGTATACACGGACAGAGGATTTTTTTTAAAGATAAAAAAAAGGAGAAATTATGACCCGGAAAGCGCTGCTGGTTGGAATCAATGATTACAAGGAAATCAACGATCTTAACGGATGCGTCAATGATGTTACCAACATCCGGGATGTTCTGTTAAGATATTATGACTTTACCGTCCCGGATATCAGGGTGCTGGTGGAAAAAGAAAATATCCTGAGCCGACTGAAATGGCTGGTCACCGGCGCCAAAAAAGGCGACATTCTGGTGTTCCAATACTCGGGACACGGAACACAGATCCGGGACCGCAATGGCGATGAATTGAAAGACCATATGGATGAAGCCATCTGCCCCTGGGGTACAAACTGGGACGGCGGCCTCATACTGGATGATGATCTGTGCGAGATTTTTCAGGGAATCAAAACCGGAGTTACGCTTGAAGTCATCCTGGATTCCTGTTTTTCCGGAACCGGCACACGGGAGATTGCATTGGAAAAGAAAATGAAAATCCGGTTTCTGGCTCCTCCCATTGATATTGAATGCAGAAACGAGGAAGGCCTGAAAGTCAGAAATATCGGCAGGAAGGAAACCAACCGGAAACATAATCATGTTCTCTGGTCAGGCTGCAAGGAATCCCAGACTTCGGCGGACGCTCTAATCGGTAATACCTATAACGGGGCATTCACCTATTTTTTCTGCAAACATATCCGGAAAACGCAAGGAAGGATAAGCCGGAGTGAACTGATTAAGCGTGTCAAAGCATCCCTGAAATATGAAAAATTTTCTCAGGTTCCACAACTGGAGACATCTGATGCCGCAAAAAAGCAGAAAAATATTTTTGAAGCGTAAGTAGAGTACGGTTAAAGTTTTTTCCCGGAAAAAACGCCTGCAATCATTTTCGCCAGACGAAGTGTGTGCCGGCGGATCTCTTCATCGGTTTTTCCGGGATATCTTGCATAACTAATCATGATGCCGTTTAAAGCGGAAAACAGGGCATGGGCTGTAATCCGGGAGTTTGTTTTACAGCCAACGGAAAGAAGCGCCGTCTCTATGCGGTTCATCAATTCCCTCATGATTTCATCCAGCTTTTGTGTGGCGTCCGGAGACAGTTCTCCCCCCAGCATGAAATGGCTCATCATCTGATAAAAGGTCATGTTGTCATTCAAATAGGAAATGTAGAATTCACAAAGCTGTTCCAGGGTTGGTGTCTTTTTGGAGGAGATGTTATCAAACATCTGCGTGATTTCCGCTGCGCTGTCTAAAAAAACATCCAGGAACAGCTCCGTGAGATTCGGGTAGTAGTTGTAAATGGTTCCGATGCTGACACCCGCTTGCCTGGAAATCTCCCGGACCGTAACGCTCCGGAAATCCTTGACCGCAAAAAGTTCCAGTGCCGCATCCAGAATGATTTTCCGGCGGGAGTCCCGCTCCATCTGCTTTAACTCTTCAAGTTTTTTTTTCGTCAAAAGATTCCCTCTGATTCATGGGTATTCTGATTTCAGGCTTTCTGAATTTTTCCGGTAAACACATCCATCATATCATCATCGGTAAAGCATCGTTCGGTGACATCCGGATTGCCGGCATCATCTTCCATGACCCTCCGGTCATAGGAGCTATCCAGTACCTGGTTATAGTACTCATGCTGAATCATGAGGTTCATGATCTGGGTGGTGCCGGTCCATATCATGCCGAGACGGGTATCCCGGAGCGCCCGTTCAATCGGGTAGACATCCGTATATCCGATGCCGCCCATGATCTGCATGGCATTATTCACAATGTCCCATGCCGCTTCCGTGGCAAACCGCTTGGCTTCGCTGACCAGACGCCGGACATTGGCATATTGGCTGTCCACTGCACGGGCCGCCATATAGGTGATCGCCCGGGCTGCATCCAACTGGGTAATGGAATCCGCCACCTTGAAGCTGACAGCCTGATATTTCCGGATTTCCTTTCCAAAAGCCCTACGCCGGTTGGAATAGCGGACAGCCAGATCCAGCGCGCCCCAGGTTCCCAGGCAACCGGCTGCGGATGTCAGCCGCTCGGGAATCATCATCTGATGAAAGCACAACGCGCCGCCATGAAGTTCGCCCACCAGATTTTCTTTCGGAACCTTGACATCCCGGAAAACCAGACGGCCGGTTCCCCCGCCTCGGCATCCCATCAGCCCGTACATGTATTCGGTTTCCACTCCCGGACCCTTGTCAACGATCAAAAGGCTGAGCCGGCTGTATTTGTGGGCGGATTCATCAAAGTTGGTCCGGCAGTATACCAGAAAAAAATCCGCTCCTTCCGCACCGACCACAAACCGTTTCATGCCGTTTACAATAAAATGATCCCCATGCACCTCGGCTTTGGTCATGGCGCCAAAAAAATCCGATCCCCCCCTGGGTTCGGTCAGTGCCTCGGCAGCCACCAGTTTCCCCTGGATATACGGTCTTAAATATTTTTCTTTCTGCGCTTCTGTTCCAAAGAGATTGAGGGCTTCTCCGACAATGGACGGCATGACAAACGCGCATCCAAGCGCCATACCCAGACATCCGATTTCTTCGGTAGCCGCAACCTCTGCCACCCAGCTCATCCCTCGTCCGCCGTATTTTTTGGGGAACCGGATTCCCCTCAAATTTCTGGCAGCCAGTTTTTCGACAAATTCACGCGGGTAGGTTATTTCATCCTTGTCCATTTTTCTCAAAAAATCACCGGTGATCTCCTCCCGGACAAAAGCACGGACTTCTCTTTTTAATTCCTGTTCTTCAGGGGTCAGCAGAAAATCATACATGGGGCCTCCTTTTTCATTGAATGAAACGTATATGCAAAATTCAGACTTGCTCTGCCAATGTTTTGAACATAGCTCAATTTATTGAACGTCGCTCATAATGTCAACAAAAATTTTTCACATTGTATTCAATCCCACAAAATACCAGATTGTTATCGAAATGACTCGGCTATCGGAAAAGGATGAATTCCGGGCTATATAAAAAAGAGAGTTGAGTTGAGGATGTAAATCTGGTAGAAAACAGAAACAGTGCATTCTAATGGTCAGTATTTATTCCATATCGTGAACCATTGCCCATAAATCTAGCCTCTCATCATAATCTGACTTGAATAAAGTATCAAACCGATATAAAGGCTATGGCTCTGTTTACCATGCGATGTGCATCAAAAACAGAGTAATAACGTATCAACCCGTAAAGGAGAAACATCATGACCCGTTCAGATCAATTTACATTTTACAGTGGCGGACATCGCGGTGCAGAAGCCGAATTTGGCCGGCAGGCAGAACAGTTTTCCATCCGTGAAGTGAACTACTCATTCGAAGGACACCAGCCCGCAAGAAAAAAAGGACTGATTGTTCTCACACCCGAAGAATTGAAAAAGGGTGATATCAGCATGGAGATCGTTGCCCTTCGGATGAACCGGAGATATTCCCAGGGCAATCAGATCCGCAAAGTCTTTCAATCCATTTTCCATATGGTCAACAGCGGCATACAAATCTTTGCCATAGGTTGGATTCAGCCGGACAATACAGTCAAGGGAGGTACAGGCTGGGCGGTTGAGCTGGGCAAACTGTTCAACCGGCCATTGAGCGTTTTTGACCAGGAAAAAAACCAGTGGTTAACCTGGAAAAACAATAGCTGGACGGAAGACCTGCCCAAGGTCGAACACAAAACATTCGTGGGTACCGGCACCTGCAACCTGACCGATGCCGGCAGACAGGCAATCAAGGATCTGTTCATCCGTTCTTTCAATACATAGAAGTTCCAGGGAACATAACAGGCCAGAGGGATTGATTTTCATTCCGACAGCATAAAAGTTAACTCTGATAAATAGGGGCATCTTAGCGGGATGCTGTTATCCCGAAGCGGGCCATCCGAACAGTTCAACATTGAATGAGGACGGAAATGGGTATCGACTCTCCCAACAACCAAACTACAGAAGATGAAATGACTTCCGATTGCATCGAGGTATCCTGTCCATCCTGCGCCTTCACCCGATCCGTCCCTTCACGGAATTTGCCGTTGAAACCTGTGAAGGCCAAATGCCCGAAATGCGGGAATTCATTCACCTTCGACCGGCACGTGCAGGTACCGGATCCGTCTGTTGAAGTACCCGAACCTGCGACTCCACAGGTGGAGAATAATGAAAGTGTCGCGGCGAAGGAATCACCGGTCGGTTCTGCCGTAACCGGAGGAGTAGTTAAGAAGAAATTACCTATTGCCGAATGTGTACCAATCATAGTCGGCATCGTCATCTATCTCTTAGGGGCTCCATGGTATGTCGCAGTCATATTTCTGCTGACTGCCTCGTACTGGTACGGCCCCATCCTTGTGTATCTCAAGCAGCGAATGCCGACACAGCAGCTTATAAGGGATCTCCCCGCCGATACCCCGCTTCCCCCTGAGCACAATCGTTTCTTTGAAAAAACTATTCCAGAGCTGGATGCAGCAGGATTTAGTCCGACTGGACGCTTCACGAACGCCGACGACGACGAACCTGTGGTCGGTGCGATAACTTTAATGCAGAATCAGACAACGTCGGATATAGCTCATTTGTTGGTTTCCGTCACCAACTGCTTGACAGGCGAAATGATTGGGTTCTCCCGTTATCGTAGCGATGGAAGCAAGATATGTACGGGATGGAGCAACATACCATCACCTTTTCCTCCGGAACCTCAAGACAATACTCTGATAATTAGCGAGCATATCAATCCTTCAGACCTCTGGAGTGTTCATCAGGCAAGGGTGGCTGCCGACCCGAGCGCTATTCTGAATGAGCCGATATCCGATGCTCTCGCTTATCAAATAAACATGGAACAGAAAGGGGTTCAAACGAAAATTGCTTCCGGTATGTGGCAGCAAGCCAAGCAGCCCGGGTTTATCCGACCCACTGCAATGGGAGCGTTTAAGATGTGTTTGCGGATGCTTTTTCCATGGAAACAACTGAATCGCAAGCGTTCAAGTATAGAAGTACGTCGTTATTTGAAAAAGAATCCATCTGAAATAAAGGAATTACCGAATATGGTCATGGAACACGAATTGAGTAAAAGTTCCAACCAAAACAATAACATAACACAAAAGCTGATTCCGGAATTAAAGAACATCAGCTCCAGTGAAAGTAAATTCAGCTCTCTTACATTACTCATAGTTACCATAATATTATTTTTCAGCTCGCAAATAGTAACAGCTAAATGGCAAGAGATACTTATCCTGATCGGTGTCCTTTTATTTCATGAATTAGGACATTTAGTTGCTATGAAATTGCTCAAATATAATGATGTAAAAATGTTTTTTATACCATTTCTTGGCGCAGCAGTATCGGGAAACAACTTAAATGACACTGCAGTAAAAAGTTGTATTGTTTCGCTGATGGGGCCTTTCCCCGGTATAGTCCTGGGGGTTATGTTATATTACTTGTTCTTTTTGACTAAGAATTACTACATTTTCAAAACTGCTCAAGTGATGTTGCTTTTAAATGCTTTCAATTTTCTTCCGATCATGCCGTTGGATGGCGGTAGATACATTGATGTTCTCTTTGTTAATAGTAGATATTTTCGTTTTTTATTTGCATTTATCGGTGCGGTGGTCTTTTTATTCCTCGCAGCCTCTTCAAAGGATTTTTTAATTGCTGTTATAGGTATTTTTACAGTCTATGTCGCGCTTTCCAACTTCAAACTGCATGGAATTTCCAATGACTTGAAATCCAAAGGGATACAGGCCACGACAGTTAAGGATCTTATTGAAGATGAAAGTGCAATGCATGTCGTGACCAAAAAGCTTCAGTCAAGTTACCCCAAGCTTTTTTCGCCTCAGTTGAGCTGCCGTGCAATTTTCAATCAATTGACGGTAATAGTAGATACCATTAAATTCGTGCCCGCTAAATTACTGTCGAAGACTATTCTATTAGCAACGTATCTGGCCATGGTTTCTACATCAATAGTGGTTTCCTTCTTTTTCCTGACGGCAAATTATAAAGAAATCCCGAGGACTGAAAAGATTAATGGAAAGGAATATGTTTGTGTTGAAAGGCATTTTTTCGGGAAGAAGAACTCCGAATGCCCGATAAATGAGGCTCTTTACTATGATGGGAAAGGAATCGGGGTCGACACCGACGGTTCGCTCTCGGATGTTTTCTATTATAGAAACGGCTTTCGAACTGGAGAATGGCTGAGATATGACAAGTCGGGAAATGTTTGGGAGAAAAAGATCTATGATAGAGGCCGGTTGTTATCTTTATCTAAGCTTGAGTCTGGCATCTGGAAAACATACTCATACGATGATATGTCCTTCCTTACGAGATGCTCTGAAGAGATACAGCGCTTGTCTCAGCCGTATAAGTCGATTTATAAATATTTTTGATAGCCGGGATAGTTGGGCCTCAGGTCTCTTGCAGCATGCGCAGTATCGGTATTTCGATGAAGTCGGTTGATATGGACCAATATACGGGTTATCGGCCCGATTGTTAAGGACGAAGATTTACGAGAACTTTTTTGTGTAGATGGGTCTGACCTTGACTTGTGATTATCAAATGGTTTTATTAAGCCCGTTCTTTCAATAAAATAGAAGTTCCAAGCCGTGCAGGTTGGGTTGAATGAAACCCAAGTTATCGATGACTTTAAAACAATTATGAACAAGGCTGGCCAGGAGACGAAAGAAAGGTTTGTCAACTAAGAATCGGCGGGGAAGCGCAGTCGCGTTTCCCGCGTCCCAACTCTAAAACTCAATGTTCAGGTTTTTTATCACTGAAAAGAAATAAACCCCGTCATTCCGAACGAAGCGAAGCGGAGACCCGGAATCCATGCAATTCATCAAAACCACTGGATAGCGCTACGCTTCACTGCGTGTCCGGCTTTCGCCGGAATGACTTAAAAAAACTCACGGCAAATTTGTTCTAAATCATAAGCTTAATCATTTTCGGCCACAATTGAA
>DYJC01000024.1 GCA_020723305.1 Desulfosudis oleivorans
GAGGAAAGGATGCGAGGGTATCTTCACATAATCAGGACCTCAACATAATGTGGATTATGTGAAGCTTCACATAATCCACGTAAAATCTTTTCGGCAACCCAAACGCAAGAAAGGCATCCTTCAACACCCGGGTTAAAGACAGCACGGTTTCACTGGGAGCAAACGCATGACCGGTAATCATCCGGCTGTGATCATCGATAATCGCGCACAGGATGGCTTTATGGGGATGCCTGTTGATGAGTACGCCCGGCCCGTGCATGAAGTCGCAGACCCACAGATCATTGACGTTCTCGGTTTCATATCTTTTGCGGATGTCCTTCCTTTTTGTGGTCAGCAGATTCTCCTGTTTGATGATCCGTAAAAGGGTGTTGTAATGAATCGGCGGCGTACCCAGCAGATGATCTTCGATAAGAGTCTCATACAGTTTTTGCACGGTCAGGTGCGGATACGCCCTGCATCTGGCGCGAATGGCATGTTCCATATCCGGTGTGGCTTTCCTGGGGCGGCCGGTATCGCATCTTTTTTTCGGGTAAAGACCATGGAACCCTTTCTTTTTAAAAATTTTCAACCAGCTTTTCAGGGTGGATACCGATACTTTTCGTAATCCATAATGGGGAAACAGGTGTTCTTTTTCTGCCTGTTTCCTGAAATAGCCGTTTTGAAGCCTTGCGGGTTCCGCCAGCACCGGGCTGATGAGTTTATACCGGATCAATGCGATCTGTTCACGGGTTTCTTTGTCCATAATCTCTCCTTTGCGTAAAATATTCAGGTTATGGACATGTTCATAACGCATTGAAACATTAAGCGTTAGCAATGCTCTGTCTTTGGGTTCATCAAAAGGCCGGTTGTATTGTGCTTCCAAAAACCGGTCAGGGAAGCATTGTCAGACAGGTGCTGTTAGTCTTTGTGAAGAATCCGTTCCAAACAGATGACGGTGTGTTTGATTGCCGTACCAGATAACGGCCAGAACAACGTCTTGTACCGAAGGGGAGGATTTGTTCATGGCAATCGCTGAAAAATATTGCTGCAACCAGGCCATTTCTTTTTTCCGGGTGACGAAGGAACCGGTATCCCAGAGCGCAAACTTGACGGAAAGGATATGGTGGGCTCTTTGAAAACCTTTCATAAAAATGATCCGCCAGCGGGTGATCAGCCATGGGGTAACCCCACAATCCGGAGGCAGCTCATTTGCCGCATGATAAAACCCCTTATAACCGGCCTGCCGGTATTGATTCACCAGAAACAGCGTCCGGGTCATGGCCGTCAGGGTATACTGGCAATAGGGAACCAGTTGATGGGGCAAAAGAGAAAACGTGCGATGGCTGGTATTGCATAAAAACCGTGCGACCGGAACCCGTTCTTTTCTGAAGGGAAAGAGATCGATTGCGAACCGGTAATATTCCTTGATCCGCCGGTAACAGTCTTTTTTACCGCAAATGGGGCATTTGGGGCCTATAACCCTGGGGAAATGGATGCGCTTCTCAATAAAAGCTTTTTGGTATTCCCAAATATCCGCGTATGTGTTATGAAATGGCTGTTGTATTTTTTTAAAAAGAAGGAGGGCAACATTAGCCGTGGTGACCTCCTTCTTCCTTTCTGGTCAAATTATCGATGTATATTTCTTACCTCTATATTTTGACCAAACGTATATCATCAGTCAGATTTCTGTGCAAATCCTATCGATTTTATTGATGGCTTTTCGAAGTAATTAACAGTGTCCACGATCATGCTCCAGAAAGAGGGCAAGGAGACATGGGTCGAAGTGCGTTCCTTCAACAAAAATTACCGGCTGACGATTGTGCAGAAGGAGATCATGAAGCAGGAGGTTGTGGCCGATGCCGCAGCCATGAACAGTGATATTAATTCGACCGGCCATGTTTCCATTTATGGAATATACTTTGACACCGGAAAATCAGAGGTCAAGCCCGAATCCGATGCGGCTGTTTCGGAGATTGCAAAGCTTCTTGCGAACAACTCAGGGCTGAAACTTTATATTGTCGGCCATACGGACAATGCAGGTTCTTTTGATTACAACATGAAGCTGTCCAAAGACCGAGCAGATGCGGTGGTGAAAGTTCTGACCGGAAAACACGGAATAGACGGAACACGTCTGAAACCATACGGAGTGTCCTCCCTTTCGCCGGTCACATCAAACGACACAGAAGAGGGAAAGGCAAAGAACCGGCGGGTGGAGCTGGTCAAGCAGTAACAATCCGTTTTCTTTTTTTATGATAGTGGGCTTCATCTGTCCTTCCCATCGAAAGCAGTTGAAGCCCCCGGATCTGTCCTGGCATACAGCGGTTTCTGGTTCCGGGCCACTCTCCGGATGTTTTCGGCAACCGCTTTTGCAATCCCTTTCATGGCCACATCGGTTGAGGCGGCAATATGCGGGGTGGCCAAAACATTGTACCTGAAAATCGCATCGTCCGGATCCGGCGGCTCTTCCCAGAAAACATCCAGTCCGGCTCCGGCGATTTTGTTGACTGACAAGGCCTGTTCCAGTGCATCACGATCCACCAGACCGCCGCGGGAAAGGTTGATCAGAAACGCCGAAGGTTTCATGAAGGAAATGGTGGTCTGATTGATAATCCGGATGCTTTCCGGTGTACAGGGAAGGCAGAGGATCAGAAAGTCCGACTGTTGGATCAGATGGGAAAGATCTTCCGGCCCACCCACCCAGTCCAGTCCGAGGGATTCCTTTGCTGCCTGGGGGTTGGAGCGTTTGATTCCGATCAGGCGCACATCAAATGCTTTGAGCCGCCGGATCAGGGCTTTTCCAATGCCTCCCAGGCCGACCAGACCCACGGTTTTTCCGCCGAGCGCTTTTCCCTGGGGTTCTCCCATTTTGCGATTCTGCATGCTTCTTTCCATGCCCTGGATATTCCGGGACAGGCCGATCATCATATAAATTCCCAGCTCCGCAACCGAATCCGCATTTCCGGATATATCGGTCGGCACATTGGCAACCCAGATGCTTTGTTGTTGGGCGGATTTGATATCCACCCCTTCCAGTCCGGAACCGCACTGCTGGATCAGTTTCAGGCGATTTCCGGTTTTGAGCAAATCCCCGGTCACCTGGCACATGGTCGGAATCAGGACATCAAATCCTTCAAGGGTCTTTACCTGAAAACCGCCGGAAGCCTCAAAATGATATTCCGGAAGCTCCGAACGGATCAGTCCCAGAAATCCGCCCCAGGCGTTTTCAGAAGCGGCGAACAGTATTCTCATCGGATAATCCTTTATATAATCGGTATTGTTTATTCTACATATGAAAACCAAGTTGTCAACCGGTTATTCTTCGACAATTTTTTTCAATAAGACTTCAAAAAAAAATTTTAATCAGGTATATGATTGAGGCTGATTGACAATTACTGTGAAAATAATTTTCAGTTGAGAGTGCCTAACCCGGAGGATCGGTGGAGGGTGAGAGGATGTACTCCAATGATCTTGCCATTTACTCTTTAACAAATTGTATAGGGGGGTCGCATGTCAAAGCCGCGTATTTTGGTAAATCTGTTTCATCCGAATATTGACAATTCAAGAGGGAATAAATTTCTATCTGAAGGGGTTCTGGATTTACCTGGTGTTACGTTTCGGAATCTATATCAGGAGTATCCGGATTTCAAAATCAATGTTAAATACGAGCAGCAATTATTGCTGGATCATGATCTGATCGTTTTCCAGCACCCGTTTTATTGGTATAGCTGTCCCTCCTTGTTAAAGGAATGGGAGGACAGGGTTTTGGAACAGGGATTTGCTTATCCTCCGGGTGTCGGAGATAAACTGAATGGTAAGCACTGGCTGACAGTAATCACAACCGGTGGACCCGAAGTTGCTTATCGTTCCGGCGGATTTAACAATTACACCATCAGCGAATTATTGCGACCATTCCAGCAGACGGCAAATCTTTGTGGCATGAAATGGCTTCCTCCGATAGTCGTTCATAGCGTCCTGCCAAAAGGAATAGAAGGGTTCAAGAACATCAGCGATGATGAGATAAAGAAACATGCAAAAGATTACAGGGAATTTCTTAAAGAATGTGTGATGCAGTGAGCCAAACAGAGAAGAGGCATGCTGTATTCAGGGCAGTTTTACGAAATAAGGATGGTGAAAAATGAAAGACCTGATATTCTTTGTAGATAAACTGAATTGGGTTGTGGTTGTCCTGTTGTGCGTCACCTTAGGACTGGCTCCATTTTCACCACCGCATATTGTTGAAAAACTGTCCATGCTGATCAAGGGAAACCTGGTAAGGCCGATAGACTGGTTTGATCTTGTCTTACACGGATTTCCATGGATTCTTCTGCTTTTGAAAATCATTGCATTGCTGATAAAAAAAGAATAAAGCGTTTACCGGATACCGGATAAAATACCCAATCCTCCAAATCAGGCGTTAGCTATGCAGTATCCCAATACAAACAATTTTTTCATTGTCGTTGAAAAAAAGAGTTCCCTCAGTATCCGGAAGGACAGGTTTCCGCTCTGTTATGGGAAATACTCCGAGATCAGGACTCCGGATTTTGAATTCCGGTTTACTTTAAACGGAGAAATCAAGACCATCAGAGGTCTTTCCGTAAACTGGCCCCATCCGGCAGATCAACTGAAACGGACAGACGGCAATGACTGGGTATATTATACGGTCGGAGACAAAAGCAGCGAAAATGGCATTATCTCCTGGCTCGGAGAATACTATCTGCCCTGTCTTCCGTATCCCAGCAATTCAGTATGGGAGGTCAACTATTTTTCCAATCCAGCCATCATGAATGGATTTGCGGCCTGGTCTCAATTGTATGCGGATTTACATGGAGGAAGTGCAAAAAACCGGCTTCATTCCAGGGCAAAAGAAATTGTTCATCTTATCCTGCAGAACAATGACAATGTGCTGCATGAACGGGCGCAACAACTACACGCAATCATCGGAGGAGGGGTTACGGTTCTGCCGCCGGATACGCGACATGTGGATTATGAAGTCATCCCGCTCATGATCTCAGACGGGTGCCTGTATCACTGTAAATTCTGCTGTGTAAAAACCATACAGAGGTTTCAGGCCAGGTCAAAAGACAATATCCTGGAACAGATACAGCAGCTAAAAACCTTTTACGGCCGGAATATCGAAAATTATCATTCTCTGTTTCTGGGGAATCATGATGCGCTTGCATCCGGTGAAGAGTTAATCTGCTTTGCCGCAACAGAAGCCTTTCAGACCTTTGGCTTTGGCGAGTACCGAGCGAAAATGCCGATGCTGTTTCTGTTTGGAAGCATCGGCTCCTTTCTCAAGGCTGAGGAACATTTTTTTGCGAAGCTCAATCAACTGCCGTTTTACACCTTTATCAATATTGGATTTGAGTCTGTTGATCCGCCAACCCTTCAATCCATTCAAAAACCGGTTGATGCATCGCTGGTTCGCGAGGCTTTCAGGAAGATGCAGAACATCAATTCTTTGTATACAAATATCGAGATTACCGGAAATTTCCTGCTGGGAGAACAACTGTCCCAGGAACATGATCACTCCCTTGCCAATTTGCTTTCAGAAGCGGAAATACCTTCTCCTTCCAAAGGGGCTGTATATCTGTCACCATTACAGGACAACCCAAAGAGACGTGAACTGCTGCCACGTTTTTTTGAAATCAAAAACCAGAGCAAACTGCCTGTATATATTTATTTGATACAACGGTTGTGATAAAACAACAAGTCCGGAACAAGGGATAAGCCATGAATGAAGCAATAAAAAGCATTTCTCATATACATCATGTTCATATATTTGCATCAGAGATTTCACGAAGTATTGCGTTTTATGAAAACAATTTTGATGGCAAGGTGATTTTGGATGCGGATTTTGCAGGAGTCCGGAATGTTTTCATGAAAATCGGAAACGGGAGAATTCACTTTTATGATCAGGCGCCCAAACATATGGTTAGGGGCAATATTCATCATTTCGGCATCCAGACAGATAATATCGAAGAGGTTATTGAACGTCTAAAAACCAATGGGGTTGATTTACGAAAAGACCTGACGGATCTGGGTTTTTGGAAATATATTATGGTTCCGGCACCTGACGAAGTTTTAATTGAACTTTTTGAAGTTGATAAAAAACAGATTCCTTCACAATATCTGGATTATTTTGAATAGGGAATTCCTGTTTTCATAAGCATAAACTCTTACTATGGTTTGAAAAACAGGCATTCATGTAGCGGATCGTTCGACATAGAATCACAATTTACGGAAGGAGTTCAAGTTTTGCGAAAAAAAACAGCATTATTATTAGGTGGCAGTGGATTGGTGGGCGGGCTTTGCCTGGATTATTTATTGAATGATTCGTATTATACTCAAGTGAAAGTATTGGTCAGGCGGCCTCTTTCAGTGGAGCATCCAAAATTGATCCAACATCAGGTAGATTTTGATAAGCTGAAAGATCAACATTCTAAGATTAAAGCAAACGATGTGTATTGCTGTTTAGGAACCACCATCAAAAAAGCTGGTTCCCAAAAGGCATTTCGGAAAGTTGATTTTGGTTATCCCAAAGAGATTGCCGTATTGAGCCACGCCAATGGCGCAGAACAGTTTATGCTTATCAGCGCGTTGGGGGCAAATCCAAATTCTTCTATCTTTTATAACAGAATAAAAGGGGAGGTTGAACAAGCGATTGCCCAATGCGGATTTCAGGGGTTTTATATTTTTCGTCCATCTTTGCTGCTGGGAGAGAGACAAGAAAGACGCCTGTCTGAAGAGTTTGGGCAAAAAATTTTCCAGTGGTTTTCTTTTGGATTTATGGGGTGGCTGAAAAAATACAAACCAATAGAAGGGAAAGCGGTAGCGTTTGCAATGTTACAGATGGCGAAAGAGAAACGCCGGGGGAAACAAATTTTCGAATCCAGCCATATTCAATCAATTTATGATCAGCGCTGAAATCGAGAAAATGACAATGTCCAATGTGTAAAATAACGATGAATCTCTCCATAAAATACGGAATTGAAAATCTCGAAGAATGACTTGATTGATAAGGTGCGATCAATGAATAAGCATATCAAAGCAGCAGCCGTTCAGCTTGAAACTAAAATTACCGATTCAGCCGGAAATATAGCAGATTGCGAGCGCTTGTCACTGCTTGCTGTTCAGGACGGTGCAAGCTGGATTGCTTTACCTGAGTTCTTCAATACTGGGGTCAGCTGGGACCCAAAGATCGCTGATGAGATCCAGACCCTTGATGGTTCAGCCGCCAATTTTTTGCGTGATTTTTCAGCACGGCATCTCGTGGTGATAGGAGGGTCGTTTTTGTGCAGGCTGCCGGATGGCAGTGTTCGTAATCGCTACCAGTGTTATGCCGACGGCGCACTTGTAGGCTGGCACGACAAAGACCTGCCGACGATGTGGGAAAACGCCTTCTATCAAGGAGGTTCACCTGCCGATATCGGAATACTGGGGACATACAAAAACGTGCGCATTGGTGCCGCTGTCTGTTGGGAGTACATGCGCACCATGACAGCCCGGAGGCTGAGCAATCAGGTGGATGTCATCATGGGCGGTTCGTGCTGGTGGAGCATTCCTACGAATTTTCCGGGCTTTCTTCAGCGGCTCTGGGAACCGGCAAACCGAAGCAACTCTCTTGCTGCTGTACAAGATAGCGCTCGTCTGATCGGTGCGCCGGTTATCCATGCTGCGCATTGCGGCGAGATCTCGTGTCCAATGCCGGGCCTGCCTTTGGCTTACCGTGGTTTTTTCGAGGGTAATGCGGCAGTAGTGGATGCGGATGGCAAAGTCATCGCACACCGTTGTGCTGAAAAGGGCGAAGGCATTGTCCTTGCAGAGGTCTTTCTTGGATCAAAATCCCCAAACGCGGAAATCCCCAACCGGTATTGGTTGCGCCGCAGGGGTTTTCTGCCGGCTTTTGCATGGCATCAACAGCGCTGGATAGGACGACGCTGGTATGTTCGTAACATCTGTCATGATCTGTCCGGTGATTTTCGGACCAGATGATTATTGAAAGACAGGAAAAACCTAATAGATGCCATTTGATTAGTTGTTAGATGATGAAGGGAATCCTTGACATGCGCAGATACAGGAGTATATAAATTTTACTGCTAAATCGCCTTGATTTTTGAACATGATGGCGGGGCTTGCAAAAAAGTTATGTTACGAATCAATATGATCTTTCGATCAAATTGGAGGTAAGATGTCGACTGTCTCTGTGTTAAAATGTACTGAATATTCCAATGATATCCTAAAACAGAAGATCCTGGAAAGTCTGAATAACATTGATTTCGATCTTTCTCAGTTCCGCGGCAAACGGGTTGTTCTGAAACCCAACCTGCTGCTGCCTTCAAAAACCGAGAGGGCGATCATCACACATCCTGAATTTTTCAGAGCAGTTGCACAGATTGTTAAAAAAAATGGGGGCAAACCGGTTCTGGTTGAATCGCCGGCAGTTCATTCCCTTGCCAGAACGATTCAGAAAACCGATTATGCTGAGGTTGTTCAGACAGAGAGAATAGAGGTCGCTGATCCTGCGGTTACGGAAACATTGCTGTTTGAAGGTTCGAAGTCATTTAAAAATTTTGAAATCTCAAAAGCGTTTTTTGATGCAGATATCATTATCAATCTGCCGAAATTTAAAACCCACGGTCTTACCTACATTACAGGGGCTGTAAAAAATTATTTCGGTGCAATACCCGGTCTCCAGAAGTCCAAAATGCATATCAAGCTTCCTGCACCGCTGGATTTTACGGAATTCCTTCTGGATTTGTATGGAGCGATGCTGAAAGGGTTTGAAAAGCCGAAAACCATTTTAAACCTGATGGATGCAATCGTTGCTCAGGAAGGGGAGGGGCCGGGAACCGGCGGCAAACCATTCCCATTGAATCTGATCATTGCAGGGCAGGATGCCGTAGCAGTGGATGTCGCGGCTGTCACGGCAGCAGGACTGGATATCGAGAAAGCGATTTCGATCATAGAGGGTTTTACAAGAGATTTCTGTATCCAGTCGGAAAACCAGATCAAGTTCAAGGGAGACAAGATCAAGAAATTGATTGTAACCAATTTTTCTCCTTCAAAAGGGACAATACTGTCAAACATGGTACGCTGGCCTGTGACTTCAAAAACATTTCGTAACCTTTTTATCGACAGGCCGGTTCCTTTTGAAGAAAAATGCACCTTGTGTTATCAGTGCAGGGAGATATGCCCTGCCGGTGCCATCAGCCGGCAAAAATCAAAAGGCGATAAAAAAGTACCGGTATACAATTATAAAGAGTGTATTCGCTGTTATTGCTGTATGGAAATATGTCCGGAAGCCGCCATTCAAAAAACAAACGGCAGGCTTCAGTGGATGTTAAGGCTGTAGCGGAAAAAATCCGGCTGTTGATGGAAAATCAAGACGCTGTCGCCCTTACCACTCCTGCGGCAGCCATGATGTCCGGCACGGTTTCCTCCTTGCCGATAGCCATGATATGAACCCCGTCGCAGATTTTTTCTTCATGAATCTGCCGGACCATTCGGCCGGCAATCTCGATTCCCTTAGCCAATGCCCCGCCCTTGGGTGCTGCGGCCATTTCATCGATCAGGTTTTGGGGCACATTGACGCCTGCAATGTTCTTGTTCATGAAACGCGCCATGGGTGCGGAAGTGAGCAGGATGATGCCGGCCAGGATCTTCACCGGAAACTGGCGGGCGTAATCCATGAAGGTTTTAAATTTATCCATGTCGTAAACCGCCTGGGTCTGGATGAATTCGGCACCGGCGTCGATCTTTTTTTCAAATTTGATCAACTGGGGCTCCAGCGGATCGGCCTCCGGGGTAACGATAGCACCGGCGCAGAAGGATACTTCGCCGTCCAGATCATTTCCGCCCAGATCCTTGCCTTTTTCCATCGTCCGGATGGCCGCCACAAGCTGGCTGGAATCCAGATCAAAGACCGGTTTGGCTTGCTTGTGATCCCCCAGCATGACCGAGTCGCCGGTGAGGCAAAGCACGTTGCGGACTCCTCGGCTCCAGGCAAAGAGCAGATCAGCCTGAAGAGCCATGCGGTTACGGTCTCGACAGGTCATCTGAAGTATGGCTTCGCCGCCTTTTTCCTTGACCAGAATGGCTCCACCCAATGAAGGAAAACGCATGACCGAGCTTTGGTGATCTGTCAGATTCATGGCGTCAACCTTGTCCTTCAGCAAATCGATGTGATGGGTCATCTTGTCCAGATGCGCGCCTTTGGGGGGTGCCAGTTCACAGGTTACCACGAATTTGCCGGAAACGAGTGCTTTTTTGAATTCAGAAACCATGTCTCATCCATCCTTTTTTAAAAAGCGGTTTGATTGATGGTCGTCAACCTCGGTTTTGATTTCGAACTTGCCGGGTTTGGGTTCGCCCAGATAATTCCGGGGCCCGAAAAGTCTGCGCATGGTGTCCAGCCGGTCCAGGGCTTTCAGCCGATGGTAGATCAGGGTCCAGGCGCAGTCCTTGTTTTTGTCGATCTCGCATTTCCCCTTGTCGGTTCCGCCGCAGGGCCCGTTTACCAGCCCTTTATGGCAGGAAGTGACCGGACAGATCCCGCCGGTTTCACCGATGATGCAGGTTCCGCACTGAGTGCAGATTTCCTGAAATTGGCCTACGGCGGTTTCCTTGCCGATAAAAAGAGTGTCCAGGGCCGGAATGATATTCTTTTGAATCTGACGGGCCAGGGTCTGAACACCAAAGGCGCAGCTCATTACCAGCAAGGCAGATGCCTGCTGAATGCCGGCATCGAATTCCTTCATCATTTCCAGGGTCAGGTTATCGCAGGCCACCGGCACCACGGTCTGGCCGGTAACCATTTTCCCGGCCTGGCACAGACGCTCCTTCATGGCAGCCACCTGCTCCATGCCGCCGGTACGGGTCAGGGTGGTGCAGGTTCCGCAACCAATGATAAAAATGCGGTTGAAGTCCGCAAGGAGCCGGTTCAATTCTTCTTCCGGCTTGGGCTGAGTGATGGATCGAATCATGATACTATCTCCTCTCTTTCTCCAGGTCACACCGGAGGCATCGATAGGCTTCCCGGCAGGCTTCGGCCTCGCCGGCAAATCCTTTTTCCACTTCACGAAAATCTCTCACGCGATCATTGGGTTTTTCCAGCTCCACCCGGATGCGGCGTTTTTCCTCGGCTGATTCTTCATCCAGGGCCAGACCGGCATCAACAGGCATACGCGTTTTTTCATCGATGATGTTGATGCGGCTTGTATCGCCGCTTAAGTATCGATGAATGGCAATGGCTGCGCGTCTTCCCGAGGCAATGGCAGCGATGACGGTGCTTGGCCCGGTGGTGAAATCGCCGCCGGCAAAAATGCCGGGCACATTGGTTGACAGACGATTGGCATCCACTTCCAGACTGCCCCACAGGGAACGCTCGATCTGGCTGTCCTTTGACAGAAAGGAAATATCGGGGGCCTGTCCAATAGCGATGATCACTGCTCCGGCATCCACGACTTCCTGGATATTTTCATCCACGCTCAGGCGTGAGCGACCGTCTGCATCGTATACGGTCTTGCTGCGGACGAATTCCATACCAATAACCTTTCCATCCTCATACTGAATGGATTTGGGCGCCCACATGGGATGGAGGAAGATGCCTTCCTCCTCGGCTTCTTCAATATCTTTTCCCCAGGCCGGCATTTCCTGAATGGTTCTGCGGTAGTAGATATGAACATCTTTCGCGCCCATGCGAAGAGCTGTCCGGGCTGCATCCATGGCCACATTTCCGCCGCCGATTACGATCACTTTTCCGCTTAATGGAACGGATTTGCCGGTGCGGATCTCCATCAGGAACTGAAGTCCGTAATACAATCCCTCTATACCTTCGCCTTCACCGGCAATTCCCATGCGCATGCTGGCCTGGGCTCCGGCGGCAATAAAGACAGCGTTGAAACCTTTGGCCATCAAATCGTTGACCGTGTTTTTGGCATCGATGGGGGTATTGTAGCAGATATCCACCCCGCAGTTTTCAATATGGGCGATCTCTTTTTCAATAATATCCCGCGGCAGACGGAATTCAGGAACGGCAATGCCCAGCATCCCGCCGCCCCGGTCCTGGGATTCAAACACCGTGACCTTGTATCCGGTTTTGGCAAGATAGTAACCGCAGGTCAAACCCGCCGGTCCGGCTCCAACAACAGCCACGGTTTGTTTTCGGGTGACTGGAAACGGATCAGTCTCAGGCCCGATGTGTTCAAAATACCAATCCGAAGCAAAACGTTTTAATGACCGGATGGCTACCGGATCATCCAGTTCCCCCCTCCGGCATTTGGTTTCGCAGGGATGGATGCAGATACGCCCGCACACAGCCGGGAAGGGATTGCGTTCCCGGATGATTTCCACTGCCTGTCGATATTGGCCGCGGGCGACGGCTGCCACATAGTTGGGAACATCGATTCCCGCCGGGCAGGCGTGCTGGCAGGCGGAAATGACCATGGAGTCGCATACCGCGCCTGCGCATCGATGCTCTTTGATGTGGTCTTCGTATTCCTTGGCAAAAAATTTCAGAGTGGACAAGGCTGGTTTGGCACAGGTCTGGCCCAGGCCACAAAGGGAAGATTCCGTAACAGTAGCGCCGATTTCCCGGATGTGATCAAGATCCTCTGGAGTGCCCAGACCACGGGTGATGCGGGACAGGATCTTCAGAAGCTGGGTGGTTCCCAGACGGCAGGGTGCGCACTTTCCACAGGATTCGGACTGGGTGAATTCCAGGAAAAATCGGGCGATTTCCACCATGCAGTTGTTTTCATCCATCACCACCATTCCGCCGGAACCCATGATAGCGCCGATACGCTGAAGGGTGTCGTAGTCCATCGGGATGTTGAGATAATTGGCCGGTACACATCCTCCGGAAGGCCCGCCCATCTGTACGGCCTTGAATTTGCGTCCTTTTGGAATACCGCCGCCGATATCAAAAATCACCTCCCGGACGCTGATCCCCATGGGAACTTCGACCAATCCGGTATTGTTCACTTTCCCTACCAGGGAAAAAATTTTAGTGCCTTTGCTCTTTTCCGTTCCCACCTGGCCGTACCATTCTGCGCCATGGGAGATGATGAGGGGGATATTGGCCCAGGTTTCCACATTGTTGATATTGGTGGGCTTTCCGTTCAAGCCGGCATGGGCCGGGAAGGGGGGGCGGGCTCGCGGCATGCCCCGTTTGCCTTCGATGGAGGCCATCAAAGCGGTTTCCTCGCCACAGACAAAGGCGCCGGAGCCTTTCTTCAGCGCCAGATGAAACCGGAAACCGGTCCCCATAATATTGTCACCCAGAAGTCCCAGCGCTTCCATCTGTTCTATGGCGATGGTGAGGTGTTCGATGGCGATGGGATATTCCTCACGGACGTATACATAACCGTATTCAGCGCCGATGGCATAGGCACCGATGAGCATGCCTTCCAGAACAGCATGCGGATCACCTTCCAGTACGGCTCGGTCCATGAAAGCGCCCGGGTCTCCTTCGTCGGCATTGCAGATAACGTACTTGGGAGTTCCTTTTGCCTGCCTTGCGAATTTCCATTTGGAGCCTGTGGGGAAGCCGGCTCCGCCGCGGCCTCGCAGTTTGGCCGCGATGACTTCTTCTATGATTTCGTCAGGCTTCATGCAGGTCAATGCCTTGACAAGGGCCTGGTACCCGCCTGCGGCAATATAGTCCTCGATTTCGGTTGGATCGATCTGGCCGCAATTGGCCAGTACCCTGCGTACCTGCTTGCTGAAAAAGGGGATGTCTTTTTCCCGTTGAATTTTGGCATGGGTGTCCGGATCTGTATAGAGCAGCCGCTCCACCTGCACGCCCTGTTTCATGGTCAGGCTGACAATATCCGGAACATCCTTCGGGTCCACCTGATTGTAGAAGATATCATCCGGTTCAATGTTCATGACCGGCCCTTTTTCGCAGAATCCTCGACAGCCGGTTTTTTTGATTTCAATTTGATCCGAAAGTCCCTGGCGTGCTAGTTCAGCTTCCATGGTTTCGATGATTTTGAGCGAGCCTCCGGCCCGGCAACCGGTATTGCAGATCTTAACGACGCGTTTACCCGTCGCTTTTTTTTCCTTGATGGCCTTGGACAACGCGGCCAGATCTTCGGGAACATGTATCTGTTTCACACCGATACTCCTTTTCATCGTCAGAACAAAACAATGCTTCGGTTATTCCTCTTCCTGGGCTTCCTTGCCGAAGTAATTCAAGATACCCGCCACTTTGGGTGGCGATAGCCTGCCGAAGTATTCCCGGTTCACCATCATGGTGGGTGCCAGGGCACAGGCGCCGAGACAGGCTACGGATTCCAGTGTGAACTGATAATCCGGTGATGTTTCGCCTTCCTTGAGCTTCAGATCCTGTTGAACCAGACGTAGAATGCTGCGTCCGCCCTTGACATGACAGGCCGTGCCGCAACAGACGCGAAGTACGAATTTGCCTCGGGGGGCAAGGGAAAACCCTGAGTAAAAGGTGATTACACCCTGCACCTGGGCGGGAAAAAGCCCCAGGGCATCCGCAATCGGCTCAACGGATTCGGGCGGTATGAATCCGAAGGCTTTTTGAATATCCTGCAACAAAGGGATCAATCCCCATTGTTCTGTTTTCCGGGATTCTATGAGTGTATTCAGTTTCTGCCAATCGATTTCAGGTGGTTTCATATGGTTTCCTCTTCTGCTTTTTCAATCAATACAGGACAGGTATTCCAGCCAGGTGAGTCTGAATCCATCAGCGGCGTCAGCCCAATCAGACAACGGGCCATATTTGAATTATCTCCTAAGGGCACCCATACCAGACCGGGCTGCATTTTTTTATCGATGCGGACCTTTCCTTTCAGCGAGCCGACCACCGAGGTGAGCTGGATCATGTCGCCGTCAGTTACGTCCCATTTCAACGCGTCTTCCGGGGCGACGGCAATGCCGCAGCCTGTGTTAAAGGCGCCGATGCGGGCGCTCTGACTGGTGCGGGTGCCGCTGCCCAAATGATATCGCTGTGAGCCGATGACTGCCAAATGGGGATAGGCAGGGTCGGGTTGCTCCTGGGAGCATGTCCGGATAGGTGAGAAGGGTATTGTTGATCCGCCTCTCATCCTTTTCTGAATCCATACCAATTGACCGCTGCGGGCAGTGGGAGCATACAGCGACAGCACTCCTCCGATTTCAGCCCGCACTTGTGTGAGGGTGGCAGGCGGGTTGTTGGCTCCAAGTTTTTGTGCGAGGGTTATCAGGATGTCAAGATCCGGCCGGGCATCACCCGGCGGCTTTACCGCAGCAGTCAGATTTTGCAGGCGGCCTTCCATATTGATGAATGCGCCTTCTTTTTCCGAAAAGGCTGCGCCGGGAAGGACGATGTGGGCATTTGAAACCGTTTCGTTAAGAAGAATATCCTGGACTACGATGAGATCCAGTTTTGCAAAGGCTGCTTGCAGACGTTCCGGCTGGGGAAGGCTGCGAAGCGGATTTTCTCCCATGATAAACAGCCCCTTGAGTGTTCCTTTTTCAGCCGCCTGTATCATGTGAACCAGATCCATACCCGGTTCTGCCGGAAGCTCGGTCTGCCATGCTTTTTCCCATTCCATGCGGGCTTCTCGATCATCTACAAGCCGCCGGCCGGGCAGGGCGTCCGGAATGGTTCCCATATCCCATGCGCCGATCATATTGTTTTCCTTGGCCGGGATATAAAAACCAGCGCCTTTATGGGCGATACTGCCGGTCAGCATGGCCAGATTGAGCAGGGCCTCGACAGCTTCCAGGCCGGAACGCTGCTTCAGAATACCGTCTCCTACCACAAAAGCGATTTTCTTATGACCGATCAATGCAGCCGCCTTTTTCAGGGAATCTATTGCAATACCGGTCTTTTTGCAGATTTGGGTGAGATCCAGAGATGCAAGGCTATCGGCATATCCCCTGAAGCCTTCGGTAAACCGTTCCACAAAGGAGATGTCATGACTTTTTTGTTCGAGAATCAGAGCAGCAATGGCATGGATCAAATCCGCATCGGTTCCCGGGCGGACCGGCAGCCAAAGGGTGCTGTAATCTGCAAGTTCGGTCTTTCTGGGATCAACGACAATGATCGGGATACCTTTTACGGCCCCGCGTTTGAGATAATACCCCATTACCGGCATGGAATGGGTTGGATCAGCGCCGATTACCAGAACCATATCGATTTTTTCCAATCCAGCCAGGGAACCGGCGAAGAAATGAAATCGTCCGCTGCCGTCAGTGCGTTTTTCAATGCAGTTCAGCAGTCGGCGTCCCATGGCATAGCCGTTGTTATCGATATTGTTGGTCTTGAGAAGGCTTCGGGCGATTTTTTGAAAAAGGTAATTCTCTTCGTTGGTGCATTTGGAGGAGCCCAGAAAAGCAATGCTTTTCGGACCATGCTGTTCTTTCAGCATAAGCAGTCGATGGGCTGTCTCCTGTAGTGCTTCTTCCCAGGATACCGGCTCAAGATCTCCGTTTTTGCGGATCATGGGCCGGGTGAGCCGTTTGGAGGAATTCAGATAATCATGGCCGAAATGTCCCCGGACGCAGAGCGTCGCTCCATTTACGGACTTTGTATCCGTGGAGGGGTTGGCTTCTATGACAAGCCCCCCTGTCACACCGAGCCGCAGCCGGCAGCCGACACCGCAAAATCCGCAGACCGTATCCACTTCCCGCTCCGGAACCCCTTTGTAAACCGATCGGGTGGTAAGTGCGCCGGTAGGGCAGACAGCTACACAGGTTCCGCAGAAGGTACAGCCGGTTTTCTCCAGCGGTTTGTCCTGTATGGTCGCCGGATACGCACGGATTCCCCGAAAGGAGTAGTCGATGGCGCCGGTGACCACCAGTTCATGGTCGGCGCGAATGCATTTGCCGCAGAGGATGCATTTGGAGAGATCCCGATAGATAAATGGATTGAGCTGGTCCGGCATCTGATCACTGGGCATGGGATCCAGACGAATTTCGCCGACGCCGAGATTGGCCGCTACCTGGCGAAGCCTGCAACGATTACCTTTGTCACAGACGATGCAGGATTCCGGATGGGCCGCCAGCATCAGGGAAACGATGTTGCGGCGATGGGAAAGAACACGGGGGGTATCGGTCCGTATGACCATGTTTTGAGCAGCGGGTGTTACGCAGGCCGCCATTAGACGGCCGGTCTTTTCTTCTTCCACCAGGCAAATTCGACAGGCACCGAAGGGCTTGAGATCCGGATGATGGCAAAGTGTGGGAATGCTGAAACCGTTTTGCAAGGCTGCGTCCAGAAGGCTCAATTCCGGATTGCAGCTGATGGTTTTGCCATTGATGGTCAGGGTTATTGCTTCCACAAGACCGCCTCCTTTTATTGTAGGGGCGGTTCGCGAACCGCCCCTACATACAATAGCCGGGAGTTTCATAATATGAATTCCGACTCCTGGATTCTTCCTACTTCAAATTGGCGGCATCCAGATACAATTTCAGCTTATCCTCACCACCGATGGTGATGATATGAACGCCCTGGCAAAGATCTTTTAATCCATTGACGATATCGGCAAACAATTCAATGCTGGCTTTCTTTTTATCGGTTGCACCGGCCAGTTTTTTGATGACCCAATCCGGCACCAGGCCTGATTTAAAATGGCGATTCAGAAATTGTCCTACTCCCGCGGTCTGGAGGATCATGACTTCCGCGATCACCGGGATTCCGAATGTCTGGGTCTGTTTCAGGAATTTTTCAAAGCGGTCCAGGTCGAATACCGGAGTGGTCAGAAAATAACCGGTTCCCATCTTGGTCATCTCTTCCATCTCCTTTAATTCAAGCTCCGGCACGTTTTTGCCCCAGGAGGATTCCACACCTGATCCGAGTACGAATTCCGCACTTTTAGGGAGAGCTTGTCCGTCCACGGTTTGTCCATCCTTTAAATGCGTAAGAACCGAGGCTAATTTGCCTGCGTCCACATGGAAGAACATCATCTCCTGGAGGCTGTCTCCGGTAATGCGGTAGTCTTCGGTGAACACCAGAAGGTTTTCGACACCGGCCTGATGGGCGTTGAGCAGATCTTTTTGAAGTTGCAGCCGGTTTTTCTGACGAGTAGTGGTCTGGTAGATTGCTTCGAAACGATTCTGCTGGAGGACATCGCAGGTTTTGATGGTATCGCCTACCACGCCTTCGAGTTCGACCTCGGATATGGAGACTCCGTCCACCCGGCCCCGAATCAGTTTCAAACTGCTGATCAGATCTTCCGGGTTATCACCCAGGGGCGACTGAACCTCGGAAGTAACGACGAATTTGCCAATCTTGAGCGCATCTTTTAATTTCATACCGACCTCCCCGGCGGTCTTGAAAACCGCGGTAGATTTGGATGACAAATAAGACAGAACAAAAGATCAATTCAATTCCAACAGGCGCGCTATTTCCTCCTTGAGCTGAAGAAGAGGTAAGGGCTTTGAAAAACAGACATCCGCACCATTGTCCTTCATCTGTTTGAATTTTTCCTCATCCAGATAGGCCGACAAAACGATGATTTTCGTTTCTCTGGTATCTGGATTGGATTTGATTTTTTTACATACCTCATATCCTTTAATATCCGGCATCATGATATCGAGAATCAGAACATGGGGTTTGAAATGATTGACCTGAAGTCCGGCCTCGAAGCCATCGGAAGCGGAGATCACTTCATAATCATGCTCATCTTCCTCCAATGCCTGTACTAGTGTTTCCACGATGATGGGATCATCATCCACCACCAGAATCCGCTTGAGTTGGTCCTGGGGCTCTTTTTCAGGGATGGGAATTCCCTGTTTTGCCATGAAACTTTCCAGGGTTGTTTTTTTGATACGACGATGGCCACCTACTGTTTTGTATGCCTCGATATGGCCTGATTCGATCCAGTTGATGATGGTTTGTGAGGAAACATTACAATATTTGCCGGCTTTGGCGACAGTATATATTTCTTCCATAATTGAACCCCTCTTTTTGGTCGTGACGGGGAAAGAGATGCTGCTTTTGATTTATAGATATTATAGATTTTTTAGTTTGTCAATATATTTTTTAAAAATTCTCAAAAAATTAAAAAATACATAATCTTTATTAAATCAATGAGTTTAGAACAAATCAATTAGATGATGTAGTGATTTCTGAGAATTTTATTATTGGATTATATTGATTTTATGGCTGATGGACCGGCAGCAGAATGGTAAAGGTCGTGCCGGAGTCACTGGTGCTTTGTACCTTGATATCGCCGCCGTGATCCTTGATGAAGCCGTAACAAACCGATAGACCGAGTCCTACACCTTTCACGCTTTCCTTGGTTGTGAAAAAGGCGTCAAAGATCTTGGGCAGGTTTTCTTCCCGGATGCCGGTGCCGGTATCTGCTATCTGAATCTGGATTTCTTTTTCATTGCAGGTGGTCGTCACGGTGAGAACACCACCGTCAGGCATGGCGTCCCGGGCATTGGCGATCATATTGAGAAATACTTGACGGAGCTGGTTCTTGGAAGCAAAGGCCATACATGGTTCCGGACTGTAATTGGGTTGAATGACAATATTGTTCTCCCGAAATTGTTTTTCATGCAGGAGTAAAATTTCATCCAGGATGATGTTGATATCCACAGACTGATGAATTTCCTGATCCGGTTTGGAAAAGGTCAGCATTTTACGGAGCAGTTCGCTCAGTCGAACGGTTTCAGATAAGGCCATATCCAGAATTTTCCGACGGCGATTTCCAGGCTGAATCTCGGTTTTCATCAGCTCCAGGGTGTTCATGATGCCGAACAGGGGGTTGTTCAGCTCATGGGCTACCTGGGAAGTCAGGCGGCCCATGGCGGATAATTTTTCAGCCTGGAGCAATTGTTCCTGAGTCTGTCGCAGGCGGCGTTCCATATCCAGGCGTTCTTTCAGATCCACAAAGATGCCCACTGTGGCCAGTTCTTTTCCGGTTGAGTCGTATAGAATAGCTGCCGACAGATTACCTTCCGCAATATTTCCGTCCCGCCGCATATACACGATGGGATAGGAATGGAGTCGCCCGGCACGTCCTTGATCCGGTCTTCGCAGCATCTGCATGACTTTGCGGGCCATGCCTTGGGGATAAATATCCGTAATGTTCATCTTGCCGATGACTTCTTCAGCCTTGTAGCCCAGAATCTCTTCAGCCGCCCGGTTCCAGATCAACATATTGCCACGCATATCCGAGGCCATGATGGCATTGGGCGAACTGTAAATGATTTTATTCAGGAAGTCGTTTGCTTCCCAGATTTCCTTTTCCATCTGTTTGCGCTGGGTCTGGTCGACGATGATTCCTTCATAACCGATCACATTGTTCTCTTCATCGCAGTGTACATGTCCGGTCAGTAAAACCGGTATGGGGCTGCCATCTTTGCGCTTGAATTCAATCTCATATTCCACTACCTGCCCATCTTTTTCAATACGTTCCTGGAACTGTTTCCGGTCTTCCGGCCGCAGGTAGAGATCCTGTACGATATTAATTTTTAGAAATTCTTCCTTGCATTCATAGCCGAGCATCTTGAGGAGTGTCTGGTTCGCATCCAGAAATTTACCCTCCTTGCTGCTGATATACACGCCACATCCTACATGCTCAAAAAGCCGCTGATAATTCTGTTCGGTTGTCTTCAGTTTTTCGGTTCGTTGTTTTTCACGGGTGATATCGCGATAAATGCTCAGCTTGAGGATATCGCCGTCTTCATTTTTCAACGGCAGATTCATGATGTCGTAACTCTTATTTAACCATGGGATAAACAGTTCGCGATGGAATGTTTCTCCCATAAATACGCTGCCGGCCTTGCATTCACTGCACGTTTCTTGGCTTTTGGCAATGACTGTATGACATTTTTTGCCAATACCTTCGCCAAAATCCATGATCATGGCTTTGTTCATATACTGGATCGTATAGTTGCGATCAATGATATAGACGCCATCCGTCATAGCCTCGAAAATGGAAATCATGTTTTTCAGCTCATTTCGCATGCGGGATAGCCTCTCTTGCATCAGCCGGTTGCAGTCATTGCATATATCTGCACGAATATCTGATCATTGTCAAATCCTTTCAGACGGATGGCTCCGGAACGGCAGGAAGCCACACATGATCCGCAACCCTTGCAAAGAACCGGATTGATTTTGGCTTTGCCGGGGAATACCTCAGCTTTTTTATCAATCATCGAGGGGGCTGAATACGGGCAGATTGAGGCACAAACCCCGCAACCGCTGCATATTCGAGGAGCGACTTCTGCAATGTTACCGCTGGTTTGAATTGATTTTCGGGCAAGCAGGGTTACTGCACGGGTTGCTGCCGCTATTGCCTGGGCAATGGACTCATCAATCGGCTTGGGCGCGTGAGCCAGACCGCAGATAAACACTCCGTCCGTTGCGCAATCCACAGGCCTGAGTTTGGCGTGGGCTTCCATGAAAAAGCCATCGTTGTTTAACGTGACCTTGTATTGCTGCGCCAGGGGATTTTCTTTTGGCGGTGTAATGGCCGTAGCCAGTACCAGCAAATCCGGGGTAATTTCAAGTTTGCGCCGGAGAACAGTATCTTTAAAACTGATTTTCAGATCCTTTTCATCCAGAAAAACATCCAGCCCCTGATCTGCTTGATACCGGATAAAGATAACACCTTTTTCTCTGGCTTCCCGGTACAGGTCTTCACGCAATCCATAAGCACGCATATCCCGGTACAGAATATATACATCAATTTCCGGGTTCAGCTTTCGAAGCTGCAAGGCGTTTAGATACTGATCCGGCTTTAATTCCATTGCACCGGAGGCAAGTACGACTAATTGGGAGTTGTTTTTGCGAAGGCTATTGTTTTTTTAAGGGGCTTCGGATAGTTATATTTTTAAAATGAAACCGCCGTCCTTCGGGAGCGCGTCGCATGCGTGTGGTCCTAAATTAAATGAAGTAGGATAAATTTATGAACTATTCAGCAATTAGAGATAATCATGCTAATGGTACAGTTGGTGATTTTCTCAAGCAGGTTATTGTAACAAACTCTGAAGTCTCTATTGTTTCAGCCTACTTTACCATTTATGCATATCGTCAATTAAAAAATAATCTCGATAGCATTAAAAAGCTTCAGTTTTTATTCGGAGAACCCACTTTTATTAAATCCCTTGATCCAGATAAAGTAAATACCAGGGATTTTAAAATTGAAGACGACAAGCTGACGATTCCGCTTGAAAGCAGACTTACCCAAAAAGCATTAGCCAGGGAGTGTGCCCAATGGATTCAAGATAAAACAGAAATTCGATCAATGGTGAAACCAAATTTTTTGCATGGAAAACTTTATCATGTGAAACAGGAAAGCGGGATTGAAAAGGCGATTGCAGGCAGTTCAAATTTTACCGTTAACGGGCTTGGGCTTGGCGGAAGTAAAAACATTGAACTCAATCTGATTATTGACAGCGATAGAGACCGGCAGGAACTTAAACACTGGTTTGATTCCATCTGGAATGACTCAACTGGTCTTGTCGAAGATGTCAAGGAAGAGGTTCTAAAGTATCTTCAGCAGTTGTATATCGAAAATGAACCGGAGTTTATTTATTTTAAAACGCTCTACCACATTTTTGAAGGCTACCTGAGCGAACAGAAAAAAGGCGGCCTGTTAGACGAAAAAACAGGTTTTTATGATAGTGAAGTATGGAATATGCTCTATGATTTTCAGAAAGATGGGGTTAAGGGAGCTATCAATAAGATAATAAAACACAACGGATGTATTATTGCGGATAGCGTCGGTTTGGGTAAGACTTTCGAGGCCCTGGCTGTGATTAAGTATTTTGAACTTCTGAACGCCCGTGTTCTTGTTATTTGCCCCAAAAAATTGACTGGTAACTGGACGGTTTATCAGGCAAGCCAAAACCATTCTTTAAACCCTTTTAAAAAGGACCGTTTCAATTACACGGTTCTATATCATACTGACATGGGCCGAGAGTCAGGGCATTCGGATGCGAATGGTATTGATCTTGGGAATTTTCACTGGGGAGCTTTTGATCTTGTTGTCATTGACGAATCCCACAATTTCCGGGGCAATCCCATTGAAAAGGTGAAGGATGACGGCAAAATCAAAATGAACCGTGCCAAATCGCTCATGGAAAAAGTGATAAAGTCCGGTGTAAAAACAAAAGTTTTAATGCTTTCCGCCACACCGGTAAACAATACCCTTCGGGATCTGAGGAACCAGATCGCATTTATTACCGAAGGAAAAGAAGACGCCCTGTTTGAAACCTGTAAAATTAAAAGCATCGGAACAACGCTTGAAAATGCACAAAAAAACTTTACCCGCTGGGCAGACCCGAAAAATAAATCAAGGACCATGAAACAGTTGTTGGAGAGATTGGATTCTGCTTTTTTCAAGCTTCTGGATGAACTCACGATTGCCCGCTCTCGGAAGCATATTGTCAAATTTTACCACATTGAGTCTATTGGGAGCTTTCCCAAAAGAGAAAAGCCCCATTCTGTTTATCCTGATATTGACCTGGGAAAACGGTTTCCTTCTTACGACAGAATCAACAAGCAAATCCTTGAATACAGACTATCTGTTTTTAACCCTTCGGCCTATGTCAAACCAGGCAAACAAAAAAAATATGAGGATCTGGCAGGGGGAGAAGTTCTTAATTTCACACAAGCCAACCGTGAAAATTTTCTCATCGGCATGATGAAAGTCAATTTCCTTAAGCGCCTTGAAAGTTCAATCGAATCCTTTGAGATATCCCTTGACCGGACAATCCTGAAGATTGAAAATTTGGAACGGAAAATCAAAAGTTTTCTTGAAAGCAAAAGTCAGGGTCAAGAAGAAACGCTGGAAAGTTTCACGCCTTCTGATGAAGAACTAGAAGAAAACATCGATGAAGCTGACGAGTGGCAGGTTGGTAAAAAGCTGAAGTTTGACCTGGCCGACCTGGAGTTGGAAGCATGGAAGTCAGATCTTCAAAAGGATAAAGACGCACTTATTGATCTGCTGAATAATGCCAAAGCCGTTGATCCTTCCCGTGATGCGAAAATGAAAACGCTTAAAGATCTTATCCAAAGTAAAATCCAAACACCCCAAAATAGAAACAATAAAAAAGTCATCGTGTTTACTGCTTTTGCCGATACAGCCCGATATCTCTACGAAAACTTGAAAGACTGGATCAGAACCAAGATAAAACTTCATTGTGCGCTTGTATGTGGAAACTACACACAGACGACTTTCGGCAAAAGCGATTATGACAGCATTCTGGTAAATTTTTCCCCTGTATCCAAAAATCGGGCAAGGCTGAATCATTCCAACCAAACGGATGAGATTGATATTCTGATTGCAACAGACTGTATCAGTGAAGGCCAGAATTTACAGGATTGTGATTTTCTTGTAAATTATGATATCCATTGGAATCCGGTAAGGATTATTCAAAGATTTGGCCGTATTGACCGGCTTGGGAGCATTAATAAAACGATACAATTGGTGAATTTCTGGCCGACCCGGGATCTGGACAATTATATCAATCTGAAAGAGCGGGTGGAAGCCCGCATGGCGCTTGTGGATGTTACTGCAACAGGGGAAGACAATATTCTCAATACCGAGCAGTTGGAGGATCTGATTACTGATGATCTGAAGTACCGCAACCGGCAATTGAAAAAATTGCAAAACGAAATACTTGACCTGGAAGAGATGGACGAGACGATTTCTTTAACGGATTTTACCCTCGATGATTTCAGAATCGAATTGCTTAACTTCATCGAAGCCAACCGAAAAAGATTGAACGATTCACCCATGGGGCTTTATGCAATTGTTCCCGCCCCGGGAGGTGACTACGGAAGTCTCATTAACGGCAGAAAAATTTCATCTGCTGAAAAAGAAGTAATCAGACCGGGTGTCATTTTTTGTCTGGCCCAGAAAGGACAAACCGACGGCAATGAAGAAGTGAATCCGTTGAACCCGTATTTTCTTGTTTATGTCCGGGATGACGGGACCGTCCGTTATAATTATACAAACGCCAAGCAGATTCTGGAAATTTTCCGTCTGCTTTGCCAGGGGCAAAAAATGCCTTATGATGAACTCTGTGCATTGTTTAACGAAGAAACGGCAAACGGTGAAAAAACAGATAAATATTCAGAATTGCTAAAAAAAGCAGTACATGAAATTGTGCATGTGTTCAAGAAAAAACATCATATCAAGTTGACTACTGACCGTGGGGCAGTGCTGATACCCAAATCAAAACAGGTCAGCGAAATGGAAGATTTTGAACTGGTAACCTGGCTGATAGTGAGGTAAGCGATAAATGAAAAACCGGAAAGTTGATGTTCAGGGTGTTGAGATACGAATTATTAAGGTGAATACCGAAGATTATATTTCAATTACAGATATGCTTAAGGCGAAAGACGGTGATTTTTTTATTTCTGACTGGTTAAGAAATCGAAACACTGTAGAATTTTTAGGTATTTGGGAAAGTGTTCATAATCCGGGTTTTAATTATGGCGAATTCGCCACAATTAAAGGTCAGGCTGGTTTGAACAGTTATAAAATCAGTGTCAAGGAATGGACGGAAAAAACAAATGCCATTGGGTTGAGGGCAACAGCAGGACGATATGGCGGAACTTTTGCCCACATAGATATCGCCTTTGAGTTCGGGATGTGGATAAGTGCTGAATTTAAAGTATATTTGATTAAAGAGTTCAAACGCCTCAAAGACGATGAAAACAACCGTCTGAAGCTGGAATGGAATCTTCAGCGTACCATTGCAAAAATCAATTATCGCATACATACCGACGCTATTAAAGAAAATCTGATCCCTCCGGAACTATCAAAAAAGCAAACTCAGATCGTCTATGCAAGTGAAGCAGATATTCTTAATATGGCCATGTTCGGCATGACCGCCGCGCAATGGCGGGGCAGCAATCCGGATAAAGATGGTAATATCCGGGACAGTGCAACGCTGGAGCAGCTCGTGGTGTTGTCCAACCTCGAAAGCATCAATTCTGTGTTGATCCATCAGGGGCTATCGCAGGAGCAGCGTTTGATTCAATTGAATACAATCGCTATCACCCAGATGAAATCACTATTGGGAAATAATAGCATCAGGAAATTAAGGTGATTCAATGTCCGATAAAGATGTAAAATTGGCCATACAGTCTGCTGTTAAATCGTTTGCCTCAGGGGATATAAACGATCAGTCCATTACCCTGTTTCAAATCCTTGGCTATAATACCGCGCGCCAAAATCCATTTCCCAAAAAGACCTTTTCGTATTTTAAGGATTCATTTCTTGAAGGGAATTTGCGTTTTAATGAGGACAAAGCGCAGGTCAAGGAATGGAAATTCATTGATCTGTTATTTCAGTTGACACGGGAAGAACTGTCCGGCCAGAAAAGTCTGTTTGATACAGGCAGGGTTAAGTGGGAAGGTCAAGACAAGGAAACGGTAATCGAAACCTATCTTTTCTTTGCACTTGAACTGGTTAAAGCGGAATACACCCGAACGGCCCTGGCTCAAATTACACGCGAGATCAACAAAGTGTTTCCCATGCCGGTGATGGTCATTTTTAAATACGGTGAACACCTGACGTTGTCTGTGATTAACCGCAGGCTGAACAAGAAAGATGAAAGAAAAGATGTCCTTGAAAAAGTGACGCTGATCAAGGATATTTCCATCGTAAATCCACACAGGGCGCATATTGAAATCCTGTTTGATCTGTCTTTTAAAGAACTTCAAAGAATCCATAAGGTCACTGGCTTTGTGGAACTCCATAATGCCTGGCAGAAAACGCTGGATACCAGAGAGCTGAACAAGCGGTTTTACCGGGAACTGTCCAACTGGTATTTCTGGGCTATGCGCGAAGTTATCTTTCCTGGTGCCGACCTGGAAGCTGACAAGACAGGTTTATTCAAAAAGGAGGATAAGGTCAGAGAACATAACGCTAAAAATCTGATCCGTCTGCTGACGCGGATTCTCTTTGTATGGTTTATCAAAGAAAAAAATCTGGTGCCGGATGTGCTTTTTGATGAAACATATATCCGGGAGAATCTGATCAGCGATTTTGTACCTCGCAAAAGATCAGGGTTCAACCATAAAACGCAGGGGAGCAAGTATTATCGGGCTATTCTGCAAAATCTTTTTTTCGCCACGCTCAATCAAACCATTGGTAAGCGGGGGTTCCGTAAGGAAGGCCAGCAAATGAATGTGACCAACCTGATGCGGTATGAAAGCTACTTCAAAAACCCAGAAGCATTCATCAATCTGGTGGAGGAGGTGGTGCCGTTCATGAATGGTGGGCTGTTTGAATGCCTGGATAGCCCCGACCCTCTGCTGAAAGGGAAAAAAGGCGGAGATGTTATCAATTATGAAGATGGCTTTTCCGATCGGAAGGATAATTCACTTTGTGTTCCGGACTATATCTTTTTCGGTGTTGGAGAAAATGCGGATCTTTCCGAAGAACTCGGGAATAAAAAGCAGAAAGATGTAACGGTCAATGGACTGATTAATATCCTCAAAAGCTACAAGTTCACCATAACTGAAAATACACCCATTGAAGAAGATATTGCCCTTGACCCGGAACTCCTGGGCCGGGTTTTTGAAAACCTGCTTGCATCTTATAACCCGGAAACCAGAACCACAGCCCGCAAACAGACCGGCAGTTTTTATACACCCCGCGAGATCGTCAGCTATATGGTGGATGAATCCTTGAAAGCGCACTTTAAGCAAAAGCTGGAAACAGAAGCAGGCATGAGTCCGCTTGACGCAGAGACCGGCCTGGAATTGCTGCTGGGCTACAACGAAAAAGAACATCTTTTTGATGAAAAGCAGACGGCTGTCCTCATCAGCGCCATTGATACCTGTAAAATCCTCGATCCAGCCTGCGGTTCCGGCGCGTTCCCCATGGGGATACTCCACAAACTCGTTCATATTTTACATAAGCTTGATCCATACAACAGACTCTGGAAAGAGCGGCAGATCGAAAAGGTTGATGGCCTCATTAAAGAGGCTGGAAATATTAATGACTCAGCGATCCGGGATAAAATAATTTTTGATCTGGAAGCCAATAAACTGGACATCGAAGAATCCTTTGCCAATAATGAACTGGATTACGGGCGAAAGCTCTACCTGATTGAAAACTGCATTTACGGTGTTGATATTCAGCCTATAGCCACCCAGATCAGCAAGCTCCGATTTTTTATCTCCCTGATTGTTGACCAAAAGTCTGATAAATCAAAGGATAATAATTTTGGCATCCGGCCCTTGCCTAATCTTGAAACCAAGTTTGTCGCTGCCAATACCCTTATTGGAATTGAAAAACCAGCTCAGCAACTGCTTCTTTTTGAAAATCCAAAAGTAAAAGAACTTGAAGAAAAGCTAAAAGATGTACGTCATCGGTTATTCAGCGCCAAAACCCCAATAACAAAACGTAAACTCCGGGATGAAGACCAGAAATTGCGAGAGCAAATGGGGAATTTATTGATCCAACAAGGCTGGGGCAATGAGACGGCCCGCCAGCTTGCAGCCTGGGACCCCTATAATCAGAACGTTAACAGTCCATTCTTTGACCCGGAATGGATGTTCGGGGTTGCAGGCGGATTTGATTTGGTGATTGGGAATCCGCCATATATTAATATTTCTAACCTAAGACCTGATGAATACCGTTTAACTTTGCGTTCAAAATTTCGTTCAGCAAGGAATAAATCTGATACTTATGCATTTTTTTTAGAACAAGGATTTATCCTTCTTAAGAAGAATGGAACTTTAAGTTATATTATTCCACAAACTTGGAAAGCTACTGATAGTTTTTCTAAACTGCGTGAAATTATTTTTAAAGAAAAATCTTTGGTGAAAGTTATCGATTTAGATTTTAGCACCTTTGATAGTATCGTTAAACCCATGGTAGTTCTTATTTTAAATGAGTTTGGTAAAAGTAAAACAGTTGAGATTTTCGATCAATCTTTTTCTAAAATTTCTGAAATATTAATTGATGAAGTAATGGCTGATTCAACGTTATCATTTAATACAAGTCTTAGCGATAATCAGAAAAGAATCAACAAGTTAATTGAAAACGGAAGTGTTAGGATAGAAACGATTATTCAATTTTCTAGAGGCATAAAAACAAGTGATGATAAAAGGTTTATTCACAACACCCAAAAAAATTCTGATTACAAGCAAGTTTATCGAGGGAAAAATATAAAATCTTATCAGCTGAATTGGGGCGGTGAATATATTTGGTATAGGCCTGATTTGATGAAAGAGAAAGTTGGTTCGGTTTCATACACAAAAGATTTATTTGAAGTACCTGAAAAACTGATTACGCAAAGAGTCAATAGTTCAATGCAGTTACTATGTGCCTATGACAATAAAAAAAATTATTTTATCGACACAACGCTTTTTTCGCGATATGAAACTTGGGATAACAAAACTTCATTAAAATATCTTTGCTCAATTCTCAATTCAACATTGATTAACTACTGGTATTGCAATAAATATCTAATGCCTACAATCGGTATCTACGAATTACATTCCATTCCAATAAAAATTTCAATGCAGCAAGACAAATATTCAATAATTGCAGATTATATAATTGGGTTAAAGGAAAAACAGATTAACAGCTCATTTTTTGAAGACCTTATCGACGCCATGGTTTATGAGCTCTACTTCCCCGAAGAAATCAAATTCGCTGGCTGTGAGGTTCTCAAATACATCACCAACCTGCCCGAATTGAAAGACGGCTGGTATGGTGACGAAAAAAAACTTGCGGTTATAGAGAAAGTTTATACGGAACTGTCAGACCCAAATCATCCTGTCGCTATTGCCATGGAAAAACAGAAAGCCGTACCGGAAGTCCGGATCATCGAGGGCCTGGACAAATGATTGGGAGTACCATCCGGAATTCTCCAATTGATCGATCTTGATATCTGGAAAACCGGGGCAGAAAAATTTCCGCTTCTTGGGGTGTGCCTAATATTCGGTCGACTTTTTGGCTTTATCGGTTATCTTGTTGATGGCATCTTCCGCAGTTTCCACTGCCTTTTCCGCTTTTTCAATGGCTTCCTGTTTGGTTGCGCCGTCAACCGTTTCGGTCTTCATATCTTTCACTGGCAGAATACCCACAATCAGCATGGCGATCAGGACGATAATAATGAGAGCTCCGCGTATTTTTCCTCCTGTAAGATTCAGCAATCCAATTTTGACACCGGCGTTCACCAGACTTACCGCATCATCCAGCCGCAGTCATTGCAAATATCTGCGCGAGTATCTGATCGTTGTCAAACCCCTTCAGCCGGATAGCCCCGGAACGGCAGGATGCCACACATGATCCGCAGCCCTTGCAAAGAACCGGATTGATTTTGGCTTTGCCGGGGAAGACCTCAGCTTTTTTATCAATCATAGCAGGGGCTGAATACGGGCAGATGGAGGCACAAACCCCGCAGCCGCTGCATGTTCTGGGAGCGACTTCTGCAATGTTACCGCTGGTCTGAATTGATTTTCGGGCAAGCAGGGTTACTGCACGGGTTGCTGCCGCTATTGCCTGGGCAATGGACTCATCAATCGGCTTGGGCGCATGAGCCAGACCGCAGATAAACACTCCGTCCGTTGCACAATCCACAGGCCTGAGTTTGGCGTGGGCTTCCATGAAAAAGCCGTCGTTGTTTAAGGTGACTTTGTATTGTTGCGCCAGCGGATTTTCTTTTGGCGGTGTGATGGCCGATGCCAGTACCAGCAAATCCGGAGTAATTTCGAGTTTGCGCCGAAGGACCGTGTCCTTGAAACTGACCTTCAGATCTTGTTCATCCAGAAAAACATCCAGCCCTTGATCCGCATGATACCGGATAAAGATAACACCTTTTTCTCTGGCTTCCCGGTAGAGGTCTTCACGCAATCCATAAGCACGCATATCCCGGTAAAGAATATATACATCCATTTCCGGGTTCAGCTTTCGAAGCTGCAAGGCGTTTTTGATGGAATGGGTGCAGCAGACCTTGGAGCAATAGGGCCGCTCGGGAATCCTGGACCCGACACACTGAATAAAAAGAGCAGATTTTTTCTGCGATATGGCCGGGTCATTTTCAATCAGTTTCTGATCCAGCTCAAGACCGGTCAGCACCCGTTCATCCCGGCCGTAAAGATACTGATCCGGCTTTAATTCTGTTGCGCCGGAGGCAATAATCGCAACTCCATATTCAAGTTCCGCTGTTTTATCCGGCATCTGAATGGTAGTCTTGTAGTTTCCGACAAAACCATCTGTTTTTATGATTTCAGAGTTTGTAAAAATTTCAATATTTTTATCTGCCTGAATCTCGGCGATCATGCGGCTAACATTCTCTGAAACATTCTCTCCCTGCCATGTCTCATGAATCTGCAGGGCCTGACCGCCGAGGCGGCCGCTTTTTTCTATCAGATACGTGTGGTATCCTTGATTGGAAAGGGTTTTCGCGGCTGTTATTCCGGCGATGCCGCCGCCGATGACCAGAGCAGACTGATTGATCAGAAGGTTAGCCTCTGTCAAAGGTTCCATGAGGGAAGCCTTTGCAACCGCCATCCGGACCAGATCTTTTGTCTTTTCGGTTGCCATCTCGGGATTGTTTTTATTGACCCAGGAACACTGATTCCGGATATTGGCCATCTCAAAGACATACTTGTTCAAGCCGGCGTTTATGAGGGTCTCCTGGAAAAGCGGTTCATGGGTTTTGGGCGTACAGGCAGCCACTACTACCCGGTTCAACTGTTTTTCCCGGATAATCTTGGCCATATTATCCTGGGTGTCCTGCGAACAACTGAACATGTTTTTTTCAGTATATGCGACATTTTGCAAGCTCTTTGCATATTCAACCACCACCGGAACATCAACCACTCCGGCGATATTGGTGCCGCAACAGCAGACAAAAACACCGACCCTGGGTGGATCGCCGCGGGTATCCATTTCTTTGGGTATTTCTTTCTGTTTGGTCAGCGACCAGCGGGCCTCGGCAAGACAGCTTCCGGCGATTCCGGCTGATGCGCTTGCTTCAATGACAGAGGAGGGGATATCTTTCGGAGCTTCAAATGCGCCGCAAACAAAAATACCCGGCCGGGATGTTTGGACCGGTTCAAAGCTGTTGGTTTTGACAAAACCATAAGTATCCAGGCTAATACCCATGGCGTTTGCCAGATCAACTGCTGATTTATTCGACCCCAGACCGACAGAGAGCACCACGATATCAAATTTTTCTTCAACCCGTTTGCCGGATTCGTCAAAGTACCGGATCAGTTGATCGCCGCTGTCCGTCGGTAGGATATGTGTAATTTTGGATTTGACAAACCGGACACCGTATTCATCCTTGGCCCGGTTGTAATATCTTTCAAAGTCTTTTCCATGGGTGCGGATATCCATATAAAAAATGGCCGTATCCAGAGGCTCCTTGCTGTGTTCTTTGGACAGCATGGCTTCTTTGATGGCATAGGTGCAGCAGACCGAAGAACAATACCCCCTGGCTCCGATATGTACATCCCTGGATCCGATACACTGAAGCCATGCGATTTTTTTGGGTTCTTTTTTGTCTGACGGCCGGACCAGGTGTCCGCCATACGGACCGGAAGATGAAAGTATCCGTTCAAATTCCAGGCTGGTGACGATGTTTTCAGAATTCCCGTAACCATAAACATCATGAGGCTTCGGATCATAGGGTTCACAGCCATTGGCCAGGATAACGGCCCCTACAGTAAGGGTTATCTCATTAATTTTATCATTGAAATTGATGGCGCCGGTAGGGCACAGCTTTTCACAGGCCCTGCATTTCCCTTTGGTCAGGTAAATGCAATAATCGGCATCAATGGTATATTTCAGAGGGACTGCCTGAGCATACTTGACATAAATGGCCTTTCGGTCACTCAAGGCACCATCGTATTCATTGGCCACTTTTTTGGGGCATTTATCCGCACACAGTCCGCAGGCAATACACTTTTGAGTATCCACATAACGGGGATACTGCTTCAAGGATACCTCAAAGTTGCCATGTTCACCGGAAATGTTTTGAACTTCCGATAACGTCAGTAACTCTATATTGATGTGCCGGCCGACCTCGACCAGTTTGGGTGAGATGACTCACATGGCACAATCATTGGTAGGGAAGGTTTTGTCAAGTTGGGACATTACCCCGCCGATGGAAGACGATCTCTCAACAAGATAGACATAATAACCGGAGTCAGCCGCATCCAGAGCCGCCTGCATTCCGGCAATTCCACCGCCAACCACCATCACAGCGCCAATTTCTTTCTGAGACATTTTTTTCTCCTACTCCAAAAATGATTCTAATCTGCTGATATCGAGCACATGTCTGCTTAACCCCAAGGAATTGCCATCGATGCCCATGGCAAGCCCGAGAAGCTGGGGAAATACGATGCTTGGCAGACTTTGGTTCAATTTCTGAGCAGACACCATCATTTGCTGAACTGTGTCAAATTGCATCTGGCAATATGGACAGGCAACACACAGATAGTCTGCGCCGGCCTGTTTGCCGTCGATAATTTTTCTTTCAGTTACACCCATGGAAAGACTGTCATGGACACCCAGAAGCGGAGCGCCGCAGCATTCAAGCTTTAATGGCCAGTCGATGCTTTGAGCGCCTGTGGCGGAAACCAGTTCATCAAATAGAACAGGTGCAACCGGGTTATCAAACCCGGTGATGTCACTGGGCCGCAGGGCATGACATCCATAGTGGGTTGCAATTTTAATTCCTTTGAATGACCGCGTGGTTTTCTCTTTGAGAGCATGGATACCGATGTCATGATAAAGAACGGAGAGAAAATGCTTCACTTCGGAGGTTCCTTTATATTGTAATCCTTCTCCGGCCAGCATCCCGTTCACTTCTTTCTGAATGGAAGGGTTCTGTTTCAACAGATGGGCAGCTTTTTTCAGGCTGCCGAAGCAGCACTTGCAAAGTACCATCATATCCAGACCCTGTTTTTCCGCAAGAGCAAGATTCCTTGCGGCCATCAAGATAAAAGTCTTGTTATCGGTATTCCGGATCGGATTGCCGCAGCATTTGAATTCACTGTTTTCCACAACCTCAATGCCGAGTTTGTCCAGCACGGCCCTGGCAGAGAGTTCATACTGCTGAACCCTGACCGGAATGTTACAACCCAGAAATAATGCAAATTTCATCATGGTATCCCTGTTTAACAGCGCGCTCATCAGATGGTTCTATTCTGAAGAACGGCTTGCCTCCTTTGCGGCAAGGTTTTTAAGCTCATAAAATATATCGGTCACTTTCACTCCCTGGGGGCAGTGCTCCTGACATTGGTAGCAGGTCAGACAATACCACAGCATTCTGGAACCCATTGCCAGGTCTTTGACACCGAATCCCATGGAACGTATGATCTGATGGGGCAGCAGATCGAGGTACTCCTGTGGATTTTCGTAATTGCCGACCACAGGGCATACGGTTGAACAGTTTTCACATGTAAAGCAATAGGAATAGGTTCCGGTGCGTGTAGAAAGATCGGCTGACTCCTTGAATTCCCTGTTTGCCGGTGTCAATGAAATGATCTCTTCGGTTTTATTTACCAGTTCAAAAGGATCGGTCAGGTCTTTTTCCGCTTTATGTAATGGATTGTCATACTGCGCCGGGTCCAGTTCCTGCTGCTTGAGTCCCCTGTAGAAAGAAAAAGGAGTCAGCATCAGAGAAACGGAATGCCCGCGTTGAATCATCTCTTCCCTGACATTGAACCAGAGGTCCCTTAGATTGATCCCTGCCGGACAGTTGATTGTACAGCGGTCACAGTTGGTGCAAAGGTATATTCCCTGCTGAATCGCCGCCAGACCCTGTGCATTGATATTTTTTCGGGTAATATAATCCTTCAGAAATGTCATTCTTTCCGACGGCAGGATATTTTCATTCCCGATACTGTCAAAGGCAACCGCGACAGAGCAGTGGAAACTGCACGTGCCGCAATGGGTGCAGGAATCCAGTTCCATAACCTGCCGGGTCATGATATTGGCCGGATCGGAGTTTTTGTCCATAACCGAATTGGCCAGCAGGCTTGCCGGTGTAGTAAACAGGTGGAACATTTTGCTGAAGGGCAGATAGGCAAGCCCCAGGAAACAGGTCAGGATATGAATATACCATATTTTCTGATAGTGGTTGTAAGATGTGAGTTTGGTAGACTCCAGTGCAATGCCGGAGAGCATGATGATCGCCAGCAAAATGATGACATATTGATCCATGGCATTGGTTTTCAGTCGCGGCACTTTTAAAATAAAACGGCGGTAGACAGCGATGGCGATACCTGAAATCACCAGGCATCCGGAAAAAAGAAGGAATGGATTGAGCTTCAGATAATACCTGTCGAAAAGTGAAGTCGGTATGACTCTGTCAAGGGCATGCGTGAAAAAAAGGAACATGAAACCGGCATAAATCAGCATATGCATGAGCCACCGGAGCTTGTCATTTTTCAATACCCGTATCTGAAAAAGCACGTCCATGATAAAAACCCGGATCAGCGTCCCAAGCTTTTGACTGAATATGACCGCAATCAGCCCTTTCAGTGCAGCCGGGATTCTTGCCGATATCGTCTTGTTCTTCGCATGGATACCGATACTGAAACGGAACCAGCCTGAAATTTTATATATCAGACCGATTCCAAAGACTGTCAGGGCTGCATACAGCACGATATTGTAAAACATTTGTCAGATTTCCTTTTACATTCATTTCCCGATAGCAATCTGCCGGGAAAATTAAAAAACGGGTCTTAAGCAATACACCTCAATTATAACAGCTTATTTTCATCATCCTTTCCGGATAGAAATCTCCAGAACAATGCAATACCAATCAGAGCGGCGATCATCAGAAGATAGAGAACTCCCTTGGTATATGTAAGATAGTCCTGATAGGTATAAAAAATGGTTTCCATTACAAACGCGCCTCCTTACCAAGATGGTCTTTTAGTGGACATCCTTGTACTCCGGGTGCTCGTAGAAAATAGGCATTTTGGTTACAATAAATCTGAAAATGACAATGCCGACAGTTACGATAAAAACCGATGTGGCGATTTCCATCCAGTGCGGGAAATATCGTTGACTGGAAGGAAGCTGCCAGTTAAATGCAATCAGACAGACATTCAGCCGGTTGATGACAATGCCGATCACTGTCCATGCGGCAGTCCATTTGATCAGTTTTACGTCCCTGTTCCGGACGCCTATGGCATATAAGAATGACGGTAAAGCAACAAACCCTATCAATTCGACGAGAAACCAGATCCCATAAGGGGTTACCAGCAGACTCCAGTTATCTCCCCCGGCGATTCCCATCACCTTTATGATAAAATAACCCGCAAGCACCAGGGATGCGGCTTTTCCGAAACCCAGGGTTACGCCTTGATTTTCATTCAGATGCGTCTCGTCCATTTTATCAT
This sequence comes from Desulfosudis oleivorans, assembly GCA_020723305.1. Taxonomy (GTDB): domain Bacteria; phylum Desulfobacterota; class Desulfobacteria; order Desulfobacterales; family SURF-7; genus QZKS01. Next base: position 36,290 of record DYJC01000024.1, read on the forward strand.
GAAAAAAATGGTGGGAAAGCGTGCTTTCAAATATCACCATGGACAACCCTGCGATAATGCTGGATACGAAAAAGTAGACCGGCAGATAGGGCGAATACCACAGGGGATGAAGTTTGGACGGCGCGATCAGGAAAAGGGCGCCTAAAGAAGATTGATGCAGTGTGGAGAGAACAACACCCAGTATTGTCAGGGCCAGGGTCAGCTTCACAGCAAGTTCTCTTACTTTTTTAATCCCCAGCCATTCCAGCGGAGCCGGCACGAATTCAAGGAATAAAACCGTCAGGTAGAGCGCAACGCATGCAGCCACTTCAAAAAGAAGGGATGATGTTCCCTGCTGTATGATAAAAGGATATGGCAGGCGCCAGGGTCTGCCGACATCATAATTCAGGGCGAAAACAACAAGCGAATAACCGAGAAATCCGGTCAGGACTGCCGGTCTCACCGCAGAATGGTATTTTTTCATTCCGAAAAGATACACAGCTGCTGATGTAACATATCCTCCTGCTGCAAGGGCCACTCCGACAAGCAGATCAAAGCCAATCCATAACCCCCATGGATTATCGTTGGAAAGATTGGTGACCGCTCCCAATCCCATCGTAAACCGCAGGATGGTGAGCACAATCCCGACGATGATGATGGAACCGGACACAATATTAAAAGGGGTCAACCATGTTTTGACCTCCATTGCAGGTTTGTCAGACATCAGATATCCTCCTTGGTTCGGGGCTGGGCAGCTTTTTCAACAGCATTTTTTGTTTCTTTTTTGACCTTTGCAAGGGCATCGGCCAGTTTTGAATTTGCCTTATCGGAAGCAGTCCGGACTGCCTCTTCAAGCTCCTGCTGAAAAACAATTTCTTTGCGTTTGGATATGGCGTATATTCCCGTTAAAAGCACAGGCCATAATCCCACAACCATGGGAACCGCTGAAAGAGCGCCGGAGGTCAGTTCGGGAGCCGGTGTAACACCAAGGTCCTCCCGCATGCCAACCTCTGAAAAAGGGGCACTCGAAATATACAGCCAGCTTGTGCCGCCCATTTCCGTCTCGCCATATATGTGATCAACATACCTGCCCGGATATTTGCGAAACCGATCGTGTGCGAGCCGGATCAGATCCTCCCTTTTCCCGAATGTCATTGCCTCTTTGGGGCAGGCCTCGACACATCCGGGAAGTTCGCCCTTGATGACCCTGGGATAGCACATGGTGCATTTCATGATACGGGGAGTCAGCGGTTCATCATATTCATAGGTCGGAATATCAAAAGGGCAGGCGATCATGCAATAACGGCATCCGACGCATACGGTGGGATCATAGGTAACGGCACCGGTTTCCGTTTTTTTGAATGCCTTCACAAAACACGCAGATGCGCAGGCAGGCTCCAGACAATGATTGCACTGATTTTTTCTGAATACCGGGGCTTTTTTTCCAGGGACTTCATATTGATTAACCACGGTATAAGCCTTTTCGGTTGTTCTTCTTTTTTCCTGCAAAACGGAAAGATCCGTAAATGGTTTATCGGGCAAGGGAAGCTCGTTTACATTGGCGCAGGCTGCCTCACAACTCCGACATCCAACACACAGTGTTATGTCATGCAAAACACCAAAACTTCCGGGATAACCTTCAAAATGCTTATTGCCGGCGGCAAAAGCTGATTTACCTGCAACAGATCCTATACCCGCCGCGCCTATCCACTTTAGACATTTCCTTCGTGATATGGACATATGAAAGACCTCAACTTACATTTGGTTTAACTTTTTTTCTCTTTATGACAATCAATACACCCGGCCGGTTTTTGAATGCCCATCTCTTGATGGCATCCCATACATTGCTGATGATATGCACCCATGATTCCGGGTTTTAAAGGATTTTCTCCATCAAAAACTTTTCCATGGCAATTACCGCATTGAGGTGGTTTTTTGGAAACAGGGCTGTTATGGTGGCAACCTTTGCAGATCGTTCCTTCCTGACTGTGGAAATATCCTGCAAGCTTGTTGTCTTTGATATTGTTTACTATAGCATTGACAATCTTGCGATGCGGAAAATCAACCGGCTCGTACTGGTTGCTCAGTTTTTTGATTACAACCTTCTCCGGAATATCGACTTCATTATACGTTCCGGTAATTGGTTTTCTGGACGTTAGCATTTCAGCAGCCAATGATTTTCCGGTTTCCGGGTCACCTGTTTTTTCCATTTCAGATACCGGTACCATATGGCACTTTCCGCATGAATCATCTTCCTTTTTGTGCATTTTACCCATGAGGGCGTGACAGCCTGCACAGTTTTTTTCTTCCTGTTTTATGCTGTGGCAACCCATGCAGCTCTTGTCTGTATCAAGCTGATGCATGGCATTTTCGAGATTTACCTCTTTGCCTTCCTTTATTCCAGCAAGGGTATGGCATTCGTTGCACGGCTTGAGGCTCTCATGGTGACAGACCCGGCAGGTATCATTGTTCTTTTCGTGCACCTGATGATCAAAAGGAACAAAATTCATCCTGTTTTGTTTTCCGGCATCCGCTTCCAAGGCTTTTTGATCTGCCTTGATCAGAACAATATCCGGCTGTTTCCGTTCCATTCTTGGAACAGGTGATATTTTTTTAATTTTCTGTTGTGCCGCTGGATCATGACACCCTGAACAGGTTACAGGGCCGCCGGCCAGATGGTTCGCCAGATTTTTGGTATGGCAGTTGATGCAGGCAATATGGGATGCCTGGCGCATTGAAATCGGTTTGTCTTTTAATTCAGTTTTGTGGCAGTACCGGCAGGTTCCTTCTTTTCCCTTGGCATAAAAAAGCTTTTTTTCCTTTTCATTATATTCATGATGGCATTGTTCGCATTTATTTTCCTGTGCTTCGGAATGACGGAAGTGAAGAGATTTATCAAACCCCATGGGCTGTCTGGAAGATGAATACAGCGCTTTTTCCCTGTGGCAGCTATCGCACTCAACCGGCCCGGATTTCTCGCGTGCCACCTTCATTTCTCCATGGCAGGATATGCATTCTTTATGATAAAGATTCATCACCTCTATCCTATCCTCATCCTTGATTCGTTTGAATTTTGGGAAAATCCGGTCATTCACGGTCAAATGGCAGGCTGTGCAATCCAGTTTCTTTTTGGCCAGGGCTTTGGTGTGAGCATCGTGAAGAAATTCAACAGGCTGTTTTTCAAGCAGGGCAAAACGTTTCAGGAAATCGATTTTAATGATATCAGCCCGGGTATGAGAAGTATCTTTTAAAATCGGGCCTGACCCGTACAGACTGGTATAAAATATCAAAACAGTGGAAACCGCTAAAAAACAGGCCAAACGAATCAGGTGTTTTCCCTTATTCATATTGCGCTAATCCTTGAAAAATAAATATTTTTTAGATGATTCAGGACGGAGTCATGAATAAACCAACCTGAATGGCAATAATCTGTTTATTCGATCTTTCTGTAAAGGCCTGTTAATCCAATCAGACCCGAGCCGAAAAGCCGGAACAAAGCGGGTACCGGCATTGAGCTTATGGAAGTCACTGCATGAATGATCTGAGGGATTACCAGCAGGGTAACGACGGCAAAAATGAAAAATGCCTTTTTCCGGATCAATAGCGACAAAACATGTGAATTCATAAGATGCCTTTTTCGCTTTATTTTTTTCAATTAATGATGTTTCGCAATGAACATATAAAAAAGCTGTTTGCGTGTCAACAGCTTGTTGTTACCATCTCATTCGTAAAGAAAAAAGTACCACTTTGTCAGAGTGGTATGTAGAACTTTGGTATAATAGGGACGTAGCAGTTTCGTCCAGCATATTTTTTGATTCCTTGTCCCAGCTGCCTGATTCCTGGTTGGACCAAGCTGAATGCCCAACAGTATTCAATTATCCGGGTATTTTGTACTGATTTGAAAAAAGTCGTCCTGATGTTCCAGGAAAACATCGACCAGGGAAGGGTCAAAAAGACCGCCGCGTTCGTGAACCATATACTCCAGGATCTCATTCCGGGTCCAGGCGTCTTTATAGCAGCGTTTATGTCCCAGAGCGTCAAAAACATCAGCCATGGCTGTGATACGGCCGAACAGAGAAATCTCTTCACCCTTGAGGCCCCGCGGATATCCCTTGCCGTCCCATCTTTCATGATGTTCATATGCAACGGTTGCCGCGATTTTCATGATCGCCTTATCCGAGACTTTCAGGATATTGTACCCTTTGGTGGTATGAATTTTTATTTCTTCCGTTTCCCTTTCGGTAAGCTGTCCTGGTTTCAACAGAACGGAATCGTTGATTCCAACTTTTCCGACATCGTGCATGGGAGAAGCAAATCTCAGGAGTTCTGCATCCTCTTCCGACAGACCTGCGTGGATGGCAAGAGCATAGGATATCTCCGCAACACGGCGCACATGATTGGCGGTGACATCGGACCGGGTTTCGATTGTCTCACCCAGCATGAGGATCAATTCTTTTTGTGTATCAATGTTTTCCTGGTAGAGATCGATATTATCAAAAGCAATGGAGAGATTTACGGAAAAAATACGGATCAGGTCTCTGTCCAGTTCCGTCAAATTGTGACATCCGTTCAGGTAGAAAAGGTTGATCATCCCTTTCCGGGTTGCGAAGTAACCGATATATGCGTCATCTGTAAAATAACTTTCCTTTCGAACGATTGCGGTTTCCAGATTGTTTTGGACTTCTTCGGGAAGGCTTTCATGCACATATGTATTTTTATATTTTTTTAATGGGCCTGTGGCGGTATGGATAAAATAAGCGTTACCCTCCTGACAGACAGCAATTCCACTGGAAAGTTCTCTGCTTTGTACTTCATTATCAAGCTGAAGGATATACAGCAGTTTGATCAGTGCATCGGATGCCAGATTATTGAATGTTTGATGTTCAAGGATATTGACGGATGATTTAATTATCAGTTCAAGACCTCTTCGATTTTTTTCAATGGTTCGAAGATCCCGGAATGCACGCAGAGATGAGGTGATTGTGGTGAAGAGCTCCTTGTTATCCAGTCTTGATTTTTCTTTATAATCATTGATGTCGTAACCGGTGATGACCTCTTTTGCAGGGGCTTTTCCGGGTTGTCCGGTTCGCAGTACAATCCGGATGAATCGATTGTTCAGCTCTTCCCGGATATATCGGGCAACTTCCAGACCGATACTTTCCGTCTCCATAACCACATCCAGCAGGATAACGGCTGCATCATGGTTTTTATGGAGTATTGCTTTGGTGTCCGCACCGGAAAACGCACTTAAAAATTCCAGATTGCGTCCTTCAAAAGTGTAGTCTTCCAGCGCAAGCTTTGTAATATCATGAATTCCGCTTTCATCATCGGCAATGACCACTTTCCAGGGATTATTATGTGCAATGAATTCGGGTATGTGCGGTTTCTCTTTAAAGACCAGCTTGTTTTTCCCGCTCATCATGTTATCGGACATAGGTTGTATTCTATCTGATTGGGATTGTTATTAAAAATTGAGATCCATTCCCCGGTGTACTGGAGCACTTGATTTTACCGTTCAAGGTCTGGGTTACCAGATTGTATACTATATGCATCCCGAGCCCGGTTCCTCCCTGTCCACGTTTTGTGGTAAAAAAAGGGTCGAATATTTTTTCCAGCACATCCGGTGAAATACCTTTTCCATTGTCTGAATATTGAATGAAGAAATAATCCTGATTTACGGATATGTCAAAGACAATTTTACCTTTTTCAATCCCTTCAAAAGCATGAACAAGAGAATTGATAATCAGGTTGGTGATGATTCTTGAAAAAGCACCTGGATAACTTACCAGTTCAAGATCCTCAGGGCAGTTGACCGTGACCTGATGGCTTGTTTTTTTTAACTTCGGCTGCATGCTTGTGAGAATGTCATTCAGGTATTCCTTGAATTTGAATTTTCGCAGCTCTTCGCTGGACTGATCCACGGCAACCTGCTTGAAGGTACGAACCAGATCAGCTGCCCGGTGCAGATTGGACAGAACAGCATGGGAAGCATCGGTTACGGTCCTGAGATATTGTTCAAATTCCTCCTTTGACAGATCATCCTGCTCATATAGTTTCACAATCGCTTTTGTCCGGTCTTCCAAGGTGGACATGCCGGTAACACCAATGCCGATCGGTGTGTTGATCTCGTGGGCGACCCCGGCAACAAGCTCTCCCAGCGCTGCCATTTTTTTGGATTCCATCAGATGCGCCTGGGTCGTCTTGAGTTCCTCCTCGGCCTGTTTCCGGTTTGTTACATCTCTCAGGATACCGCAAAAACCAGTAGTATTTCCGTTTTCGTCCCTTTTCAGGGAAACGGAAGACTCCATAAACCGTTTCTCCTGATCTTTGCGGATCAGTTCCCATTCAACGCCTTTTATCGGTTGCTGCTGTTTAAATACATCATTGAAAAAATGGTTCAGCTTATTACTGTTTTCCTTGTCCGTGAATGTTTTATAATTCAGTCCCAACACCTCAGCGTCCGAATACCCGATCATTCTGCTCAGAGAACTGTTATAAAAAGTTATGTTTCCTGCCAGATCGATTTCATAATATCCGTCCTCAATAGTTTCCAGGATAGAGCGGTATTTTTCTTCACTCTCCTGCATGGCTTTTTCAGCGGCTTTCCTTTTTGTAATATCACGGATGATAAACATGAAAACCGTATTCCGGCCGCTGATCAAAGGAGTTATGGTGTATTCCAGGGATATGGTGGATCTGTCCTTGCGAAGGCCGGTCATTTCGACCGGCAGTTCGCTGCCAAGAGCAGGATTGGAATAGATGGAGAGGGACGGCCCGTCAGAATGGAAAAGTTGGGTGCTTTTCATCCGGAGCAGTTCCTCCCGGGAATACCCAAACATTTTACAGGCCCCTTCATTTACGTCAACGATATCTTCCATATCGGTTTCAAAAAAGATAGCATCATCTGCATGCTCAAACAGGGTTTCATACCGGGCCTGCTTTTCAAGAGTTTCCTCTTCTGTTTTTTTTATTTTGGTGATGGCATTTTGAAGGGAGGTAATTTGCTTTTTTAACTGATTGATTTCATTTTTTAATTGCTCTGCGGATGGTTCTTGATCAATCATTGAATATACTCCTGAAGCAATGCGTTGTCATGGAAGTCCGTTCTTCTACAACCTGTTATCATCAATCTTTTTTGGAAACAAGCCGGAGTCCGAAATTTTTCATCTGATAGATAAACAGTCCATCCACCTTCAGATACCCGTCTGCAAAAATAGTTGGGGAAGGGGATTCTTCAATCCGGGTGATTACCGCATCCACTTCCACCTGTTTGTTGGAGGGGACGACCTGGCCCCTGTAAAGCCAGGTATGTTCGTTTTCCGTGAGAAACTCAAAAACGTGGGTATCCGACAACTCTTTCCATTGGTTCAGGAGGGCAAATTTCATCAGTTGGATAAAGGACTCAATCCCCAGAGATCCGGGGCAGACCGGGTCCTGGTAAAAGTGGGCCTTGAAGAACCATTCATCCGGATCGATGTTTTTGATCCCCCGGATAAATCCAAGACCATGAGGGCCTCCGTCCGGTACATACAATGTTATTTTATCGATCATCCGGATGGCTTTGGCCGGCATCCCCAGGGAAACGGTTTGCGTGACGTTGGGATCTTCCGGAAAAAGAGGGGCATCATTTTCAAAAACATGGGAGAACTCTCGATCAACCTCTTCCGAAGTTGGGGAGTATGCAAGTTTAGCTGCTCCGCCGATACCGACCTGATTGGCCAGGGTTTCAGCGGTAAAAAAACCAAAAACCGTATCTCCTTTATAGATCATCCGGCCTTCATTCAGGACTTCCATATCAAGCTCTTCGATGATCAGACCGCCGGCCTCCGAGACCTTTGTCATTCTAGCCCGCATGGTGAGCAGTCCCGTGCCCGGCAATACGTTTTCATAAAGGATGGCCTTTCCACCCAGATTCCGGAATTTCAGATCCTTGTCACTTCTCAGGGCTGAACCCAGATAGGCCGCCAGCCATCCACAGGGCTGAAGTGCGATTTCAAGCAGGATGCAGAAGGCCATTTCCGGTAAACGGTTTGCCTGAAAATACCATGCCTCCTGCGGAATCCGGTATTCTGCTTCGATCCAGCCCGAAGCCTTTAATACCCAAGGTTCAGGCTCTACATGGGTGATCCGGTCCATAAAAAAATAGGGAGGTCCGGGCAGCCTTGCAATCTTCCTGTCTTTGTCAAAGCATTGGTAACGATCTCCAAATCCTTCGGAAGGATTTCCAATCGCATAGGCCAGAAGCTGTTCTCTGGAATAGATGGTGGGTCTGACTTCAGGCAGTCCGTGTGATGAAGAATTATTTTCTCTTTCCGCCCAGAAGTGTTCTATTTCATCTCTTGTCAGACCGGTCATTTTCATGGACATGTTCTGAAACATGACGATCCGTTCTTCATCCCCGTACATGATGGCATCTGCAATAACATAAGGTTCCGGAGAGTAACCGATCTCCTTGATGGATACCTCATACAGGACATGTCTGGTTTCGGTTGTTACCGGCCCCCGGCATTTGAGTACCGCACCGATTTCCGGAACCGGCTCATAACAGACACCGGGTTTTTCCGTGACCCAGCCCATCCGGAGCAAGAGTACCCGAAGGGTATGGGCGCAGCATTCATACATCAGCGTACCAGGCATGACCATATCGTCTACAAAATGGCAGGTCAGAAACCAGTCATTGGGATGAATATCCGCCTGGGCTCTGATCATTCCCAGACCGAATCTTCCTCCATCCGGGTCCAGTTCCAGCACCCGGTCAATCAGGCTCATCCTGCCGGAGGGAAGCCGGATGGATTCGGATAGGAGGATATCCCTGAAATCCGGACCAAAACATTTTTCAATCTCTCCGGTGCGAAGCGCATCGATCCCGGTATCGTCAAAAGATTCTTTTTTCATCGGAACCAGATCTTTCCAGTCCGCAGGTTTTTTGCCGGGGATTTTTTGTTTATCTTTTTCCGTCAGTACGATTCCACCGGAGTTTTTGACTTCTTCCTTTGTAAAAAATCCGGCACAGCCGTTTCGCATACTGATGATGTGCTGGTCTCTAATGTATCCGTTAAAGTGAAAGAAGAAGAGATAGGTTTCCCCTTGGCGGATAAATTTTTCAATCTCGATTTCATATCGGATCACATCTCCCGGCTGGGGAAGTCCATGATGGAAAGTTGCCACAGCATCCAGCAGCCGGTAGGTGCGTTCTCCTTTGACCTTCAGATCGATGCCGAGATAGGAGCAGAGGAACAGATCCGCCTGTCCGGCTTCAATGGAGATACACACCGGCACGCGGTTCCCATCCAGATACCATGCTCCGGGATGCACATCATGCTCCGTAACCAGGGAGCCGGAACCCAGGGACGCCTTTTTGCCCGTTACGGATAAGATCCGATCCACCAACATCAACGGCTCATCCGGAAGCCTAACTCTTGCCTTGTAAGAATCAACAACGGCAAATTCCGGACCCAGCACCTTGGCAATGGAACCAACGGCAAACTCCATGCACATCTCCCTCGAGTAGGCGGGTTTTACCGGGAAAGTCTTTGGAACATTCCGGGGAATCACAGCCTGAATGGCATCCACATCATTGGCAGATATCGCTTTTTCCAGCAAGGTTGTCTGGAATTCAATTGCCTCGGCAAAAGCCAGATTCAATTGGCTTGAGAAGGCCAGAAAGGTTTCATGGGTCTCGGATATTGCTGAAATATTATCTTGAATCTGTCCGAATACAGATGCATATTCCGAGGTCATGGCGGGTTCACCGGGAGATTCCACATATGGATGACCGGATGCCGGGTTTCTTCGATATACGGAAGCAACCGCTTCTGCTACCTGTTGCGGATAAACAGGATCGGATTTCACAATCAGTGGTTGTTTGGCAGTTGGAATTCCGGATATCGGCAAGGGCGGGCTTGAGGGGGCCCAGCCAATGTGCAGGACAATCTCTTTTCCCTTTTTTGGTTTATCCCTTGTATACATTTTTTGGGGATATGCCTGTTTGCCGTATAATGAATCCAGTTTTACGGGCACTCTCTCCGCACTGAGTGATCCCAGGAATTTCAGGATGGTAAGATAATCGTCTTCCCCCTTGATACATGCGGGTATGGCTGCATGGGGCAAATCTTTCATTATTGAATCGATCATCCGGGAGCATGAAGCGTGAGGGCCCATTTCCAGGAATATTCTTGTACCATCCTTATACGCCTGCTGAACCGTTGCTGTGAAGTTGAAGCCGAACAGCGCCTGGTTGAGTACGGATGTGGATGTTGATTTCTCGGTAATCAGTTCAGGTGCTTTTTCAAAAGAACAACTGTAAAAACGGATTCCAGGCTGTGGGAAGGTCGGAAAGGTATGCAGTTTTCGATAGGCTTCTTTTACAGGTACGGCCGTATCGCAATGAACCGTAATCACACCTTCCAGAAAAAACGCATCACAACCCAGGCTCTTGATCACCGCTTCTACCTGGGAACGCCGGCCACCGATGACACATTCATCCGGTGTGTTGACGATGAGAAGATAGGCCTGACGGAATTTTCGTAACATGCGTTTTACCGTATCTGCATCCTGACTTACGGTTGCGGCGCACCAGTCAACATTTTCCGAAGCAGGGATGTTCCAGACTTTGCGTGCTGCATTGCACGGACCGGCCAGTTCTGTTTGAAACAGGTTTGAATCTTCCAGCCTTTCCAGCATGAGACCCCTGTCAGGCCATGCACCAAGCGCAAAATATCCGGCGGATTCTCCCAGGCTGTATCCGATGACCGCAGACGGCCTGATCCGGAAACTGCGTATCAGATTGGACATAACACAGCCATGGGCCACCTGGCCAAATATCAGGTTGAGCGGGTCGGAAATCAGCTCCTGATAAGCCTCAGACTCCCATCCGGATTTCCATGATAAACGGGATGGTACATAACGGTCAGGAATAAGCTGGGTTTTCAGACGCGGGGTTTCAGCATCCATCTTGCGCAGAATTTCAGGCCAGGTAACGCCGATTTTTCTTCCCATTCCCACATAATGATTCCCGGACCCTGGAAATACAAATGCAATGTCGCCGGATTCACCAACTGGTTCCGGATTATATTTGATGCCGAAAGGGCCATTGATTTTTCTTTCTTTCCCTTCAGCAACCGATTTTTTGGCTTCCTTGATCCACTTGCCCAGATTGAAACTGTTGTCCGCAATCAGAGACACTGCGTATTTTTTTGCCGGATCAAGGGGGTTTTCCGCATGCCATTGGCAGGCTGCTTTTTCCATCTGGTGCTGTTCATCTGAAAACTTCCGCATGAACAGGAATAGATGATCCAGCTGGACAATCAGTTCTTCCGGATGATCTGCCTCAACAACAAACAATCCGGCTGAGTTCAGTCCCAACGGCCTTTTTCTTTCCAGCTCAACTTTTTTGATCAGTTCGGGATTATAGCCACCCAGGTAGTAATCAAATCCTTCCAATAGCACATGGGCACAATTTCCATCTTTTGTGATCGAACTGACGCAAGCGGTCCGTGGACCGTCTTTGCGGTTCCTCATCCAGAATTGGGGAAATTTTGGAAAATGAAATGATCCTTTAGCCCATTGGTTTGAGCCGGGTGAGGTAAAGCCCGCAACCGGCGGAATGATTTCCTGGTAAAGACATAAACTGGTTTTCACCAGAGAAGCCAATCCTGCTGCTGCGCCGGTGTGCCCGATATTTGCCTTAACCGATCCGATGGCGATGGAGTGGATATCGGTCAGGTTTGAATTTGGGATGTTACGGGACTGGAAAAAATTGGTCAAAGCGTCTGCTTCCAGAGTGTCTTCCGGAATATTGCCGCTTCCATGAGTTTCTAAATAACCGATCTCTATTCCAGGGGATAAGGCATCCCTGAATGTTCTTTCCAGAGATAATTGATAAGCCTCGGAATCCGGCCAGGGTGTTTCGATGCCATTGCTGCTTGCACTGCCGATTCCTCTGATGACAGAGTAGATCCGGTCATGGTCGGCAATCGCATCATCCAGCCGTTTCAGAACCAGAGCTGTAGAACCTTCACCCGGAAGCGGGCCATCCGCCTTTTCATCAAACGGATGACTGACATCGTTTCTGGAATAACGCAGGAACGGATCGGTCGTGATGACATTCCGGATGTCTCCGGGAAGGTCTACTGCACCGACCAGAAAGAGATCTGTTTCTCCAAGTTGAAGAGATCGAACGCCGATTTCAAGGGCTTTGATGCCGGAGGCAGCATCACAGGAAACCACAAAACTCGGGCCGCCAAGCCGGAATTCTTTTGCAATCCGGCTGGCAATAATACCCCCTAAAGCACCAACCGTTCGAGCTGAAGTAAGCGGCGGACCACAGGCATTCCGGAGAGCTTCGAGCCAGTCCGATGCTTGTTTTCCAATACAATCCGGTTTATATGTCTTGAGCCATTTTTGATATTGGTTATGAAGATTCCAGCGAAGATGAAAATTGGTCGCTTCCGGATCGAACTCCATCCCGATGGTGACGCCCATGCGCGGACGATCCTGACGGTGAGGAAGACCTGCATCAGCCATGGCATTTGCAGCCACTTTCAGCATCAACAGATGTTGCGGCAGAATATCCGGGATTTCATTGGGCTGAATGTGGAACTCGCCGATAAGGAGGGAAAGTTCTTCCACAAAACTACCATAATCAATCGATGAATCAAGGAGTTGATCAATGACTTCTTCGCTCCCGTTCCACCTTTTTGTGGGTCGTTTTTGAAAAAGTGTCTGGCCGTTTAAGATAATGTGTTGGAATTTTTCCAAAGAATCGGCTTGCCCGAAAAACGTGTCCATCCCGATAACGGCAATGGATGGAACAATGTCATCCTTTTCTTTGTCAATGACTTCTATAAGGGATTTTTGCTCGGTGATGTCAACCGGAACCGTTGAATGTCGTGTAATTTCAGGATTCCATTCTTCCAAAAGGAGATGTGCATTGATACCGCCAAAACCAAATGCGCTGACGGCTGCCTTGAACGGCAGATTTTTTTTTCTGACCCAATCTTCAGCCTGAGTCTGCACCCGGAAAGGGCTGTTGAGCAACGGGCTGTTATTGGACGGTCTGGTAAAATTCAGGGAGGGCGGAAGCACTTTATATTTCAGGGCAAGAAGCGTTTTTGCCATACCGGCTGCACCTGCACCGGTAAGAAGATGCCCGGTCATGGACTTAATGGAACCGATGGCGCATTGCTTCTCCTCCCATCCGGATTCCCCCCACAGCGTCCGGAGACTGGTCAGTTCAATTGCATCACCGACCGGTGTTCCAGCGCCGTGACACTCTATCAGATCAACTTCGTTTGGATTCCATCCGGTTTTAAGGTAAGCCTCCCTCATTGCCCTGACCTGACCTTCACTGTCCGGAGCGAGAAGATTTCCACCGATATCATTGGAAAGCCCTGTACCATGGATCAATCCGAGAATAGAATTATGATCCCGGATCGCATCATCCAGGCGTTTCAGGACAAAAATTCCTGCGCCTTCACCAACGACAAGGCCGTCGGCTGTCTTATCAAACGGAGCACATCTTCCGGTGGGACTCAATGCCTTGAGCTGGGTGAATCCAACCTGAGTGTACAGGCATTCCGGTCTTGACACGCCGCCTGCAAGCATGACATCCGTGCGCTTTGCGTTCAATTCATCACAGGCCAGTTTGATCGCATACAAGGATGATGAGCAGGCTGCATCCAGTGTGTAACTGCCGCCTCCCAGATTCAGTCCTCTGGCCAGAATCGCACCCGGAAGGCTGGTCACACGGGATGAAAGACAATGCTCTTTTGAAAGAACAGGGGCCTTTCCCTCGTCGGGAACCATCCGGTTATGTTTATTCAGTTTCTCAAGCACCCTTGTTTCAAAAGAATGACCCAGAATTTCCCGGGTAATTGCAGATGATGCATCGGTTGGCAGTGCAATGGCAGCAAGGATGACACCGGTGCGTTTTCGATCCACATGGGAAATCCCGCAGTCCGCTACTGCATCCCTGCCGACGGAAAGAACGATCTTGTAAAGGGGATCGAGATGTTCAACCAGAGAAGGATCGATATCGATTCCCTCCGGATCATAGGAAAATGGATCTACCAGTCCTGCATAAAGGGAGCATGCCTTGTCGGTCTTATACCCCTTGGCATACATTTCCTCCGGTTTGACAATCCATCGATTTTCGGGGACACGTGAAATTGCACTGACATTGTTGATAATATTCTGCCAGAAAACCTCAATGCCGGAAGCTCCGGGAAAAATACCCGCTATTCCCACAACTGCGATTGGTGAAAATTTTTTCATTTTCCTCTATGGTAAACAATTAGACGATTCGTGATAACAACCGTTTCTTAATTTTTTTGAAATGCTTTCCGTAATGATGCATCCATGATAGCCTCATACCCGGTTATCGCTGCCACGATCGTATCATCCGAATCAAGAAATGTAAAATCACCTTTCATTTTATGGTCTGTCAGTTCCTTTACTTCCAGCAGCGCAGTAACACCCTCGGAAGGAAATTCTTCCCGATACTGCCGGTAGCCTGCGCTGTAACTGGGCAGCGATACCATACCTGTGGTTTCGTGACACCACAATATAGCCATCTGGAAGGCGGCATCAAGGGCCAGCGGGTCTGTAATCCAATTCTGCCGATACGGATTCTTGATCCATTTCTCAGGCAAAGGAGATGTCGACAATAAAGCAACCATACCTTGCTGCGAGCATCCGATAATTTTTTGGATACCCTTGAGCGGTGTGCCATGGAAAAGAATCGTGTCATAGGACTCATCGATGGATTTTGAATATTTGGATTCATTGATCTGATCAGGCCTTTTGAATGGAGGAGGGGAGTTGATTGTGCTGGACAATATGGCCCTGGCTTTTGAGTAAACCATCTTTTTGCCACCCTGAACTCCATTGACCAGTTCAAAACTAACCTCCAGAAATGCACCATTTTGCCGTGTCTCTTCAGGAATGAGTCGAATGGTTTTTTTTTCGTTTTTTTGAAGTTTAATTCCGGAAAGAAGGCGCATGTCATCGATTCCACAGAAAGTGAATCCAGGGTTCTGTCGCATTGCTGCATGGCCAAACCACTCTGCCATAATGGCAAACGGCACAACCGGTTTTCCATCCAGAACATGTGCTCCCAGTATGGGGTAGGAATCAATGTCAAGCTCCTGCTCAAAAAGGTGCATAGGCTTACCGTTTCTTTTCGGGAAAATCTGTTTTTTTCTTCCGGACGTAGAAGAAGGGATCGCTGTATCGGATTGCAGATGTTCGCTGGTAATCGTGGCACCGATAACAACTTCTGCCGGATGGGTCGCATCACCCATCATTTCATAGAGCATTCCAAGAGCACCGGCCTTGATTGGAATCAGGGAAATATTCATTCCGGCAAACTCTTTTTTCAGAGAGGGGGTTACCATCCCTCCGTCCCATGGCCCCCAATTGATGGAAACGACCCGGCAATTCTTTCGGGACGCTGCCTCCTGCTGGGCAATTTTATTCAGAACTTCATTGGCCATTGCATAGTCAACCTGGCCTTTATTCCCCATTCTGGCAGCAACGGAAGAAAAGAGTATGATATATTTCAGTTTATCCTTTGCCGTTGCTTCCATCAGAACATTCAGACCTTTTACTTTTGTATCAAAAACACGGCTGAACTGGTCCAGGGTTTTGTCCTTGATGAATCTGTCTTCCAGAATACCCGCACCATGTATAATACCTCGGATTTGGCCGTGATTTGAACGCACATCTTCCAGAACGGAATTCACAGAACCTATATCCCGGACATCTACAGGGATATATTCGACGATTGCTCCGGTTTCTTTCAGTCTGGAAAGGTTTTTCATGATTTCTCTTCCAGCCATGTATTTTCTGAAAACTTTGTCCACCTGGACCGGGGTCGCTTTTTGTCCTGAAAACTCATTCCGGAGAATGGCTTTTTTCATGGCAGACTCATCTTTCAAATTTTCCAGCCAGTCCGGCTCAGGAGCAGGAAGATCGGATCGCCCCATCAGGATGATTGTCGGCTTTGTATGTTTTGCAAGAGCGTAAGTACAGGCTGCCGTCACACCTCTTGCCCCTCCTGTCACAATCACGACATCTTTTTCGTCCAGCATTATTTTTCCTTCCGGAGAAGGAGCGGGTGTCAGTTCAAGGAGATATCGGTGTGTTTCCGACAGACCTACTTCAACAGGGCCTTTTTGTAAAATTTCATTGCAGACGGAAAGGGCGATTGCATCAATATCCTTCCAGGCAGGTGAAATATCGATTGCATGGCAGCATACGTTTTCCCATTCTACGGCAGCGGTTTTGGACAGGCCTGCAAGGCCTCCCTGCAGGGGATGGAGAACGCCGTGTCCGGAAAATCCGAATGTTCCATCCAGCCGTGTGATGGTGGCAAACAATCCGCCCTTTTCAGCTGCTGTTTCAATCAGGCTGCCGGATGTGAGATTTGCTGCAACAAAAGCGTTTTTTAAAAACTGCTCATCCTTCTCATTCCACATGTTCTTTTTATTGAAGCGATCGGTAAGAAGGTCAACATCCGGTATAATGATCAGCCCGCCTGCATGGATAAGTTTTTTTTGCAGATGCTCCCGGTCGGCAAAGAGGTTCCTGGAAATCAATGAGGTTTTTAATTTTCGGCTTTCCAGAACATCGGAGATTTTTTTCCCGAGACCAGTCGAATCATCCAGAATATACACAATCCGGTTTTGTGGAATGGTGATCGGATTATGGAGCTGAAAAGGCTTTTCAACAATAGAAACCATCCGGCGTTCGATCTCTTCAACGACTTCTTCAGGCACTTGTGTCGGCTCCAGTGGATAGGTATAGGAGACATCCTGAAATTCCTGTTTCCCGGTGGAACTTCCTGTTGCATCTTCTGCATCGGATAGACCTGAAAGCGTTGCCAGATAATCGATAATCTGTCCGAGTGTTTTGAGTTCACCCATGATTTCGTTTGAAATCGGGGGAAGGCCGGGCATTTTTTCCTCAAAGGCAGATAGGATTTCCACCCGTTTGATGGAGTCGATTCCAAGATCCGCTTCGATATCCATATTGGGTTCAAGCATGTCAACCGGATATCCGGTGAGTTCGCTGACAACCTGCATCATGGTTTTTTCCATCTTGTCTCGTGAAGCAGAAGGGATTTCTTTTGTCATGGAGACAGAAGGAGAAGAAACATTTCCGGATAATTCAACCAGATAATCGATGATCTGTCCGAGTGTTTTCAGTTCACCCATGATTTCGTTTGAAATCGGGGGAAGGCCGGGCATTTTTTCCTCAAAGGCAGATAGGATTTCCACCCGTTTGATGGAGTCGATTCCAAGATCCGCTTCGATATCCATATTGGGTTCAAGCATGTCAACCGGATATCCGGTGAGTTCGCTGACAACCTGCATCATGGTTTTTTCCATCTTGTCTCGTGAAGCAGAAGGGATTTCTTTTGTCATGGAGACAGAAGGAGAAGAAACATTTCCGGATAATTCAACCAGATAATCGATGATCTGTCCGAGTGTTTTCAGTTCACCCATGATTTCGTTTGAAATCGGGGGAAGGCCGGGCATTTTTTCCTCAAAGGCAGATAGGATTTCCACCCGTTTGATGGAGTCGATTCCAAGATCCGCTTCGATATCCATATTGGGTTCAAGCATGTCAACCGGATATCCGGTGAGTTCGCTGACAACCTGCATCATGGTTTTTTCCATCTTGTCTCGTGAAGCAGAAGGGATTTCTTTTGTCATGGAGACAGAAGGAGAAGAAACATTTCCGGATAATTCAACCAGATAATCGATGATCTGTCCGAGTGTTTTCAGTTCACCCATGATTTCGTTTGAAATCGGGGGAAGGCCGGGCATTTTTTCCTCAAAGGCAGATAGGATTTCCACCCGTTTGATGGAGTCGATTCCAAGATCCGCTTCGATATCCATATTGGGTTCAAGCATGTCAACCGGATATCCGGTGAGTTCGCTGACAACCTGCATCATATTTTTCTGGATATCCCCGCGATGGGTTCCATGGGTCCTGGTTGTAATTTGAGGTGCTGCTTTTTTGGCTAGAGATTCGGCAGGCAGCACGGCAACGGAGGCCGGAGGTGTTTTGGATAAAAATTCAATTGGCTTCTGAGAAATTGACCCTTCAGGCAGAGAACGAACCGGAAATTCCGGTGAATAAAAAGCAGATGGGGAGGGAAGTCCCATTGCCGCCTGGGTCATGTTTCTTGTTCTTTCCATCATCAGTTGCAGGTTTTTACTGGCTTCCATCTGGGTTTCCAAGAATTTTTTATGGGTTTCCGCAGTCTGAATCTGAAGAGCCTGCATGGATTTAAGGCTTTCGGAAACCACCTGGAGTGCATCTGATATCACGCGGCTATTGCCTTCCGGAATAGGAGTCCGGTTTGACCCCATCAACCGGTGTGTTGTGGTTTCAGGCATTTTCCTGACTTCCCTTTGTTGAGGCATGAGCTGTGTCTGCTCAGAAACAGGAGCTTGTATTGGTTTCCTTGGACGCGGTGGTTTTGATTGATATGACGACCGGTAGTTTGCACCCGAAAGCGGGATGCTCATCATCTGTTTTCTGGGAGCCTGTCCAGGGGTTTCCCATTTTGAAAAATCCACGTCATATCCTTCTGCAGCTAGCTGACAGAGGGTTTGTGCAAGATCGGCGATTCCCGATTTTTTTCCGGAAGAGCTGTCCATGGCAATGGGATAAACCTCTTTTCCCTTTAAAATAGCCTTTACCAGTCCGGTCAGAACCGGCTTGGGCCCGACCTCGACAAAAGACCGAACACCATATTCATAAAGGTTTTCAATCTCTTTTACAAAATTAACCGGATTGAGAAGTTGTTCGCCAAGCAGTGTTGCAGCTTTCCTGGGATCATCCGGATAGGGCATTCCGGTTGTGTTTGCATAAACCGGTATGGTAGGTGAATGAATTTCCACAGAGTTGACAGCCTCCTGAAACGGTTTTGCTGCCTTCTGAACATGTCTGCTGTGAAAAGCAGCGGCTACGGGAAGAGGAACAGCACGGTAATTTTTTTCTTTGCATATCTTTGCGGTCTGTTCAATCGCTTCAATGCTGCCGGATAAAACGCCCTGCTGAGGCGCATTCCGGTTTGCAAGGACGACATCCAGCTTATGTTCAGAAAGCATGGCATCGATGTCGGCAAGAGGCGCCTTGACCGCCATCATGGTAGAATCTCCTCCCTGTCCAGCGGCTGCCATATATTTCCCCCGTTTAACGGAAAGAGAGATCAGGTCATCTTCATTGATCATTCCGGAGGCATATAGTGCCGGCAGCTCACCGTAACTGTGCCCGCAGACAGCATCCGGTTTGATCCCGAAGTATTCCAGTATTTTCAGCATCCCCAGGCTGACCGCACCGATTGCCGGTTGGGCAATATCGGTTGCCCGAAGCTTTTCTTCGTTTCCGGTCTTATCGGATTGGGGGAGCGGGAAGATTCGATCGCTGAGCCGTATCTGTTTTTCATCCCATTCTTTCTGATGGTTTTGATTGACTTTTTTCAGCACTTCAGAGGCCATGGGGAAAATGGAGATCAGATCTTTTCCCATTTCCGGATATTGGCTGCCCTGACCTGGAAATAGAAAAGCGATCTTGCCTTTTCCGGCTTGTCCATTAAAATAGATGTTATTTACGGCAACTTTTTCAACATCCGGTTTATCAATTGCTTCCATGGCCTGGGTTACGGTTGCAAGAGAAGACCGGTTCTGATTATCATGTTCTTCTGAACGCTCAAGGACGAGCAGAAGGCGGAAGTTTTCTTTTACGGAAAAGGCGCGATTCAGATCCGAAGTAATCCGGATGACGGCTTCAAAAGATGTACTTTTTTCCATATCCTGTTTCAGCTCCGACAGCTTGTCCAGTAGATCTTTTTTCTGTATTGCGGACAATGCGGCAATCGCGATTCTGCCATCCCAGGATATAATCTGTTTTTCCGAGGTGTATTCCTCCAGAACCATATGGTAATTGCTTCCGCCAAATCCAAAGGCGCTGACACCGGAGCGGCGGGGATGGTTTTCTCTGGCAATCCATGGACGGGATTGGGAATTCAGATAAAACAGTGTGTCCTGAATATTCAGTTTCGGATCCGGAGTTTCTGCTTTCAGGGTTGCGGGAAGTACTTTATGATACAAGGCAAGGGTCGCTTTTATCAGGCCAGCCGCGCCGGCTGCTGCTTTGGTGTGACCGATGTTTGACTTGACCGAGCCAAGTGCGCAGGGATTTCCTTTTATTTCCTTGTTACAGAACACATCTTTTAATGCTGAAAATTCAACCGCATCGCCAACCCGGGTTCCGGTTCCATGAGCTTCGACCAGTTCCACGGTTCCGGGATCAATTGCTGCATTCTGATAAGCCATGCGTAAGGCCTTGGCTTGGCCAACTGCATTCGGGGCATAGATGCTCTGGGATTTTCCATCGCTTGACGAGCCGATTGCCTTGATGACAGCATAGATGCGATCACCGTCTTTTTCCGCATCTTCAAGTCTTTTCATGACCAGAATTCCGATACCCTCTCCCAGCACCGTACCATCCGCATTCACCGAAAACGGCATGGCGTCGCTGTTGTTTGAAAGCACTCCTGTCTGTGAAAAACACATGTGCATGAAAATATCGTTTAATGTATCCACACCGCCTGTTACCGTCATGTCGGATCTGCCGGATATCAGCTCCAGGATTGCGAGGTTAATGGCGCCCATGGAACTAGCGCAAGCTGCATCCACAACACAGTTTGTGCCACCCAGATCCAGACGGTTTGTGATTCTGCCGGCAATCACATTCCCGAGAAGTCCTGGAAATGAATTCTCCTGCCAGGGGACATATGCGTTTGAAATTCTTTCTATGACTTCTTCCGCCAAATCCGCATCAATTCCGGAATCCAGAAGGGCTTTTCGCCAGATCGGATGCCCGAGCCTTGCACCAAGCGGAATGACAAGTTCCTGTGTTCCGGTCGCACCCAGGATCACGCTGGTTTTGTCACGGTTGAACTCCCTGTCCATGCCGTACCCGGCATCTTCCAGCGCTTTTTTGGCAACGATCAGGCTTAATAATTGTGAGGTGTCGGTTGCTTCAATTGTTTTTGGAGGAATTCCAAATTCTGCAGGATCATATGAAACCGGGGAAAGAAAACCGCCTTTTTTACAATAGGTATGGTCCGGATGTTTGGGATTGGAGTGATAATAGTCCTGGACAGACCAATGGGTTTTGGGAACGTCCGTAATCCCGTCTTCACCGTTGAATAAAACTCTCCAGAATTCTTTCAGATCCGAAGCCTTGGGAAACATGCATCCCATGCCGATAATTGCAATGGATTGGTTTTTCATTTTTTGAATGCTCATTTTTTTTAATTATCTTACCTTAGGTTGTTTTTTTGTTTTTGGAACCAACAATCATTTGCCTGCTGTTTTCCGTTATCAAATTTTTGAAATTGACTCTAAAGGTTGATTAATTTCTGGATCTCCTCATACGGTAATGGTTCAAATTTACAAAAACCGTCTTGTATCTGGATGCCCTGGTTTCGAAACCAGTTGATCCGGGTAACAACGGATGCCCCGAGCAGTATGTTCATTGCTACCGTCACTGTTTTCCGGTTTTCCGGTTTTTCAAGAAATGATCCTTTGACCCACTCATTGAAAGCGCCGATACACGGTCCGCACCAGATCTGGTAATCGATTTTTCGGGATGGATCGCCGGAAACAGCCCAGTTGGAGGATCGCCCCAGATAGGAACGGAACACAAGGGCCATTTTGTGTTTGGGTTCAGTCTCGGCTCTGGTGATTTGTCTGGGATCACGAACCATAAAAAAGGCCTTGGTCTTTTCCCATTCTTCCTCAAAACTGGATCTGAAATAATCTTTTTCCAGGGCTGCCCGATCTTTTTCCGGAACTTCTTCAAACCGTTCATGTCGGCTATACAGGTCATATAATTTGGATGCCCGTACGGGAAACATGGTGCCGCGTTTCAGAACCTGAACCTTGACACCCATCTGAAACATGTCCGCAGAAGGAGCCATGGTGACATCTGCCTGACCCGCTTCGGCAAGCATGCTCCGAACGATTTCTGAAGTACCGGATTCAATGCAGGATTGATTCACTGTTCCAGTCAGTACATACGCTGCTCCCATGGCAAATGCCGCAGCCGCAGATTCCGGTGTTGCAATACCGCCTCCGAGTCCGACGAACAGAGGGGTTGGATAGTTGTACTCTTTTGCCATCTGGTTTTTTAAGGATAGAATTGTTGGAAGAAGCGATATGGCAGGGCGATTGTCCGTATGCCCCCCGGAGTCTGCTTCTGCAGTCATGGCGTCAGCCACTGGAACATATCGGGCCAGTTCCGCTTCCTCTTCTGAGATCATGTTTTTTGAAATCAGTTGCTTAATGATTTTTTCCGGCGGAGGAGAGAAGAACTGCCGGGCAACCTCGATCCGGGAAATTTTTGCGATAATCCTGTTTGGGCATATAATATTGCCATGGGTATCCCGATGCATTCCTTTGATGCGATAATATATCAGAGGAAGGGTGAGCCTCAGGTAGGCTGCTGCTTCGATCAGGCGGATACCCCGGTCAAGGTAAAGCTGGACTGTTGCGGATTCAAGTTCCGGATCATTGGGGCTGTGAATCAGATTGATTCCAAAAGGTTTGTCTCCCATGCTTTTTTGTAACCGGCCGATCGCATGGCCGATCTGTTCGATGGAAAGACCGCCGGAACCGAAAAAGCCAAGCATCCCTTCATTTCCGGCAGCCTGAACCATTTCCACAGATGCAATCGCATTGGCCATTGCTCCGGTGATATAAGCATAGCGAAGATGAAATGATTTTCTGAACTGCGGGTCTCCAAGCTCGGACGGAGCCAGAGAAGGCACATATGCATGAAGAGGATAACACCCATCCCCTGGTTGAATTCCATTTCCAATAAACGCGGTACCGCTTTGAGCAATACAAAGATTTCTGTTTTGTTCCATCATAAAAATAGGTTTGGTAACTTGCAGAATTGCATTTTTCAATGCCTGCTCCATTTGTTCCGGTTCCTGATCCTGTTTTTTCCACCAACCGATTTGATTTTGATTCATCGTTACCGTCCTAATGGTTATACTCCATACAAGAAAGGTTTGAATATGCACTTCATTTTTTTCATAACCATTACATATTTTATCAAAAATTGTAAAAAAATGACCATGTGGTCATATAACCCGAAACCTCAGATAAAAGCAAGTTTTTTTATGCATTATAAGATGTGAAAAAATCAGATCCATGATCTATTTGCGGTTTTTTTGAATCTTTTGGATAAGAAAAGCGATGCAAATGAAAAAACATGATTGCAATTTGACAAACAATCCTATATTATAGGACTCATAATAATTATCGTAATTATTGTTTGTTTCCTTATTTGATTTATGATATTATTTTCAAGCAATTACATATGATTAAGAAGAAATCCCTTAGGTTCACCAGCTCTGGTAACAATCCGACAAACAGCAGCCCTTAAAGAGTATCAACTGAACATTTATCTTTCCACTGATCAGTAAGATTTGTTTGAACAACAGACAAAGGAATATCATCCATGTCAAGGATTTTGATTGTAGATGATGACAAAATTATGAACGATGCGCTGTCACGAGCCATTCAACGAACCGGTCATGAAGTTGAATGCAGAGGAAGCATCAAGGAAGGTCTTGAAGAGGTCAATACAAATCATTATGATGTTGTTTATCTGGATGTGAGGATGCCTGACGGTGATGGATTGGAAAGTCTTTCAAAATTCAGGAAGTCGCCCTCTGCTCCGGAAATCATCATCATGACAGGATACGCCAACTCCAAGGGCGCGGAGATGGCTATTAAAAGCGGGGCCTGGGATTATGTGAAAAAACCTTCGTCCATTAAGGAGATGACACTCCCTCTATTACGTGTCCTGCAATATCGAAAAAACAAAGTAGTATCGGAGAAATCGGTTGCTTTGAATCTGGACGGAATCATCTGTTCAAGTCCTGCAATCAAGGAGTGCATTGATGTCGTCGCCAGAGCTGCAAACTGCGATGCCAATGTGTTGATTACGGGTGAGACCGGTACAGGCAAAGAGTTATTTGCCTGGGCGATCCATAAAAACAGCGCCAGAGCCGATAAGAATTTTGTTGTGGTGGATTGTACTGTGCTGCCGGAAACACTTGTTGAAAGTTTGTTGTTCGGGCATGAAAAAGGGGCTTTTACCGGAGCAAACTCATCAAAAGAGGGATTGATCAAACAAGCGGATGGCGGAACCGTATTTCTGGATGAGGTCGGAGAGTTACCTCTGAGTGTACAGAAAAGATTTTTACGGGTGCTCCAGGAACACCATTTCAGGCCGGTTGGCGGGAAATCAGAGATCCATAGCAATTTTCGTTTGATTGCTGCAACCAATCGGAATCTTGAGGCCATGGTCGAAAAAAATCATTTTCGAAAAGATTTGATCTATCGGCTAAAATCCCTGCACCTCGCCCTACCGCCTTTAACCAAAAGGAAAGAGGATATTCGGGAGCTGTTAACGCATTATCTGGCCAGATTGTGTGAGAACAACAATATTGCGATCAAAGGATATTCTCCTGAGTTTTTTGAGGCACTCATCTCTTATGACTGGCCGGGGAATGTACGGGAATTTATCAATACTCTGGAAAGTGTCGTTGCAGAAGCACTGGATTCTCCTATACTGGTTCCATACCATCTTCCGGTAAATATCCGGATTTGTGCAACACAGGCCTCGATTGGCGATACTCAAAAGCCAGGAAAATACACCCCGGCTTATGAAAACATTTCTTCAACCCTGCTTCCGACTTTAAAGGGATACCGGGAAAACGGGTTAGCCGCTCTTGAAAAGGAGTACCTTGAGAAGTTGCTTGCAACCTCAAAGGGAAATGTCAAGCAGGCTTGCCAGATCTCCGATTTATCCCGCTCCCGCCTGTATGGATTGATGAAAAAGTATGATATTCTAAGGAAGTAATCGTAACCCCCTGTTGCAGCACTCATGACATTTCATTTGTCCTTTTTTATAGGACTTCAATCCTATGAATTGAGACAGGTCTGTTTTTTTTATTTATCAATCGGGATATTGAAGACCTGCGAAATTCATATCTCTCTGTATTCACGCGAAAAAGTTTTTTTTCGGAAGAATAATAATATTGGCCTGAATTTTGAACTAAGAACCTCCAGAAAGAGCAGACAATCATTTTTCCGTGAAGAGCTGAAATTTTTCTCTGAATTTGAAGGAGGTTATGACATGAGTTCAAAATTTAGGATTTCAAAACAACGGCAGAAAGACAACCTTCATCTACGATTAGCAGGCGATTTCAATGATATTTCGATTTGTGAACTGCTGGATGTGCTGAAGGATAACTGTATCGGCACCAATCAGGTGTTTATCCATACAGACAATCTGGAAAATGTTTCGATATCCGGAATTGGACGTGATGTTTTTAAACGGAATTTGCATAATCTAAGCTCCAGTTCAATCAATATTCGATTCCCGGAAATGAGTGGAAATCTTTTTGGATCAGTAGCACTTTAAAGGTATTCTTACAGCTATTTATCGAATCGAATATCTTTATTTTTGCCATCAAATAGTATTTGACAAGACTTGATTTGATAAGTTATAGTAATAACTACTATACCAGATGGTTCATGGTTTATTTCAACATGATTCCGAAAATCCGGTCAAATCAGCGGTCTCGGAGATGCGGAACAAAATGGCA
The DNA here is from genome assembly GCA_020723305.1 of Desulfosudis oleivorans. Taxonomy (GTDB): domain Bacteria; phylum Desulfobacterota; class Desulfobacteria; order Desulfobacterales; family SURF-7; genus QZKS01. The sequence continues at coordinate 61,977 of DYJC01000024.1, forward strand.
AAAAGGAGAAATAGTCTTGGCAAACGGAATAGTGAAATGGTTCAGTAATAAAAAAGGCTTTGGGTTCATTGAACAGGAACAGGGCGGTGATATTTTTGTTCACCACAGTGCAATTAAAATGGATGGTTTTAAAACCTTAACCGAAGGTGAGCGTGTAACATTCGAAGTTGAAGAAACGGATAAGGGACCTGCTGCGAAAAATGTCCAGAAAGGATAGGCTTCTGTTTTACGGACAAGAATTGCCCATATAAACAGGTTTAAAAAAGAACGCAGATAAAAATGCGGCAAAGGCTTCTCAAATCGCTGAGAAGCCTTTTTCATTTCATGGCTGTTGTTATCCTTGACGATAGACGGATTATAAAATATTGTACCTACTCTGGATGAAAGCCGATCATAAAAACCATGTGTTTATTCAGCAGCGGTTTTGGCAGGATTTCTGATAAAACCGGGATGGAAATGGATAAGCATGTTCACGATAATCAAGGAGAGACAGAATGAAGAAAACGGTTATTCAAGGCACAGGACGGTATCTACCTGAATGGCTGGTGACAAACGACGACCTATCCAAAATGATGGATACTTCGGATGAATGGATCAGGCAGCGAACCGGCATTGAGCAGCGGTACTGGGTTCCGGAACATCTTGAGATCGGGCCCTCTGATCTGGGTGCGGAAGCTGCTCGTATTGCAATTGAGAAAGCCGGATGGAAGCCCGATCATATTGATCTGATTATTTTTGCAACCCTGAGTCCGGATCTGTTTTTTCCAGGATCAGGATGCCTTCTTCAACACAAGCTCGGTTTGACCACCACCCCGGCTCTGGATATCCGGCAGCAATGTTCCGGCTTTTTTTATGGTCTTGCCACAGCCGATGCATTCATTAAGAGCGGTCAGGCCAACCGGATTTTGTTTGTGGGTGCCGAAATTCACAGCCGCGGCCTTGATAAATCCACTGAGGGACGTGATGTGACCGTTATTTTTGGAGATGGCGGGGGAGCGATCTGCCTGGAAGGTATTGAAACCGATGAACCTGTTGGAATCCTTGCTTCAGCCCTACACGCCCAGGGTGAATTTGCACGCAGTTTGATGATCGAAGCGCCGACATTCCGTCATTCTCCTTACATCGATGAAGAATTGTTACGGCAGGGAAGGCATTGGCCGAAAATGGACGGGCGAGCCGTGTTCAAGCATGCGGTGAAACGGCTGCCGGAAGTCGCAGCAGAGGTTCTTGAAAAAGCGGGTCTGAAAATTCAGGATGTTGATCTGGTAATTCCGCATCAGGCCAATCTACGCATCAACCAGGCTTTTATGAAGGCAATGGAAATAAATCCGGAAAAACTGGTCAGCAACATTCATAAATACGGCAACACAACCGCTGCCAGCATACCCATAGCCCTGGATGAGACCATTGAAGACGGCCGCATTAAAAAAGGAGATACGATCCTGTTTCTGGGACTGGGTGCAGGATTGACATGGGGGGGTATGTTATATCGATTCTGATCATTCCTGGAGAAGAATGTATGTTTGACTTCATCAAAACCAGCCTGGGGACAAAGATAGCGCTGTCCATCAGTATTTTCCTTGTTGTTATGGTGATGTTGGCAGCAGGCTGTATTTATATGGTGCAAGCTGCACGAATCGATGAGCAGTTTATCTCCAAAGTAAAAAATCTTTCCGGAATCGGTGCACAGGCTATCGGCCGGATAATTGAAAATGGAATTGAAAAAGGCGTTTTTTCAGAAGAAAGCGCTTTTGATAATCAGTATGAACAGATACCGGGGTTTGTTCCCCCGAAATACACCACACGATATGATTCCTATCTGGACAAGGAGATCCTGAAATTTCAGGATGAGTTTCTGAAAGATCCGGCCATACTCTACGCGATTGCCATTGATGCCAATGGCTATGTCCCGACACACAACAGCCGGTTTCAAAAGGATTACACAGGCGACAATCAAAAGGACTACTACGGAAACCGGACCAAACGGATCTTTAATGATCCCGTCACGGTCAAGGCTATCCAGAACAAGCCGGAAGTATCCATACAGCATTATCAATTCGATTCCAGGATTGATGCATGGGACATCTCTTCTCCTGTTTTTGTAAACGGAAAACGCTGGGGATGTTTTTCCATTGGTTATCAAGCCCAGGAACCTGGTAACGTCAAACTGAGCCTGTTCCGGTTGTTGTTTGCAGGATCGGTTCTGTTCCTCGGGATATCCATCAGTGCTGTTTATTATATTGTTAAACAATCTTTACAGCCGCTGATTGAGTTTACGCAAACAGCAACCCATCTGGCGGATGGTGACATGGAACGGAAAATCAGATCCGGACGAAAAGATGAAATCGGTCAGATTGCCGATGCCCTGGAACGTCTCCGTGTCAGCATGAAAGCGGCCATGGACCGGCTTGTGCGGATACGGTAAACAATCCCTTTGCCCTTACGATCACGGAACCCGGCATGGTTGAGGTCATCACCAGCCCGTATGTGATGGTAAAAGGCACGATTACCAACACCGAAGGCAATGAGACCGGCGTGAATGTTAATGGTGTGGTGGCCATTGTCCGCAACAATCAGTTCATCGCCAATCACGTGCCATTGGAAAATGGGGAAAACACCATTGTCGCCGTAGCCACGGATTCTGAAGGCGCTGTGTACAGCGTATCTAAAACCGTGATTGCAGACCTGAGCGGCCCTTATGTCCGGATCACTGCCAGCCCGGAATCCGGGCTGTCTCCGTTTGAAACCGCCAGGGTAAATTTGTCCTATTAGCAATGATTTTTTATTACAATATGTTAAATTAA
>DYJC01000040.1 GCA_020723305.1 Desulfosudis oleivorans
TTCTTTTCATAATACTCTTCCAACCATAACTCATATTCAAATTTCTTTCGATACTGTTCAATAGCCTCATCTGGGTAATACAGCCACCAATCTACAGTTGTTTCAGCTCTGTTGTAACTTTCATGCAAATTTTTCCATTTTTCTCTCATTTTCGGATTAGGATCACTTCCAGATAAATCTTTAATTTTATGCAGTACTTCCTTTCTATAATGATGTATTTCAAAAGCAGTACTTATTATATCAAATTCCCATATACCATGATCTTTTAAACCTAACGGATCAATCAAATTTATCGGATCATTCAACACATACCCATAAAGATCCGTTTCCCCGCCACTAAACCCAATCGGATCCTTGGCCGTCCATCTGCCTGTATCCGGATCATAATCCCGGTATCCAAACCTGACCAGATCCGTATCACGATCATGAAGGCCTCCGGCAAATCCAAAGGGAATGGTGAATGACGGATTTGAATCTGCTATGATGTTCCCGAATGAGTCGTATTCGATTCTCTTTACCACATTCCCGGAGGCATCTGCAACCACCCGCAATGATCCCACCTGGTCATAGGCCGGATAATAGGTTATACCTCCCTGGATTACGGCAACCGGCATGCGGCCATCTGCGTATTCAAACCGCTGGATCAGGTTGTTGGACCCGTCATACACCGCAAGAAGTGTGGTCAATCCCTTCCAGAGATATTTCTCCGTAATGGTTCCGTTTACCTTTTTGGCGATCCTTCTTCCCAATGGATCATGGACATACTCAATGAGCGTCGCATCCGGCAGGGTTACGTGTAACAGTTCCCCACGGGAAGAATAATCATAGGTGGTTGTGTCTGTTCCATTGGTTTTGACAGACAAGAATCCATCCAGGTCATGCTGAATGGTTATTCCATCTGCTGTTGTCAGATGATCTTCATCATCGTAGTGCAGGTTTCTCCCGGTGATTCCACGGAGGGAACTCATCTGGTATGTGCAGGTGCCGAACGGTACAATTGAAAAATCATATTCTTCCACCAGCGTACTGTCTTTGATGACGGTTGCAAGGCGCCCATTTGCATCATATCCGTACTGATATGTTGAAGTGGTTCCTCCAATGGTCTCGGTTTTGGTTTTGATTTTACCATCGTTGTACCGTTCCGTGACATTCCAGGAAAATACAGCCTGGTTGTTCACATCACTGGTTTCACTGCTGGTTTCACCATACGTGTTAAAGCTTCGATCCAGATCAACGGTTCCATCGGTTACATTGTAAGGCAGGCCGGTTTCGTTTACACCATCCTCATTGTATCGAGAAATCGTGTAATCCCCTGCATGGGCCAGCATTCCATCGTTGTCAAAGGTGTAGGAGGCTGTTTCACCGGCATAGGTCATGGTTTCCAGGTTAAAATGATTGTCATAGGTGTACTCAAGTGTCCGGTCCAAGGTTCCGGCAAGGGTTTCCGAGGTGATGAGTTTTCCATCGTAGTCATATGTAATGGATTCGATTCCCTTGGTGATGGATGCAACCTTTGAAGCGCAAGAGTAGGTAAAATCAATATTCCCTTCCGGTGTCTGCACCTGTCTGAGCTGGGTATCATCGTAAATATTGATGATCCGGCTTCCGGATGGAAAGGTCTTTTGTTTTAACCTTCGATCTTTGTCATAGATGTAGCTGTAGGTTCCACTCAACGGTGTCTGATAAGAGTTTTTCAGGTTAACCGCATTGTATCCAAATCCATGATCAACACTGGACGGATTTGTCAGCACCGTCATGTTGCCGTTCAGATCATAATCCAAAAGGATATCGGTCGTGTCCGGCTGATGAATTACGGTCACGCGTCCGGCTTCATCATACTCATATGTTGTTGTGCGCAATGCCGGATCGGTCAGGGTATGCAGGTTCCCCTGGCTGTCATAGGTCAGCGCTGTTGCTCTTGTTCCGGTTCGGATAAAATGGAGCTTCCCATAATGCAGATTTCCTTCCGGATAGTATTCATAGGTAACCGGATTCAAACCCGGAGTGGAACTGCTTGCCGGTAACAGGGTGTCAGGATCATAAACGGTTCTTGATGATCTTCCTTCCGGAGAGGTGGTGACAAGCTGACCGGTCAGTGTGTTCTGAACACGGGTAATGGTTCTGCCATTCACGTCGATGGTTTGGGTTATCCGATCCGGTGTTTTATCAGAATTGGTATCTGTATAAGACTTGTCTAAGATGGTACTTCTTGTCAACCCGGAAGGGGTGGACTCGGTGACTTGTTTCTCAACCAGATATTTGTATTCAGGATCCAGGTCATATGTAATATTTACATTCATCCCACAGGATAAAGACTTCCGGACTGCCCGTTCATCTGCGGTTTGAGAATACCCGGTTATGCCTCCTGTAGGATCAGTGATTGTAGATCCGTAATCTCCGGTGGGTCCGGTTGTATCAAAATAGGAGGTCAGGTTGTTCTCACCGGTTGTGATTTCTGTTAAAATATTTCCATCTTCATCTACGGTTCGATCAAACTGCCAGTGTCCCCCTTCCTGGTCATAGGCATCGGTAATTCTGCCGTTTGTATCAAAAACCCGGCTAAACAGGTTGTTTTCCGGATCATATTCCTCTTTCATCAGACCACCGGCAGAATAGATGAAGCGGTAAAAACCGGCATCCGGATAGGTGACTCTTTCAAGATGGTCTGTGGTCTGATTGATGGTCAGACCGGTCCGGATACCATCCGGTGAAATAATCGCTGTGGGTGTGCCGGCCGTGTCACGTTCGATTGTGATCTGTTGATCAAATCGGTCGGTGATGGATAGGAGCTGGTTATTTCCATTATACATAAACTCGTAGAGGATTACCCCGGTATCTGTATCCACTGTTTTTTCATGCTGACCGGATTTGGTAAAATAATGACTCACTCCATCAGGTTCGGTAAAAACAATATGATCGGATTTACGGATATCAGAATAGGAAGCGGCAAGGGTGATTTTCCGGATTCGATGGTTCAAAAAATCTGCAACATACAGGTTCCCGTCTGGTCCGGCTTTTACTCCGGCAGGTCCGGATACAACAGCATCTGCTGCAGGCCCGTCATCTCCGGAAAAACCTCCGATGCCATTACCGGTAATGGTGCTGATAATCCCCCTGGAATCCACTTTTCGAATTACACTGTTTAGCCTTTCTGTAATGAACAGGTTGCCGGATTCATCCACAACTACCCCGTTCGGCCTCAGCAGTTTTGCGGCAACAGCGGGACCGACCACACAAACAATATTGTATTATAAAAGCAAAAAATCATGGACCCATTATTCGCCCGAATTTCATGAGTACCCCCCGAATTCGCCTCATTTTACGCTACTATAACTCTTCAATTGTAATTTTTGAACCACAATTTTTTAAACAAATTCTATTAAAATTTTCAAGAATTTTTGGTACCAATCTATCTTTAGTATATAAAAAAGAAGCTTCCCCTTCATAATAGCTACTAATCAAATAGTCAGTATTAAGTTCCAAGTGATCAAAATCTTCTTTGGTAAAATTACTGTCTTTAAAGAAAAAAGACTTTAATAATTCTAAAACCTGATAATTGGCTCCTTTAAAATTGATAATACAGTTGTAGCCAAGCACTTCATACAATACGGGTTCAATGTTTTTTATATCGTATAAAAAAAATTCATCGCTTTGGTTAAGAAAAAAATATTTATTTTTTATATTCAACCTGTCCACTATATTATTTTTTATTTCCTTTTGACGATTTTTTTTTAGCATTTTCATCGACTTTTTTGAGATCAGACCAATACAATTATGAAAATTTGGTAAAACTGAGAAATAATCAAAATCTCTTAGCCCTGTAACATTTTCATCAATCCCAATATTTCGACTTTTTGTAACTATAACAATTTCCATAATACTTGCTCACATAATCTCATTTGCCAAAAAGCGATCTAAAAATAAAATGCCCTCTTTGTCCCCAATTAGCATGCCAAAGAGGTGTATTCCTTAAAAGTCCAGCAGCTTTTCTGCTATATCCTGCATTTTTTAATATATTCATTGAAAGTGAATGTTTATGTACTTGTATGACTCTGGTCCCGTTAACAACAATTCCGTTGCTTAAAGTAGACGTAGCCACAGTTCCTGTAAAACCAACCCCCCAAGCCCAAGCTCCAAACTTACCAGCCGAATAAGCGCTTGAACAAGGATTAACAGCCTGATTAGCGTCTGTTAATCCTCTTGCCATCTCAGTAAGGCTTGTATCAAATAAGCCAAAACCGGAAGTAAGTGTATCTCCAAAACCTGCAGCAAGACTTGCAGCATCATGTTCAAATTGATTCAAAGAATATAATCCATAAGGATCAATCAAATTAACCGGATCATTCAACACATACCCATAAAGATCCGTATCCCCACCACTAAACCCAATCGGATCCTTGGCCGTCCATCTGCCTGTATCCGGATCATAATCCCGGTATCCAAACCTGACCAGATCCGTATCACGATCATGAAGGCCTCCGGCAAATCCAAAGGGAATGGTGAATGACGGATTTGAATCTGCTATGATGTTCCCGAATGAGTCGTATTCGATTCTCTTTACCACATTCCCGGAGGCATCTGCAACCACCCGCAATGATCCCACCTGGTCATAGGCCGGATAATAGGTTATACCTCCCTGGATTACGGCAACCGGCATGCGGCCATCTGCGTATTCAAACCGCTGGATCAGGTTGTTGGACCCGTCATACACCGCAAGAAGTGTGGTCAATCCCTTCCAGAGATATTTCTCCGTAATGGTTCCGTTTACCTTTTTGGCGATCCTTCTTCCCAATGGATCATGGACATACTCAATGAGCGTCGCATCCGGCAGGGTTACGTGTAACAGTTCCCCACGGGAAGAATAATCATAGGTGGTTGTGTCTGTTCCATTGGTTTTGACAGACAAGAATCCATCCAGGTCATGCTGAATGGTTATTCCATCTGCTGTTGTCAGATGATCTTCATCATCGTAGTGCAGGTTTCTCCCGGTGATTCCACGGAGGGAACTCATCTGGTATGTGCAGGTGCCGAACGGTACAATTGAAAAATCATATTCTTCCACCAGCGTACTGTCTTTGATGACGGTTGCAAGGCGCCCATTTGCATCATATCCGTACTGATATGTTGAAGTGGTTCCTCCAATGGTCTCGGTTTTGGTTTTGATTTTACCATCGTTGTACCGTTCCGTGACATTCCAGGAAAATACAGCCTGGTTGTTCACATCGCTGGTTTCACTGCTGGTTTCACCATACGCGTTAAAGCTTCGATCCAGATCAACGGTTCCATCGGTTACATTGTAAGGCAGACCGGTTTCATTTACACCATCCTCATTGTATCGAGAAATCGTGTAATCCCCTGCATGGGTCAGCATTCCATCATTGTCAAAGGTGTAGGAGGCTGTTTCACCGGCATAGGTCATGGTTTCTAGGTTAAAATGATTGTCATAGGTGTACTCAAGTGTCCGGCCCAAGGTTCCGGCAAGGGTTTCCGAGGTGATGAGTTTTCCATCATAGTCATATGTGATGGATTCGGCTGTCTTGGTGATGGAGGCAACCTTTGAAGCGCAAGAGTAGGTAAAATCAATATTCCCTTCCGGTGTCTGCACCTGTCTGAGCTGGGTATCATCGTAAATATTGATGATCCGGCTTCCGGATGGAAAGGTCTTTTGTTTTAACCTTCGATCTTTGTCATAGATGTAGCTGTAGGTTCCACTCAACGGTGTCTGATAAGAGTTTTTCAGGTTAACCGCATTGTATCCAAATCCATGATCAACACTGGACGGATTTGTCAGCACCGTCATGTTGCCGTTCAGATCATAATCCAAAAGGATATCGGTCGTGTCCGGCTGATGAATTACGGTCACGCGTCCGGCTTCATCATACTCATATGTTGTTGTGCGCAATGCCGGATCGGTCAGGGTATGCAGGTTCCCCTGGCTGTCATAGGTCAGCGCTGTTGCTATAGTACCGGTCCGGATACCATCCTGGTGAAATAATCGCTGTATGTGTGCCAGTCGTGTCACGATCGATTGTGATCTGTTGATCAAATCGGTTTTGAAGTTCGATGATATAAACGGTTGCGTTTCCCAGGCCTTCTCCGGCATCATAGATGCTGTTTCCGTTTTACAATCTAAATTATTGATCCCTGTAAGAACAGGTGAGTTCCGTGAGAGGATCAGCGTCGCCGGGATATCCGTCATTGACCTTGATCAGTGCTTTTAACACGTACAGCCCTCGAATAGGTCCATAAAAAGATGTTATTGTTCGCTTCCAGCAATAAGTTGAACCATCACATTCCGGAAACTCGCCAAATTCTGATTGATTCTTAACCCCATGATAGCGATTCACAAACTGAAAATAATAATTATTATGATACCGTGTGTCCGCCGGATCAACCGCAAGGGTAAAATAGTCACCGCCATACACGTTTTTTTCACCCTCATAATCACTGAGTACAAACAACCTTTGATAGTCTCCCGCAGCAAGATAGGGAATGCTGTATTTACACTCCGGTTCGGAACAGGTATAGGAGAATTCAAGGGTCATATCCCTTATATCATGAACATAAATATCCCATTCATCCGCGTCACCGTCATCATCCGTATCCACGATTTCCAATGCAGCATTGCTTCCGGCATCATAAAGAAGTGGTCCATTTCCATCGTTGATGCAGATTACATCCATGAGATTCAACATATCAATTGGCGTTGGCTCGGCAATATCCTTAAATCCTGAACATACTGTTTCAATATCTTCACCTTTTGCCCCGAGATCACCCAGGTATTCAGAACCCAAAGAAAGTATGCCATCATATGTCAAGTTTAGGTATATATCGGTGGCCCACAGCGGAAGTTCGGTTCCGGTAAGGTCAAATTCAAGTCGTTTGGGTGTATCTCGTGATATTCCACCAGCCACAGTGATTTCTTTGTTAAGGATATAAAACCCAAAGGATGTATCTGCCTGTGGATTTTTAAACTGATCACCGCTGCCCAGCCTGTATATGACAGCAAGTTTTACGGTACCGCCTGTCATTTCTACATGATCCGGAGCGATATTTTTTACATTGACAATGATCTTGTCAAATCCCTTAGTTCCAGGATTATTTGTATATCTTGGATCTTGTGTATCCTGGTAATAGGGATGTTTATCTGTTCGGGCATAATAGCCGTCAGAAGGCAGGGTGATATCTAAAAATCGTTTTGATTCTTCTAATGTAAGCACTTTCCCGACAATGGCATTTTTTTCTTTACCTAACTTTCCATTAAACACGAGGATATACTCACCGGGTGTTGCAGCATCTTCCGGCATATTAAATGACAGGACATTGTCACTTTTATTGTTGGCCGGGATTGATTTCCAATGGACAAAGGGAGCTCCAAAACTGGTCAACACAGGGACCCGACGAACAATGTCACTATTTTCGACCTTTTGATCATAAAAGAGCTCAAACAGGCCCGTCATGGTCTCATCTGAATTGTTTTCGATCACATAGCCGTATCCGGTTTCTGTGTCTGGAACCAGATTGATTTTTCCCCTGAAGAAGTAATCGATCAAATCTCTGGCGTAGCCAATGGCCCGGGGAATCAAAATGGCTGCTTGTTCGGAAAAACAATTATCATCCATATGATAACGCCTTTTAAAATCATAACGCAAACTGCCTTCCGAGTCATATACAGAATTTAAAAAATAGGACGGAACCACAAACCTATTGATTAACACCTCATCTTTTACCTTACTCAAATAATGTACTTTTTTTTCTATGCCAAATTTACCGATAACGATTTCAGGTTCAAGTGTTTTGTTTAAGTAAACAAGATAATTTGTACTTTCTTCATTTGGAAAAGGATACTCGTTTTGAGCACTGTTAGAAGCAAATGAAGATCCAGCGCTTACAAAATTCATATTTGTAAATTCTGATAACCCTAAACGCTCTGATGGTTCATAGGTGGTAATCCCTTTGTATTTATCCATATCCCAAAAATCAGTTAGAAGCATATTTGGCTCCAATGAAAAGCTATTGATCTCCGTGCTATCAAACCAGTCTGCATCATTTTGGTAAGATACATATGCTTCATATTGATTTCCAAGAGGTATTTGCCATCCTTCTGGAATAATACCCTCTAAGTGTCCTATAAAAAAATCATTTCGTACATGTGCAGGAACGGCGGTATCTTCCAGGAGATGTAGAACCTGGCCAATTGCCCGGAAGGTTTTTGCCAGATAGGCTTCTCTTTGTTCCTGATTCAACCGAACAATATTTGATTCTGAATCATAGGCATATCCACAAAGAAACTTGTGGTAATATTGCCTTGCGCTGTCCCAGTCCCATTCGTTTCTACCCATGGTAACTTCATCCTGATAGCTCTCCAAATCATTTACCGGCCGACTTTTATATCCTGTTGACCATGTGACATTGGACACGATCGTATCTGGTCCATAAAATCCATCATCTAATTCTGAACAAATTGAAGTAAGGGGCCATGGGATATCATCCACCCTTGCATCAATCCACTCCTGTAGCGGATCATGAAAATGGTTGGATGGTCGGCACAAGGGGGCATCTTCTTCTTTTGAACCTGATTTAAGCCAATCCTCAATGCTTTTCTTCTCACCATCGGCAAAAAGTTCTATTGTGATATGAGGAAGATTTGGATCCGTTGGTGATAGACCAAGATTTTTTTCTAAATAAGAAGTTTTTGCTATTAAAGAGTTTTTAACAGCATTTTCTGTTATTTCTGGATGGGTTGTTTTATCCATATAAGCAAAAGCATTAAAAGGAAATATTGTAACTAAAATTAAACAAATATATGGGAACAGCTGCTTTTTCATATTATTTCTTCCTTTTAATCCATTTCATATGCTCTTTATATTCTGGCAATATGGCTTCCAAGAATAAGCCACTACAATCCCCGCCCTGCCCACAAACATCCTTGGCATATCCTCCATGCTCAACCCTTGAATATCCTTCAGGAAGAGGCTCCAGACAGACTGTCATCCCATCTTCAATAGAAACATCACTTTCCCGTCTTTCTACCTTCTTCTTCCTGGTTGCCTTGTCAGGGAAAAACACAGATCTGGAACTCCAGCAAACATATCCTTGTTTATATGCTCCCATATAGTAGCTTTTGGAAAAACTATAGGCATAGTCAGGAAAATGAAAATAGCCCTCTTTATCTGATACGGTTTCATACTCTTCAATTACCTTGCTAGGTGCACCAAGCCCTGGCAAACCAAATGATTGTTCCATCCATTTAATCGCCACCACCGCCCCTTCTATTGGTTTTTTTGTCTTCAAATCCACTATTTGCCCTTTAATCATGTCTCTTTTTCCGCAGGCTTGAGTGGATACCATTAGCAGCAAAAAAACTCCCATGAGTAAGTAATATAAATATTTCAGTTTCGTATTTTCCGTTCCAAGCATTGATGTCACCGCAAATATTCAATTTTCAATCTTTTTTAAAAATGGTGAATTTTCCAGACACCATCCGCATCTTTTTCAAAATAGATAAAGTATGAAATTTCATGCACCGTGCCGTTAATCGTTTCTTCTCTTTTTATTTCACACTTCGCCACACTGCCGTTTATTATATATGGTAGTATCTCATACAGCTCGATTTCGCGCATCGCTGTGGCAATTCCACTCAATTCACCTTCTGAGGCAAGAAAGCCAAATACACCTTTATAATCATCTTTTGAACTTCTGTGAAAATACCTCACCGCACCATTCACATCATTATTGATTAAAGCTGTTTTCATGGTATTCCATTTGCCCTTCAAGAAGGCATCCAACTGGGCTCGATCCAAAACTTCAACAGCAACCGTATCCGTATAAACCATTTGTTCATATTCCACCGCAACCGTAAAATAGTATATCCCGTCTCCGGTAATTTTCATCTCATATTCATCGATACCGGATGAAAGTTCCACCACGGTTCCAGGACCCGTCCAGGTTACGGTTGATGACGGTATACTGAATGATCCGTCAATTTTCAAGGCGGTTTCAACACGGCAAATTTGTTCTAAATCATAAGCTTAATCATTTTCGGCCACAATTGAAA